>NZ_JBBCAS010000009.1:0-121571 GCF_037203765.1 Sediminicola sp. 1XM1-17 | reverse complement strand
AGGGCGGTATTGTCCGATTTGTTGGCCGAATCCTCCTTGGTGGCGATGGCCGCCGTATTGTTGGCAATATCGGTATCGTTGGAACTGATATTGGCGGTATTGGCCGCAATGTCCGATTGTAGGGCCGCATCATCGTAGAACGCCCCTCCATCGGTGATGCTCGCGGTAATATCGTTGCCCGCATCCCCACTGACGATGGTCTGGTTGGAAGCGGTGATCTCATTGTCCACATAGGTCTTCACGGCATTCTGCGTCGGGAACAGGACAATCGAATTTCCCAGGGCGGTATTGTCCGATTTGTTGGCCGAATCCTCCTTGGTGGCGATGGCCGCCGTATTGTTGGCAATATCGGTATCATTGGAACTGATATTGGCGGTATTGGTCGCAATGTCCGATTGTAGGGCTGCATCATCGTAGAATACTCCTCCATCGGATGCACTGACAGAAATGTCGTTGCCAGGATCTACACTAATTTGGGAACTCCATTCAACTGCATTCCCGACTGTATTTGTTCTTAATATTTGATGGGAAGTTCCATTTAAAATGTTTTCAACTCGGACCGCATCATCCGCAAGTTTGGTATTGTCAACAGCATCATTGGCGATATCAACAGTTGCAATCGTTCCATTGGTGATGTCCTCGGATAAAATGGTTTCATTTAGAATTTTAGAGGAGGTTATCACATTGGGTTGTATAGTAACCACTCCTCCATTATTCATAAAAACATCTCCAGAAACAATTACTTCTTGTGCATTATTGGAGGTGTCGCCTACGTAAATTTTTCCGTTATCCAAGGTGCTCAATTCCCCTACTTTGGTGTCGACATAATTTCTCGTCGCAGCGTCTTGGGCCGCAGCTGGATCCAAAACATTTCTTATGCGTTGAGCTCCGGCGTCATTACCCTGTGTTAAAACCTTACCTAGGGTCAGGTTGTTTAAATTGGTATTGATCTCGTTTAACGCTCCTTCAACATTGGTAGATGTTAACCCAGCAGCGGGCGAGTACGGATTGGAGATGGCCCTAGTGTCAATGGTCACATCACTACCATCATTATTGGTAAAGGTGTACGTACCGTTGCCATTATCAATTAAGTCCGACTTGTTTACTTTTTGTACCGTGCCGTTCTCATTGGTATAGGTGATGAACCCATCATTGGTGTCGGTCAGATTCGTTACCGTTTCGTTGATTATGACTGCGGTCCCACTCTCATTGTTATAGGTGGCTATCGCCTTCCCGCTCCCAGCAGTACCAGTTACTGTGGTGATCGTTTCATTGATGTCGTTAAAAGTGCCGTCTGCTTTGGTAATGGTTGCAATTCGTTTGCCAGAAATAAGATTGGTTAGAGAAAATCCATTGGTGTCGATAGTCTGTACTGTTCCGGATTCATCGGTATAGGAATATGTGCCGTTACCATTGTTGGTCAAGGTGGAGATGGAGGTGTCCTGTATGGTTATTGTAGTGCCGTCTGATTTTGTGAAGGTGTAGGTTCCATCTAAATTATCAACCAGATTGATGGTATTGTTGGCCCCATCCAATTCATCCAGCGCCTCTTGGACATTCGTAGCCGATAAATTGGAACTTGCATTATTGTAGCCCACTTCATCCGCAGAAACCAGCCCCGATTGATCTGTCCATTCTACCGCTCCTGCAGTATTGGTGGTCAGTACCTGATTGCTGGTTCCTGGACCAATATCTATGGGCTGTATGGAGCCGTTGATAATTTCTGGTGATCCTACTGCATTGTCTGCCATTGCAGCATTACGGACCGCATTGTCTCTTAATTGAGCCGATCCTACGGAAGAACCCGCCAAATCAGCTTGTTTGATAGACCCATCCTGAATATTTTCATCATTGATAATACCTACCTCAAAATTGAAGCTGGTGCCACTAGCATCTTGGGTAATGAAAATGGTGGGAAACGTATTGATAATGGCATCAGTGGTAAAGGTCTGTGAATTTAAATCTTGAAGTTTAACACTAACGGCATTGCCGGCGGTATCTGTTAAGACCAGATTTCCATTGTCAACAGCTAAACTTTCATTGAGGCTATTGATCTCAGTGACATTGTTATTGGCATCACTAAAAGTGTATGTGCCATCTCCATTGTCGACCAAATTAATGTTTCCGGAATTGGTCAACGCATCGCAAAGGTTCAACCATTGAATGCCATCGTAATAATGGACACATTGGGTTTCGGTATTGTAAACCAAGGCACCCTGAAGAGGGGTAATTGCATTCATTTGGGTCGTATTCACCCTAGTAAGCACAAAGGCCCGAGAAGTGCTTTCCAGTTCCAAAACTGAAGATGGATCTAAATTTTGCGGGTTGGTGCCAATTTTAATTTGACTAATGGAATTTGTACTAATTAATAGGAAAGAAAAAACAAAAAATAGCTTGAAATTCATAAGATATGGGGGTTATCCTGATAAAAAGTTTAGAAAACAAAAATAAGATTTAATGCATATTAAACTAATAATACGGAGAGAAAGCCAAAACCTTTTCGTTGAATGGTAGGTCTGTGAAAGTCATTGTAATGAATTGCCGGCTGCTGTTATTTTCGTCAAAGATTTTGGGCAGGTAATTCATTTGGCATTACCAATTATGACTCCAGTCAAATCGTAATTATCTGTATATGAATATTATACAATAAAAAAGCCGTTTTATTCTTTTTTCAGCAAAGCCTTAATTTCTTCCAAGTCTTTCTTCAAGGTTACCAGTTCCAAGGATAAAGTCTCATTTTCAAGTTTGAGCTGTACTATCTTTTTTTCCTGCTCAATGGTGTGCAGGAATAGTTCTTCTATTTTTTCGAGGTTTTTTAAGGCACCTTCTGTTAGATTCCAAAAACCTGCTTCTTTAACTTCTGCGGCTGATTTAATCCCTGGCAGATGGTGGTGTTTTTCTATAAAGTGAGCTACCTTTTCTAGGGTAGAGAATTCATAATCTTTTTTAAGACTAGAGGTGCCCAAGAAGTATTTTTGAAAGACGTAGTCGGGATGTACTACTGTAGCTGCTACAGTAACAGTATTACTGACATTTAAATCCCCTGTTATTGTGGTGTCCCCAGCGGCCAGGGTTCCTGTGGTCACTACGGGCTGTGCTCCGAAGTTTGGATCTATCTTTGTGCCACTAATTGCAGCACCTGAATTAATATCTATATTAAAAATACTATCATCATCAATTTCATCTGAAGAAACGGCATTTGACTGTATTTCTCCGGGACCTATTGCATTATCACCTATATCTCCTTGTGAGATTGAATTTGAGGAAATATTTCCTGAAGGTCCTCCTGTAATTACAAGATTGGACTCATTGATATCAATATCTACTTCATTGTTGGGACCATCGTTGATTACTGAAACTTTATTGGATGCCGCGTTTATACTTTTGAATTCAAGATCTACCCCGGTTTTTTGGATGAAGATTGGAATTCCGCCCACACCTTGGTTGGAACCCGTGTTCACCTCTCCACCTGTCGCTATTCCGTCAACTTCGGTTTGGATTTCTTCTATTGCCGCCTGAACGTTGGCACTTGTGGTGTTACCCGTGGGAGCAAAAGTAACAACGGCCGCAGCTGGGGTGTGACTTAAATCAGAAATCTGACTTTCCGTTATGGTTAGGTTGGTCTCGTTGATATCAACATCCACTTCATTGTTGGGACCATCGTTGGTCACTGAAACTTTATTGGATGCCGCGTTTATACTTTTGAATTCAAGATCTACCCCGGTTTTTTGGATGAAGATTGGAATTCCGCCCACACCTTGGTTGGAACCCGTGTTCACCTCTCCACCTGTCGCTATTCCGTCAACTTCGGTTTGGATTTCTTCTATTGCCGCCTGAACGTTGGCACTTGTGGTGTTACCCGTGGGAGCAAAAGTAACAACGGCCGCAGCTGGGGTGTGACTTAAATCAGAAATCTGACTTTCAGTTATGGTTAGGTTGGCCTCATTAACATCAATATCCACTTCATTGTTTGGGCCATCGTTGGTCACTGAAACTTTATTGGATGCCGCGTTTATACTTTTGAATTCAAGATCTATCCCGGTTTTTTGGATGAAGATTGGAATTCCGCCCACTCCTTGGTTGGAACCCGTGTTCACCTCTCCACCTGTAGCTATTCCATCAATATCGGTCTGTAGCTCAACAATCGCGGCTTGTACATCCGCACTAGTGGTATTGCCGGTGGGCGTAAAAGGAACTTGTAGGGCAGTTTGATTATCTGTGTCAACTGTATGTGTCAAATCAGAAATCTGACTTTCAGTTATGGTTAGGTTGGCCTCATTAACATCAATATCTACTTCATTGTTGGGGCCATCGTTGGTCACTGAAACTTTATTGGATGCCGCGTTTATACTTTTGAATTCAAGATCAACCCCGGTTTTTTGAATGAAGATTGGAATTCCGCCCACACCTTGGTTGGACGCAGTGTTCACCTCTCCACCTGCAGTCAATCCGTCAACCTGTGTTTGGATTTCTTCTATTGCTGCCTGAACGTTATTGCTTGTTGTGTTACCTATTGGTGAGAATACTACTTCATTGGCAACTTGATCATCAGTTCCCAACAGGCTCGATAGATCCACCGCTGGCAAAACATTGGCGCCTTCGGCAATATTTAAATCGGTTCCGTTAAGCGTAAAGCTGGTTATCAATTCATCGCTTGGGTTGGCAGCCCCTCCCCCTGAGATTCCATCAATTTCTGTTTGCAGTTCTTCAATAGCCAATTGCACGTTGTCACTGGTGGTATTTCCATTAGGTGTAAAGGTCACATCAACAGCAGCAGGATTCCCTGCTCCCGCAAGGAAAGATAAATCCGCTGTATCTGTATTTCCGCCTTCAATTGTAATCGTTAAAATATTGGAGGTATTATCAAAGGTGAAATCGGTTATGGACTGGTTGTCAGTATTATCAAGAAATGGTGCTAGGTTAATTGGTGGCCCACCATCTTCCAAGGTTAAAATATTGCCACTGAGCGAAATTTGTTGATCATCAGTGTCTACGCCGCTTAATGCACCTAAATCCACCGATGTAGAGTTTCCATCTTCAATATCAATTTGCAAAACCGTGCCAGAAAGCGAAGCTCCAGTTAAGTTTTGGTTGTCTGAACCGGTATCACTTAAACTGGAAAGGTCCACTGCGTTGGCAGGGGTAGCAGGATTGGTCAAGGTTAAAATATTCGTGCTGGCATTAAAAAATAGGTTTGATAATTCATTGGTGTCATCCGTATCTCCATCGTTGTATAGAGCCCCTCCATCTGTACCCGCTGCTATAGAATTTGGGGTGTTGCTACTTACAATAATTTGTGCAGAACTTCCAACTTGTGCATCCACATAATTCCTTGTCGCTGCATCTTGGGGCAAGACAGGTTCGGCAAGATTACTGATGATTTGATTGCCTGCATTATTCCCCTGGGTAAGTATATCTGCAACAGTCAATGTATTTATATTTCCTGTCACCTCATCTAGGGCATCCTGGACATTATTGGCGGCTAATCCAGCAATGCCATTGTTATAGCTTACCTCATCGGCAGCAACTAGCCCTGATTGGTCCACCCACTGAACAACACCTGTGGCATTGGTAGTCAAAATCTGGTTATTGCTCCCAGGGCCTAAATCTACAGGTTGCACAGAGCCATTGATAATTTCCAGAGATCCAACCGCATTATCCGCCATGGCATTGTTTGTCACTGCGTTTTGACTCAATTTTGATTGCGTTACGGAATTAGGGGCCAGATCTTCACGAAAAATTGTGCCATCCTGAATACTTTCGCCATCAATAACTCCTACCTCAAAATTGAAGTTGTTACCAGAGGCATCCTGAGTGATGAAAATGGTTGGAAAGGTGTTGATAATGGCGTCCGTGGTAAAGGTCTGCGCACTGAGATTCTGCAGCTCAACACTTATGGCATTTCCAGCGGTATCCGTTAAAATTAAATTACCATCATCAACAACCAGACTTTCATTGAGGTTATTGATCTGTGTGATATTGTTATTGGCATCGCTAAAGGTATAAGTCCCATCGCCATTGTCCACCAAACTAATGTTGATGGAATTGGCAAGCGCGTCACAGAGATTAAACCACTGGTTTCCATTGTAATAGTGAATGCATTCACTGTCCGTATTGTAAACCAGGGCGCCTGCTAAAGGAGCAATGGCATTCATCTGGGCAGAGTTGACCCTAGTAATGACCAATGCCCTTGAAGTACTCTCCAGTTCCAATACTGAAGCTTGATTGATATTTTGAGGGTTGTCACCAATTTTTATTTGACCGTAAGTCAAAGTGCCAATGGATATTAGGGAAATAAAAAGGGCATCTTTTAATCTCATAGACAAAGAATTTATCCTTGGTATTGCCAAGTCTATAAAAATAAAACGATTTGACCATTTCCCTAAATTATAGGGCCAAAATACCCTTACAAACGTTTAACGGAGAACTTATCGGTTAAACGGTGCTAAAACGGAATACTTTCGGACTCATAAGGGGTTTTTCCGGCTTCAAAAATGCGGGCAGTTCCTTTTCCTTTCAAGAGTGTCTTTCCATTTTCCACCCAAATAAAGTTGCCTTCCCTAAGGCCAACCACCGGAGTGGTATTGAAACAGTGAAATTCTTTGATCCTTGTCTCACGGGTTTCCCCATTGTGACGTCCATTGGGATTGGGATCCAGATAATGCGGATTTAAATTGAAATTGACCAACCCCAAGGTTTTAAAACTTGAAGGGTATACTATGGGCATATCATTGGTGGTCTGCATGGTAGGTCCGGCAATATTGCTGCCAGCACTGGAACCCATATAAGGGATGCCGCTCTCCACTTTTTCCTTGATGACGGCTATCAATCCCAGATCATGAAGCTGTTTTACCAACAGGAAGGTGTTTCCCCCGCCCGTAAATATAGCCTCGGCCTTTTCCAGTCCTTCCTTTGGATCTGCATAAGTGTGCAGTCCCACCACTTTTTTGTTGATTTTGGCAAAGGCTTTAACGACCACTTCGGTATAGGCGTCATGGGTGATACCACCAGGTCTGGCGAACGGGACAAAGGTTATGGTGTCCACATCTTTGAAAAATATTTCCAAATCCTTGGTAAGATAGGATAGATAGGTTTCCCCGAAGAGGGTAGAGGTGCTTGCCAATAATAACTTTTTCATGGTTTCGGATTCGCTTTAAGGATACAAATTAACAAAAGTTTAATGGGGATATATTTTTTTTTGAACACAACTTACATTTTCTTTATCCATGTTAATATCGGTGTTCAACATTCTTTTTTGTAACTTTAATTAGGACGTATATTGTTTTAGTGACAATCGCCCAACCGATAAGATACACTAAATTGCTACTATGAAAAATCTAATGATATTTGCCTTTCTTTTGCTTGGTTTTGGAATAACAAATGCACAGGATGATGGCCGTACCCTTTTAAGGGGAAAGGTGCTGTACAGAAGTTCCAACGTGCCCAATGAGAACGTGATCAATACAACTTCTGAATATGCTACCATCACCAATGATGATGGAGAATTTGCGATTCGGGTAAAAGCTGGGGACGAGCTTGTCTTTACCGCTGTCAATTACCAAATATTACAAGTGAAGGTGACGCAAGAAATGATAGATAACAATAGATTGGTGGTAGAGGTAAATGAAAAGGTGACCGAGTTGGATGAAGTAATAGTGAGTCCCGAGAACCAAGAAAAATTTCTGCAATTACAGAATGATAGATTGCAAAAACAGTATGATTATGAAATAGACCGTTCAACAGAAGTGGAGAATATAGCATTATCACAACAGGATAGAGGGATGCAGTACGGACTTAATTTTGTCAATATTTTCAAAGCGCTGTTCAAGTCCAACGAAAAGGGGGAAGTGGAATCAAAAGCGCCGATTAAATTGAGCGATGTAATGCGACAAGTATATGATGACCGCTTTTTTGTGGAAGACCTAAACCTGCCGCAGGATAAAATTGATAGTTTCCTGGTCTATTGCGATGATAAGATCCCTACCCAAGCCCTGTTGAAAAAGGACAACGAGTTTCAGTTGATCGATTTCTTGGTGACCTACAGTAAATTGTATCTTAAAGAATTGGACACTGAGAAGTAAGGTTGTAATCATAAGTTTCTTCCTGATGGGTGTTTCTGCAGGAGCACAGACTTTTTTTTCCAAGGAATTGGAAGGCCGTGTCCTGAACGAAAGCGGAGATGTGGCCGCTACCCATGTGATCAATACCACAACAAATAGGGCCACCATAACCAGTGCGGAAGGTTTTTTTAAGATTGCAGTCGCCCTGAACGACACCTTGGTTTTTTCTGCAGTGCAGTTCAAAAAAAAAGAATTGGTCGTCACCCAGTCCGTCTTGGATAGCAAAAGCCTTTTTATAACCATGGAAGATGCCCTAACAGAATTGGACGAAGTAGTGGTAAGGCCGTATAGCCTATCGGGCGATATTACCAAGGATTTGGAAGAATTGAAAACAGAACCAGTAGTCACGGCATCTACTTTGAATCTGCCCAATGCCTACGCCAAGACCTGGACACAGACCGAAAGAATTCTGCATGAGGCTACCTCGGGAGGGGGAATTGTGCCATTGAATCCCATCTTGAACGGCATCTCCGGTAGGACCAAAATGTTGAAGAAACAATTGAAATTGGAGGAAACTTATGCCAGGACAGAGCGGGTCAAGGCCTTCTACGCGGATTCCCTTTTTGTTCAGGATTTAAAAATTCCAATTTCCAGAATTGATGACTTTATGTATTTCTGTGAAGTTGATGCCGAATTTAGCGGTCTGGTGGATACCCAAGACCGATTGAAAATATGGAGTTTCTTTAAAAAGAAGAGCGTAGTGTATAGAGCCAATAACGATTTGGACTAGTCAAATGTTCAACTTGTCATGCAACATGTTTTGGCACATAAATTGTTTAATAATAAAATATAATGAGGTTACAAGGAATAAAAAAAGGATTTTTACTGCTATTGTTGCCATTACTGGCCTTTACGGCGGCGCATAAGTTTTACCTGAGTGTCACTAATGTGCAGTATTCAGAAAAAGACGAGGCACTTCAAATTACATCGAGGATCTTTATCGATGATTTTGAGGATATTTTGGAAGAGCGTTATGGTGTGCATACGAATCTGGCAACACCTCTGGAATCAAAAACCGCCGATTTCCATATCGAAAAATACCTGAGGTCCAAAATGCTCATTTGGGTAGACGGGAAGCAGATAGCGTATAAATTTTTGGGTAAAAAATATGACAATGATGTCATGGTCTGCTATCTTGAGGTTCCTAAAATCAAATTATCCAAAATTAAAACCATAGAACTCCAAAACGAAGTGCTCACAGATTTGTTCGAAGAGCAGCAAAATGTATTGCATTTTAAAATCAATGGCAACAAGAAAAGTTTTGTGCTGATGAAGGATAATAATAAAGGAATGTTAAAATTATAACTTCTTCAATCGATTTCTTAAAAAATGGGTAATTTCCCGCGACTAAAAATTTTTTAAGAAAATGAACAAACTAAAGTATTGTTTTGCTTCTCTTTTGTTTTTGTTCGCGGCCACAGTGACCGCACAGGAAGAAGTGAAGAAAGAACGGGAACCAGGGCATACGGCCCAAAGTAAATTTAGGCAAATGTACCAAGAGTTTGCCACTCCCAACACCTATAGGTCTGCATCAGGTGCTCCTGGCCCCGACTACTACCAGCAGCAGGCCAATTATAAGATGGATATTTTGTTGGACGACAAAAATGCCAAAATCTACGGTACAGAAACCATTACCTATATCAATAATTCACCTGATGATCTTGAATTCCTTTGGCTTCAATTGGATCAGAACGTTAGGACCAAAGATTCCAAATCCCTTTTAAAAGATGGGGAAGGGGTTCCTTTGGCGGAGCCTACAGAAGGATTCGTACAAAAGTATTTGACAGGAAACTTCGATGGAGGTTTCAACATAGAATATGTAAAGGACGCTTCTGGAAAGGATTTGCCATATACGATAAACCAAACAATGATGCGTGTAGACCTACCGCAGCCATTGAAAAGTAAGGCCCAAGTTTCTTTTTCTGTTAAATGGTGGTACAACATACCTGACCATACCGTGAATAGGGCGAGATCAGGATACGAGTATTTCCCTGCCGATGGCAATAGGGCGTATGTTATAGCGCAATTCTTTCCGAGAATGGCTGTTTACAGCGATGTGGAAGGATGGCAGAACCATCAATTTTGGGGCAGTGGGGAGTTCGCATTGACCTTCGGGGATTATGAGGTGAACATAACCGTTCCTGCAGACCACATTTTAGATGGTACCGGAGAGCTTAAGAATAGGAAAGAGGTCTTCACCAAAACGATGATGGAACGCTATGAGAAAGCCAAAAAATCATACGACAAGCCTGTAATTATTGTTTCTCAAGCAGAAGCTGAGGAAGCAGAAAAAGGCTTTTCAGAGAAGACAAAAACATGGAAATTAAAGGCCCAGAATGTTAGGGATTTTGCATTCGCCACTTCACGAAAGTTTATCTGGGACATGCAGGCCGTTAAATTTGGTGCTAGGGACGTTATGGCGGTATCCATGTATCCCAAAGAAGGGAATCCATTGTGGGAAGACCTATCAACCAAAGCCGTGGCGCATACGTTAAAATCGTATTCCGCACACACCTTCGATTATCCATATCACAAAGCAATCTCTGTCCACGCCAAAAATCAAGGGATGGAATATCCTATGATCTGTTGGAACTACGGAAGACCCGATGAAAATGGAAACATTTCTGACCGTGTAAAATATGGTATGATCAGTGTGATCATACATGAAGTTGGACATAACTTCTTCCCTATGATCGTGAATTCAGATGAGCGTCAATGGGGCTGGATGGACGAAGGTTTGGATACCTTTATGCAGTACATAGCAGAACAGGAATTTGGAGAGGCTTTTCCAGAAGTGATTGCCCCCAATGAAAAATATCCTTCGAGAAGGGGTGAACCGTCCAAGATCGTACCTTACATGAGTGGCGATCAAAGTACTATTGCCCCGATCATGGAAAATCCCGAAAATGTATACCAATTGGGTAACAATGCTTACGGTAAACCGGCTACAGCCTTGAATATTCTTAGGGAAACTATTATGGGCAAAGAATTGTTCGACCATGCATTTAAGACCTACTCACACCGTTGGATGTTCAAACACCCAACACCTGAAGATTTCTTCCGTACCATGGAAGATGCTTCGGCAGTAGATTTGGATTGGTTCTGGAGAAGTTGGTTCTATACCACGGACTATGTGGATATAGGAGTGAAAGAAGTGAAAAAATTCTTTGTATCTGATAGACCTACCAAGAAGATGCAGGAATATATGGCCGAAAGGAACATCACGGAGGCAGATTTGCCACCATTGGTTTATTTGGCCGAAGAAGATAGTGAGGATGCCAATGCTGCACTTAAAGGAAAGGCGCCTTCAGAAAATTCAAAGACCTTAAATGAGTACATGATGGACAATATGACAGCTACCGAAAGAGCTGCCGTTAAGGAGCCAAAGTACTTCTATGAGATCACCTTTGACAAACCGGGAGGGATTCCAATGCCTATCATCGTGGAATATACCTATGCTGATGGTTCCAAGGAAAATATTACCTATCCGCCAGAAATTTGGAGAAAAAGTGATAAAGAGGTAAAAAGGGTAATGGCCACACAAAAAGAATTGGTGGGCATTGTGGTAGATCCAAAAGCAGAAACTGCAGATATAGATACAACCAACAACTCATGGCCTAAAAAAGATGAGAAATCAGACTTTGATCAGTTCAAGGATAGTATCAAAGGAGAGTAATTTTAAATAGTACCAATAAGGCCCCAATTGCTTTTAATGTAGTTGGGGCTTTTTTTATGGTTGATGCCAACGGAACTGATCTTCTCCTACCGCAGGGTTGGGAGCCTAGCTCGGACGAAGTAAATTTTAACTAATTTGGCAGGGCTTTTTTATTTAGCTGCCAAACTTCTCATTATATTTGTGGTATGTATGCAAATGTATTATTGTTCATAAGCGGTGGCGAGATATTCTTTATCATGTTTATTGTGGTAATGGTATTTGGTGCTGACAAAATACCGGATATCGCTAGAGGTCTGGGGAAAGGTATGCGACAATTGAAAGACGCAACCGAAGATATCAAACAAGAAATTTATAAAACTGCGGATAAGCAGGGCATCGACACAAGCTTTACCAAGGACATCAAGAGTGAAATTGATAAGGTTAAGGACAGCGTGGACGAAGTCACTGGTGTTATCAAGAGAAAGTAAGTTAATTGATGCTCGAGAAAATTGCGGAATGGGATCGTAATATCTTTATCTACCTTAATAGTCTGGGGATTGAAGATTATGACGTGTTTTGGTCCACAGTAACCAATATCAGCACATGGACCCCTTTGTTTGTTTTGTTTTTTATATTGCTCTGGATCAAGTATCCTAAAAAGGAAGCTATGTTCATGACACTGACCGTGTTGGTCTTGGTAGCTTTTGTTATGGGGTTTACAGATCTTACAAAGGAATTTGTGGCAAGGTTAAGACCCAACAACAACGAGGAAATAAATAAGGTGATCCGGATTTTGCGAAGTCCAAGCGGATACAGCTTTTTCTCTGGTCATGCTTCCAGTTCTTTTTCCATAACAACCCTGGTTTTCCTTTTTTTGAGACCTAAATATAAATGGGTTTCATTCTTTTATATCTGGCCCCTGTTGTTTACGTTCAGTAGGATCTATGTTGGGGTGCATTACCCAATAGATATTTTGGTCGGGGCAACGGTAGGCACCCTATCGGCCTTTTTGTTTTATTGGCTGTACCATAAATTTATAACACCCTACTTAGCGTCAACCCATCCCTTATAGGTAGCAATACCGTTTCTACCCGTGGGTCTTCCTTCAGTTTTTTATTATAGTCCAACAACACCTTGGTAGCTTTGTCATTGGGTTGCAACGGTTCAACCACCTTGCCTGACCAGAGCACGTTGTCCGAAAGGATAATACTTCCCTGTCTTGTTTTTGCAAGGGCGGCTTCAAAATAGGCATCGTAGCTGGTCTTGCCGGCATCTATAAAAACAAGGTCAAAAACCACATCCAATGTCGGGATCACCTTAACGGCATCGCCTACGTGCTGGACAATTTGATGTCCATACCCGCTCTTATCAAAATATCGCCGTTGTATGCCTCCCAGTTCTTCATTGACATCAATGGTATGCAATTCCCCGTCCTTTTGTAAACCTTCGGCAAGGCATATGGCCGAATACCCGGTATAAGTACCTATTTCAAGGATGTTCTTGGGAGAAATAATTTTGGAGAGCGCGCTCAAAACCCTACCCTGAAAATGTCCTGTGATCATCCGGGGCTGTATAACTTTTAGATGGGTTTCCCTAGTGAGTTCTTGGAGTACCAAAGGTTCCGGTTCGGAATGTTCTGCAATATAGTTTTCCAATAAAGGGGATAAGAAATGCATGGATACGTTTTTGCAAAATTATGTAATTATATGCTATTTTTGAGCAGGACCCGCGATTGATTCGTTTGCCAAACCAAGTTAGAGACCATGAAAGATTTTACATGTAGAAAGGCCACTATTGATGATCTGGAAACCTTATTGGGTTTTGAACAAGGTATTATTGTAGCTGAACGTCCTTTTGACCCAACTATTAAACAGGATCCGGTACATTATTACGACTTAAAGGAATATATCCTCTCGGACGATATAGAGGTTGTAGTAGTGGAAATCCATGGAGTGGTGATTGCCTCAGGTTATGCCCTGATCAAACAGGCACGACCCTATTTGGACCACAAGGAATATGCCTATTTGGGATTTATGTATACGGCTCCCGAATACAGGGGGCAGGGTGTTAATCAATTGATCATTGAAGTATTAAAAAAATGGGCTTCCGCCAAAGGAATGACAGAGATCAGGTTAACGGTCTATGATGATAATATTCCGGCTATCAAGGCTTATGAACGGGTTGGATTTAAAAAGCACATCATTGAAATGAGATTGAACACCCATAAATCCTGACGAATCTTACCGTAATATTAAGAATTAATTCTTTTTTGATATCGTATTTTTACCGAAAAACTACCCTATGCAATTTAAAAATACCCTCGAATACGCTCAACAATTGGATGCAGAAGACAAGCTTCGCAAATATCGTGACGAGTTTCATTTTCCAAAGGTAGATGGGAAACAGGTCATATATTTTACGGGAAATTCTCTGGGGCTTCAGCCGAAACGTACACAGAAATTTGTGGATGAGGTTATGACCGATTGGAAGGAGCTTGCTGTGGAAGGGCATTTTTATGCGGACAAGCCTTGGTGGGATTACCATGAAAGATTGGCCGCCCCATTGGCCAAAGTAGTGGGCGCAAAACCCGAAGAAGTAACGGTAATGAACACACTTACCGTAAACCTTCATTTATTGATGGTCTCTTTTTACAGGCCTACCAAAAAAAGGTATAGGATAATCTGCGAGGAAAAAGCATTCCCCTCCGATCAGTATATGTTACAGAGTCAGGTTCGCTTTCATGGGTTTGATAGTAATGATGCCATTGTAGAGGTAAAGAAAAGGGAAGGGGAGAATTTTTGGAGGACCGAGGATATTTTGCAGACTATTGAAGAGGTGGGCGATGAACTGGCCTTGGTCCTTATCGGTGGTGTCAATTATTACAACGGACAGGTATTTGATATGGAAACCATTACCAAAGCAGGTAAAGCCCAAGGAGCCTTTGTGGGGTGGGACCTCGCACACGCTGCAGGAAATATCAAATTGAAATTGCATGATTGGGATGTGGATTTTGCATCTTGGTGCAGCTATAAATATATGAACAGCGGACCTGGCAACGCTTCCGGGGTCTTTGTTAACGAACGCTATTTGAATCGTAAGGATATCCCTAGGTTCGAAGGTTGGTGGGGTACCAAAAGGGATACCCGTTTTTTGATGAAACCAGAATTTGAGCCCATGGAAAATGCGGATGCCTGGCAACTGAGCAATGCACCAATATTATCTGTAGCTCCCTATTTGGCATGCTTGGAACTTTTCGAAGAAGTGGGAATGGATGCGCTAATAGAAAAACGCAATAAGATTACAGCCTATTTGGAGTTTATTCTCCATGAGATCGATAAGGAGGTGGACAGTACTTTCGAAATAATAACACCAAAAGAAAGAGGCTGCCAATTATCGGTCTTCCTTCATGGGGAAGGACGGCCCTTGTTCGATTACTTAATGGAAAATGGCGTTATCACGGATTGGCGGGAACCCAATGTAATACGATTGGCGCCCGCACCCTTCTATTGTTCTTATGAGGACATGTACAGATTTGGACAAATTTTAAAAGCGGGAGTCTTAAAGAAATAAGTATTTTTGGCCGTTCAAAGTACCATAGCCTATGAAGTCTTTGCGGCTTATTCTTTCAAATCCTAGATATTTTGCCCCGGCCTGGGCTTTTGCAAGTTTAAATATCCTATTTGGGACTTGGGCCATTTACATTCCCCAGGTCAAGGGAGATCTCGGAATAGATAAGGCGAGCTTGGGATTTGCCCTATTTTTTCTTTCACTGGGAAATTTTACAATTTTCCCCTTGGCTTCTAAAATCATTAATGCCATTGGAGTGGGAAAGGCCACCTGGTATGGTGTTCTTTTGATCAGTATAGCGGCACTTCTGCCCTTTGTGGCGCCTAATTATTATGTTTTACTTGGGGCACTGTACCTATATGGTGCTGCTAATGGGTTTTTGGATATTTCCATGAATACCTTGGTGACCGAGATTGAAAAGGAAGATGGACAGCATTTTATGTCGGCTTCCCATGGATTTTTTAGTCTTGGAGGAGTATTGGCCGGTCTGGGCAGTTTTATGATATTCCTATTGGACAATCCCGTGCTCCATATTATCCTGGCAATACTATTGGTCCTTGTCGTAAACGTGTTTTTCTACAGGAATTATATCCATATAGTTTCTCCGCCCATTGAAAAGGAACCTTTTAAATTGAAGAATTTCAGACCGCTATTTTTAATTGGAGTGGTCTCTTTCGTTATTATGGGAAGCGAAGGGGCTATTGTAGATTGGAGTGGAATCTTTTTACAGGAAATCAGCAACGCCCCGGTCTCCTTGATAGGTGCCGGTTTTTTGGCATTTTCCATCACCATGACCGTAGGAAGGTTTTTGGGGGATGGGATCAGTGCCAAAATAGGTTCAATAAAGATTGTGGCCCTGGGAGCATTGGTGGCCATTATGGGATATTTCTTGGTTCTGACTACCTATACATTTCTGGCCATTTTAGGCTTCGCCTTTATAGGATTGGGATTCTCCGCCATTGTACCCGAGCTCTTCCGAATTGGAGGCAATATCAAGGGTGTCAAAACATCCCAAGGGGTTGCTTTTATTGCCGGTACAGGAGTCTCGGGATTTCTCTTGGGACCTGTGATCCTAGGTTATTTGGCTGAATCTTCCTCTTTGAAGTTAAGTTTTATGACCCTGTTGGGTTGTTGTATTGTGGTATTGTTTGCAACATTTGGCTTTAATAAAAAGAAGTAGGCCATTGGGCTACTGCGTAACTGCCTTGATATTGGTAAAATATAGTTTAAAGTCCCTATCCTTGTTTTGGTGCATTCTGGATATTTTTAAGCCATCTGCGTCCATATAATCCTCCCAAGTGGTCATAGTAGAGGGCTCAGGGCTGTTTCCCTTTCTAAAAACCCATTCTTTGATGATGTAGTCGTCCCCAAAATAAAAGTCATAAGCATCTCCAGGAGTGTAGCCGCCCTCATTGCCGTAAACAATGGTCAATTTTTGCATGGGCGTACCACTAATTGGGGAAATGGCCTCAGTCTCGTGTTCAAAGGTAAAATTGTCCTTGTCCCACACAAGATTATAAGGGGCAAGCAACCAATATTTGTCGTTTATAAATCCACCATCAGTCTTTATGGTAAGACTATCCACACTTTTTCTATTGTATACAATGGTATCGGTGGCGCTCATGGCGGTAACATCATTGGACTTTGTGTTCCACTTCCAAGAACGTTCATAATGGGTAGTGTCCCTATCCACATTAAAGGTAAATTCCAATTCCTTTAGACTGTTCCATTTCTCGATCCCGTGGGCATTGGCCACTTTTTCCAAGATGGTCAGTTCGGCTACTTCAGATTTGGATTCGTTTTTTTTATCTGACTTACAGCTGATAAAAATCAAGGTAGCCAAAGCAAAAAGGAGGGTATATTTTCTCATATTATTTAACTTTTCACAAATATAAATCCTTTTAGGTATATATTTGGGAAATCACTGGGTTTGTTCGGATAACAAATCCCGATAAATTGATTATTTTTGGGTGCAATAAAGAAAACTAACAATGAGTTCAAAAAAGGGTAAGATACAAGAAGCTATAGACGAAAAATTGCTGGAGGAGAGAAAAGTGTTTTTATGGGGAATGGTTGATGACGATTCCGCTAAACATGTAATTGATCGTCTTTTATATTTGGATTTACAGAACAATAAGGAAATACAATTGGTGATCAATAGTCCTGGGGGATATGTAACCGCTGGTTTTGCAATTTACGATACCATCAAATCATTGAAAAGCCCTGTTTCTACCGTTTGCTCGGGATTGGCGGCTTCAATGGGTTCTATCCTGTTGTCGGCAGGAAAAAAGGGGAGACGCTTTATTCAGCCACATGCCCAAGTAATGATCCACCAACCAAGTGGTGGGGCAAGGGGACAAGCTTCAAACATAGAAATCCAAGCACGTGAAATATTAAAAACACGTGACCTAAGTGCCCAAATTTTGGCAGATAACTGTGGTCAGGATTTTGAAAAGGTGAGGAAAGATTTTGATAGGGATTTTTGGATGAATGCCGAGGAGTCCATAGCTTACGGTATTGTAGATGGAATTTTAAAATAATTCCAGTTATAAATAAAAGTGAAAAGTCCTTTCCAAATCATTGGGAAGGACTTTTTCTATATATAGGCGCCTAAGCGGAATGAACAATATACATACGTTTCATCTTCTGATTTTGGATGAAGGAACGTCAAAAAAATGAATGGGGACTTAGAAGTTTTCAGGATGCGCTATTATTTGTTGTGCCCTTTCCTTTAAAGCAGCCAGTTCTTTTTTATCCTTTTTGTTAAGCAGGTTCAGCATCATGCCCATGCGTTGGTTATTTTGGAAATGCTCTTTTTTTTCATCCAAGAAGTTCCAATATAGGGCATTGAAGGGGCACGCATTGTCTTCAGTTTTTTTGGTATGGCTATAATGGCAACTGCTGCAATAATTGCTCATTTTATTGATGTAATTGGCGCTGCTTACGTAAGGTTTGGTCGCCACAATACCACCATCCGCAAATTGGCTCATCCCTCTGGTATTGGTAATCTCAACCCATTCAATGGCGTCAATATAAATGCCCAGATACCAGGCGTCCACGGCATCAGGGTGGGTTTGTGTAAGTAGGGCATAATTACCGGTAATCATCAATCGCTGGATATGGTGGGCATAGGAAGTTTCCAGGCTTTGGGATATGGCATGGTGCAGGCAATTCATTTTGGTATCGCCTGTCCAAAAGAAATCGGGCAGCTTATTGTGGTTATCAAGTTCATTTTTGTCTTTATACCCTGGCATTTCTTTCCAATAAATACCGCGCATGTATTCCCGCCAACCTAATATTTGTCTTATAAATCCTTCTACTTGGGAAATATGGATTTGGTCCGTATGCTCATAGTAATGATCCAATACCTTGTCAATGACTTCTTTTGGTGAAATCATCTTGCTGTTCATGGCAAACGATAGTCTGGAGTGGAAAAGGTAGTATTGGTCTGTATGTAGGGCATCTTGGTAATCACCAAAATGGATCAATAGATTCTTGCAGAAATAGTTCAACACAGAAAGAGTATCTGCTCTGGAGGTAGGCCAATTAAAGTTTTCGGGCGCTATAGTACCTATGGTATTTACTCCTGAAGCCTGTATTTCCTCAACCAAGGAAGTGACGTTTTTTCTAAAACCACGCTCGTGCGGAATTTCTGGGTCTCCTTTCCACTTTTTACGATTGCTTTGGTCGTAGTTCCATTTTCCCCCGTCCGGTTGTCCGTTCACCATCATGATGTCATGCTTCTTACGCATCATACGGTAGAAAGATTCCATGACCAATTGCTTCTTGCCTTCAAAGAAATCCTTAAGCTCATATCGTGAGGTAAAGAAATGTTCACTGTCACATGCTTCGGAATCAATGGAAAGGTCTTGGCAAATTTGAATTAATTGTTGGTCCAACCGGTATTCATCTGGCCATTGGTATTCAAATTTATCGGCCTTTATTTTTTCAATGTTATTTTGGATAATTTCATCCAATGCCTGAGGGTTATCAGAGGAACTGATCTGAAGGTAGATTACTTGGTGCCCTTTTTCTTTTAGTTCGTTTGAAAACTCTCTCATCGCTTGGAAAAAGGCCACTACTTTTTGGATGTGGTGTGTCACATAATCTGTTTCCTGACGCATCTCGGCCATGAGATAGGTTACCTCTGGATCTACGTCATTAAACCACGGATGTTTTAAGTTCAGTTGGTCTCCCAATATCAATCGTAATGTCTTCATGCTTCGTTTTTGTTTTGTTCTCTCAGAATAGGGATTCCTGTAACCATAATTTTTGAAATTTGCCCGATGGGTCATACATTTCAGCTTGTCTGCCAATATTGAATTTCCGGTCTCTGGGATCATTGCCCACCCCACTATTGTACATCCAGTTGCCCCAATTGCTATGCACGTCGTAATCCAACAGCATACTTTCAAAATAGGCCGCTCCAATACGCCAATCCTGACATATTTCCTTGGCCCAAAAGCTGGCTACATTCTGTCTGCCCCTATTGCTCATCCAGCCCGTAAGGGCCAACTCCTTCATGTTTGCATTGACAAACGGATATTTGGTGTGCCCATTGATCCATTGTGCTTTCTTTCGGTCATCGGTACCCCAATCGTAGTTCTTATTGAGGAGTCCACCTATTTGAAAAATTTTGGAGCGGTGTTTGAGAGAAATATATTTGAAATAATCGCGCCAAATAAGTTCAAATACAAGCCAATAAGTGTCTTGGTTCTTTTGGACCTCCTGTTCAAAGTGCTTCACCTCCCAATAGATGGTACGCGGAGAAATACTGCCATTGGCCAGCCAAGGGGATAGTTTTGAACTATAGGCCTCACCTACAAGTCCATTTCTTGTTCTCTTATAGGTTGCCAAGTTCTTGGTTTCCCAAAAATAGTTCTCAATTCTACTTAGGGCTTTTGTCTCTCCTCCTTGGAATGGGAAGGCAGATCTTTGGTCAATGGAAAATGCTTGAAATCCTAAATCTTCAAGGGTTGGAACCGCAGTGTCATTGGATATCAAATGTTCCGGTAGCCTTGGTGATGGGTCATGTAGGCAAGGCCTTATGGCGGAATATTTTTCTAACTTTTTGCGAAATGCCGTAAAAACCTCTGGAACATGTTCCATGCGATCAAAGGGTATGTCCTCTGGATGAAAAAGGAACTGGTCGTAATTTTCTTTTAAGGCAGTAGTTGATGGTAAATAGGATTTTACAGCTTCCAAAACCTTGTTTTCTTCGGAAGTCCATTCTTTTTGAAGGTAAATATGGTCTATTTTGAATTGTTTTGTCAAGGTAGGGATGAGAACCTCAGGTTTTTGATGGTAAACAAGCAAGGGGATATTGAGTTTCTCAAGATTTTTCTTTAAGTCCAGAACCGTTTCCACCAGGAATCTGGCCCTGTACTTTTCTGTCTTTTTAAAGCCGAAAGGTCCTTGGTCAAAATGTCTGGGATCAAAACAGTACACCCCAATTACCTGGTCTTCTCTTTCGGTACAGGCATTGAAAAGTGACTGATTGTCCTTTGTTCTTAGGTCATTTCTGAACCAGACTAAATTATTCATAATCGTTTATTTATTGCGGCGACACCGTTCACTACAGTATTTTACTTCTTCCCAATGCTTCTCCCATTTTTTTCTCCAAAGGAAGGGTAGTCCACAGGTGACGCAAATTTTACTGGGTAAATTCGGTTTTTTATGTGCCATGATATATGGAATGGGATTCTTGATCGGGCCTGGCGTATGAAAATCGGTCCAGAATTTTGGGAAGGGCATAGCCGTCCAATCCAATAATTGCGGTGGTATCAACCTTGTCCAGATGGACCCATCCATCTTCATTTACAATATCCTTGGGTAGATAAATGTCCAATATTTCCCCAATAATAAGAAGACATCCGTTTTCTTTGATCTCATATTCGCTCAAGTAACGGCACGCCATTTTTATATGGCTTTCTTTGACAAAAGGCGCTTGGAATCCTTCCATGAATTCCTCTGTCAAATGTGATTTGGCAAACTCCGAAATGTCCTCCTCGTATTTAGCCGATGTTTCATGGGCCTTTTTAATGATGTTACTGGGAATTTGGTTTACCGTAAAATATCCGGAGGACTTGAAATTCTCATAAGTATTCCTTTTTACGGTCAAGGGGCGGAGAATGAACCCCAACATGGGCGGATTGCTTCCAATGTGGACCACGGAATTGAAAATGGCCAGATTGGATGTTCCGTTTGGGGATTTGGTGGCCAAAAGATTTGAAGATTTATAGCCGGTACAACTATTGATCAAATTGGCCCTGAACCTAGAATTCAATTGTAATAGCTGTTCTTTGGAGTAATGCATCATGAAATTAATATGTTTAACAAAAATAATAAAAAATTAAACAATATTTTGAAGTATTTATAATTCCTACCTAAATCCTTTCGGTTATACCATTATTCCTAGGAGTTGTGTTTTTTAAATTTAGTATTTTTACAACTTAACATTATCCCCTTATGGGCAAGCATGGCACAAACTCCTAAAAACATTGCAATAGTTGGTTCAGGACTGGTGGGTTCTTTATTGGCACTTTACTTAAGAAAAGCAGGGCATACCATCACTGTATTTGATCGTAGACCGGATATAAGAAATGTTCAATTTTCCGGTCGATCCATAAATCTGGCAATGAGCAATAGGGGATGGAAGTCTTTGAAAGCAATTGGAATAGAAGATGAGATCAAAAAGATTGCCATTCCATTGGATAAAAGGGCGATGCATGTTGTTGGGCAACCACTGTATTTTCAGAAATACGGTAAAGAGGGAGAGGCTATTTGGTCCATTTCAAGAGGGGTGTTGAACAGAAGGATGATCGATTTGGCGGAGGAAGCCGGAGTGGAATTTCGATTCGAGGAGAAGGTATGGGATGTAGATCTGCCCAATGCAAAAATATTCACTGGAGAAACGGAGAAAGGAGCCTGGGAAGAATATGAATATGATGTTATATTCGGATGCGATGGCGCTTTTTCTAGGGTCAGGCACAAAATGCAGCGCCGTAGCCGTTTTGATTATTCGCAAGAATTTATAGATGTAGGGTACAAAGAGCTTACCATTCCTGCAAATGATGATGGGACACACAAGCTAGACAAGCATTCTTTCCATATCTGGCCGAGGGGAAAATTTATGTTTATCGCCATGCCCAATTTGGACGGTAGTTTTACCTGTACCCTGTTCCTGCCTTTTGAGGGAGAAGTTTCCTTTGAGACTATTAAGACGAAAGAGGATGCCAAAAAGTTCTTTACGGCCTATTTCCCGAATGTGATGCAGGATATAGAAAACCTAACCCATGATTTCTTTAATAATCCTACCAGCGCCATGGTCACTACCAAATGTTATCCCTGGACGTATTGGGATAAAGTTGCTTTGGTGGGGGACTCGGCCCATGCGATTGTTCCATTTTATGGTCAGGGCATGAACGCTGGCTTTGAGGATATTTATGTTCTATGTGAGTTACTGGAAAAAAGTGGGGACGATTGGAGTGCAGCTTTCCAAGCTTATCAGGAACTGCGCAAGCCCAATGCAGATGCCATAGCAGAATTGAGCTATCGCAATTTCATGGAAATGAGCAGTAAAACGGCCGATCCCATGTTTTTGTTGCAGAAGAAGATAGAACGTCGATTTTCCGAAAAGTATCCTGAAAAATGGATTCCAAGCTATTCCAGGGTGACCTTTTCTGATGGAACGTATGCCGAAGCACTGGCCATTGGAGACGCTCAGGAACAAATCATGAAACAAATCATGCAAATGCCCCAAATAGAGGAAAAATGGGATTCCCAAGAAGTAGAACAGCGCATTTTGGAGCTGTTGTAGTGGGATTGTACTTCATAAAAAAAGCCAGCTTGATAATGCTGGCTTTTTTATTTGCTATAAAATGTTCTTCTTATAACTTGGAGAACAATTTTTGCATTTTCTCTTGCTCTTCTTCTGCCAAAACAGGATCTACCAAGATTCTTCCACTGTGTTCATCAGTGATAATCTTTTTACGTGAAGCGATCTCTACCTGCACCTGTGGTGGTATGGTAAAGAAAGAACCTCCAGAGGCTCCCCTTTCGATCGGAACTACGGCCAATCCGTTCTTAACATTGTTTCGGATACGTTTGTAAGCTTTTACCAAACGCTCTTCAATCATATCTTCATATTCAGCAGATTTCTTGATCAAAGCCTTTTCTTCCTTTTCAGTCTCGGCCAAGATGGCATCCAATTCACTCTTTTTGTGTTTTAGATGGGCCTCTCTTTCAGACAAACGTTCTTTGGTTTGGGCAATAACTTCTTTCTTTTGCTCAATTTGGGCCTTGAATTCTTTGATGTTCTTTTCGGCCAATTGAACTTCAAGTTCTTGAAATTCCACCTCTTTGGTCAAGGAATTGAACTCCCTACTGTTCCTAACGTTCTTTTGTTGTTCGGTATATTTCTTAACCAAAGCTTTAGATTCGTCAATAAGGTTCTTTTTGGCAGTTATTTCATAGTTGATGGTTTCAACATCGGTTTTTAACTTATCCAATCTTGTTTTAAGGCCAAGCACCTCATCTTCTAAATCTTCTACTTCCAAAGGTAGTTCTCCACGAACATTACGTATTTCGTCAACCCGAGAATCAATTAATTGCAAGTCGTATAATGCTCTTAATTTTTCTTCTGCTGTTGCTTCTGTTTTTGTTGCCATATATTAAAAATACTTGATGGGATTTGTTATGCTCTCCGCTAAAGAGATTGCAAAATTAGGAATTTTTTTTGTAAGATGGTCAACTAATAGATTTTTTGTAAACTGCTCTGTTTCAAAATGTCCAATATCTGCAAGTACTATTTTGTTCTCCGCTTCATAAAATTGATGATATTTAAGGTCGGCCGTGATAAAAATATCGGCTTTTGCCCCAATGGCGGCGGCAATAGCAAATGAGCCACTGCCTCCCAAAACGGCTACTTTTTTGATCTTTTTCCCCATTAAATTGGAATGTCGGATACAAGAGACGTTCATTTGTTTTTTAACCCATTTCATAAATTCCTCTTCGTCCATAGGTTTTTTCAGGATTCCTACCATACCGATGCCAATATGCTGATTTTTGTTCTCCAGGGTGTGGATTTCGTAGGCGACTTCCTCATAGGGGTGTGTCTGTATAAGGGCGTTGATAATATGGGACTGGTCTGCCTTGGCATAGGTAACGCTGATCTGTGTTTCTTCCTCGTAGTGCACCTGTCCAATTTCTCCTATGGTCGGATTGGCATTTTCTCCTGCTTTATAGCTTCCAGTGCCATTCACGGAGAAACTACAATTGCTGTAGTTTCCAATATTGCCTGCGCCCGCCCTAAATAGGGCTTCCTTAAGCTCTTGGGCATGGGCTTTTGGAACATAGGTTGTCAATTTTTTAATGGTCCCTTTTTGAGGGATCAGGATTTTTGGATTTTGAATCCCTAAAACTTCACATATTTTAGAGTTTACGCCTATTCGTGCATTGTCCAGTGCGGTATGCATGCTATATAGTGCAATATCATTTTTGATGCATTTGAGAACTACCCGTTCCACATAGTTTTTACCCGTAATTTTCTTTAAACCGCTAAATATAATGGGATGGAAACTGATGATAAGGTTGCAGTTTTTTTCTATGGCCTCGTCAACCACATTTTCCAACGTGTCCAAGGTCACTAAGATCCCAGTGACCTCCATATTTTTGTCGCCAATGAGAAGGCCTACGTTGTCAAAATCTTCTGCATAGGCCAAAGGCGCCAATTCCTCAAGTATTCCGGTAACTTCGTTTACGATCATTTTTGAATTTTATAGCCCTTCAAAGATAAAATATTATATTTTCGTTCCGATGAAGCTACTTAGAAAAATAGGGTTTCCAATTTCCCTGATCTATGGATTGGTGGTCTATATAAGAAATATGATGTTCGATTATGGACTATTTCAATCCAATTCATATGACACTCCAACCATTTGTGTCGGTAATTTAAGTGTTGGGGGAACAGGAAAAACCCCCATGATCGAATATCTAATTGCGCTCTTAAAGGATAATCGAAGGTTGGCAGTCCTCAGCAGGGGTTATGGAAGAAAAACCAAGGGGTTTTTAAAAGCGGGACCCTCTACCTCAGTAGAACATATTGGCGATGAGCCTTTTCAGATTTTTAAGAAATACCCTCAAATCTCCTTGGTCGTGGACGCCGATAGGAGGCATGGCATAGCGGTATTGGAAAAAGACGAAAAGCCTGATCTGATCCTATTGGATGATGCCTTTCAACATCGAAAGGTAAAACCTGCCTTCTCTATTCTTTTAACCGCCTACGGAAATTTATATGTGGATGACTGGTATTTGCCAAGTGGAAATTTAAGGGATGGGAAGAAAGAGGCAGGCCGAGCCGACCTTATCGTGGTAACCAAATGTCCTCCTAATTTAAGTTTGGGAGATCAGGG
This sequence comes from Sediminicola sp. 1XM1-17, assembly GCF_037203765.1. Lineage (NCBI taxonomy): Bacteria > Pseudomonadati > Bacteroidota > Flavobacteriia > Flavobacteriales > Flavobacteriaceae > Sediminicola > Sediminicola sp. 1XM1-17. The sequence goes on along the minus strand of NZ_JBBCAS010000009.1, from coordinate 95,817 downwards.
GCAGATTACCAGTAAACTTCAACCATTAAAACATCAGCAAGTGTTGTTCAGTACGCTTGTGTATGATACCCTTTTGCAAGGAGAGGGGGGTAGTTTGGAACTGGAAGAGCTGAGGGGTAAGAAGGTGTTGTTGGTTACGGGTATTGCCAATCCGGCACCTTTGCTCGCCTATCTCAATGATGCATCCGTGATCTTTGACCATCTGGAATTTAGGGACCATCACTTTTTTACAGATAAGGAAATCGCACTTTTTAATTCCAAGGAAATGATCCTGACCACCGAAAAGGATTATGTCAGGTTAAAAGGCAAGGTAAACAACCTTTATTACATTGGAATAGAGCACCGTTTTTTAGGGGATGGAAGGCAGCAATTGCTGAACGCTTTAACTACGTTATGATGCCGGATTCTTTACTTTGGGAGAAAAGATATTCTGACCAATTTTTTGATAAAACACTTCTGGCTTAAACGGTTTTGTTACCACATCATTGACGCCCGCAGCATAGAAACTCTCCAAGCTATCGTCTAGGGAAATGGCCGTTAATGCGATGATGGGCAAGGTGGTGTTGAATTTTCTGATTTCTATGGTTGCCTCTTCCCCACTAATACCCGGCATGTGAATATCCATCAATACGGCATCATAGGTGTTGTTCCTCACCATTTCAATGGCCTCGGTTCCATTACTGGCGATGTCGCAGGTCACTTCCTTTTTAAGCAGCATTTTCTTAGTGATGACTTGGTTGATCTTGTTGTCCTCCACGATCAAAATATGCAACCCGGTAAGGTCGTAATCCTTTTCTGTGATCTGGAAGTTCATATCCTCTATGTCACTTCCTTCGGCTGTCTTCAGGGTAAGCTCAAAGAAGAAGGAACTGCCTTTCCCAAGTTCACTCTTTAACCTGATCTTGCTTCCAAATAGGCCAAGTAAGCTTTTAACAATGGTAAGGCCAAGGCCTGTCCCACCATACTCCCTGTTGATTTGAATAGATCCCTGCTCAAAACTGTCAAAGATATTTTCTTGCTTTTCCGGTGCAATTCCAATTCCGGTATCCTTAACCTCGAAATATATGGTTACCTCATCCTCGTGCTGTTCCTGGAGTTTGGTGATCACCGTAACTTCTCCTTTTTTAGTGAACTTAAGGGCATTGCCAACCAAATTGATAAAGATCTGTGACAATTTTAAAGGATCACTCAGCAGGTGGGAAGGGATGTTTGGATCGTAGTCCAAGTTAATGACCGTCTTGTTCGCCTTGGCACTCTGCTGCAGCGAATTGATAACATCGGTCAAGACCTTTTTAAGGCTGAACTCAATATTTAAAGGTTCCAGCTTATCTGCATCAATTTTATTGATCTGTAGGATATCATTGATAAAATTCAATAAATAGTCCCCTGAAAATTTTAAGGCCTTTAAATGCTCTTCCTGTTTTTTGCTTGGGTTTTCTTCCAAGAGCAAGTGGGTGAGTCCGGTTACTGCGTATAATGGCGTCCGCAATTCGTGACTTACCGTTGAAAGAAAGTTGGTTTTGGCCTCCATGGATTGCACTGCGGCGTCCCTGGCGGTCTGCAGCTCCCTATTTTTGGTGTGCAGTAGGTCATTTGTTTTTAGTTTGATCTGATTGTTCCTATATAAGGAAACCGCCAAAAGTGATATGATGGTCAAAAACGCAGAGGTCAAGATGGCCGTAATCTCCGAACGACTCGAAGACTCGTTCAGATCTTGTATCTCAATATCCTGTTTTTTAATGGTGCTTTCCATCAACTCCCCGCGTAATTGATCGGCAGTTTTGATTTGTGCACTAGTTTTTTCAAACGCTAATAAGGAGTCTTTGATCCGGAGAAGATTTTGGTTGTAGACCAAGGCGGAATCATATTTTCCCAATTTTTCAAAGGCTTTCGCCAATAGCTCATTGGCTTCCAATACTTCCTGGTGGAAATTGTTTTCCCTAGCCAGGGATAACGCGTTTTTTCCATTTTTGGCTGCCGATTCCAAGCTGTCCAATAGGATATTCAATTCCGTTAGTCCCAAATAGGCTTTTGTGGTCAAATAGGTCTTTTCGTATTTGTCACTATTGACCACCAAAGAATTGAAATTTTTGGAGGCTATACGATATTTTTCCATTTTGAGGGATATGTTCCCTTCCAATAATGATATTTCGTTCAAAAGATGCCTGTCATTGCTCAACTCCCTGGCCTCTGACAATAGTTTGGTAGCTTGGTAGGGCTTTCCGTTCCTGAATAAATTTAGGGCGTCTATGTACTTATGGGTGGCCGTACCGTGGGGATAGGTTATTACATTGAGATAAATGTCAGCGCGTTCATAGTAGAAAATGGCATTGTCCTCTTTGTTGAGTTTCAGATTCAAAAGGGAAATTTCGTGATAGCTGTCAATGATGGTCTTAATGTCCTCTTTTTCTTCCGCAAGATTGGCAGCCTTGGTCATGGCCTTAATGGCAAGGTCTATTTTATTTTCGTTCTTGTACCTTATAGCTTCGGAGAAATAGGTGTCTATGTCCTTCACAGGAGTTGAACTGTCCTGAGCGGAAACAAATTGGAAGGCGGACATGACCACCGCCATCAGCAGGATTTGTGCAATCCTCTTGTATCTGTATTTAATTCTCAAACGTACTTATTCTTAATCAATAAATTAATTAGGTCAACTATTCTACAACTGTATCCGGTTTCATTGTCATACCATCCTATGATTTTCACCATTTTCCCTATTACGGAAGTCATCTGAGAATCAAACGTACAAGAATAGGAACTATTGTTTATATCAATAGAAACTATTGGGTCTTCAGTGTAAAAAAGTATATTTTTTAATTCCTTTTTCGAAATTTCCTCAAATGCCGCATTGATTTCCGCAATGGAAGTTTCTTTTTTAACGTTCAAAGTAATGTCTGTCAAAGATCCATTTGGTACAGGTACACGGATCCCGCATCCTCCAATTACATTGGCCAAATCCGGAAATATGGTAGTCAGGGCCTTAGCTGCTCCTGTGGTTGTTGGAATGATCGACTGTGAGGCCGCCCTAGACCTTCTCAAGTCCCTATGGGGCTGGTCGTGCAGGCTTTGGTCCGAAGTGTAGGAGTGGACCGTGGTAATATAGGCCTGTTCTACCCCGCAGAGCTCATGGACGACCTTGATCATCGGAGCAGCATTGTTGGTGGTACAGGAGGCGTTGGAAATAATATGGTCATCCTGTGTGATGATACCTTCGTTTACACCATAGACAACCATTTTAATACTATCATCCACGGGAGGTACGGATAGAATGACCTTTTTTGCCCCATTGTCCAAATGAAATTGCAGGTCTTTCTGCGTTTTGAACTTGCCGGTGGCTTCAATCACAATATCGACCCCATAAGTTGCCCAATCGATCCGTTGCGGATGGTCATGATTGGATAGGACTATTTTTTTGTCATCAACCAGGATATGGTCGGCATCATGTCCAATATTCTTGGTGGATACCCCATGGATACTGTCGTATTTTAACAAATGGGCCAAGGTCTTGGAGTCGGCCAGGTCATTGATGGCAACAATATTGAAGTGGGGATTGCCCAGCATCAATCTGCAAACCGTTCTTCCTATTCTTCCAAAACCATTTATACCAATATTTACTTTTTTCATTTGAAAAAAATCCCGCCGTAGCGGGATGGATTTATTTTATATGTAGCTTTTTGTTAATCGATATGCTTATGGGCTTTGTAGGAAGAGCGCACCAAAGCCCCACTTTCCACATGCCTAAAGCCCATTTTCAATCCGAGTTCCTCGTATTTTTTAAATTGTTCGGGAGTAATGAATTCCTTGACCGGAAGATGTCTTTTGGATGGTTGAAGGTATTGGCCAATGGTGATAACATCCACATTTGCCTTTCTTAGGTCCTCCATGGTCTCTATGACTTCTTCTTCCAATTCACCAAGTCCAAGCATGATTCCAGATTTGGTCCTTCTGGCCCCATTGTCCTTTAGGTATCTCAAGACTTCCAAACTTCTTTCGTATTTGGCTTGGATGCGAACTTCTCTGGTCAACCTTTTAACGGTTTCCATATTGTGGGAGACCACTTCTGGAGATACGGCAATGATACGGTCCAAATGGGTTTCTATTCCCTGGAAATCAGGAATTAGGGTTTCCAATGTGGTATTGGGGTTCATTCGTCTGATGGCCTTCACCGTTTCTGCCCAAATTATGGAACCCATGTCCTTGATGTCGTCCCTATCCACAGAGGTTATTACGGCATGCTTTATACCCATAATCTTGATGGAACGGGCAACTTTTTCCGGTTCCTCCCAATCCACATCTTCTGGTCTTCCGGTCTTAACACCACAGAATCCGCAGGATCTGGTACATACATTACCTAAAATCATGAAAGTTGCGGTTCCTTCACCCCAGCATTCGCCCATATTGGGACAGCTTCCAGAGGTACATATGGTATGGAGATTATATTTGTCTACCAGTCCCCTTAATTGGGTATATTTTTTACCGGTAGGGAGTTTTACACGTAGCCATTTTGGTTTTCCTTTAGGTGGGCTTACACTTTCTACGGTTTCAATGCTCATGCTCTAATTTTTTACAAAGATACAAAATGGGATTTGTATTATTTCATTTTGGGACAGGAACCAAAATCATAATACTTTGTTATTTTATGTATGATGTGTTATTATTTTTCCGGACCAGTAGGGTCCTCTGTTATTTTTTATTTTGGATGACCTCTGCCAGAAGTTTTTTTGCACGCAGCAATTTCACCTTCACATTATTGAGGGGTTCATTGAGTTCTAGGGCAATATCGGCATAGCTCATCTCATTGAAATACCTCAGGTTGATGACCTTTTGGTAATGGGGCTTCAATTTTTTGATGTAGTAGAGTAGGGTAGCCAAATCTTGTTCCCGGATCAATTGATCCTCTGGCGAAGGGGCATCGTCCAATACCCTTTTGATGGCGTCACTGCTGCTGTCACCGGAATTCTCAAAGATATTCCGCTTGCGCTTGCGGATAAGGTCAACATGTAGGTTTTTTGAAATCGTGATCAACCAAGTTTTGAACTCATAGTTGTCATCGTAGGTGTCGATTTTGTCAAATGCCTTTGAAAACGTCTGTATGGTGATGTCCTCGGCGTCGTTCTCATTTCTGGTCCTGATGAGTTGAAAGCCATAGACATCGTTCCAAAAAGTATCCAGCAAGGTGCTAAAGGCTATCTGATTTCCCAGTTTAGCCTTCTCAATGGTAGTGTTTAACGTGTCCTTAGTTTTGTCCAAATAGAGTTCTTAATAAGAAGCAGAAGGCACTCTATTGAAGTTCCGTACCTGAATCCTTTTTGCAATCTTGCTCGCTGGGAAGTTTGCCACAGAAGCCACAGGCTTCTCCATCCTGATTTAAAAACGGACTTTGGCTGGCACAGGTGCCTGCAAATTTCCCATCTTTCTTAGACCAGATTTTTATGGCTATTCCAGCAAATCCTATAGCTAATAGACCAATAGTCAATAGTAATAGTTTCATATCTAAATTTTGGTCAAAGATATAAAATTAATGACCTTTTAAAGGGGAATTAGAACTACTTTAAGATTTGAACTTTTTAATAGGTGATATTGGCCACTATATTTTCCACGGTAGGAGCCATGTTGCCTCCTTTTTGTTCAATGGTGATATATCCAATGGCATTATCGGCATATGGCAGGGCCAACATTTTATCTTTGTCTGTTATTTCTTTGATAATCCCAAGGTTTACCATTTCGCCATTCACCTCTGCCCACATTTGGAAACATTTGTCCTCAGGTAGTTGGGGTAAATTCCTTACGTTGATATAAGATAGTTTTTTTACGGGGTTGATATAAGCGATAGCTTTTAAGTCCTTGGCATTTTTATTGCCTTTAACGGTATATTTTTTGGTCAAAGGATTGTTCAGGACAATAAATTGGTTCCTAACATCTTCCAATTGTTCCCTCATGTCAGCCTCCAACGTTTTTATTTTATTGGAAACAATAGTGTTTTCTTCCATCAGACTTTTATTCTGGTCCCAAAAGAAATAGGAAGAACCTGCAAATATGAAAACGGCCACACTGGCGGCGATCGCATATCTTGTAAATCTTTTGCGAATGGAATTTTGGGCCTTAATGGTACCCAAAATCTTTTCTTTTAGTCCGTCCGGAGATTTTATCGCATGCAATTTAGCATAAGCCTCAAGGTTGTCCTGTAGTTCAAGGTACATGGCCCTAACCTCTGGATACATGGCTATGTATCTTTCAACCTGTAAAGTTTCTTCCTTCTTAGTGGCCCCCAATAGGTACTTTTCCAACAAATCGGAATCTAGGAATAATTTAATTTTTTCTTTCATGACAACATACTTATTAGAGGCCATAGCACCATCGAAGAGCCGTAAATTTTCTTTAATTCCCGAAGCCCAATCTTTAGTCTGGATTTTATGGTTCCCAAAGGTATATCCAGTTCTTCGCTGGCTTCTTGTTGTGTCATGCCCTGGAAAAAAAGGGCATCCAAAACAATCTGATACTTAGGTTCCAATTTGTCCAAATTCTCTTGAACGTCCATTAACTCTGGCCTAGTGCTATCTACGCCTATTCTATATACGTCGGAAACATCTATTTGGATTTCCTTATCAGTTTTTGTATTTACACTCCTTAATTTGTCGATGGCAGTATTTCTGGTGATGCGAAACAACCAGGTAAAAAGCTTGGCCTTGGAGGAATCATAGGAGTCCGATTTTTTCCAAATCTTGACAAAACTTTCTTGAACAATATCTTGGGCTAGGTCATGGTCCTTGACCACCTTGTACGCAACCCCGAACAACGTATCACCATAGTGTTCGTATAGGAGAGAGATGGCTTTTTCATTCCGCTCCTGCAGTAATTCAACAATATGTTTTTCAAGAAGTACGCTCATACATATTTTGCGTTTAGAGAATTTTAACGCTATCAAAAAATCCAAGGATACTTAAGTACCGTAAATACATCTGAACGCTAAGGTATAAAATTGATGGTTAAACATAATTTTATTACCCGTTTTTAATAAGTTAAGTGTGCAACTGGTAATTGCACATTTATGTTTGGTTAGTTTGGTTTGGTTTGACCCCCGTTGATTTTTCTTCGGGGGTTATTTTATGATATTAACCTCTGGTACTATTTCTATACCGAAGTTGTCCCAGACCTTCTTTTGTATGGTATGGGCCAATTCAATAATTTCTTTTCCACTGGCATTCCCATAATTGACCAGAACCAAGGCTTGGTTTTTATGGACACCTGCATCCCCAAATCTTTTTCCCTTAAAGCCACATTGTTCTATCAGCCAACCTGCGGGCACCTTATATTCCTCCTCGGAGACCTTGAAGTAATGGGCTTCTGGATTGTGTTTGATAAATAGTTCAAACTCATTTTTGGTCAATACGGGGTTTTTAAAAAAACTACCGCTGTTTCCCAATTCCTTGGGATCGGGAAGCTTACTTTTGCGTATGGCCACTACGGCATCGGAAACATCCTTTATGGTGGGGTTTGTGACCTGTTGTTGTTCCATTTCTGTCTCAATGGCCCCGTATGAGGTATTGAGCTTATGGTCTTTCTTGGTCAATTGAAATTTTACGGAGGTAATAATGTACCTGCCCTTGCCCTCATTTTTAAAATAGGAGTCCCTATATCCAAACTGGCACGCCTCTTTGGAAAAAGTCTTCAGTTCCAGAGTTTCCATATCCATGGCCTCACAGCTCACAAAGCAATCTTTCAGCTCCACGCCATAGGCACCAATGTTCTGAATAGGGGCAGTGCCCGTATATCCCGGAATCAGGGATAAATTTTCAAGACCCCCGTAATTTTGATCCAAGGTCCAGAGTACCATATCGTGCCAGTTCTCCCCGGCCATGACCTCTACAGTCACATGGTTTTCATTTTCCGAATTTACATGTATGCCCTTGATATGGATATAAAGTACCAGGGCGTCAATGTCTTTGGTGATCAGCATATTGCTGCCGCCACTGAGGATGAATTTTTCCTGATGATCCTTTAGTTTAAGGGCATTGCGCAATTCTTCCAAGGAGGTGATCTCACAAAAGAAACGCGCTTTGGCATCAATACCAAAGGTGTTGTATGGTTTTAAGGATATGTTCTCTTGTACGGTCATTATCCTTGGTAGGCTTCTAAAGCTGCCTTTAATATTTGAACGGCCCTGGTAATGTTTTCCTTGTCCAAAACATAGGCAATCCTGATTTGGTTCTTGCCCAAGCCTTCTGTAGCGTAAAATCCTGCTGCAGGAGCCACCATTACCGTCTCACCATGAAGTTCAAAAGATTCCAATAACCATTGTGCAAAATGGTCGGCATCTGCAATGGGTAGTTCTGCGATGCAGTAAAATGCCCCTTGGGGCTTGGCAACTTTTAATCCTTTTATTTTTTCCAATTCGGAGATCAAGAGGTTTCTGCGGGCCACATATTCTACCTTAACATCATCAAAGTAGCTTTGTGGCGTCTCCAATGCCGCTTCCGAGGCAATTTGTGCATAGGTGGGCGGGGATAACCTTGCCTGTGCAAACTTCAGTGCCGTTTTGATCACATTTTTGTTCTTGGAAACCAAGCATCCAATCCGTGCCCCACACATACTATATCTTTTGGAAACCGAGTCCACCACAATGGCATGCTCTTCCAATCCTGCTACCTGCAAAACGGAATAGTGTTCCTTGCCCTCATAGGTAAATTCCCTATATACTTCATCGGCCACAAGGAACAGGTCGTGCTTTTTTACGATGTCCGCCAGCTTTTCAATCTCATCCTTACTGTAAAGGTAGCCTGTAGGGTTCCCTGGATTACAGATCAAAATAGCCTTGGTTTTTGGGGTAATCAATTTTTCAAATTCCGCTATAGGCGGTAAAGCAAAATTATTTTCAATTTTAGAAACCACCGGTATCACGGTAACGCCTGCCGCTGTGGCAAAGCCATTGTAATTGGCATAAAACGGTTCTGGGATAATGATTTCATCATCATTGTCCATGATACTTCCCATGGCAAAGGCCAAGGCCTCGGACCCGCCGGTAGTTATGATTATTTCTGGTGCCGTAACATGAATGTCGTTTTTGGCATAATAGCCGGCCAATTTTTCGCGATAGATCTCAGACCCTTCGGTTCTACTGTATTCCAATACCTCCAAGGTATTGTTCTTCACTGCGTCCAAGGCTACTTTTGGAGTTTTTATATCCGGTTGCCCTATATTCAAGTGAATGACCTTAGTACCTCTCTTTTTGGCGTCTTCGGCATAGGGTACTAATTTTCTAATAGGGGATTCGGGCATGGAGAGCCCTTTTTGAGAAATATTCGGCATGAATTCAAATTTTCAACAAAAATGAGAAATCAAACCATACCAAGCAATAGCATTAAGTTTAATTTATGTCATGTATTAAATGTTAATATACTATGAGGGATTTGGTTAATTGCTTAATTTAAGGAGGTTTACGATGATGAAATGTTGCATATTGGTACGATTTGTTAAAAATATCGCTTTAATAATTTTTTGCCTTCCATTTTTTTCCTTCGCTCAAGGATTTAAATTGGAACAAGGAGAGAAATTCCAAAAGGTAAAATTTGAGCTCATCAACAACCTGATCATCATTCCTGTAGAGGTAAATGGGGCCAAGCTTTCATTTCTTCTTGATTCCGGAGTGGGAACTCCGATATTGTTCAACCTTTCAGATCAAGATTCGATTCAGATCAACAATGTTACCGAAATTGCCATAAAAGGGTTGGGAGAGGGCACTCCTATGAAAGGCCTCAGTTCTGAAGGTAACACCTTTGAGATCAATTCCATTTCAAATAGAAATCAAAAACTTTATGTGGTCCTTGATAAGGATATTAACTTTTCTCCCAGTCTTGGTATACCAGTTCATGGCATCATCGGGTATGATCTGTTCAAGGATTTTGTGGTGGAAATAAATTACAGTGCCAAAGTGATAAAATTTCACGATCCACTGACCTACAAACCTAAGTATGGTAAAAACCATGAAAAACTCCCCTTGATCATCGAGAATAAAAAGGCATATGTGGACGGAAATGTTTTTTTGGGAAATGAGGAAGAAATTCCGGTCAGGCTATTGGTCGATACCGGTAGCTCCGATGCCATTTGGCTCTTTGAGAATGGTGAGAAAGGGTTGGATATACCCGAAAAACACTATGACGATTATTTGGGAAAAGGACTCAGCGGTAATATCTTTGGGAAAAGGACCAGGGTCGAAGGTTTTAGATTGGGAAGTAGCTCCTTGCAGGGACCGAAGGCGGCATTCCCTGATATGGAATCATTCAGTGCCCTTAAGGATCTTGGGGACAGAAACGGAAGTATTGGGGGAGAAATCCTCAAAAGATTCAACTTGGTGTTCAACTATTCCAAAAATGAAGTTGTCATAAAAAGGAATGGCAATTTTAAGGAACCCTTTCATTATAATCTTAGTGGAATAGAACTAATGCATAACGGAATGCGATATATAGCGGAAAGACTGACGGATGCTAGGGGTATTGTGAAAAGTGACGAAAAGTCCTTTGGCAATGTCCAATTGCTCATGGAGGGCAGAACAAGATTAAGTCTGGTTCCCGAAATTGTTGTCTCCTCCATACGTGCGGGCAGTCCTGCACATGAGGCCGGACTCCAAGAAGGTGACCTGCTTCTCATGGTAAACGGGAAAAGCGTACATGAATATAAGTTGCAAGAAGTGTTTCAAATGCTCAATGAACGAGAAGGGAAAAGGGTAAAGCTGGTTATTGAGCGTTACAATCAGGATTTGTTGTTTTCCTTTGTACTGAAAAAAGTATTTAAATAAAAAAAGCCCGCAATTGCGGGCTTTCATACTTTTATAAAAAAAGTGTTAGGCTTTAACCTCACCTTTGATCTTTAAAATAATTGTGGGCTCATCCGCGTTGGAAATAACGGTAATGGCCTTTCTTATGGGGCCAACCCTATTGGTGTCATATTTAACTTGGATTTCACCTTTCTCCCCCGGCATGATCGGAGCCTCCGGTTTTTTAGGGATGGTACAGCCACAACTAGAACTTACCTTGCTGATGATCAAAGGAGCATTTCCAGTATTGGTGAATTCAAAAACACGAACACCATCGCTTCCTTTTTCAACCATTCCATAATCTACGGTATCCGTAGTAAACTTGATTTTTGCAGTTTTGTCCTGCGCATTTAGGCTAATTCCTAATAGTCCAATAAATAATAATAGTACTATTTTTTTCATCATTTTTCGTTTTGGGTAAATTTCAAATGTAAATGTTTTCACATCAACCTCCAAAATTCTTTTGTTATGTAATAACGTTACTTATTTTTGTTTCGTATTTCCAACTTATAAAAGAGCAATGGATTTATTAAGGTTGACATCGCTTGTTGACATAAATTGAACAATACCTGTAAAGGAAAGACAAAAACTATACCAAATAATGGAGATCCCATCAAAATACGAGCCCCAAAAGGCCGAAAACCGCTGGTATGACTACTGGATGGAACATAAATATTTCCACTCCGTGCCGGATGAAAGAGAGCCTTATACCATAGTAATACCCCCACCAAACGTTACTGGGGTCTTGCATATGGGGCATATGCTGAACAATACCATACAGGATGTTTTGATCCGTAGGGCGCGACTTATGGGCAAAAATGCCTGCTGGGTTCCGGGCACAGATCATGCTTCCATTGCCACGGAAGCTAAGGTGGTTGCCAGATTAAAAGAAAGGGGCATCAATAAGGCCGATATTTCCCGAGAGGAATTTTTGGGCCATGCCTGGGATTGGACCAATGAATACGGAGGTGTTATATTGGAGCAATTGAAGAAATTGGGATGTTCCTGTGATTGGGATAGGACCAAATTTACCATGGATGACAATATGTCCGCTTCCGTGATCAAGGTATTTGTCGATTTATTCAATAAAGGCCAGATCTACAGAGGATACCGAATGGTAAACTGGGATCCGGAAGCGAAAACGACCCTTTCCGATGAAGAAGTGATCTATGAGGAAAAACAGGGTCTGCTGTATTACCTGGAATATGGGATAGAGGGATCCAGTGAAACGGTGACCATAGCGACCACAAGACCGGAGACCATTTTGGGAGATACTGCCATCTGTATCAACCCCAACGATGAACGATACGGCCACCTCAAGGGAAAAAAGGCCATAGTGCCCATTTGCAATAGGGTAATTCCCATCATTGAGGATGATTACGTGGACGTGGAGTTTGGAACAGGGTGCCTCAAGGTAACCCCGGCCCATGATATTAATGATAAGGCTCTTGGGGAGAAGCATGGCCTGGAAACCATAGATATATTCAACGATGATGCCAGTCTGAACAGTTATGGTCTTCACTACGAGGGCAAGGACCGTTTCGTAGTAAGAAAGGAGATTTCCAAAGAATTGGAAGAGAAGGGTTTTTTGATAAAAACAGAACAGCACCTCAATAAGGTGGGGACTTCAGAAAGGACCAAAGCGGTGATTGAGCCCCGTTTGTCCGACCAATGGTTCCTTAGGATGGAAGATCTGGTAAAGCCTGCTATCAAAGCGGTTTTGGAGGATGAAGAGATAAAGTTGTTTCCAAAAAAGTTTGAGAATACCTATAGGCACTGGATGGAAAATATCCGCGATTGGAATATCTCAAGACAGTTATGGTGGGGGCAACAAATACCAGCCTATTATTTTGGGGACGGTCAGGATGATTTTGTAGTGGCGGAATCCAAAGAAGAGGCCTTGACCCTTGCCAAGAACAAATCTGGAAATACCAGTTTGACCGAAAAGGACTTAAGGCAGGATGAAGATGCCTTGGATACCTGGTTTTCGTCATGGTTGTGGCCCATTAGCGTGTTCAACGGTATATTGGAGCCAGAGAATAAAGAAATTGAATATTATTATCCCACCAATGATTTGGTCACCGGCCCGGATATTTTATTTTTCTGGGTAGCCAGAATGATCGTGGCAGGTTATGAGTACAGGGATGAAAAGCCTTTTGAGAATGTGTATCTCACAGGTTTGGTTAGGGACAAGCAAAGACGAAAAATGTCCAAATCCCTCGGGAATTCTCCCGATGCCCTTCAGTTGATAGAGGATTATGGTGCCGATGGTGTCCGTGTTGGACTGCTATTGAGTTCAGCGGCAGGTAACGATCTTATGTTTGATGAGGCCTTGTGCCAACAAGGGAAAAATTTCGCCAATAAGATTTGGAACGGTTTCCGATTGGTGAAAGGCTGGGAGGTGGCAGACTTGCCACAACCCGAATCTTCAAGATTGGGGATCGAGTGGTATCATGCAAAATTCAACAAGACCTTAGTGGAGATAGAGGACCATTTTAGCAAATATCGAATTTCGGATGCGCTAATGGCCATTTATAAGTTGGTCTGGGACGATTACAGCTCTTGGTTATTGGAGATAATCAAACCAGCTTACCAACAGCCTATAGACATGATCACTTTTGATGCCGTCATCGGCATATTTGAGAACAACCTTAAATTATTACATCCCTTTATGCCTTTCCTTACCGAGGAGATATGGCAGCATATTGCGGAGCGTTCCCCTCAGGAAGCACTTGTGGTGGCGAAATGGCCAGAACAACAAGCGGTGAACGAAGACCTTATAGAGGGTTTTGATTTTGCTGCAGAGGTCATAGCCGGAATCCGTACCATTAGGAAAGAAAAGAATATTCCCATGAAGGACTCCCTGGAATTATCTGTGTTGAACGAAGGAAAAATTGCCGTGGATTGGGATGTGATCATTGGCAAGCTTACCAATGTATCCAAAATATCCTACGTGGAAAGCCCATTGGAGGGTGCTCTGACCTTTAGGGTGAAATCCAATGAATATTTTATTCCCATGAGCGGCGCCATTGATATTGAGGCGGAAATAAAAAAGATACATGAGGAATTGAATTATACCAAGGGATTTTTGGTTTCGGTACAGAAAAAACTATCCAATGAGCGTTTTGTGAGCAATGCCCCGGAACAGGTCATCGCCTTGGAAAAACAAAAAGAAGCCGATGCCATGGCCAAGATAGAAACCTTGGAAAAGAGCTTGGCAAATCTGGGATAAAAAGACTGGGTTTTTGAGAATGCGTTTATCAGCTCTGGTGTAGCGGGATAAGCGCATTTTTTGTTTTTATCAAGAGGGCAATTCCCTATTGGTTAATACTAAAACTACGTTAAGTTTTGTGCCAATTCAAAATTGTGTTTGTAGTTCTTATTACCTTAGAACTATGAAAAAAATAGTCCTATTACTGGCAGCAATAGTTCTTGGCGGCTGCGGAGATAAAACAAAGAAAGAACAACCGAAAACAGAAGCTGAAACGGTATCCGTAGCGTTGCCAAAGGTAGAAAATGTGGCTACCTTCAAGGGTATGCAGGTCACAGGGGTCACCGTGACCGATAAGGGTCGCATATTTGCCAATTTTCCCAGATGGCGCAGGGGAATTCCATTGGCAGTAGTGGAGGTCAATGCAAACGATGGTTCCTATGCACCCTATCCAAATAAAGAAATGAACCGATGGGAAATTGGATCAGCATTGTTCCCCGATGTTTTTGTGGGGGTACAATCTGTTGTAGCCTTTGAAAACCATTTGTATGTTCTGGATACAAGGAGCGCCCTGTTCGGGCCTATTTTGGATGAACCTCGAATATTTGTGTTCAATTTGGATACCGACAGTTTGGAAAGAACCTATGTGGTTCCCAAGGGCGTTGCAAAACCAAATAGCTATATCAACGATCTTAGGATTGATAAGGAAAAAGGTAAAATATATTTCACCGATTCCGGTGCCGGAGGGCTTTTGGTGTTGGATATGGCATCGGGAAAAAGTAAAAGGATTCTCGACAATCATCCCTCTACCATGGCAGAAATGGATCATCTTACCTTTGACAATGGCAAATGGAACAATACCATCCATTCAGATGGGATTGCATTGGATACCAAAAACAACAAATTGTATTACCATGCGCTAACGGGTTACAGCCTCTATGCCATTGATACCAAGGTGTTGGTGTCTGAGGAAAACCCTTCCGATGCCCATGTGCAGTTCATCAAGAAAACGGGGGCCCCGGATGGGATGATATTTGACGATGCTGGCAACCTATATTTTGCGGATCTGGAAAATAACCGCATCGATTATTTGACCCCGACAGGGGAAACCAAAACGCTTTTGGAGGGAGATGCGGTAAAATGGGCAGATACCTTTAGTATTTACAAGGGGTATCTGTATTATACCAATTCCAGGATCAACGAAGTGCAAGGGGATATTTCGGAAATGGAATTTACTATCAATAGGGTAGCTCTTTGAGAAATTAGAAAGGAGGAAATTCCGATCAAATGTGGGGTATAAATTCAAATGTTATGAAGTACCTGATTCGTAGTTTGTTATATTTTTTTACGCCATGTATTTTTTTGAAAAATTCATAAGGATAAGTATCTTTAGGGAAACACTATACCTATGAAAACTCTCTTAATACTATCGTTAGGGCTAATGATGCCGTCATTGGTGTCGGCACAGGAGGTGACAACTGAAATATTGCCAAGGGAAATTCAGATAAAAACGGCAGTGATACCCGCGCCTGATCAAAAAAAGAGTGACGCCATGGTTTATGGGTACGATGCCAATGGAAAATTCACCGTTTTGAGGGAAGGAACCAATAACCTGGTATGTATTGCTGATAATCCAAACCAGGAAGGAATTAGTGTAGCCTGTTATTCTGTTCAATTGGAACCTTTTATGAAACGAGGGCGGGAGTTGGGGGCCGAGGGAATGGACGCCAAGGAAAAATTTGATATTAGGGGAGCGGAAGTGGCTGCGGGAAAATTAATGATGCCCAAAGATCCCAGCATGTTGTACATCTATTATGGCAGTGAAGAGGGGTATGATAAGGCTACGGGCACCTTGTCCGATGGTAAGTTTAGATATGTTGTTTATATTCCCTTTGCAACCGTTGAATCTACGGGACTCCCAGATAAGCCTCACGCTCCTGGAATGCCATGGCTGATGGATCCAGGTACCTATAGGGCACATATTATGATAGGCCCCTTTTAATATTTGGTCTGATAATCAGATAATTGTTCATAGGCCATAAGGGAGGGTGTTGTGGTCCATTATCAAGCACTTCGTATGTCATTCCATTAAGTTTTGATGATTTTTTATTGCTCTTTCATATGATTTTAACTGTACATTTGCACCGTTTTATAAAAGTGCAATAATCCTGATTATATGAGTATTAAGAACCCGAAAGATACACAAGATGCGAAATCCGATATTAGCCTGGAGGAAATAGAGCAATGTATCTCCATTTTGGATAAGTTGGTGGACAATGCACATCAGGTATTGCAATTGCCGGAAGAAAAAAGGATTGCTTTGTTAAAGGCTGCGGGAATACTCTCCAGACCTGACAGGCACCTATTTAAACAGCGCAAAAAGGATTCTGCCAAAGCTGCAAAGCGAAAGATGATAGAGCGTGATAAACATGCCCGGAAAGAAACAGGGATTCGAAGTGCTAGGGAAGCTGCTGTTTTTGTTGCCCCTAAGTTATTGGCTGCTCCCAAGAAACATGCCGAGGAAAGGGAATTGGAATCCCCAAGGAATTGTTATGTCTGTAAAACGGTTTATACCAAATTGCACCATTTTTATGACACCATGTGCCAGGATTGTGGCGACTTCAATTATGCCAAGCGTTTCCAAACGGCCGATCTATCCGGACAAGTGGCCATCGTTACCGGTTCCAGACTGAAAATAGGTTACCATATCGCCCTAATTCTGTTGCGATCCGGAGCCACCGTGGTGGCAACAACCCGATTTCCTGTGGACGCTGCCCTGCGTTTTTCCAAGGAAGAAGACTTTATGGAGTGGGGAAACCGATTGAAGATCCACGGCCTGGATCTGCGACATATCCCTAGTGTGGAGATCTTCTGTAATTTTATAGAACAGCAGTATAGCAGGTTGGATATCCTGATCAACAATGCCGCGCAAACTGTTAGAAGGCCCGCAGGCTTTTACCAGCATCTTATAAAAAATGAGGAATTGCCCATAGCGCAATTGCCTCAATTTGCCCAAGAGGTGCTTTCTGATCATAATTACTGTCTACAGGAATTAAAATCATTGGGCAAAGGCACATCTACCGAACAAAATAACGCTCTTCCAGTAAACTGGCATGCCCCGGAACCTGGAATAGGAATTAGAGCTTCCGCCAAATTATCACAGATTCCCTATAGTTTTGACAATTCACTTTCCTCCAAGGAAGTATTTCCAGAAGGGGAGTTTGATGCCGATCTACAACAGGTAGATTTGCGCAAGACCAATAGCTGGCGATTGAAATTGGGGGAGATCGAAACCCCGGAAATGATAGAGGTGCAATTGGTAAATGCGATAGCACCATTTGTTTTGTGCAACCGATTATCACGGTTAATGCGCCAGGAAAACACAGGTAAAAAGCATATCATTAACGTTTCGGCCATGGAAGGCAAGTTCCATCGTTTCTATAAGGAAGACCGTCATCCACATACCAATATGGCCAAAGCCGCCTTAAACATGATGACTCATACCTCTGCCCTCGATTTTGCCAAAGACGGGGTTTATATGAATGCGGTAGATACAGGTTGGGTCACAGATGAGGATCCGGTGGAACTGTCCAAAAGAAAAGTGGAGCTTCATGATTTTCAGCCTCCTTTGGATATCGTTGACGGGGCAGCAAGGGTTTTGGATCCCCTGATAGATGGGATCAATACCGGAAAGCACTGGACCGGAAAATTCTTAAAGGATTACCGCCCAATCGACTGGTAGTTTCCTGGGATCAAGACATATGGATAGGGCTTGGCTCTAAGATGGTCTCTGCGGCTATCGGCCTATAGTCTCGTTTTTCTCGGGCATCAAGCTGAGCAATGCCCCAATAATCACAATATTCTTTACAATATACTGACCTAATAAGGTGGGGACAAATATGCTATTGTTAAAGGTGAGTTCCGGAAAGAAAAGGAAAGGGGTAAATGTCATGCCCATGTGGATCAAGGCCATGGAAATGATAGTTCTACGGTATAGGTTCGAAATTAGGAGAAGCCCTATAAGAACTTCCCAAAAAGCCAAAGCAAAAATGGCGATCGATGAGGGTACAAGGTTGTGGGTAATACGGGCAATGGTGTGGATTGCCAAATCTTCGGCCGGACTCAGAGCTGAAAAGAATTTCAAAGAGCCAAACCATATATAGACCATCCCAATGCTGATTGCGAGAATCTGTTCCTTGGATATTTTATTGGTTATATGTAAATAAATCGCTCTCACGGATTGATACTCTTTTTTAACAATGGGAGGGAAGCCCTCTTTCTGTGTAATTGCCAATAATTAAAAGCTAACCTTGTTCAGGTTAGCTTTTGATGACTAATTATTTATGAATGAACTTGCAATAAAATTGAATTGGAATTAACTGTTGTCCAAGTTAGCCCGTTTAAGCTTAGGAAGGGATTAATGATAGGTAAAGAAGATTAATGAAAAGTTAATAGGATTAATAAATCATTAAGGAAGGTGGAATAGTCCAATTTTGTGTTATTTTCAATATTTAAATTGAAAAGGCGAAAACTACATATCATTGTATTTGTAATAGCAGTTCTGGGCTTGTTTATTGTCCAGTACCAATATTTGAAGATTGGACTAAATCTGGCAAAGGTGCAGTTCAACAAGAATATGGGCACGGCCGGTCAGGCCATTAAAAAAGACTTGTCTGAAGAAAATGAACTGACATTTTTGATCGGGAAGTCGCTCACCAAGGACGATACTTATTTTAACCTGAGCCTGGACAGTGTACAAAGTGCCACGGGTCATTTTTTGAATGACTTCTTAATTGATCGATTGGCGGTGAATGGTATCGCTGCCGATTTTTCCTATCAGTTGTTTTCTAGGGATTCCACGGACTACCTGTCATCTCCCGTGGTTTTTCAGAAGGGGGATAAATTGAATTCCTATCCCATAGCCTTGGAAGGTTACCTACCTGGCCTCATGGGAAAAGGCTTGGTATTGGAACTGCAGTTTAAAGATATCAACACCTACTTCCTGTTTCAATTGAATGGCCTCACCATTCCTAGTCTTATATTCATATTTGCCATAATTGTGGTGGTTATTTGGGTGCTGCGCTCCTTTTATTGGCAGGGCAAGCTTATCACCACAACCAACGAATTTATAAATAATCTTACCCATGAACTGAAGACTCCGGTTTTCTCCATAGGACTGGCAACCAAAATATTGGAAGACGATTTGGATGGGAAGCACAAACCCATAGTCGCAATAATCAGACAGCAGGTAGAGCGCTTGAAGGTTCATATAGACAAGGTCTTGGAGTTGGGCAGTATGGAGAACAATAAAAAGGTACTGGTTTTTGAGAAGGTCGATTTCCGGCCAATCTTACAAGACTTATGTGACGAGTTTCATACATTGGGAGCTTTGGAGCCGCTTCAATTTACATATGAACTGGAGGCAGGGGAGTATCCACTGTTTGCTGCGGTCTCCCATCTTGAAAATACGATCATCAATTTGTTTGAAAATGCCAAAAAGTACTCTGAAAACCCCATAATTCACCTAAGAGCAAAAAAAGTTAAAAACCATCTGGTCATCAGTATTACGGATAATGGAATAGGTTTGAGCAAAAAGGACCAACAGCGGATTTTTAATAAATATTATAGGGTCACCCAAGGAAATCTTCATACGGTCAAAGGTTATGGACTTGGGTTGCATTACGTGAAACATGTGGTTCATAGTCACAAAGGTAAAATCAAAGTAGAAAGTGAAATAGGTTCGGGAACTACCATTTCCCTACTAATCCCGTTCAGGAAAAATGGAAAAAGAATATAGTTTATTGTTGGTTGAAGATGACCCGTCATTGGGATATTTGCTCACTGAGTATCTAAAAATGAAGGGGTTTGAGCTCACCTGGGCGAAGTCCGGGAAGGAAGGATTAATGCATGCTGAAACCAACCATTTCGATCTGGCCATCTTGGATGTGATGATGCCAGAAATGGATGGGTTTACCCTGGCCGAGAAGATCCAATTGTCGGTCCCGGACCTGCCATTTTTATTTTTAACGGCGAGATCCTTAAAAATTGATGTTTTGAAAGGGTTTGCACTGGGTGCTGTAGACTATCTTAAAAAACCAATTGATGAGGAAGAGCTGGTGGTGCGAATCCATAGCCTATTGTCAAGACTTGGGAAAAAACCGGTTGTGGCCGTTGAAAGTAAAAAGTACGACATTGGCAAATATCAATTGAACAGCATCAACCAAGAACTAATTTATGATAAGGAGGTAATATCTTTAACTGGGAGGGAGAATGAGCTCTTGGTTTATCTGGTTCAGAATATAAACCAACTCTGTACCCATAAAGATATTCTAATACGTTTATGGGGAAAGAATGATTACTTCAATAGAAAGAGTTTGAATGTCTTTGTTTCCCATTTAAGGGGGTATCTCAGCAAGGACCCGAATATAAAAATTGACAATGTTCACGGTCAAGGTTTTATTTTAAAAGTATCGGTACCTTGAGAATGGGTTTCCTCTTGATGTATTTCATAAAGGTTAAATAGGATTTATTATATTTAAGGAGTTTGAATTAACATCCTGTCATGGAAACATATGCAAATGCATTACTTTATGCAATTCCCTTTTTTATCCTTTTGTTGGTAGTTGAGATCTCCTATGGGTATTTCATAAAAAAGCAAATGCACAAAACCCTCGATACCGTTTCCAGTATCAGTTCCGGTCTCACCAATATCATAAAGGATTCCCTTGGCCTGGCATTTATTGTAGTCAGTTATCCATTTTTATTGGAACATTTGGCTTTGACAGAGATCAAAGCAACTTGGCTGGTTTGGGTAATTGCCTTTGTGGTAATGGACTTTGCCGGCTATTGGAACCATAGGTTAAGTCACAGGGTCAACATTTTTTGGAACCAACATGTTATCCATCACAGTAGTGAGGAGTTTAATCTTGCCTGTGCCCTTCGGCAGCCCATTTCAAATTTGATCGGTTACTTTTCAATACTGTTGTTGCCCGCGGCATTATTGGGAGTCCCTTATGAAGTAATCGCCATTTTGGCCCCTGTTCATTTATTTGCCCAATTTTGGTACCATACCAAGCATATTGGTAAAATGGGATGGGTAGAAAAGGTATTGGTTACACCGTCCCAGCATAGGGTTCACCATGCCATCAATCCGGAATACATTGATAAGAACCTTGGGCAGATTTTGTGCATATGGGATAGGATGTTCGGGACTTTTCAAGAAGAGTTGGACGATGTTCCTCCCCAGTTTGGGATTTTGAAACAAGCAGCTACTTGGAATCCGGTACATATTAACTTTCAACACTTTTGGAACATGCTCAAGGATGCATGGAGAACGAAAAAATATGGGGATAAACTCAGAATCTGGTTTATGCCGACCGGATGGAGGCCCAAGGATGTACAAGAAAAATATCCTATGACCATTATAGAGGATGTTTATCAATTTAAAAGGTATGATACCGTGGCATCCCGGAGTCTAAAAGCGTATGTGATTTTTCAGATGTTGTTCAGTGTATTATTGTTGATGTACATGTTCTACAGCTATTCAGATATTGGTTTTGATGGACTGTTATGGTTTGGTGCCTTTGTGTTTGTTGGTATTTACGGTTACTCATCCTTGATGGACAGAAGTAAAATTGCCGTATATGTAGAAATGGGTAGAGGTCTCCTAGGACTTGGAACCATGTACTATCTGGGAGACTGGTTTGGGCTGGACAGCTTTTTGCCATTTGGCAATGTAGTCATGGTCGTATATTTTCTGATCACCATATTTTGTGGAATATACTTCACATTTCTGGAAGGGGAGGGGTCGGAAACCCAGGTGATGGCATAAACCCTTTATTTTTTGGCGCTTTGTGACTTGTTTCGAAGCTCTTTGTCCACAAGGGCGATATAAAGTTTCATGGCCTGCTTTGGCTTGATGTCCTTGGCTTGGATCAAGGCATTGGCCTTGAACGCATTGATAAGTGGGGTGCTGCTTCCGGGATGGTTGAAATTCTCATTGGCTATGCGGTAATACGCATACAATTTTAGCAGAAGATCAGCGGGGAGGGGTTCTGTAAACTGGTTCACGAAGGCAACTGCTTCAGAAAATTTCATATTTAATTTATCACTCGTCATCCTGGCTTTTAAGTATGGCAATGCAAGTTTTGGCTCCAACTACCTTCTGGTTCAATTTTACCGTAATTGGACAATCTAAAGGTAAGAACAAATCTACCCTAGAACCAAATTTAATGAATCCACCATCCTCACCTTGGCGAACACTGTCTCCTTCAACGGCATAATTTACAATTCTTTTTGCCATGGCTCCCGCTATTTGTCGGTATAGGATATCCCCGAATTTTGGAGTTTTTATAACAACTGTTGTGCGTTCATTTTCGGTACTTGCCTTTGGGTGCCAAGCGACCAGATATTTTCCCGGGTGGTACTTGGAGTATTTGACCACTCCACTCACGGGATATCTTGTGACATGGACATTGATGGGAGACATAAAAATGGAAACCTGCTTCCTTTTTTCTTTGAAATACTCTGTTTCCTCAACTTCTTCAATAACGACCACCTTACCGTCTACAGGCGCCAATATCTCATCAAAATTTTTAATGACCCGTCTTTTTGGGTTTCTGAAAAACTGTAGGATCATTACCAAAACAAAGAGGGCAAAGATTTGAATACTTACCCGAGCCCAGGTAATATCAATAAAAAAATGGGCCAAAAGACTGATTGTAGCAACTATCAGAAATGTAAACAAGATAATTTTTTGACCTTCTTTATGAAACATATGAAAAGATATTTAACGTTAAATAAGCAAATGGAGCGGCGTAGACCAAACTGTCCAGCCTATCCAGCATGCCTCCATGACCCGGCAAAATGGCGCCACTGTCCTTGACCCCTGCACTTCTTTTGAATTTGGATTCTATTAAATCCCCCAAACTTCCGGTTACCACGATGACCACTGCTAAAATCAACCATTCCTGTAAGGAAAGGTTGGTTTCATATGGTGCCATGATATAAGCGGCGACCAATGCAAAAACAAGACCTCCCAATGTACCCTCTATGGTTTTTTTCGGTGACACCGCTGGGTATAGTTTTGTTCTTCCTATGCTCCTTCCCACTAGATAGGCAAAAGAATCGTTTACCCAGATCAGGATGAATATTCCCATGATCAAAAATTGGGCGAACTCGTCATCTTTATATGGGATCATGGTCAAAAATATGCAACCACCACCTATATAAAATAAGCCAAATAGAAATTTTTGCAAAGTATTGAACAATGTTTCTTTTTTGCTGAAAAGAA
The DNA here is from genome assembly GCF_037203765.1 of Sediminicola sp. 1XM1-17. Taxonomy (NCBI): domain Bacteria; kingdom Pseudomonadati; phylum Bacteroidota; class Flavobacteriia; order Flavobacteriales; family Flavobacteriaceae; genus Sediminicola; species Sediminicola sp. 1XM1-17. Next base: position 72,504 of record NZ_JBBCAS010000009.1, on the reverse strand, counting down.
ATACCAGTAGTGCAAAATTAATGGTAATTGTCAGTAACATCAAAATATTGATGAGTACTTTATCCTTGATAATGTAAATATAGGCCCACCATAAGACCAAATAGGCCATATAGACATAGTACCCCTTTAATTTTACAATGCGCTTGTATTCGTGGAGACATGCCAATCCGAATGCCATGAACAAAAAGTCGAAAGCATCCGTGCTAAGAAAAATAGCGGATAGGAGTAAAAAGACATAAACGACACCCGTTATAAGGCGCCTAAGGATTTCTCTCATAGTTTAAAGGTCTTCCAGAAGTAAAAGATATAAATTTTTTGAACTACTTCCGTAAGAGAGGAAATCATCTTTGTCCTCTATGTTGGACTGAAAATGTTTTATGGTCGTAATATTGGCCGGAATGCTGTTTTTATATTTTCTCTTAATGTTTTTTAGGCCTTCGCCAATGGAATCTACCAATTGGCTGGTCGTGGCAAAAACAATAAAATTTTCTGGTAAATCGTGTAATTTGTATTCTTTCAGTTGGTTTGAACAGACTAAAATGGAACCATTTTGGGCGATTAGCTGTTCGCAAGTGGTGAAAAACACCGTACTCTTTTTTGGGCTTTTGGTAAATATAAGACCTTGTTTTGAAAATTTGGCTTCCAATCTATCATCCATGGAAAAGAAGGCTTGATCTTGCCATTGGTTTTCGATAATGATATGGTCCAGGGTCTCTGCTATTTCGGAAAATGAATCGCAGTATAAAAATTTGCCGCCGTTCTTTTTGAAGTGGATCGTGAATTTTTCGTCTACGGGAATATTGAGGTCGGGCATGTGTAGCCCTCTGGTCTCAGCAGTTTCCTTTGAAGCCTTTTTCTTTCCACCCCCAAATAGTTTATCAAATAGACCCATAGTTATTTATACGATCTTCAATTTATGGCATAAAGTAAAGCAAAAGACGTGTAATAACACGTCTTTTGTTGCTAAGATTCTAATTCTTCTTTTGGTAATTCTTCTTTATTGATTTTCTCTTGGCCTTTTTCATCAAACTCTTTGTCAAATGGACGTTTGCCAAATATCTTTTCCAAATCGTCTTTAAAGATAACTTCTTTTTCCAAAAGTCGTTCTGCCAATTCGGTAAGTTTGTCTTTGTTTTTAGAAAGAAGTTCTACGGCTCTTGCATACTGTTCCTCGATCAATTTGGAAATTTCCCTGTCGATTTTCTGAGCAGTATCCTCGCTATAGGGTTTTGAAAAACCGTATTCATTCTGACCGGAGGAATCGTAATAGGTCAAGTTTCCAATCTCATCGTTCAGTCCATAAATAGTGACCATGGCCCTTGCCTGTTTGGTTACTTTTTCGAGGTCACTCAGAGCTCCTGTGGATATCTTGTCGAACATTACCTTTTCTGCGGCCCTTCCTCCCAAGGTGGCGCACATTTCATCCTTCATCTGGTCCGGTCTCACGATAAGGCGCTCTTCCGGCAGGTACCATGCGGCACCCAAGGATTGACCCCTGGGGACAATGGTAACTTTTACCAGGGGAGCTGCGTGCTCCAACATCCAGCTTACTGTAGCATGTCCAGCTTCATGGTAGGCTATTGTCTTCTTTTCTCCTGGCGTGATGATCTTGTTTTTCTTTTCCAGACCACCAACGATCCTATCTACGGCATCCAAGAAATCTTGTTTGGTAACAGCTTTTTTCTCTTTTCGCGCAGCAATAAGAGCGGCTTCGTTACATACATTGGCTATGTCCGCACCAGAGAATCCTGGTGTTTGTCTTGCCAGAAAATCAAGGTCCAGTGTTTCGGCGGTTTTGATCGGTCTAAGGTGTACCTCAAAGATCTCCTTGCGCTCATTGATGTCCGGTAAGTCTACATAGATTTGCCTGTCGAACCTACCTGCTCTCATCAGTGCCTTGTCCAAGACATCGGCACGGTTGGTCGCTGCCAATACGATCACGTTTGTATTGGTGCCAAATCCATCCATTTCTGTCAATAGCTGGTTCAAGGTATTTTCCCTTTCATCGTTGGATCCGGTAAAGTTGTTTTTTCCCCTAGCCCTACCTATGGCGTCTATCTCATCGATAAATATGATTGCTGGGGATTTGTCCTTGGCCTGTTTGAATAGGTCTCGTACCCTAGAGGCACCAACTCCTACAAACATTTCAACGAAATCCGATCCGGACAAGGAAAAGAAAGGTACTTTGGCTTCACCTGCAACGGCTTTGGCCAATAAGGTCTTTCCTGTCCCTGGAGGTCCTACAAGAAGGGCTCCTTTCGGGATCTTACCACCTAAAGAGGTATATTTGTCTGGATTTCTAAGGAATTCCACAATTTCTTCCACTTCTTCCTTTGCACCTTCAAGACCGGCAACATCTTTAAAAGAGGTTCTCGTGTCCGTTTTTTCGTCGAAAAGCTTGGCCTTGGATTTTCCAATATTGAATATTTGGCCACCTGCACCTCCACCTGCGCCACCGGACATCCTTCGCATCAGGTAGATCCAGATACCAATGATCAGTACAAAAGGTAAAAGGGTCAAAAGCAAATCTCCCAACACATTGGATTCCGTATCGTAATCCACAATGGTGTCCAGGTTATTTTCCTTTTTGATATTTTTTATTTCATTCTCAAAGTTCTGCAAATCCCCATAATCCAAGATGTATTGTGGGGTCACGCCTTGGGTAAGTGCAAATGATTTCTCTGCCACATCCTTGTGAACATCCTTTTTCATAGCCTCTTCGGTAAGGAAGACTTTGGCCTGACGGGTGTTGGTGATGATCAGAATTTTGGAAATATCGCCGTTCCTCAGGTATTCTTGGAGTTCAGAAGAGGTAGTTTTTTTGGTGCTGTTGAAATTGCCGCTTCCAAAAAATTGGAAACCAATCAGCAGCATAGCAATTAACCCATAAATCCACCATGAGCTGAATTTTGGTTTTTTGGGACTTGTATTATTTTCTTTAGCCATTCTTTTTTTTTACTTATTAAAACTACTTTCAATAGCGGTTACTTTCGCATCGCCCCATAAACCTTCAATATCATAGTATTCCCTGGTTTGCTTTTGGAAGACATGTACCACAACATTGACGTAGTCCATTAGGATCCACTCCGAATTGTCGGAACCTTCAACATGCCAAGGCTTATCCTTCAAGGCTTTACTAACAGTTTTTTGGATTGAGTTGACGATCGCATTGACATGCGTATTGGAAGTACCATCACAAATTATAAAGTAGTCACAAACTGTGTTCTCAATTTCTCTAAGATCGAGGATGTTTATATGGTTTCCTTTAACTTCTTCTATTCCGAATAAAATTGAAGTGATTAATTCATCTTGACTAACTTTACTATTCTGCATTCAAAAATTTTATATTCTACAAAGTTATTATTTTTTTGTTTTTTTAGCTATTGTTTTTAACATAAGATTGTGCATGATAACAACATCTAACAAATGAATATAATCAAACTTAATGCCACGGAATCCACAAATGCGTACTTAAAGGAACTATTGGCAGAAGTTATGGTGAAAGACTTTACAGTTGTCGTGGCCCACGAACAGACCAAGGGGAGGGGGCAAATGGGGACGACTTGGGAGGCTGAACCCGGTAAAAACCTGACTTTTAGCGTGTTGAAGAGGTATGAAGGGTTTGAGGTTGCACACCAATTTATGATCAATGTTTTGGTATCCATGGCGCTTTATGAGCAGTTAAAGAAGCTCCAGGTACCCGATCTTAGTATAAAATGGCCAAACGACATTCTGTCAGGTCATCACAAAATTGCTGGCATCCTTATTGAAAATATTCTTTCCGGCGATAAAATTCAGGCTTCGGTCATAGGTATTGGGCTAAATGTGAACCAAATTAATTTTAACAATCTTCCCAATGTGTCTTCTTTGAAGTTGATTTTGGGTAAAAATTTGGAATTGGATGAGCTGTTGCTGTCCATCATGAAAACCATGGAGGAAACATTTGCACTTTTGAAGTCCAAAAGGACGTTAATGAGAGATTCCCTTCTGGAACAGTATAAAAAGGTGCTTTTTAGAAAAGACAAGCCTTCCACCTTTAAAAATCAGGACGATGAGCTGTTTATGGGTTTTATCACCGATGTTTCCCTGGAGGGCAAGCTTATCGTGACCTTAGAGGACGATATCAAGAAAGAATTTGATCTAAAGGAAATTAAATTGATGTATTAAATTTTGCGAAGGTTATCGGATAAGGTCCCCATAAAATTGGTGATTGGGGTTTTTATCATCATGGCCATCATGGCATTGAATTCACCCTCAAAACTTAGGACAACATCGCTCTCATTGGCTGAAATAGCGATGATATCGGCGGTCAACGTGAATGGAAGTTTGTCGCTGGCAGCACCAAGGATCACCTTGTTATGAGGGTTTTTGTCCTTTAGTTTCAATACTATTTCGGGCATGCCCTTTAAGGCAAATAGAAATTTATCCTCTCCCAAGACTTCAAACTTACTGATGTTTTCGGGCATCAGCTTTTCAAAGTTTTTGATATCCAGCAAAAAATCATAGACTTCTTTGTCGCTTTTTGCTATTGTTTTTTTTGGAGTTTCTATATGCATATCATGTTATATTTTCCATTCCGCTGGATTGTTTTTCCATGCGAGAAGGGTATTCATTTGTGCTTCTTTGATATAATTGGTATCTGAGGCCTGTTTGATCAGATGGTCGTAATCGCTCAGTGTATGGAGCTCAATGGCTTTCTTTTTAAAGTTTTCCGTGGCCACAGAAAAACCATAGGTAAAAATGGCTATCATACCCTTCACGTTGGCACCACTTTCCTTAAGGGCGTCCACGGCATTTAGACTGCTTTTTCCAGTGCTGATGAGGTCTTCAATCACGACAACATTCTGATTGGGTTCCAAATAACCCTCAATTTGGTTTTGTCTCCCGTGCGATTTCGGCTCCGGTCTTACATATATAAAAGGAAGTCCCAAAGATTCTGCCACCAGCATTCCAATACCTATGGCGCCAGTAGCCACACCTGCTATCACATCTGGTTTTCCATACAGGTTTTCTACTTGTTTGGCCATTTCATCCCTGACATAATTTCTGATGGCGGGATAGGACAGAATTATTCTATTATCGCAGTAGATTGGAGATTTCCAACCAGAAGCCCATGTAAATGGATTTTCAGGTGTCAACTTTATTGCATTAATTTGCATCAAAAGCTCTGCTGTTTTTTTTGCGGTGTCTTTATTTAAAACCATGACGCAAATGTATAAAGTTTTTGTTAATGAGTCTGCTCTTATTTTAACAAATAAACTATCAGAAACAGCCAACAGCAAATATTTTTTGCTGAATGGCAAATCTGTTAAAGAGGCCATTGATGCGTTGGCAAAAAATAAAATAAGCGAAGCTTATATCTATCATCCCAATCACGAGGAAATCCTTAAAAAGTTCACCAAAAAAATACCTCTGGTAGTAGCAGCAGGAGGGGTTGTGACCAATAAGGAGGGGAAAGTGCTTTTTATTTACAGGAATGATAAGTGGGATCTGCCGAAAGGAAAGGTAGATAAGGGTGAAACCTTGCCAGATGCCGCCATTCGCGAGGTTGAGGAAGAAACAGGGGTAAGTGGACTGAAAATCGAGAACTTTCTTAGGACCACCTACCATGTATTTAAAAGAAACGGTACATATAAACTAAAGGAGGTTCATTGGTACGCCATGCGTACGGCCTATAAAGGACCACTGATTGGCCAGGCCGATGAAGGTATCGTAAAAGTTAAATGGAAGGGGCCCGAAAAAATTAAAAAGGCCCTTCAGAACTCTTATACCAATATCAAAATACTTTTCGAGGATTAACTATTTGGTCACAATTCCGCTGTCCTTTAACAAGCGGTACACCGGATATTGCATATGCGCGGCTTCATAATATTTGGAATGGGTAAATAGCCAATCCAGTTGTGCATACCAATTTTGTGCAAAATCTGGTTCCATTTCCTTCCTGAGCTGAAATTCCGCATTCAAAGCTGGGTTCTCCCGTAACATTTTTAGGGCTTCATCTTCAAAAACGTAAGGGGAAAATCCTTCTTTTCTGCTTAAAATAGCATCAAAGAAGTTCCAGTTGAAAAAGGAATCAGCTGCTTCGGGCTCCAAGGTTTCCAATAGATACCTCATGCCTGGTTGGTTAGTGGGGACCAGATAATCTCCCTGAGAAAAGGTAATGGTATCCAATTTTTTTGTGATTGTTGTCCCATAATGTGGATAATGACCTTCATAAGGGCGCTCATAGGTGTTATAGGCGGCGATTTTATAGGATTCTACCGATAGGGTGGTGTCCTGTTGCAGGGTTTTATAGTCAATCTGGTTTTTGGCAAGAAGGTCAACTACTTTTGTCCAGCCTTTCTTTATGATATAGGCTTTGGGGACCTCTACAATTACTGTGGGTTTGTAACGGTCCCGGTAGGTCACTGCTTTTGTAAAAGGTCTGTTTCTGTCGTATTTTAAGCGGGGAAATCCAGTGACCTCACTAATAAGGGTGTCCGCTTCAAAACCTTTGAAATTTAAGGTCCTAAATTTGGTAGTGTCTATTTCCCATTGCAAGGGATAAGAGTTCATTTCCAGTTGTTTGGAAAATGCCAACTCTCTTATTTCCTTTATTTTTTCGGTATCCGAATCTGCTATTTCTATCATCTTGACCATGAGTTGGTAAGTGCCCTCCACCCTTTTTTTGTAGGGTTTGAGCATATGGGTTTCGACCATCATTCCAAGGGTGTTCCATAAGGTTGTGTAACCGGTGGAATACCTGGGCGAATCCATAAATTGTGAAAAACCTTTTTCAGGTACTTCATTGAACACGTTTACATATGGAGTAATATCCCAGTTTGATGCTGCCAGAGATTTTTCTAGCTTGGGTCTCAGTTCCATGTTCAAATACCTCCCTATATCTCCGCCAAGCTTATTGTGCTGGGTAAATAGATGGGTAAGGGTGTATTGATAGTCAGCACCATTGCTTACATGGTTATCTATAAAGATATCCGGTTTGACCAAATGAAAAATTTCTGCAAAGGTTATAGCGTTTTTGGTATCCGATTTGATAAAATCCCTGTTGAGATCATAATTTTGGGCATTCCCTCTAAAGCCATAGACCTCCGGACCATTTTGATTGGCGCGTGTTGTGGAGTTCCTGTTTAGGGCACCGTCTATATTATAAATGGGTATGGTGGTAATGACCGTATTTTTTGGAGGATCTATTTTTTCCACGGCCAAATCTCGGAACAAGTTCATGGTAGCATCGATCCCATCACTTTCTCCAGGGTGGATGCCATTGTTGATCAATATGATGGTCTTGTCCTTGCCAATCTTTGCAAAATTGAAATCACTGTCCATATTATAGGTTACAATATGCAGTGGTTTGCCACTATCGGTCTCCCCTATGGTCTGAACATTGATGGCCGGAAACTCTTTGGCCAATTGCATGTAAAAATCTATGACCTCTTGGTAGGTAGCGGTTTGGTTGCCATTCGATTTTTCAAATGGTGTGGGATATTCCGCTATTTTGTCTTCTATTTTTTTATCACAGGAAAGTAGGAGGCAAAGGATAGAAAAGACTAAAAAATATCTCATTTATTTGAATTAATAACGGACATCATCAGCAATGTCCTGCCAAAATTAAGCAAATTATAAGTTTAAAGGCTAAGCGGCATTTGTTATTTCTTCAATTTCATTTCTGCGAATAGGTTTGGTCTTGTATTCTATGGTGTGGTGTGTCCTTGATTTAAAGGTTTCCGACTTTTGTTTGTCCGAGGGGTCTATAGAGGAGGTGACAATGTTTATGAAAACTTTTTTGTCCAATTTTAAGGTTATAAATTCTTCCAAGAACTGCCATCCATCCATAATGGGCATGTTGATATCCAAGAAAATTATACTCGGAATCTCCTTGTTTTCCCTGATCATTTCCCGAATGCCTTCCAAGGCGAGCATTCCATTGCCATAAGTGAAGATGTTTTCACAATCTACTACAGATCCAAGCATTTTTTTGATACCAAATACTACAATTCGATCATCGTCTATGATGCAGACAGAATTAATTTTTTTCATTGAAATGTATGTTAAAAGTGGTGCCTACGCCAACCTCACTAGTGGTAATTATTTTTCCATTCATGGCCTCTACCTGATTCTTTGTGATATATAGGCCTATTCCTCTGGCATCGGTATTATTGTGGAATGTTTTGTACATGCCAAATAGTTTGCTGCCATATTTTTTAAGATCGATGCCAAGCCCATTGTCAGTTATACTCAGGACCATATAATCTTGGTTTCTTTTTGCTGTCAACGTAATAACCGGGGACCTGTCGGGGTCCTTGTATTTGACGGCATTGGTCATAAAATTCATCAAAATGCTATCCAGATAAGCAGGTATGGCCCTTACATATATGTCATCTGAGATGTTATTGATTATGGTGGCGTTGTTGTTTTTTAAAAATGCCAGAAGATTTTGCTGAACTCCCTCTATTTTTGAGTTTAAATGGATCGGGTGTTTGCCCAGGTTGACATTGGTGTTAATGGCCACCACTTCATTTAAATTGTCCAAGGTTTCCAATAGATTGTCTGAGGCGTCGGTCAACATATTGACTATTTTAAGCTTTTCCTCTTCATCGGTCTCATTGACCAAAAAATCCAATAACATGGAAAAATTGGCGGTGTGAGATCTGAGGTTATGGGAAACGATATGGGCAAAATTGATCAGTTTTTTATTCTGTAGGGAAGTCACATTGATCAGATCCCTTAGTTCTTCTTCTTTTTGCTTTAGTTTGGAAATATCCAAACTGAATCCAACCAAAGCATTTGCTTTCCCATCGGGTCCCTTCAAGGGAATTTTTGAGGTCAGAAAATAGGTGGCCTTGCCATCTTTGGTGATATTAACCGTTTCCTTGCCAATGATTGGTTTCATGGTGTTGAGGACCTTTAGATCCTCGTTTCTTGAAATTTGTGCAATCTTTTTATCATAAAGGTCAAAATCACTCTTGCCCAACAGTTCTTTGGGATCTTTCGCTCCCAGGTATTCGCATTCCGATTGATTGACCAATATTTTTCGGGATTCTAGATCTTTAATGTATACGTTAAGGGGCAGATTGTCCAATACGGTACGAAGGAGTTCTTCGCTTTCTTTGGTCTTTGCCTCTGCAGTTACTATTTCCGTGATATCCTGGCATGTTCCAATAAGACCAATGAAAACACCATTTTTTTGTATAGGTTGGCCCGCAGCCAACACCCATATCTCTTTGCCCTTTGCGGTTACCAATGGAATTCGGCCACTTACCTGTTCTCCTGTGCTTACGGCCTTACGGACCATATTGGCAATGGTTTCTCCCCTATAGCCTTCCTTGTAAAAGGTGTGGCCCTTCTCAATGGAAGGAATGTAATCCATGGGTACCTCGTGGATGGCCTTGGTAATATTGCACCAAAGAAGTTCATTTTTTTCGGCATCGTATTCCCAGTGGCCAATTTTTCCAATTTCAGATTTTTCCTTGAAGAGCACTTCGAGTTTTTCCAGCTTCAATTCGTTCAAAATCCTTTCGGTGACATCCTCGGTGCTCAGTATAACACCAATGACATTTTCCTTGTCATCATACCACGGGATATTGGACCATTCGAACCAGCGTTCTGTGTTGTCCTTGTCTATAATTCGCTCTACATGAGCCTCGCTGTGATTTCCCAAAAGGCATCCATCAAGTGCTTTTTGCCATCCTAGACCTACGCTTGAAAATAGTTGGTGCAGGGTTTTGCCAAAAACTGTGGAAGGATTGAAATCAAAATAAGATATCCATTTATCCGAAGCATGAACTACCTCGAACTTGGTGTTCACAAAAACCGTTGCACCAGGCAATTGCTTTATGAGGTAATTATTGGATTGAACTTGGGACTCCCGCAGCATGTAGTTGAAATTTCTTACTAAAGTAAACGGATTTTACGTCTTGACTAAGAGTTTGTTGTGAATCGGACCAAACTAGTGGTGTTGGCACCTAATTCTAAGGTGTACTGTCTTGAAAGATCGATGATTTGCAGGAAAATACTACATATTCCTACTTGTGGTTCAGTGGTATTAGGTTTGCAATTGGGCTGATATCCACAGTATTCAACTAGAGATAACATCTAAAAAAAAGACTCCAACAGGCCCTTTTTTAAGGCGGTCAATATTTTTAGGTTTGGATTATTTGCTGACCCTAACACTATCTGGTACCAAACCGGTATAATCCCCACCGTTTCTGATCACATCCCTTACTATGGAAGAACTTATATAGGATTTGCCGGAAGATGTCAATAGAAAAACGGTCTCAATTTCGGAGAGTTTACGATTGGTATGCGCAATAGCTTTTTCAAATTCAAAATCACCGGGGTTCCGTAGCCCACGTAAAATAAAGCTGGCATCTATTTTTCGACAGAAGTCCACCGTTAAGCCCTCATAGGTCATTACCTTTATCTTTGGCTCATCCTTAAATGCTTCTTTTATGAATTGTGTTCTTTCTTCCAAGCTGAACATATACTTTTTGTCGGCATTGATACCTATAGCTATAACAAGTTCATCAAAAAGGGTGATCCCCCTATGTATGATGTCATAATGGCCTAGGGTAAGTGGATCAAAGGAACCTGGGAATATGGCGCGTCTCATTAGGGTTGGTTTTGCAATGTTTAAAGGTACTTATTTTTCTTTAAGGGCCTCCATGATAGCGCTCTCAAAGAGCTCGGGCAAGGATATCCCTGCGGCTCTGGCCTGTTGTGGCAATATACTTTCTTCTGTGAGGCCCGGTGTTGTATTCATTTCCAACATAAAAGGTTTGTCCCCCACAAAGATGAATTCACTTCTGGAGAATCCCTTCATTTTAAGGACTTCATAAGCGCGCTTTGCCGCTTCCGTCACCTTCTTTTCCTGTTCCTTGGAAATTCTGGCAGGCGTTATTTCTTTGGATTTGCCTTCGTATTTGGCCTCGTAATCAAAAAAGTCGTTCTCCGTAACGATCTCTGTAATGGGCAAAACCTTGGTCTCTCCTTTATAGGTGATGACACCTACGGAAACTTCAGTCCCATCAAGGAAACTTTCAATGATGATCTCATCATCCTCCTTGTATGCTTTTGTTATGGCTTCGGAAAGGTCTTCCTTGCTGTAAACTTTGGAAATTCCAAAGCTACTACCGGCCTTGTTCGCCTTTACAAAACAGGGTAGACCAACTTTTTTGACAATTTCATCTTCATTGATCGGATCTCCCAAATTGAGGTAATATGATATGGCAGATTTGATGCCATAAGGTTTCAGGACGCTCAAAAGGTCCCTTTTGTTAAAGGTCAGCGCGGCCTGGTAATAATCACAAGAAGTTTGTGGGATTCCCATCAATTTAAAATAACCCTGCATCAATCCATCTTCCCCTGGGGTACCGTGAATGGCGTTAAAAACACAATCGAACACCACTTTGCCGGTAGGCATGTCCAAGGTGAAATCATTCCTGTTGATGGGATATTCATCTTGATTTTCATTTATGTGCACCCATTTGTCCTTGCTGATGTGGATGGGATAGGCATTGAATTTATCCTTGTCCAAATATGTATAGACAACCCCTCCACTCTTAAGGGATATTTTATATTCGCTGGAATACCCGCCCATGATAATGGCTATGTTCTTTTTCATCTTTATTGTGCTATGCTTTTTATGATGGATAGGTGTATTTCTTGAGTCAATATACACTTAGGCCAACAAAACAAATATCATTTTTTTAAAGTAAAGAAAAAAGCTTTGGGTTTCATATATTTGTTGGGATTATTAAATAAATTATGATGGGTTTTTTCCGTTTTTTGGGAAGTAAGGTTTTTCTTAAACAACTGGCGTTGGCCGTATTGGTTTCAGTGGTGTTGGTCTTTGGAATCATGCAGTGGTTGAAAAGTTCAACCAATCACGGTGAATTCGTCACTGTTCCCGATCTGTCAAAACTGTCGGTTTCTGAAATGAGAAATGTGATTGAGCAGAACAATCTAAGATATGAAGTGTTGGATTCGGCGAATTACGATCCGGAATACCCAAGATTTTCCATTATAGAACAAGATCCTCCAGCTGGTAACAAGGTGAAGTACAACAGGAAAATTTACGTTACCGTAAACCCTTCTGGCTACAACAAGGTCACAGTTCCTGATATTATCCAAAATTCCATCCGTAATGCTACCTCTAAATTAAGGGCAGTAGGTCTTGATGTGCAACGTATCACCTATATCGAGGAATTGGGTAAGGATATGGTCTATGAGATAAGATTTAAAGGGAAATACATCAAGCCAGGGGACCAATTGCCAAAGACTTCCAAAATTGAGCTTGTCTGTGGAAGGGGAGAAATACCAGAAAGGGCAATCATAAAAGATGAATCTGAAGAATTTGAAGAATAACATATGGAAGAGGTACATGGGCCAGAATTGAATGATGATGAGTTATTTGAACATTATAAATTTGTCGCCGGAAAAGGACAGGTTCCGCTAAGGGTAGATAAATTTCTAATGAATTTTATTGAAAATGCCACGAGGAACAAAATCCAACAAGCTGCCAAAGAAGGGCATATCTGGGTAAATGATTCCATTGTAAAGTCCAATTACAAGGTAAAGGCTGGGGATGAGGTACGCGTAATGTTCGAGCATCCGCCTTATGAGTTTTTATTGACCCCCGAAGATATCCCGTTAGAAATCGTTTATGAGGATGAAGTACTCTTGGTAGTGAACAAACCTCCGGGAATGGTGGTGCATCCCGGTCACGGAAATTATTCCGGGACTTTGATCAATGCACTGCTGCACCACATTGAGTCCTTGCCCTTGAACAGTGATGAAAGGCCTGGGCTGGTACACCGTATAGACAAAGATACTTCCGGACTCTTGGTGGTGGCCAAAACAGAGGCCGCTATGACGCATTTGGCCAAACAGTTTCATGACAAAACCTCGGAAAGGGAGTACATTGCACTGGTTTGGGGAAATGTGGAGGATGAAAGTGGTACTATTGAAGGCCATATTGCCAGAAACCCTAAAAACCGACTCCAGATGGAAGTTTTTCCTGAGGGCGATCAAGGTAAGGAAGCGGTGACCCATTACAAGGTGTTGGAGCGTTTGGGCTATGTTACGGTCATCTCCTGCAAGCTGGAAACGGGAAGGACCCATCAGATCAGGGTACATTTAAAGTATATTGGACACACCCTGTTCAACGATGAGCGTTATGGGGGCGAGAAAATATTAAAGGGAACCACCTTTACCAAATACAAGCAGTTTGTTGACAATGCATTTAAGATTTTGCCAAGGCAGGCACTTCATGCCAAGACCCTTGGTTTTGTTCATCCCGTGTCAGGAGAATTTATGCGTTTCGACTCTGAGATTCCAGAGGATATGGCAAATTGTATAGATAAATGGCGTCAATATGCCAAGCATAGCCAGGAAGAATAAATTTCATCGATAATATCATTGAAAAGTCCATTTGGATTACGGTGCTTCCTTAGAGGGAAGACCCTATTTTTACCGTTCGTTTAGGAATTTTAATTTAAGCAAGGAATGAAAATTGTAGTATCACCAGCAAAATCGCTCGATTTTGAAAGTGAATTGCCCACGGATAAATTTACGCAACCAGTCTTTTTGAAGGAAGCCGAAACACTGAATGCGGTATTGGCGAAAAAAAAGCCAAAAGCCTTATCCAAATTAATGGATATTTCGGATAATCTTGCCGAATTGAACTGGGAAAGGAACCAAAAATTCAGTATTCCATTTACCAAGGAAAATGCAAGACCTGCAATCTATGCCTTCAGTGGGGACGTTTATCTCGGTATGGATGCCTATTCACTTCCAGAAGGGAAGCTGCAGGATTTACAGGATAAGCTTAGAATTCTATCCGGACAATATGGTATTTTAAAACCGTTGGACCTGATGCAGCCTTATCGTTTGGAAATGGGCACCCAATTAAAAGTAGGGAGCAAGAAAAACCTTTATGATTTTTGGAAAAAACAGCTGACGGCTCACCTGAACGAAGAATTGGTGGACAATGAACTGTTTGTGAATCTGGCCAGTAACGAATATTTCAGTGCCTTGGATAAAAAGGCCCTCAAGGTCCCCGTGATTACTCCTATTTTTAAGGATTGGAAGAATGACAAACTCAAGGTGATCAGCTTTTTTGCCAAAAAGGCAAGAGGATCCATGGTGCGCTTTATTGTAGACAACAATGCTGAGACTCTGGAAGATATCAAGGCATTCAATGTAGATGGTTATGCCTATAGTGAGCAGTTCACCGAAAATGTTCAAGAACCCGTTTTTGTACGATAATATATCCTTCCAAAAAACGTTTATTATTTGATACTAATTTTTAAATGATCAAATGATGGGGAAAGTAATTTCAGCGGTATTACTTGTTGTGTTGGTTTGTTTGGGTTGTAGTGATAGGGATGACTCCGTTACCATGGCCAATATCAGGGTAAAGAACGTAAGTGCTATAAATTTTGATTCTGTACAGGTCGGTGGAGAGGACAAGATCCATGAGAATGTGGCGCCCAATGGGTTTTCCGATTATTTGGAATATGAAACAGCCTACACCTATGACTATATTAAGATAACCTCGGGAGAAGAAGGTGTTTTTATTCTTCAACCGATCGATTTTGTTGGGGAGACTCCGCTTTCACCTGGTTTTTATACTTATGAACTCAATGTGTTGGAATCTGGAGAAGTACAGTTGAAGTTCGTGGTCGACTAGGTTATTTCTTTTTGTCAATTTTGATTTTTTCCTCAACGGTTGGGCGTTTTTTAATTTTGCGTTTTCTTCTGGCCCCATAGGAATTATTTGAAATTTTACCTCTTTTGGATTTGATATCACCTTTACCCATAATTCATTTATTTTAGATTCTTAAAATTAAAGAATTCGCAGTTCAAGGTCAAGCTCATACCATTATTTTTTTGGCGCTCATACCCGTAAACCTTATAGTCGTTTTTGGAATTTTCAAATTTAATCAAACGGTTACTTGTATAGTTGGGAAGGATTTTCTTATTTGATCCTATGAAACCTTTTTTGCATACACATCCTTACGAACCTTTTTTGTTTGAAGGGGTCACAAAATTGATTGTAGGTACGCTACCCCCACCTAGATTTACCACTGGGGATCTTAAGGAAGGGGATGTGGACTTTTCCTATGGGAGCAGAGATGGACAATTATGGCCCATCTTGGACCGTATTTTCAATCTGAATCTGAAATTTGAGACTACCGAGGAAGCTGCGGCGCAACGGAAAAATTTTTTGATTGATAGGGGAATCGGTATTTGCGATATTGTGGCCAGTTCAGAACGCTCCAAAATTGACGCCTCTGATTTGGGAATGCAAAAAATCCGACTAAGAAATGTTCTTGGGGTGCTCCATAAATATCCTAAGGTGCACACCTTGCTTTTTACCGGGGGAAATAGCAAGAATGGTCCGGAATATTTCTTTAGAAGGCACTTGAACGAGCATGGTTTGCTTTTGAAACAAATTTCAAATGAAGTGCCTCGGATCCACGAATTCAAATTACGCACAAAAATGGAGGAGGAAAGGACCATCAGAACAGTTTCCCTTACCGCCCCATCGGGTGCGGCCAACAGGGCCGTTGGAAGCTTGGCATTTTATAAGGAGTTGAAAAAGAAAGACCCGAAATTCAATACCATTGATTTCCGGGTCTTGCAGTACAGTCAATTTTTTTGATAAAGGATTTCCTTTTGGTAGGAAAAACACTTAAAAATTACTTCTTATTCTGTTGGTCTTTTATAGTGGGTTCCTCAATATCAAACTTGTTGGTTTCAATATTGGTGTTTCCCGTTGGATTGGTTGGATTTTTTTGTTCTACTGTTCTCTTAATTCTCTTATCGTCTATAATTCCCATGTCATGTGTGTTTTAAGATTCATAGTCAATATACTATAATAGTTGGAAAATCTCCGTTAACATTATTATAAATCTAAGTTAGGGAATGTTAAAGGGCCATTTTCAGATTAATCATTGCTCCAAAGGCTTCAAGGCCCCCAATAATGTTGGCAACAGTTCGCTTACCGTAGGATGTATTTGAACAGAATCCCGGATAACGGTATAGGGTTGCTTGGCAGTCATGATGTTGAGGATACCACTGATGACCTCGTCACCTCCAACCCCCAATATGGAGGCTCCCACTATTTGTTTGGTCTCAGCATCTACAACAACACGCATAAATCCTTCTGTTTCCCCTTTCTCTTTGGCCCTGGCAATTTTGCTCATTTCTCTTTTGGCCACCAATAGGTTTCTACCCGTTTTTATGGCTTGGGCCAAGGTCAATCCGGCACGGCCCAATGGGGGGTCTACAAATAGACCATAGGTCAGGATCCGGTCTGAAACTTTTCTGTTGCCTCCCTCTAATTTGTTGTTGACGATGATCTCAAAATCATTGTATGCTGTATGGGTAAAGGCTCCTTCTCCGTTGCAATCGCCAAGGGCATAAATACCGGGAACGTTGGTCTCGAGATGATCATTTACTTGAATAAATCCTTGGTCGTTGGTTTTTATTCCCGCCTTATCCAAGTTCAGCGTATCTGTATTGGGAATACGGCCTATCGCCAAAAGCACATGGGTGCCAATGACTTGGGGCTCACCTTGATTACAGTTGACATTGACGCATATTTTGCCATCATCCAATTTCTTGGCACCAAGACAGGTGGCTCCGAGACGAAAATTCACGCCTTCATTTTCCATGGTTTCCTGGATAGATCTTGAAATATCGTCATCTTCCCGGTTTATGATGTTGCTATTTTTTTCAACGATGGTCACCTCACATCCAAAACGTTTGAACATCTGTCCAAATTCCAGACCGATATAGCTGCCCCCTATAATAACAAGGTGTTCGGGGAGGGAGGTGAGTTCCAAAATACTTTGATTGTCCAACGGCTCCACGGATTGATATGCTTCGGGTATTCTGGGTCTACCCCCAACATTGATAAAGATCTCATCAGCTGTAAGCGTAAGTCCATTGACAAGAACGCTCTTTTCTCCAATAAAGGAAGCAGTACCGTTAAAGTAGGTGATGTTTTCATTTTCTTCCACCCCTTTTTCTATCCCATGTACGCCATCTTGAACCAGTTTGTCTTTTCGCGCTTTAACCTTGCTTAAGTTTGTTTTGGAGCCAGCAGGAATATCAATGCCCAAGGCATCCCCATTATGGGTATCATACATTCTTCGGGCACTGGCCACATACGCTTTGGTAGGGGTACATCCGGTATTCAGACACGTTCCGCCAAAGTGTTCCTTTTCAACAAAGGCAACCTTCATGCCTGTATCGGCTAGTTTAAAAGCCAAGGGGGTACCGGCCTGACCGGATCCTATGATAATGGCATCAAATTTCTTCGTTTCCATAAATCTTATTTTATAATGGTGATTCCAAAGCCTTGTAGAGATGTGCTACTATAAGCGTGTTTCTCTAAAGATAAGATTTATGGTGCATATAGATGGATCCTAGCTGCGATTGCGTCAGCCTTTGTGGCGTTAGGGGCATAGGGCAAGTATTAGGGATAAAAAAAGCCTCCAATTGAGGAGGCCATCTTTTCATTTATTGTGAATATGCTAATGTATCTACAGATTGGTATTTATAGTTTTGGTGTGCTCAGTAGGCTATAAAATGTCTCTATGCCATAGGCAATCTGACCAATCCTTAAATTTTCATTGGGACTGTGTTGGTTGTTGTCCGGGTTTACCATGGGTACTATAAAAGCTGGGATCTTGAGTTCGTTGATAAAAGGGGCAATGGGAACCGTCCCGCCCATTATGCGTATTTGTACAACCTCCTCTTTAAAGGTGTTCCTCAAGGTTTCTACCAAAAATTTACCATATGGATTATTCAAGTCTGTCCTGAAGGCATTGGTCACGGGCCCTTCGGTAATGGTCATTATTTTGTTATGCGCCATGCGCTCTTCCTTCGTAGGGATTTTGGCGGTCACAAAATAACCCTGTTTTTCAACATGTTTCTTAACCAGATTTTTAAGGCGTGTTCCGTCGCTTTCCGGAACCAGTCGGATATCTATTTCGGCAGTGGCACTTTCGGGCACCACCGTACGTGCTTTCTCACCTATCCAAGCTGAGCCCATACCCCGGATATTCAGGGATGGATATTGGAGGGCCTCTTGGTAAAAGCTGCCAACTTTTTCCGGTGTTTTAATCTGTAGGTTGTTTTTGATTTCCGTTTCATTGTCAGGTACACTTTTCAAAATGGCCATGGTGGCTTCATCCAAGGTGATACCGTTGTAAAATCCTTCAATGGTCACTTTGCCATTCGTATCCTTCATACTGGCAAGTACTTCGGCCAATTGAAAGCCTGGATTGGGTGCATAATTACCATAGTGTCCACTATGCTGTGGTTTCTCCGGGCCATAGGTGGTCAAGGAGAGGGTTGTGATTCCCCTACAGCCATAGATCACGGTAGGTTTACCTGAATTATGTACCGGCCCATCATTGATAACCAAAAAATCGGCCTTCAATAACTCTTTGTATTCCTTGACAGCTTTTGCCAATGGGGCGCTACTTTTTTCTTCCTCACTATCCAAGATAACTTTGATATTGTAGGGAAGGGCTTTGTTCTCTTTTTTCAAAAGGTCTATGGTATTCAAGAACATGACAATTGGTCCCTTGTCATCGGATGTGGATCGCCCAAACAACCGCCAATCGTAATTGATATCTTCATTGAGCTCGTCAAAAGAAAGATTTTTCCAACCATTGCCATCAGGTGCCTTTAGAACAACCTGATAGGGGTTGGGCTGGTCCCATTTGGAAGGATCCACAGACTGCCCGTCAAAATGCATGTAAAATAGAATGGTGGGCTTGGAGTCCTCCATGGGGAGGGCCGCAAAAAAAAGGGATTCTCCTTCTGTAGGCAGGACGGAAGTATTAAAACCGCGTTCGTTGAATTTTTTGGTAAGCCATGTAATGTTCCTATTGATATCTGCGTGTTCCAAGGCGTCGTTGGGTATGGCAACAAAATCCCTAAGTTCATCGATAGTGTGCCTAACGCTCGATTTCAATAGCATGGCCTCTTGTGCGGAAATGGCTGAAAATGCAAGTAAAATAAGGGGAAGTAGAATTTTTTTCATGAAGTTTCAGATGAATTATAAAAAGTTAAATTTAGGGAATACTTTTATAATAAAGGTAAAGGCCCGACTACTTTTATGGGGAATAAAAAGGGAGCCGTTACAGCTCCCTTTTTATTTTGTTTTTAGTTTTAAAAAGACCAATCTCAATAGTAAAATAAAGGGGAAACCATGTAATAAAACATCGAACCAATCCATGGGTTGCATGCCCGTTGCACCGCCCATCATCCATTTTAACTTTCCCCATATGTGGGGTTCCGGGACAAAGGGGGCCAACCCTATGGTCAGGCATAAAAGGATCACAATTTTCCAGTTGTTGATGACGTCCATTTTGGTAACCTAATTAAAATAATGTTGTTTGATCCTTAACGGATGGCCTTAATAAATGAATCAATGCCATTCACCCCATTTTTGGTCACATGTTTGATAAAGGCAGATCCTATGATGGCACCCTTGGCCTTTTTGGTGGCCTGTTTAAAGGTTTCCGAATTGCTGATCCCAAAGCCCACAATTTGAGGATTTCTCAGGTTCATATCGGACACCCTGTTGAAATAATCTTCTTGGGTATTTCCAAAGCCATCCTGGGAACCTGTGACACTTGCGGAACTGACCATATAGATAAATGCGTTGGAGGCCGTATCTATTTGTTGGATGCGTGCATCGCTGGTTTGCGGAGTGATCAGGAAGATATTGGCAAGACCATGTGCTTTGAAGATATGCTCGTATTTGTCCTGATATACATCCAAGGGCAAATCGGGCATGATGATACCGTCTATCCCAATTTCTTGACATTTTTTACAGAAGGCCTCAACGCCATATTGGAGCATAGGATTAAAATACCCCATGATGATCAAGGGAATGGACACTGTTTTTCTAATATCCTTTAACTGTTCAAAAAGCAGGGAAGTGTTCATCCCATTTTTAAGAGCCTGGGTAGAACTTGCCTGTATGGTGGGGCCATCTGCCAATGGATCGCTAAAAGGCAACCCAATTTCTATCATGTCCACTCCATTTTTCTCTAGGTCCTGAATGATTTTCACGGTATCGTTCAATGCTGGGTAGCCAGCAGTGAAATATATGGAAAGTAACTTATCGTTACCCTGTAATTTTTGATTAATTCTGTTCATCTTGTAGGTGCTACTAAGCCAAGTTAAAATATTTGATGTAAGTGTTCAGGTCTTTATCGCCACGGCCAGATAAATTGATGACCACCACATCATCAGGGTTGAACTTTCTGTGTTCAAAAATGGCCAGGGCATGGGAGGTTTCTATGGCGGGGATGATGCCCTCCAATTTGGAAAGCTCCAATCCGGCATGCATGGCATCATCATCCGTGATCGAAATAAATTCTGCCCTTCCCGTTTTGTAAAGATGGGCGTGCATGGGTCCCACCCCGGGATAATCCAGTCCTGCGGATATGGAATAGGGTTCTGTGATCTGTCCGTCCGAGGTCTGCATCAATAGGGTTTTGCAACCGTGTATGATGCCTTCCTTGCCCAGGGCGGAGGTTGCGGCACTTTCTCCGGTGTCCACACCTTTTCCAGCTGCCTCTACGGCAATAATCCCAACTTCCTCCTCATGTAGGAAATGATAGTAGGTCCCAGCAGCGTTACTGCCGCCTCCAATGCAGGCAACCACATAATCCGGTTTGTCTTTTCCTTCCTTTTCTTGGAGCTGCCATTTGATCTCTTCGGAGATTACCGCCTGAAAACGGGTCACCATATCGGGGTAGGGGTGTGGGCCGATAGCGGAACCGATAATGTAATGGGTGTCCACAGGATTGTTGATCCAGTCCCTAATGGCCTCATTGGTAGCGTCCTTTAAGGTTCTGCTCCCGGACATGGCAGGGCGTACTTGGGCACCTAGCATTTTCATTCTGGCCACGTTGGGTGCCTGACGGGCAATATCTATCTCGCCCATATAAACGATGCATTCCATGCCCATAAGGGCACAGACTGTGGCAGTGGCCACTCCGTGCTGACCGGCTCCAGTTTCCGCAATGATACGGGATTTGCCTAAGCGTTTGGCCATTAAGATCTGCCCGATGGTATTGTTGATCTTGTGTGCCCCGGTGTGGTTGAGGTCTTCCCGTTTCAGGTAGATCTTGGTATTGTACTTTTCGGATAGCCGCTTGGCAAAATACAGAGGCGTGGGCCTGCCCACATAATCTTTCAGTAATTGGTCAAACTCTTCCTTGAATGAAGGTTCGGACATGATCCGCAAATAGTTCTCCCTTAGATTTTCTACGTTCGGATAGAGCATTTCCGGAATATAAGCTCCGCCAAAATCTCCGTAATACCCTTTTTCATCCACGTTAAATGTCATCGTATCCATTTTTTATTTACGTAATAATTGCACAAATTTATTGAGCTTGTCAAATTGTTTCAGACCTGGTTCCAGTTCAAACTTGCTGTTCACGTCAATGGCGTAGCAATATTTGGATTCTGGGCCCTCCAGGAATGTCGTTATTTTATCGATTTCTTCCAATCCTATACCCCCGCTCAAGAAGTAGGGTTTGGTGGAAGGATAATTCTTGAGGACCTGCCAACTGAAGGTGTATCCGTTGCCTCCAGGTAATTTTCCCTTTGTGTCGAATAAGAAATAATCACAAACAGCTTCATAGTCGGCCAAGATTGAAAAATCGAAGTCATCCAAAATGGAGAAAACCTTTATGATCTCTAAATTGCCTCGCTTTTGTATAGTGTAATTTTCTTTCAGGTCCTTACAGAATTTGGAAGTTTCCTTTCCATGTAATTGTACTGCCTGCAGATCAAATTCCGAAACTTTCTGAAGTATTTCGTCCATTTTGGCATCCACAAAAACACCTACCCTTTTAATGTCGGACGGTATGGCACCCATGTCTCCGCTAAAAGCACGCTTGGAGGGTTCCCAGAAAATAAAGCCCAAGTAATCTGGCGCTGTCTTGGCGACGGCTTCCATATTATCTGCATATTTCATCCCGCAGACCTTGAGTTTGATAACCTGATTTTTGGGTGCGTTTTTCATATTGGTTTTGTCTTTTCCTTACTTCCCTTTTAAGGCGTTAATAAAGCGATGGGCATGTGTACCTGGGCTGTCCGTTTTCATAAAATTTTCCCCGATCAGAAATCCTTTATAGCCAAAGTCCTTTAAATCTTTGATGGCTTCGATGGTACTTATACCACTCTCGGAAACTTTTACAAATTCATCAGGAATAATGGCCGATAAATTTTTGCTGGTTTCCAAACTGACATCAAACGTTTTGAGGTTCCTATTGTTGACCCCCAACATATCCAAACTGGGCATGATGGATTTGTGTAATTCTTCCTCATTGTGTACTTCCAATAGAACATCGAGGTTCAACTGTTTTGCAAACTGGGAGAGGGCTTTGATTTCTTCTCTGGACAATATTGCCGCGATCAATAAAATGACGTCTGCACCATTGGCTTTGGCTTCCAAGATCTGATATTCATCAATGATAAATTCTTTCCGGAGCAAGGGCATGGTCACAACGGCCCGTGCGATTAGTAAGTCGTCCATAGACCCACCAAAATACTTCCCATCGGTGAGTACAGACATCCCACATGCGCCTGCCAATTCATAACCGGTGGCTACGTCCTGTACATTCAGATCCTGATTGATAACGGATTTGGAAGGTGACCGGCGTTTATGCTCGGCGATGATACCTGTTTCACTTTGTTTTAGTGCATTTGCCAAGGAAACCGTTGGCCTTTCAAATAGGACCGAGGCTTCCAATTGGGAGGTAGGGATGATCAATTTCTTTAAATCGACCTCCTTGCGCTTATCAAAGACTATTTTATCTAATATGTTCATTTGTTCAAAAGACCGCCCTTTGCAAAGCGGGGATTTCTATTTATTGTTTTTATTGGGCACTAATGGCCTGTATCTTTTTTAGGGCTGCCAATCCTTTTCCGGAAAGCAGGGACTCCTTGGCCAGTTCAAAGCCTTCCTTTGGACTTATATTTTTTACGGTGGCTATGGCCACTCCTGCATTGGCACAAACTACGTTGTTCTGTGGTTCCGTACCCTTGCCCTGCAGGACATTAAGAAAAATTTGGGCCGACTCCTCAATGGAGTGCCCACCTACTATGTCTGCTTGTGCAATGGTATCCACACCAAAATCGGAAGGTTTTAGCATGGTTTCCGAATGGTTGGATATGGTTTTTGTATTCCCGGTCAAAGATATTTCATCATAGCCGTCCAAGGCATGTAATACGGTAAAATTAATATCGGTTTTTTGGTAAAGGTAACCATACATTCTGGCGAGTTCGAGATTAAAGACACCTACCATTTGGTTTTTTGGAAAAGCGGGATTGACCATAGGACCCAACATATTGAAAAATGTCTTCACGCCCAATTCCCTTCTTATGGGAGCCACATTTTTCATGGCCGGGTGGAACAGGGGAGCATGCAGTACGCATATTCCGGCTTGTTCTATCGTCTTTTCAAGGAAGTCAGGGTCATTGCTGAACTTGATCCCCAAAAACTCCATGACATTACTACTGCCACAGGTAGAGGATACCCCATAATTTCCATGTTTGGTGACATTGATCCCGGCTCCTGCCGTCACAAATGAGGATAATGTGGAAATATTGAAAGTGTCTTTCCCGTCCCCACCGGTCCCGCAGAGATCAATGGGGTTATAGGCAGAAAGGTCTACCGCCAGACAAAGTTCCAATAAGGCATCCCTAAAACCTTCCAATTCTTCAATGGTAACACTTCTCATCATATATACCGTGAGGAATGCCGCAATCTGGCTGGTGTTATAATCCCCTTTGGCAATGTTCACCAAAACCTGTTTTGCATCCGATTTGGAAAGGACGTCGTGGTTGATCAATCTATTTAAAATCTGTTTCATTTTCTTTTCTGTTGGAGGATATCAATGGACAGGATATGTATGCTGTCCATCAGGATCCTTTGATAATTGTACGATAAAGTAAGGGTCATGCTGATCTTGCTAAATCAGTTAGCTTCATGTTCAACCCAGTTCCTCAACATTTTCTTCCCTTCCGGAGTCAATACCGATTCAGGATGGAACTGGACGGCGCACACATCGTACTCTCTATGTCGCAGGGACATGATTTGTCCATTTTCATCTAGGGAAGTAGCCTCAAGGGACGCAGGAAGGTTTGTGTTTACCACCCACGAATGATATCGGCCCACTTCAATCTCCCTAGGCATATCTTGGAAAAGGATATCGTCTTTTATGATGTTGATCTTTGTTGCGATACCATGGTAAACCTGTTCGAGATTGTCCAAAGAACCACCAAAGACTTCCGCTATAGCCTGTTGTCCCAGACAAACACCAAAGATACTCTTGGTAGGGGCATAAGAAGCAATGATCTCCTTTAGCAAACCAGCTTCATCTGGAATACCAGGACCTGGGGAGAGCACTATTTTATCATATGGTTCAACGTCATCAAGGCTCAATTGGTCGTTTCTTTTTACGGTCACCTTACAATCCAAATCTTCCAAATAATGTACAAGATTGTAGGTAAAGCTATCGTAGTTGTCTATTACTAGTATTTTTTTCATTTCCTGTTTTGCTATTCCGATTTGCAACGGATGGGTAAACTTTTTCTCTAAACTTTTATATGGTTTCCGCTATTTCAAGTGCCTTGGTCAATGCACCCAATTTATTATAGGTCTCCTGCAATTCGTCATCAGGATTGGATGCCGCAACCAAACCTGCCCCTGCCTGATAGTGCAGTTCGTGGTTTTTGCTCAGGAAAGTCCTGATCATAATGGCGTGGTTGAAATTTCCATTGAAATCCATAAATCCTATGGCCCCACCGTAATAGCCCCTATTGGTCTTTTCGTACCTGTCTATCAACTGCATGGCCATATGCTTTGGGGCGCCACTCAATGTGCCAGCCGGGAAGGTGTCGGCTACCACTTTCATGGTGGGCGTATCCTTTTTCTTTTGTCCGGTGACCTTGGACACCAGATGGATCACGTGTGAAAAGAATTGTACTTCCCTATAGTTTTCCACCACCACATCTGAGCCATGTCGGCTTAGGTCGTTACGGGCGAGATCTACCAACATCACATGCTCGCTATTTTCTTTGTCGTCCACCTTTAATTGTTTGGCAAGTACAGCATCTTGCTCGTCATTGCCCGTTCTTTTGAAAGTACCTGCGATAGGGTGGATTTCTGCCTTCCCATCCTTAACAATCAATTGGGCCTCGGGAGAGCTTCCAAAAATCTTAAAATCACCATAGTCAAAATAGAACAGATATGGAGAGGGGTTGATGGAACGCAACGCCCTATAGACATTGAATTCATCTCCTTTGAACTCCTGTGAAAACCTTCTGGACAGGACCAATTGAAAGACGTCTCCCCGCTGGCAATGCTTTTTTGCCAATGCCACCTGTGCTTTGTATTCCCCATCTTCTAAATTGGAAACGGGATCTCCTGATTTTGAAAAGTTAAAGGAAGCGAAGTTTTTGGCACTTAGAATTTGCTCTAACTCCGGGATGTTGTTCTCTGTTTTATGACAATGTGCAAAGATATAGGCTTCGTTCTTAAAATGGTTGATGGCAATGATATTCTGATACACCGCATAATAAATATCGGGAATAGAAATGCTATTGTCCTTTTTGGTAAGGTGTAGATCCTCAAAGTAACGTACCGCATCATAGGCCATATAACCGAACAAGCCATTGTTTATAAACTTGAAGCCATGGTTTGGGGCATCGAATTTTTTGCTGAAATCATCCAGGATTGCCGGAATATCAGTATCCTTGGCAATGGCAATTTTCGTTGTGGTCCCATCTGGGAAATGCTGCACCACCATTTCGTTCTCCACCTTAATAGAGGCAATGGGATTACAGCAGATATAGGAGAAACTGTTGTCGTTGGCGTGATAATCACTACTTTCCAGTAAAATGCTGTTTGGAAACCTATCCCTGATCTTAAGATACACACTAACAGGGGTAATGGTATCTGCCAGTATTTTTTTATAATGGGTAACTAATTCGTATTTCATGGGTATTCTCAGTTTTTATGTCCCTCGATGGTTTTAAGTCAAAATGAAAAAAGGCTTGTCGTGATGACAAGCCTTTTATATAGTATAACTACAATGATGCTCTGCTCACGACGTTGTTCGTAAGTTTTTCCACCACCAAGTATTTGATATTCTGTTCTTCATTGAGCCTCAAATATAGGGAGGAAATTTAAATTGACAAACAGCTGTTATGGAAAAAATAAAAAACCCCACAAAAGTGAGGTTTAAAACATTATTGGAATAAGACTAGAATGCTAGGTCTACTACCAAATCAAACTCGTCATAGATGGTCTTGTCTCCTAAATTGTCAAAGAAACTTCCTGAACCGTAACGTACGTCGTATTTGGAACGGTCTACTTTCATGGTGGCAGTAGCTTTGTTTCCATAAACGGAAACATCAAATGTTACCGGATTTGTTTTTCCCTTGATGGTCAAGTCTCCTGAAACTTTGTAGGAATTTTTTCCTGTGGCCTTAACATTGGTGAAAACCAATGTGGAGGTTGGATTTTTTTCAACCCCAAAAAAGTCGTCAGATTTCAAATGTCCTTCCAATTTTCCTTTGGATTCACCTTCCAGGTCGGTTGAAATCAAAGACGTCATGTCCACTACGAATTCACCTCCGGTCAATTTATCCCCATCGAACATTAATGCACCTTCTTTAAGGTTAATGGTTCCATAGTGCGAACCTGTCACCTTGTAACCTTTCCAGGTCACGGTACTTTCAGAAGTTTTTACTTCTTTCTTTTCTACATCCACTTGAGGGGTTGCAAAAGCAGTTGAGCCCATTACGACTGCCAATACTAAACTGAATACACTTTTTTTCATGGTTTTTGATTTTAAATTGAATTTCTGTTGTTTCTATTGTTGTTTAAATATGTGTAATTAAATCCTCTTTGGACTTACGTACCTTTTTATAATGCTGAGTTTCATCTGCTTCCGAACGGTATCCTACGGCTACCAAAACAGCTGTATTTAGTCCTTGTTCCGTTAATCCCAGGATTTCATTGAATTTTTCAGCGTCGAAGCCTTCCATTGGGCAGGAATCAATTTTATGGATAGCCGCCGCAGACAATAGGTTGCCCAAAGCAATATAGGTTTGCTTAGCTGTCCAGACTGCTTTCGCATCCTCAGCAAGAGGTACCAATTTCGATTTCATGAAATCGGCATAACCTTGGAGCCCTTCTGCAGGGATTCCCCTGGTTTCGCTCACATTTTCCACATACTCCTCCACCAATTCCTCGCCAAAGGAATTTTGGTTGGCAAGTACTATCAAGTGGGAGGCGTCCGTAATCTGCGATTGGTCCCAGGCGTGCGGCTTTAACTTGGCCCTGACCGCTTCATCCTCTACAACAACTATTTTGTAGGGTTGTAATCCGAAGGAAGAAGCGGATAAAGTAGTCGCTTCCAATAGGGAATTAAGGTCTTCTTGGGAAACTTTTTTGGTGTTATCGAATTTTTTTGTGGCATACCGCCAATTAAGACTATCTATATAGGTACTCATAAATTATTTATTTAATATTAAAATTTATCCAATAGGTTGTTCAGTGCTTTCAGATCTTCCTCGGTGAAATTTTTTACCACTTCCAATTCGGATTGTTTCATGGCCTTATCCATTTCCAATAAAGCCTTTTGGCCCGAATCAGTGATATTGATCTCCACCTTACGTCTGTTGCTTTCACATATTACGCGGTCCACATAGCCTTTGGCAATCAGCTTATCTACCAATCTTGTGGTATTGCTCATCTTGGTGACCATTCTTTCATTTAAAGTGGATAAGTTGGCAGGCTTGCCTTTTTGTCCCCTCAGGATGCGTAACACATTGAACTGTTGTAAGGAAACTTCAAACGGTTTTAGAGCCGAGGAAATAATTTCATTGATTTTGTTTTCTACCAAACTCAAATGAATTAGCGTCCTGCTTTCCAGCGGAATCTGTTTATCGGTTTTTATGATTTCTTCTACATTCATGTTGTTACAACAATTGTCTATACAAATGTAATGCGATTTTTCGGTTTTGCTATAGGGGCTGCTATAATGTTTTGTTAAAAGTTATTTGGTAATTGAACAGTGGGTGTTAGTCAATTATTACGGGAAAAGCCTTATTTTTGGATCTTAAAATTGAAAGAATGGCAAATTTATCACAAGAAGAGTGGAGTTCTCAGTTAGAACAAGACGATAATGCTTTTATATTGGATGTGCGTACCCCTGAGGAGGTAGAGGAAGGGTTTATTCCCGGTTCAACCAATATTGATATTTATTTGGGACAGGAATTTTTGGAGGAATTGGAGAAATTGGACAAATCCAAAAATTACTATGTGTACTGCAGGTCTGGCAACAGAAGCGGACAGGCATGTGCGATCATGAACAAAGCAGGCTTTAATAACGCCTACAATCTTGAAGGTGGTTTTATGAAATGGGAAGGTGAAGTCGTAGATTAAGGTCTTCTCCCACATACAAAAATCCTGTCAGATGTAGATATTTTTCTGCATTTGACAGGATTTTTTTATCTTAGGAGAATGCGCGAAGATCTGTTGCATTACATCTGGAAATACAAGAAATTGCCATATCAATCTTTGAGAACGGTTGAAGGTGAAATTCTTATTGTAGAGGATTATGGCAGGCACAATCAGTTGGCCGGTCCCGATTTTTTCAATGCCAAAATAAAAATTGGGGATCAATTATGGGCGGGGAATGTGGAAATGCACCTGCGATCCTCCGATTGGTACGTCCATCATCACGAATCAGATGAGAAGTACAATACGGTTATCCTTCATGTGGTTTGGGAAGACGATGCCAGTATTTTTAGAAGTGATAATAGCCGGATACCAACGCTGGAATTAAAAAATATAGTTTCACAGTCCTTGTTGGGCGGCTATTCTGAATTGTTTTCAAAGCAGCGGGATTCTTCCATAAATTGTAATGGGTATATCAAAGAATTTGACGGTTTTAAATTTCAAAACTGGTTGGAACGACTTTACGTTGAACGCCTCGAGTCACGTTCGGCCTTTATAGATAAAATCCTTGAAGAGCACAAGCATGATTGGGAACAGGTTTTTTTTTTATTGCTCTTGAAAAGTTTTGGGACCAAGGTCAATGGGGAGGCGTTCTTTGAATTGGGGAAAGCCATACCTTTTGCCATCATAAGGAAAATGAACAGGGATATAGATGGATTGGAAGGCCTGTTCCTTGGAGTTGCTGGGCTCTTGGAGGACGATTCCATATTGGACAATCATTATGTGACCCTTAAAAAGAACTACGGATATCTTTGTGCCAAATATGGTTTGTCTGGTGTCTCCTATATAAAACCGGATTTTTTCAGGTTAAGGCCTCATAATTTTCCAACCATCAGACTTTCCCAATTAGCTTCATTATATGGGAGTCAGGAACATTTGTTCCGAAAGCTGATGGCAGCAGAAACTTTGGATGACATTGATGAACTGTTCCATGTTTCCGCCTCTCCTTATTGGGATACACACTTTACTTTTGGAAAAGTATCCAAAAAGCAGCGAAAGAAATTATCGAGATCTTTTGTGGAATTGCTGATTATCAATGTGATATTGCCCTTAAAGTTTTGTTACCTGCGCACACAGGGAAGGGACGGTTCCGATGGTATTGTAAAGTTGGCCTTTGGCCTGAAACCAGAACAAAATTCCATCATTTCCAATTATGGTGATCTTGGCGTGCGCTGTGAAAGTGGTTTGGAGAGTCAAGGGCTTTTGCAATTGTACAATGGGTACTGTTCCAAAAATAAATGTCTTCAATGTCCCGTAGGTATTAGTATATTGGGTAGAAATAATTAATTTTATCCAATGGATTCTTTCTATCGTTTATTGTACTATCTTCAAAAAAGAGGATTTGAGGTATGTAGGCGCATTGCGGAACGCTTGGGAATTAGGGCCCGTGTTGTGAGGACAACCTTTATTTATTTGACATTTGTGACCTTGGGTTTCGGATTTGCTGTGTATCTTTTTCTTGCTTTTTGGCTTAAAATAAAGGACTTGTTATATACCAAACGTACCTCGGTATTTGATCTATAGCTATGATAAAACTTTTTCGTTCAAAAATATACCTGGCCTTAATAATGGTGATCAGTGTGCTGTTCATTGGGGTTTTGGGCTATAGGTATTTATCGGATTACAATTGGTTGGATGCATTTTATATGACCGTTATAACGGTTACTACGGTGGGTTTTTCCGAAGTAAAACCTTTGGATACCGTAGCCAAGATTTTTACCGTTTTTTTGATCATTGCCAGTGTCTTCATTTTTGCTTTTGCCATCTCCGTAATTACTGAATATATATTGGGAAGAAACTCCCTTCAACTTTTAAAAAAGAAAAAAGTGAAACAAAAAATCAATAGTTTGTCCAACCATGTCATTGTTTGTGGGTTTGGTAGGAACGGTATGCAGGCCGTAGAACGCCTTAGTGCTTACAAAAGGCCATTTGTGGTGGTTGAGAGGGATAAGGAGGTCATAGAAAAATACGAGAATGATTTCTTATTTGTGGAAGGGGACGCCATAGATGATGAGGTATTGAAAGAAGCGGGAGTGGAAAGGGCACAATATCTAATTGCCGCCATGCCCGATGATGCGGCAAACCTCTTTGTAGTGCTCTCGGCAAGACAGCTGAATAAAGGGCTGTTCATAATCAGTCGTGCTTCCCTGGTCACCTCCCAAAAAAAATTGGAATTGGCTGGTGCGAACAAGGTGATCATGCCAGACAAAATTGGAGGGGATCATATGGCATCTCTGGTCGTAATGCCCGATCTGATCACATTTATGGACAAATTATCCATGGAGGGTGAGCACACCACAAATTTGGAGGAGGTCGCCATAGAGGATTTTACCAATGATGTGAATTGTAATTCCTTAAGGGATTTGGACTTAAGAAAAAAGACAGGATGTACTATAATTGGGTACATTGAGCCCAATGGAAATTATATCATCAATCCTGAAGCAGATTTACAGATGCAACCCAAAAGTAAAGTAATTGTATTGGGTAGACCAGAACAAATTAAGAAATTGAACGAAATGTTCCATATTGACTGATGATATTTCAATTGATTTCTTGATTCCGAAGTTTTTTTTTAAGATATTGCCGAGCGTTAATAAAAATCACACCAACATAAATTTCTTATGAAGAAATATATATCTTCCATTTTTATGCTGCTTTCCCTAGCAGTTTTTTCCCAAGAATTATCAGTAAAAGACAAACTTATCAACCCATCAAAAAGAATCAATGATGGTGTTATTGAGTTGGAGGTAGAGGGAGGCACGGCCCCTTATACTTATAAATGGAGCAATCAACAAACTCCATTATCTTCGAACAAAGCAAGTGGATTGGTAGAAGGTCTTACTTATGATGTGACAATTACGGATGCGAACGGTCTGTCCGTAACCAAGGAATATAAAGTTCCAACCGAAGAAATCACCGAAGTATTCAATGGTGCCATGACCCCTGCGGTTAGTGCCTTGGGATCGGTACTGTTTTGGGATCCTTTTGCAGCTATAGGAATTTATGATCCCATAGTATATGCGGATGTGAAAAGAGTAGGGGCTCCGGGATGGTCTCCAGAAGTAAACGATAAGTTTGTGCTTCAAGAGTGGTTGAAGCCGGAAGGAGCTAAAATTAAGAAAGGAGACGCCATTGCTGTGGTTTCGAAAAATGATGGAATTACGGAAACAGTAACATCGCCGGTAGATGGTAGTCTTAAATACCTGGTCAAGGAAGGTGGTGTCATCTACGATTCCAATAACAAGGAGGATGTTATTGAGCAAGGGGCACATTTTTTGGCTTCCATCAAATATGATAGTCCTGAAATAATAAGGCATCCTAATGGAGATCCCCAAGAAAAAGGAATTCCATTTATTGTGATCTGGTTGGTATTGGGGGCCTTGTTCTTTACCATTAGAATGGGCTTTATTAATATTAGAGGTTTTGGTCATTCCCTGGATTTGGCCAAGGGTAAATACGATGACCCTGATGCCCCTGGACAAGTGACCCATTTCCAAGCCTTGGCAACTGCGGTTTCCGGAACAGTAGGATTGGGAAATATAGCAGGTGTGGGTGTTGCGGTATCTTTAGGAGGTGCCGGAGCTACATTCTGGATGATCGTTTGTGGTCTTTTGGGGATGTCCTCAAAATTTGTGGAATGCACCTTAGGGGTCAAATACAGAAATATTCTTCCCGATGGAAGGGTATTTGGAGGACCGATGAACTATTTGAGATACGGTCTTGAAAAAAGAAATATGAAAGGATTTGGAAAGGTTTTGGCCGGCGTATTTGCAGTTCTAGCTGTAGGTGCTTCCTTTGGTGGAGGTAATATGTTCCAAGCCAACCAGTCCTTTGAACAATTATCAGGTCAATTCCCGGCCTTGGTAGGAAATGGCTTCTGGTTTGGGGTTATAACTGCCGTCTTGGTTGGTGTGGTGATTATTGGTGGTATCAACAGTATTGCCAAAGTTACCGGTAGGGTTGTGCCAATCATGGCCTCCGTTTATATTGTTGCAGCCTTGGCTGTTATTATTATGAACATTGAAAATATAGGACCGGCATTCTCCGCGATCGTGGATGGTGCTTTTAGTCCAAGTGCATTAAAAGGAGGGGTAATCGGTGTTTTGATTGTAGGTTTCCAACGTGCCGCCTTTTCCAATGAAGCAGGGGTTGGATCTGCGGCCATTGCACATAGTACAGCCAAGACCAATCATCCTCCTTCGGAAGGTTTTGTGGCCCTTTTGGAGCCATTTATCGATACCGTGGTGGTATGTACATTGACGGCTTTGGTACTTATCTTTACCGGGATGCATGAGGTTGAAGGAATGGCGGGTGCCCAATTGACATCGGATGCTTTCGGAAGCCAAATATCCTGGTTCCCATATGTCCTGGCGTTGGCAGTATTCCTTTTTGCATTCTCTACCATGATCTCCTGGTCTTATTATGGCATGAGGGCTTGGACCTATTTGTTCGGTAAGAGCAAGAAAACGGAATATGCCTATAAAATGTTGTTCTTGGTATTCGTGGTGATCGGAGCTTCTGTTAGTTTGGGGGCCGTATTGGATTTTTCCGATATGATGATCTTGGCAATGTCCTTCCCTAATATCATTGGATTGTACATTATGTCGGGAGAAGTGAGAGGTGATTTGAACAAATACTGGTCAGATTTAAAGGCGAACAAACTGTTTAAAAAGCAGGAAGTTAAGTAAGCCAAACAAGTAAAAGTTATAGGTCCCGTTTAAGTTGTTTTATGGCAATTTAAACGGGATTTACTTTTGTAATTATTTCCTTTCATGTGTCCTTTTTTTTACGATATTTCGTGCCGGTTAAATGGGTTAAAAATTTAACCGATATATCATGGCAAACAATTCAGATTCTTGGGGCTCCAGAATGGGTCTCATTTTGGCTATGGCAGGTAATGCCGTAGGATTGGGTAACTTCTTGCGTTTTCCGGTCCAGGCCGTTCAAAATGGTGGTGGGGCATTTATTATTCCTTACTTAATTTGTTTTATTTTAATGGGGATACCCCTTTTGTTCATCGAGTGGTCCTCGGGGCGCTATGGCGGTAGATTTGGGAACCACAGTACACCCTACATTTTGGATTCCATGGTCAAGGGCAGGGTCCTAAAGTATATCGGGGTGTTTGGTATTTTTACCAATTTGGCCGTTGTGGCCTACTACGCCTATATAGAATCTTGGACCTTATCTTATGTGTTCCATTCCGTAATGGGGACCTTTGGAGGGATGTCTCAAGGGGAGGTTGCCGGATTTTTCAATTCTTATGTGGATGTATCCCAAAGTACTACGGGTATCCCTTATGAAGCTATCGTGTTTTATGTCCTTTGTTTGGCTTTGAATACCTATATCCTTTCCAAAGGGTTGGGAGGTGTGGAAAAGGTTGCCAAGATAGGTATGCCGCTTTTGATCATTTTTGGCGTATTTCTGGCTTTACGGGGATATACACTTGGAACCAGTGGGGCCTCGGATCTTTTCCCAGATGCCAATGCATGGGACGGGTTGAATTTTTTATGGACACCACAATACGATACCCTGTTGGATCCCAAGGTATGGTTGGCGGCGGCCGGACAGATCTTCTTCACCCTATCGGTAGGTATGGGAACCATTCACTGCTATGCGTCCTATGTCAAAAGCAAGGATGATATTGCCCTAAATGCAGTTTCGGCCGGATTTATGAACGGCTTTGTAGAGGTAGTGCTTGGAAGCGCTATCGTTATTCCTATTGCAGCGGGTTATCTTGGTCTGGATTGGGTAATCAACAACGCAGGTTTTGGTATGGCTTTTCAGACCATGCCCTATCTATTTCAGCAATGGGGGCCAATTTTGGCTGCTGTCGCAGGGGTGATGTGGTTTGGGTTATTGTTTTTTGCAGGTATTACCAGCTCCCTGGCCATGGGTACACCATGGATCGGGTTTATGAAGGACGAATTTGGATGGGGTCAGAAAAAAGGGGCTTGGACTTTTGGAGCTTTGGCCTTGTTGCTGGGACTCCCAACGGTATTCTTCTACCAAGAGGGAGTGTTTGATGATTATGATTATTGGGGAGGAACCGTGAGTTTGGTGGTTTTTGCCTTTTTTGAAGTGATCCTTTTTGCTTGGATTTTTGGAATGGACAAGGGGTGGAAGGAGATCAATACAGGTGCTGATATAAAAATTCCCAAAGCCTATAAGTTTGTGATTAAATTTATTACCCCAGTATTATTGGGTTGGGTCTTTTTGGCCAGTGTGCCCAATATGATAGACAACATCCTCCATAAGGATACCTATAACAGTTCTTCCTTTGCAGATGAATACTATGCCGAAAAATTCAATGGGGATGGATCTTCAGTGGGAACCGTAGAGGAGGTTGGCCCACAAGAGGTAAAATTCTCATTTGAAAATACTAGAAAGCGGTACGATAAGGTAAAAGAAACATCTTTTGAGGAGAAGTTTATAGATTTTAAGACATACACCTTTAAGGATGATCAAAAAACAGTGGTAAAAGTTGGAGATCAGATCAAACCGGGAGATGTAATTGCCGAGGGTTCTTTCGTCAATAAAGTCTTTTATAAAAACATAGGTAGGGCCATGTTGCTCGCCATGTTCGCATTCATTTCATTTTTAGTATATTTAGCTTTTAACAAACGCAGAAGAGAGGGGAGGGCCACATTATGAATACGTCAGCATTAATTGTTATGTTTTTAGCACAAGGAATTGTAGTATTCTTTGCGGCATACTTCTTTTACAAAGTATTGACCATTCCGCCAAAACCTGAACCGGACTCGTATTCCGATAATGATGACGTGGAAATCAGGCAGGAGAAATAAAACATATAGTTTGAGTAAAAAAGATAGGACATCCCATTTTAAGTTCAGCAAACAGGAACGAAATGGGATGTTCTTTTTATTGGCTATCATATTGCTACTACAGGTGGGGTACTTTTATCTTCAAATCTATCCTACTCCTCTAGAAGGTTCCTTGGTACCCGACAGTAATTTGCAAGAAAAGGTGGAAGAGTTGCGGTCGGCTAAGGACACGATCGCCATGTATCCATTCAATCCAAATTTCATAACGGACCATAAGGGCTATGTGTTGGGTATGAGCCCCGAGGAAATAGATAGGCTTCATAACTTTAGATCCCAAGGCAGATTTGTCAACACCATTTCCGATTTTCAAGAGGTCACCCAGGTAAGTGACTCCTTATTGAATACTTTTTCCCCTTATTTTAAATTTCCGGAATGGACGCGAAGAAGTAAAAGCGAGGCGTCCGGGGGAGGAAAGCCACGGGCTGGTTCCAACGATAAAATTCAGGTAGCATCCAGGGATCTTAATACCGTTTCCGCCGACGAGCTAAAACTAGTCCGTGGAATCGGAGAAAAGCTGTCTGCACGAATCATTAAATTTCGGAATCGCTTGGGCGGTTTTTTGGTTGAGGAACAATTGTACGATGTGTATGGCCTGGAAAAGGAGGTGGCCGATAGGGTATTGGCCCGTTTTGGGTTGTTGACCATACCAGAGATCACCAAAATTGATCTGAACACCGCTTCCAGTGATGAACTGGCCCAATTGGTCTATATTCCGTTCAATTTATCCAGGGCCATAGTTGCCTATCGCGATAGAAAGGGGGGGATTGCCAGTTTTGAGGAATTAACAGAAATACAAGGTTTTCCTGAGGAAAAGATTGATAGAATTAAATTATATTTGTCATTATAAAAAAAACGCTATGCAAAGTATGTACTTCACTGAAGAACATCAATTATTCAGGCAGAGCCTGAAAGACTTTTTACAAAAAGAAGTTGTTCCCCATATTGATAAATGGGAGGAAACAGGGACCATAGAAAGGTTCATCTGGAAAAAATTTGGCGATATGGGCTATTTTGGCCTCGCTACCCCAGAAGAAGATGGAGGATTGGGCTTGGACCTGTTTTACACGGTTATTTTATTGGAGGAATTGCAAAAGATAAATTCCGGAGGATTTGCAGCTGCCATTTGGGCACACGCTTATCTGGCCATGACCCACTTGAACAAGGAAGCTGATGATAATATCAAGGAAAGATATTTAAGGCCAAGTGTTGATGGTGAAAAAATTGGTTGTTTGTGCATTACAGAACCTTTTGGAGGCAGTGATGTTGCCGCCATGCGATCAACTGCTGTGAGGGAAGGGGATCATTATATTTTAAATGGATCCAAAACCTTTATCACCAATGGAGTTTATGCTGACTACATGATTGTTGCGGCCAAGACAGATACTTCACTTGGCAACAAAGGAATTAGCATTTTCGTAGTCGATAGGAAAAGTGAAGGGGTAACGGCCAGTAAATTGAACAAATTGGGATGGCGTGCCTCGGATACGGCCGAGCTGGCTTTCGATAATGTGAAAATTCCAGTGGAGAATCTCATGGGAGAGGAAAATATGGGATTCTCCTATATCATGCAGCACTTTGCCCTGGAGCGTTTGATTATGGGAATCAATGCCCATGCCAGATCAGAACACGTTTTGGATTATGCCTTAAAATACATGTCGGAAAGGGAGGCCTTCGGAAAGTCAATAAACAAATTCCAGGCCTTAAGACATAGGATAGCAGATCTGTACGGGGATATAGACATGTGCAAGGAGTATAACTACTCCGTTGCCTATCGTTTGGACAAAGGGCAGTACGTTGTTAAGGAAGCCACTATTTCCAAGTTGAAATCCACCAAGATGGCCGATGAGGTTGCTTATGAGTGTGTGCAGTTTCTGGGAGGTTATGGCTATATAGAGGATTATCCTATGGCGCGTAATTTTAGGGACAGTAGATTAGGGCCAATTGGCGGTGGGACCTCTGAAATACTCAGGGAAATTATTGCCAAGATGGTTATCGATAAGAAGAAATACAAGCCGGCAACAGTTTGAAGTCAAGCTATTTTTCAACCCATAGCGGATTCAAGAAATTGAGGCAATCTAGGGTGTTGTGAAGTTTTGGTGACCATAAAACCGGCGAAAACAGGTGATTTGGATTTTTTATTTAAAATTAGGTTGTCCAATCGGATTTTGTTCCTATATTTGCAACCTTAAAAATCACAAAAGAGAGGAGGTTAAAGCTTATGTTAATTATACCAATTAAAGAAGGAGAGAATATAGATAGGCCGCTAAAGCGTTTCAAGCGAAAGTTTGATAAGACTGGTACTATGCGTCAGTTGAGAAAGCGTCAGGCGTTTACCAAGCCTTCTGTTGAGCGCAGAGCTCAAATCCAAAAAGCACAATATATCCAAGGTCTTAGAGATCAAGAAGAGATATAGTTCCTTGGAACGAGATAAGTAAGAGAATCCTGCAGTAAGCGGGATTCTCTTTTTTTATGCCCATTCCTCTCATTAAAATGGTAACTTAGCTCTTAAAGTTTACCTATGTCCATTCCATCTTTTTTAGAATATCTCTCCCTGGAACGGAAATATTCTCCCCATACGGTTACGGCCTATAGGACCGATTTGGCAGAGTGGTCTTTGTTTTGCTCGAAAGAATTTTCACTGGATGACATTGATGGTGCCAATTATAGCCTTATAAGAAGTTGGATCGTTCATTTGGTGGACTCCAAGGTGTCCAATAGGACTATCAATCGTAAAATAGCTTCTTTGAAGGCGTATTATAAATTTCTTTTGCGCATTGGTCGCATCGCGGCCAATCCGTTGGCGAAACACACCGCCTTAAAAACAGCCAAGAAAGTGGAGATACCGTTTTCGGAAACGGAAATGGAAAATGTCTTGCAGCAGATCTCCTATTCCAATGATTTTGAGGGAGCGCGGGACAAGTTGATTGTGGCACTTTTGTATACCTCAGGGATCAGACGGGCCGAATTGGTAAATTTAAAGATGGCCCATGTAAATTTTTCGGGCAAATCCCTCAAGGTATTGGGCAAGAGGAGCAAGGAGCGTATCTTGCCTTTGCTGTCCTCTACGCAGGAGCTGTTCCATAGCTATTTCGACTACAGAAACACTTTGGAGGTAATTACGGACAAGGACTTTGTCTTTTTGGCCAAGGGGGGCAATAAAATATATGAAACCCTTGTTTATAGAATTATAAATCGGTATTTTAGTGAGGTGTCCTCCAAGGTAAAGAAGAGTCCGCATATATTGAGGCATACATTTGCGACTCACTTGCTCAACAAGGGTGCAGATTTAAATTCGGTCAAGGAATTATTGGGTCATTCAAGTTTAGCCTCTACACAGGTATACACCCACAACAGTATTGCCGAACTTAAAAAAGTACATTTCACTTCCCATCCAAGAAATAAGAAATAGTACGATATTCTTTTTTTTCAATGTTTAATTTTTAAAATTTCAGCCTATGAAAGTAAATGTTCAATCCGTTAATTTTAATGCGGAAGGAAAGTTGATCGACTTTGTTCAGTCCAGATTGAATAAGTTGGATCTTTTTTATGATAAGATCATAAGTTCCGAGGTCTACTTAAAAGTGCAAAATACAAGTTCCAAAGAGAATAAAATTGTTGAGATTAAGGTTCAGGTACCCAAAGATCAATTCATAGTAAAAAAGCAATGTAAATCTTTCGAAGAGGCTGTGGATGTGGCATCTAGTTCATTGGAAAGAAAATTGGTGAAACGCAAGGAAAAATTAAAAGCACAAGTTTGATTAAAATTTTTCAAAAAATGTTTTGAATAATTAAAAAAACGTATACATTTGCAGTCCGTTAGAAATAGCGGACTTTTTTGTGAAAGAAAAAGGAAGTAAAAAGCCGATGTAGCTCAGCTGGCTAGAGCAGCTGATTTGTAATCAGCAGGTCGTGGGTTCGAGTCCCTCTATCGGCTCTTAAGTTCTTAAAATAATGGATTGGGGAGATACTCAAGCGGCCAACGAGGGCAGACTGTAAATCTGCTGACTACGTCTTCGCAGGTTCGAATCCTGCTCTCCCCACAAAAAGACTTAAAAGGGTCTTTGTATGAAAATACAGAACGTTTGTTTTTGAAATTATGAAATAAATTTTTAGGTTTGCCTAAAAATTAAAATGCGGGAGTAGCTCAGTTGGTAGAGCGTCAGCCTTCCAAGCTGAATGTCGCCGGTTCGAACCCGGTCTCCCGCTCTAAATTTTAATTGCAAATAGCTCCTTTACTGGGGCTTTAGGCAATTGGGATTAAATGGACTTGATGTTCGGCATCTTGTTCGGAGCGAGGTAGGGGTGAAGCCCTGCTGCGCTTTACTTTGAGTTTTTGGTTATAGTATTAAGTTTTGGTTATAACTGACTATAAGACTTAAAGACGCCGGTGTAGCTCAGGGGTAGAGCGTTTCCTTGGTAAGGAAGAGGTCATGAGTTCAAATCTCATCATTGGCTCATTCAAGGCATAATTTGTACACTAATATAAACTAAGATTAAAATTCATTAAACATGGCAAAGGAAACTTTCGATCGTTCCAAACCGCACTTAAATATAGGTACTATTGGACACGTAGATCACGGTAAAACTACATTGACTGCTGCTATTACAACTGTTTTGGCAAACGCAGGTCTTTCTGAAATGAGAAGTTTCGATTCTATCGACAACGCTCCTGAAGAAAAAGAAAGAGGTATTACTATCAACACATCACACGTAGAATATTCAACTGCAAACCGTCATTACGCTCACGTTGACTGTCCTGGTCACGCGGATTACGTAAAGAACATGGTTACTGGTGCTGCCCAAATGGACGGTGCTATTTTGGTTGTTGCTGCTACAGATGGTCCAATGCCACAGACTCGTGAGCACATCCTTTTGGGTCGTCAGGTAGGTATTCCAAGAATCGTTGTATTCATGAACAAAGTGGATATGGTTGATGATGAGGAATTATTGGAGCTTGTTGAAATGGAAGTACGTGAATTGCTTTCTTTCTATGAGTACGATGGTGACAATGGACCTGTAATCGCTGGTTCTGCCCTTGGAGCACTTAACGGTGAGCAAAAATGGGTTGATACAGTTATGTCCTTGATGGAAGCTGTTGATAACTGGATTGAATTGCCAGAAAGAGATGTTGATAAGCCTTTCTTGATGCCTGTTGAAGATGTATTTACAATTACTGGTCGTGGAACTGTTGCTACAGGTCGTATCGAAACAGGAGTTGCGAACACTGGAGATCCAGTTGAGATCATCGGTATGGGTGCTGAGAAATTGAATTCAACTATTACTGGAGTAGAGATGTTCCGTAAGATATTGGATAGAGGTGAAGCTGGTGATAACGTTGGTATCCTTTTGAGAGGTATTGAAAAATCTCAGATCAAAAGAGGTATGGTTATCTGTAAGCCAGGTTCTGTTAAGCCACACGCTAAATTCAAAGCTGAGGTTTACGTTCTGAAAAAAGAAGAAGGTGGTCGTCACACACCATTCCACAACAACTACCGTCCTCAGTTCTACGTAAGAACAACTGACGTAACTGGAACTATCAATCTTCCAGAAGGTGTTGAAATGGTAATGCCTGGTGATAACTTAACCATTACTGTTGATTTATTGTCTCCGATCGCATTGAATGTTGGTTTACGTTTCGCAATCCGTGAAGGTGGTAGAACGGTAGGTGCTGGTCAGGTAACTGAGATTTTAGATTAATCATATTATAAATATTGCACTGAGGGTGTCCTGTAATACAGGATACCTTTCAGTGTAAATATAAACGGGTGTAGCTCAGTTGGTAGAGCACTGGTCTCCAAAACCAGGTGTCGGGAGTTCGAGTCTCTCCTCCCGTGCGAATGTTAAAGTGGGAAAATCGTTATGTGTCGTCCCAATTTGGAAAATTAAACGAGTGATAAAGGGTTGGTAAGATCATTCATTCAATGTAATTGAAATTGCTTCTCTGAATCAAAAAAATCTATTAGGTTGTTTTTCAACTAATATTTTAAGAACTATAGAAAACCTTTCGCAGCATGTTGACTTATATAAAGGAATCCGTTGAAGAGCTTAAGAACAATGTTACTCTCCCTCCTAGAGCGGAGTCATCAAATCTGATGGTGATCGTAGCGGTGTTCTCAATTATTTTTGCATTGGCTACTTGGGGTGTTGACAGTCTTTTTGGAGAATTGATCCAATTGTATTTCACAAAAGTAATCAACTAAATCATACCTATGTCGGAAGTATTGGAGAAAAAGTGGTATGTGGTCAGAGCTGTTAGTGGGCAGGAGAACAAGATAAAGGGTTATATTGAAACTGAAGTTGCAAGACTTGGTTTTGAAGATTACCTGGAAGAGGTTCTTGTTCCTACAGAAAAGGTGGTTCAGGTTAGAAATGGTAAGAAAATAAACAAGGAAAGGGTATATTTTCCTGGTTATATCATGATCAAAGCCAATTTGGGTGGAGAGATGATCCATATTATACGTTCCATCACGAACGTTATTGGATTTTTGGGTGAAACAAAAGGAGGAGATCCTGTGCCACTTAGAAAGTCCGAAGTAAACAGAATGTTGGGGAAAGTAGACGAACTGGCCGTAACGACGGACAGTGTTGCTATTCCATTCGTTTTGGGAGAAACTATCAAGGTGATAGATGGTCCGTTCAACGGGTTCAATGGAACCGTTGAAAAGATAAATGAAGAAAAGCGTAAGCTAGAGGTAATGGTGAAGATTTTCGGAAGAAAGACCCCATTGGAACTTAGCTATATGCAAGTAGAAAAAGTATAAGTAAGAATTGTTACATATATAAGGTAGTGTCGCTTCCAAAAAAGACACGCTTTCAATTTAATTTTAAACAATGGCAAAAGAAGTAAGTAAAGTAGTTAAACTACAAGTTAGGGGAGGTGCAGCGAATCCGTCGCCACCGGTTGGACCCGCTTTAGGTGCTGCCGGCGTTAACATCATGGAATTCTGTAAGCAGTTTAATGCTCGTACACAGGATAAACCAGGCAAAGTATTGCCAGTTGTTATCACGGTATTTAAGGACAAGTCATTCGACTTCGTTGTTAAGACACCGCCAGCGGCAATTCAACTTATGGAAGCAGCTAAGATTAAAAAAGGATCTGGCGAACCTAACAGAAACAAAGTGGCTAGCGTTACCTGGGAACAGATAAGAGCTATAGCTGATGACAAAATGGTGGATTTGAACGCCTTTACCCCAGAGTCAGCAATGACAATGGTTGCGGGTACGGCTAGATCTATGGGTTTAAAAGTTTCAGGGACCAAACCTTTTTAAAATCTTAAAAGCAATTTAGAATGGCAAAATTAACAAAAAAGCAAAAAGAAGCGCTTTCTAAGGTAGACAGAAACAAGCTATATACCTTGGTAGAAGCTTCAGCTTTAGTAAAAGAGATAACTAACGTAAAATTTGACGCGTCAGTTGATATCGCCGTAAGATTGGGTGTAGATCCAAGAAAAGCGAATCAAATGGTACGTGGTGTTGTTACCCTTCCTCATGGAACTGGTAAGGATGTTAAGGTTTTGGCGTTGGTAACACCAGACAAGGAAGCAGAGGCTACAGAGGCCGGTGCGGATTATGTTGGGTTGGATGAGTATTTGGAAAAAATCAAAAACGGTTGGACCGATGTTGATGTGATCATCACCATGCCAAGTGTTATGGGTAAATTAGGACCATTGGGTAGAGTATTGGGACCTAGAGGCTTAATGCCCAATCCAAAGACAGGAACAGTTACTATGGATGTCGCAAAAGCGGT
Organism: Sediminicola sp. 1XM1-17; assembly: GCF_037203765.1. Taxonomy (NCBI): domain Bacteria; kingdom Pseudomonadati; phylum Bacteroidota; class Flavobacteriia; order Flavobacteriales; family Flavobacteriaceae; genus Sediminicola; species Sediminicola sp. 1XM1-17. Next base: position 29,339 of record NZ_JBBCAS010000009.1, on the reverse strand, counting down.
AGCAGAAGTAAAGGCTGGTAAGATTGATTTTAGAGTTGACAAAACAGGTATCGTTCACGCTGCCATAGGGAAAGTTTCTTTCTCTGAGGACAAATTAGCGGACAATGCCAAAGAACTTTTGGATACTTTGAACAAAATGAAACCTGCGGCAGCGAAAGGTGTATACATGAAGAGCATTTATTTGTCTAGTACAATGAGCCCAAGTGTGCAACTAGATCCTAAAGGAGTATAACTGTTAGTTTAAAGTTTTTATTATGACAAGAGAAGAAAAATTGAACGTTATACAAGATTTAACTGCACAGTTAGGAAGTAATTCCATTATTTACTTGGCAGATATCTCTGGTATGAATGCTTCGGCCACATCAGATTTAAGAAGGGCTTGTTTTAAAGCCAATATTAAATTAGCGGTCGTGAAAAACACCTTGCTTGCTAAAGCAATGGATGCATCGGAAAAAGATTTTGGAGAGCTTCCAGGAGTATTGGTAGGTAACACTTCCATCATGTACTCCGATACAGGAAACGCTCCAGCAAAATTGATAAAGAACTTCAGGAAAAAAACTACTAAACCATTATTAAAGGGTGCTTATATTGAAGAGGCCGTTTATGTTGGGGATGAGAACCTGGAAGCCTTGATCAATATCAAATCTAAGGAAGAAATGATTGGAGAGATCATCGGATTGCTTCAGTCGCCTGCTAAAAACGTTATCTCTGGACTTAAGTCTGGCGGTGGTAAATTGGCCGGAATCCTTAAGACATTATCCGAAAAATAATACGTACGCACTACAAACAATTATATTTTAAAATTTTATTAAACGATAGAAAAATGGCAGATTTAAAAGATTTCGCAGAACAATTGGTTAACTTAACTGTAAAGGAAGTAAATGAGTTAGCTGCAATATTAAAAGAAGAATACGGTATCGAGCCTGCAGCTGCTGCAGTAGCTGTTGCCGCTGGTGGAGCCGCTGAAGGTGGTGAAGCTGCAGAAGAGAAAACTGAATTCGATGTAATATTGAAGGCAGCAGGTGCTTCTAAATTGGCAGTTGTTAAATTGGTTAAAGAATTAACTGGTTTAGGATTGAAAGAAGCTAAAGATATCGTTGATAGTGCACCAAAAGCTATCAAAGAAGGTATCACTAAAGATGAGGCTGAAGGAATTCAAAAATCATTGGAAGAAGCAGGAGCAGAAGTTGAGCTTAAATAATAGCAACAACCATACTATTTTGGTTTAGGTCTTTCCACCCTTTTTGGTGGCTAGACCTAAACCCTTTTATATATGTTGTATATGAGGATATATACTACCCCCTTTAGTATTCACAATCAAAATTTTGTCCATTGATGTTTACAAAACAAACTGAAAGAATAAGTTTCGCATCCGCTAAGAACATACCGGACTACCCGGATTTCTTGGACATTCAGATCAAATCCTTTCAAGATTTCTTTCAACTTGAAACTAAATCTGATGAAAGGGGCAATGAAGGCTTGTATAACACCTTCATGGAAAACTTTCCAATCACTGACACAAGAAACCAATTTGTTTTAGAGTTTCTAGATTATTTTATAGATCCACCTAGATATTCCATACAGGAATGTATCGAGCGTGGACTTACTTATAGTGTACCTCTAAAAGCAAGGTTAAAATTATACTGTACCGATCCAGAGCACGAAGATTTTGAAACCATAGTGCAGGATGTTTATTTGGGAACGATTCCTTACATGACGCCAAGCGGAACATTCGTTATCAATGGTGCCGAGCGTGTTGTGGTATCTCAATTACACCGTTCTCCTGGAGTATTCTTTGGACAATCTTTCCACGCAAACGGTACAAAATTATATTCTGCCAGGGTAATTCCTTTCAAAGGTTCTTGGATAGAATTTGCAACAGATATCAATGGCGTGATGTACGCTTATATTGATAGAAAGAAAAAATTACCGGTTACTACGCTTTTCAGGGCCATTGGTTTTGAAAGGGATAAGGATATCTTGGAAATATTTGACCTTTCTGAAGAGGTGAAAGTATCCAATACCGGACTTAAGAAAGTATTGGGCCGTAAATTGGCGGCCAGGGTTTTGAACACATGGCATGAGGATTTCGTGGATGAAGATACTGGTGAAGTAGTATCTATCGAAAGAAACGAGATTATTTTGGATCGTGATACCATCCTTGAAAAGGATCATATCAATGAAATTATCGAGGCTGATGTTAAGACTATTCTTTTGCACAAAGAGAATAATGCACAATCAGACTACGCTATCATTCACAATACCTTGCAGAAGGATCCTACAAACTCCGAAAAAGAGGCTGTAGAACACATTTATCGTCAACTGCGTAATGCAGAACCGCCCGATGAAGAAACTGCACGTGGTATTATAGACAAATTGTTCTTTTCTGACCAACGCTACAACCTTGGGGAGGTAGGTCGTTACAGAATGAACAAAAAATTAGGTTTGGATATCGGAATGGACAAGCAGGTCTTGACCAAGGAAGATATCATTACCATTATTAAATACTTGATCGAATTGATCAACTCCAAAGCGGAGATTGATGATATCGATCACCTTTCCAATAGACGTGTAAGAACAGTTGGTGAGCAATTGTCACAACAATTCGGAGTAGGTCTTTCCCGTATGGCAAGAACCATCCGTGAGCGTATGAACGTTCGTGACAATGAAGTATTTACCCCGATCGATTTGATCAACGCCAAGACATTGTCTTCTGTGATCAACTCATTCTTCGGAACTAACCAGTTGTCTCAGTTTATGGATCAAACGAATCCATTGGCGGAGATTACGCACAAGAGAAGATTATCGGCATTGGGACCAGGTGGACTTTCTAGAGAAAGAGCTGGGTTTGAGGTGCGAGATGTTCACTATACACACTACGGTAGACTTTGTCCTATTGAAACTCCTGAAGGACCAAACATTGGTTTGATTTCTTCACTTTCGGTATTTGCGAAGGTAAACCCAATGGGCTTCTTGGAAACGCCATACCGCAAGGTGGCCGATGGAAAAGTAAACACCAAGGAATTTGGTTATTTAAGTGCTGAAGAAGAGGAGGGAATGAAAATTGCCCAGGCCAATATTCCTTTGAAAGAAGATGGAACTATTGACATAGATAAGGTTATTGTTAGGGAAGAAGGTGATTTCCCTGTGGTTGATCCTGCTGAAGTAAATTATACGGATGTTGCGCCTAACCAAATCGCTTCTATTTCTGCTTCCTTGATTCCTTTCTTGGAGCATGATGATGCGAACCGTGCCCTGATGGGATCCAACATGATGCGTCAGGCCGTACCATTGTTGAAACCAGAATCTCCTATTGTAGGTACTGGATTGGAGCGTCAGGTGGCTTCAGATTCAAGGGTATTGATCAATGCTGAAGGTGATGGGGTGATCGAGTACGTTGATGCCAAGAAAATTACCATTAAGTACGATAGGACTGACGCAGAACGTTCAGTAAGTTTTGATGACGATTCCAAGACGTATGAATTGGTGAAATTCAGAAAGACCAACCAAGGAACAAGTATCAACCTTAAGCCAATCGTGAGAAAAGGTGACAGGGTTAAAAAAGGACAGGTTCTTTGTGAAGGATATGCTACGGAAAGCGGTGAGCTTGCTTTGGGTAGGAACCTTAAAGTGGCCTTTATGCCATGGAAAGGGTACAACTTTGAAGATGCGATCGTAATTTCTGAAAAAGTAGTACGTGAAGATATATTCACTTCTATCCATATCGATGAATATTCATTGGAAGTAAGGGATACCAAATTGGGGGCTGAAGAGTTGACCAATGATATTCCCAACGTTTCCGAAGAGGCTACGAAAGATTTGGATGAGTACGGTATGATCCGTATTGGTGCTGAAGTGAAACCTGGTGATATTTTGATTGGTAAGATTACTCCAAAAGGGGAATCAGATCCTACACCGGAAGAAAAATTATTACGCGCCATCTTTGGAGACAAGGCTGGTGATGTTAAAGATGCATCCTTAAAAGCTTCACCGTCATTGAGAGGTGTTGTGATCGATAAGAAATTGTTCTCCCGTTCCATAAAAGATAAGCGCAAGCGTTCTGAGGATAAAGAGGCCATTTCTAAATTGGAGTTGGAATACGAAGTGAAATTCGAACAACTTAAGGACGTATTGGTAGAGAAATTATTTGTGTTGATCAACGGTAAGACATCACAAGGGGTATTGAACGATCTTGGGGAGGAAGTACTTCCAAAAGGTAAGAAGTATACCCAAAAGATGTTGAACTCTGTAGACGATTTCGCTCACTTGGTAGGTGGAAGCTGGACAACAGACAAGGACACCAACACAATGGTTGCCGATCTTTTGCACAACTACAAGATTAAATTGAACGATCTTCAGGGTAACTTGAGGAGGGACAAGTTTACGATTTCTGTAGGTGATGAATTGCCAGCAGGGATCATGAAATTGGCCAAAGTTTATATTGCGAAGAAGCGTAAGCTGAAGGTTGGTGATAAAATGGCGGGTCGTCACGGTAACAAAGGTATTGTTGCCCGTATCGTTCGTCATGAAGATATGCCATTCTTGGAAGATGGAACACCAGTGGATATCGTATTGAACCCACTTGGGGTACCTTCCCGTATGAACATCGGACAGATCTATGAAACAGTTCTTGGATGGGCTGGTCTTAAATTGGGCAGGAAATATGCCACTCCAATTTTTGACGGGGCTACCATAGACGAGATCAACGGATTTACCGATGAGGCAGGAATTCCGAGATTTGGACATACACACCTTTATGATGGAGGTACTGGACAACGTTTTGATCAACCGGCAACTGTTGGTGTGATCTACATGTTGAAACTAGGACACATGGTAGATGATAAGATGCATGCCAGATCCATAGGACCATACTCTTTGATCACGCAACAGCCATTAGGTGGTAAAGCACAATTTGGTGGTCAGCGTTTTGGAGAGATGGAAGTTTGGGCACTGGAAGCATACGGTGCGTCTGCAACCCTAAGAGAAATATTGACAGTGAAATCTGATGATGTTATCGGAAGGGCCAAGACTTACGAGTCCATTGTAAAAGGAGAAACAATGCCAGAACCTGGTTTGCCAGAATCTTTCAACGTATTGATGCACGAACTTAAAGGATTAGGTTTGGACATTAGACTGGAGGAATAAGATAATAGGTCTTGAACACTATTTGTAATACACATATTTAATTTACTATCACCATATTGTTATGGCTAGACTAAAAGATAATAATACCATAAAGAGGTTCGATAAAATTTCCATCGGATTGGCATCACCAGAATCTATTTTGGCGGAGTCGAGAGGGGAAGTTTTGAAGCCTGAAACTATTAACTATAGAACGCACAAACCTGAGCGTGACGGTCTTTTTTGTGAGCGTATTTTTGGTCCTGTAAAGGATTATGAATGTGCTTGTGGAAAATACAAGCGAATCCGTTACCGTGGTATTGTTTGTGATCGTTGTGGGGTAGAGGTTACAGAAAAGAAAGTACGTAGAGACAGGGTAGGGCACATCAATTTGGTGGTTCCTGTGGCCCATATCTGGTACTTCCGTTCCTTGCCGAACAAAATTGGATACCTTTTGGGATTACCTTCCAAGAAATTGGACATGATCATCTATTATGAGCGTTATGTGGTTATCCAACCAGGTATTGCCAAGGGTCCAGATGGGGAAGAGATCCAGAAAATGGATTTCTTGACCGAAGAGGAGTATTTGAACATATTGGAATCCATTCCGGTGGAAAACCAATACTTGGAGGATACCGACCCTAACAAATTTATCGCCAAGATGGGTGCTGAATGTTTGATCGATATCTTATCCAGAATCGATTTGGACCAGCTTTCCTATGAATTGAGACACAAGGCAAACACAGAAACTTCCAAGCAACGTAAGACAGAAGCGCTTAAGCGTTTGCAGGTTGTAGAGTCTTTGCGTGAGTCACAGGAGAACAGGGAAAACAGGCCTGAGTGGATGATTATGAAAGTAATCCCTGTAATTCCACCAGAACTTAGACCATTGGTGCCATTGGATGGTGGTCGTTTTGCGACTTCAGATTTGAATGACCTTTACAGAAGGGTTATCATCAGAAACAACCGTCTAAAAAGATTGGTAGAGATCAAAGCTCCTGAAGTGATCTTAAGAAACGAGAAGCGTATGCTTCAAGAATCTGTGGATTCATTGTTCGATAACACCCGTAAGGCTTCAGCCGTTAAAACGGAATCGAACAGGCCATTGAAATCACTTTCAGATTCATTGAAAGGTAAACAAGGTCGTTTCCGTCAAAACCTTTTGGGTAAACGTGTGGATTATTCCGCTCGTTCGGTAATCGTCGTTGGACCTGAGATGAAATTGTTCGAATGTGGTCTTCCAAAGGATATGGCCGCCGAACTTTACAAGCCGTTCGTAATACGTAAGTTGATCGAAAGAGGTATTGTAAAAACTGTAAAATCAGCTAAGAAAATTATAGATAAGAAGGAACCAGTAGTTTGGGACATTCTTGAAAACGTATTGAAAGGACACCCTGTACTATTGAACAGGGCCCCTACATTGCACCGTTTGGGTATACAAGCATTCCAGCCAAAACTTATTGAAGGTAAGGCTATCCGTTTGCACCCATTGGTATGTACGGCATTCAACGCGGATTTCGATGGTGACCAGATGGCGGTACATTTACCATTGGGACCAGAAGCAATCTTGGAAGCACAATTGTTGATGTTGGCTTCCCATAACATTTTGAACCCAGCAAACGGTTCACCTATTACAGTACCATTACAGGATATGGTCTTGGGTCTTTACTATATGACCAAAGAAAAGAAGACCATGGACGACGTTATTGTTAAGGGTGAAGGTATTACCTTCTATTCTGACGAGGAAGTGGTTATCGCTTTCAACGAAGGTAGAGTTGAGCTTAATGCCGGTATCAAGGTTAGGACGAAGGATTTTAATGAAGCGGGAGAACTTGTTTACCAAATTATTCCAACAACAGTAGGTAGGGTATTGTTCAACATGGTTGTGCCAGAACAGGCAGGATATGTGAACGAAGTATTGAACAAAAAATCATTGCGTGATATCATCGGTAACATTTTAAGTGTAACTGATGTACCTACCACGGCAGATTTCTTGGATAAAATTAAGACCATGGGGTATGAATTCGCTTTCAAAGGTGGATTGTCCTTTAGTCTAGGTGATATTATTATTCCACCGGAGAAGCATGAAATGATTGCCGATGCCAACGAACAAGTTGATGGTATTATGGCAAACTATAACATGGGTCTTATTACCAACAACGAACGTTACAACCAAGTAATTGATGTGTGGACCTCTACGAATGCTATGTTGACCGAATTGGCGATGAAGCGTATCCGTGAGGACAAACAAGGATTCAACTCGGTGTACATGATGTTGGATTCTGGAGCAAGGGGATCCAAAGAGCAGATCCGTCAGTTGACCGGTATGCGTGGATTGATGGCCAAGCCTAAAAAATCTACTGCAGGTGGTGGTGAGATTATTGAAAACCCGATCCTTTCCAACTTTAAGGAAGGTCTTTCCATCTTGGAATACTTTATCTCTACCCACGGTGCACGTAAAGGTCTTGCGGATACCGCTTTGAAAACAGCGGATGCAGGATACCTGACCCGTCGTTTGGTGGATGTGTCACAAGATGTGATCATCAACACCGAAGATTGTGGAACACTGCGTGGTATCGAGGTTGAGGCCTTGAAGAAAAACGAGGAAATCGTTGAAAGTCTAGGGGAGAGAATATTAGGTAGGGTTGCCCTGCACGATGTGATCAATCCTATAACAGAAGAACTTTTGTTGAGAGCTGGACAAGAGATCCTAGAGGCTGATGTGAGGAGAATCGAAGCATCACCAATTGATAAGGTAGAAGTAAGATCGGCATTGACCTGTGAGGCCCAAAAAGGTATCTGTGGTAAATGTTACGGTAGAAACCTTTCCACCAATAAAATGGTGCAAAGAGGTGAAGCTGTCGGTGTTGTTGCTGCACAATCTATTGGGGAGCCTGGAACACAGCTGACATTGCGTACGTTCCACGTGGGAGGTATTGCAGGAAACATTTCTGAGGACAGTAAATTGGAAGCAAGATTTGGCGGTATCGCTGAGATCGAGGATCTAAGAACTGTTACTAGTACGGACAACGAAGGAAAATCAGTGGAAACTGTTATTTCCAGAACGTCGGAGATCAAAGTTGTGGATGCCAAAACTGGAATTACGTTGAGTACCAATAACATTCCTTATGGATCGCAATTGTTCATCAAGAACGGAGCTAAGGTTGAAAAAGGAGAACTTATCTGTCAGTGGGATCCATATAACGGTGTAATTGTTTCTGAATTCCCAGGTAAGATCGCTTACGAGAATATTGAACAAGGTATAACCTACCAAGTTGAGATAGATGAACAAACAGGATTCCAGGAAAAAGTAATTTCGGAATCAAGGAACAAGAAATTGATACCTACATTATTGATCAAAAACAATAATGACGAAGTATTGCGTTCTTATAACCTACCTGTTGGTTCACACATTATGGTGGATAACGGAGATAAGATCAATGAAGGAAAAATCTTGGTAAAAATACCTCGTAAATCTGCTAAGTCAGGGGATATTACGGGTGGTCTTCCAAGGGTGACCGAATTGTTCGAGGCACGTAACCCATCCAACCCGGCAGTGGTATCAGAAATTGATGGTGTTGTTTCTTTTGGAAAAATTAAAAGAGGTAACCGTGAGATCATCATAGAATCCAAATTGGGTGAAATCAAGAAATACTTGGTAAAACTATCCAATCAGATCTTGGTACAGGAAAATGATTATGTACGTGCTGGAATGCCATTGTCTGATGGTTCCATTACGCCAGAAGATATCTTGGCCATTAAAGGACCATCTGCTGTACAACAGTACTTGGTAAATGAGGTACAAGAAGTTTACCGTCTACAAGGTGTGAAGATCAACGACAAGCATTTTGAAGTTGTTGTTCGTCAGATGATGAGAAAGGTACGTATTCAAGATCCAGGTGATACCATATTCTTGGAGAACCAACTAGCTCATAAAGACGATTTCATTTTGGAAAACGATGAGATCTTCGGAAAAAAGGTAGTTGTTGAATCTGGAGATTCTGAAAACTTGAAGCCAGGTCAGATTATTACTGCTCGTGAGCTTAGGGACGAAAACTCACTTCTTAGAAGAGGGGATAAGGACTTGGTAACGGCAAGAGATGCGGTTGCAGCTACGGCTACACCAATCTTACAAGGTATTACAAGAGCTTCGTTACAGACAAAATCATTCATATCTGCGGCTTCCTTCCAGGAAACAACCAAGGTATTGAACGAGGCAGCTGTAGCTGGTAAAGTGGATACTTTGGAAGGCTTGAAAGAAAATGTGATTGTTGGACATAAGATTCCTGCCGGTACAGGTATGAGGGATTATGATAACATCATTGTGGGTTCTAAGGAAGAATTCGATGAGATCATGGCCCGTAAGGAAGAGTTCAAGTTTTAATTGATTATGGACGATAACAATCAAAACCAAAAGCAGATCAATATAGAACTGGATGAAAAAATGGCCGAGGGGGTTTACTCCAACTTGGCCATCATCAACCATTCCGTATCCGAATTTGTAGTGGATTTTATCAGTTTAATGCCCGGAGCACCTAAGGCCAAAGTGAAGAGTAGGATCGTACTTACCCCACAGCATGCCAAAAAGTTCCTTAAAGCTTTAAATGATAATGTTCAGCGTTTTGAAAAAGCCCATGGTACAATCAAGGATTATGAACAGCCACCTATACCAATTAATTTTGGTCCAACAGGAGAGGCATAAATTAAAAAAACCCACGATGAAAATCGTGGGTTTTTTTTATCCTTTATATGATATGGAATGGATTAATCGAATTCCGAAGTGAAATGTAGTTTCACCGAAGGGTATTTTTGCTGTGTCATCTGCAGTGAAAACTGGGAATCCGCCAAAAATACCAATTGATTGCGCTTGTCTTTGGCCAAGAATTTTTGTTTTACCCTTTTAAATTCTTTGAACTCTTCGTTGTTTTTGTTCTCGGCCTCTACCCAGCAGGCCTTGTATACCGGGAAATTCTCATAGGTACACTTGGCCCCATATTCATGCTCCAATCGGTATTGAATAACTTCAAACTGCAGGGCACCCACAGTTCCGATAACTTTTCTGTTGTTTATTTCCAAGGTGAACAACTGTGCAACCCCTTCATCCATCAATTGGTCAATACCCTTGTATAGTTGTTTGGCTTTCATTGGGTCGGCATTGTTGATATACCTGAAATGTTCAGGAGAAAAACTTGGTATCCCCTTGTAATGTAAGTCCTCGCCTTCGGTCAAAGTATCTCCGATCTTAAAGTTGCCAGTATCGTGAAGTCCTACAATGTCGCCTGGATAGGAGATGTCCACAATTTCCTTCTTTTCTGCAAAAAAAGCATTGGGGCTAGAAAATTTGAGGTTTTTGCCCTGTCTGACATGCAGGTAAGGCTTGTTTCTTTCAAAAGTCCCGGAAACAATTTTAATAAATGCCAATCGGTCCCTGTGCTTGGGATCCATGTTGGCGTGGATTTTAAATACAAAACCGGTGAAATCTTTTTCATTGGCCTTTACCAAACGCTCTTCGGCCATTTTTGGTCTCGGGGTAGGGGCTATGTCCACAAAACAATCCAATAGTTCCCGAACTCCGAAATTATTCAAGGCAGAGCCAAAAAATACGGGTTGTTGTGTCCCTTTTAAGTATTCTTCCTTGTTAAAAGGAGGGTAGACGCCATGAACCAACTCTAGATTGTCCCTAAGTTCGGTAGCTGCTTTTGAACCAATAATTTTTTCCAATTCGGGACTGTCCAAATCGTCAAAGGCTATGGTATCTTCTATGTTCTTCTTGCTATCCCCACTGAACAGGTTGATATTCTTTTCGTATATATTGTAAATGCCTTTAAAATCATAACCCATGCCGATTGGGAAACTCAGAGGAGAAACCTTGAGGCCCAACTTTTGTTCCACTTCATCCAAAAGGTCAAAGGCATCCTTTCCTTCCCTATCCAATTTATTAATAAATACCAACATAGGGATATTGCGCATCCTACATACTTCCACTAATTTTTCGGTCTGCTCTTCCACCCCTTTGGCAACGTCGATCACCACGATTACACTGTCCACCGCGGTCAATGTTCTAAAGGTATCCTCGGCAAAATCCTTGTGTCCAGGAGTATCCAGGATATTGATTTTCTTGTCCCTGTATATAAAAGCCAAAACCGAAGTAGCTACAGAAATACCACGTTGTTTTTCAATTTCCATGAAATCACTCGTGGCCGTTTTCTTTATTTTGTTGTTTTTTACGGCCCCAGCCTCTTGGATAGCACCTCCGAAAAGCAGTAATTTCTCGGTTAGGGTTGTTTTTCCGGCATCGGGGTGGGAGATAATCCCAAAAGTCCTTCTTCTCAGTATTTCCTTATCAAAACTCATTCGTAAAATTTTTGCAAAAATAAGCCAAATAAATTGCTTCTATAGTAGAACGAAAAGGAAAATATAAATAGAGGTAATTCCTTGATATCAAGCATTTAGTAAATTCAAGTGGCGTGGCCTTTTTTTTATGATCGTCAGATTATTATCGATTAACGGTATTCTTTGTCATCCAAAGGGTGGAAACCTTCGTATCTAACGGGTGTAAAGAAGGAGGAAAATTTACGCTTCAACGAGTATTATTGTCATATAAGGATATTTGATGGTGAATCCGCTGGAAAGAATTTGTTCCTCAAATATTTAGATTTATCTTGCACTATATTTTAAGAAAGCCCTAACTTCTTACAATAGCCAACCTTATTTATTTGCCATGGTGCTTAGTAAAAAATAATTACTGACACGTATGGACGACTTTACTTCTTTTTATACAATTAAGGAAAGAAAAAATACGCTAGGAGTCCTGGCGCTAGTTTTTTTGTTCCTCTTTGTTTCTTCATTTGATATAGTTTCTTCAGCTGATGCCCCTTTGGATACCGATAGGGACGGGATATCCAATGCGTATGATATTGATGACGACGGAGATGGTATAACAGATGCCAATGAAGATGCCAATTTGGACGGGGATAACAACCCGGACACAAATCCTACGGATACCGATATGGATGGGATACCAAATTATTTGGATCTCGATGCTGATAATGACGGGATCCCAGATAACGTGGAGGCCCAAAAATTCAATGAGTATGAGGCTCCCAGCGGCAATGATTCCAACAAAAATGGCTTAGATGATATTTATGAGGGAAATTCCCTTGGATTAGTCCCTGTAGACACGGATAATGATAGTGTTCCTGATTTTTTGGACATAGATTCGGACAATGATGGGATCAAAGATTCCAACGAATCCAGTACCCTTAGCACGGATTTTGATTGTGGTACCATCCCTAATCTCAATTTTAGCGCTGCACCAATTCTTTTGGAAGGCGATGCTTTAAAAGTTGGTGCAGTATATCGTATTCCTGGAATTACCAATGAATTGGATGCTCTTATAACCATTGAGGATATCCAGAATGGACGCATTGATGTGTTGGATCAGAACGCAATTGATCCGGAATTTTTTAAACCTGAGATCCAATTTGATTTTACAACTAACCAAAGAAGACCATTTGTAGATCTAAGGATTACCATAGTGGACAAGGGAACGGTCACTCCAGTGGTGTTGAAAGAGCTAATTGGTAATTTTCTAGATGTTGATGGGAATGCAAAATATCAGGAATATAATCGTTTTGATACCCCAGCCGCCTATACCTTCGAAGATAATACGGAGGTAGTAGTAAACAATACTTCTGGAGGTCTATTGATCAATGGAGGAATGAAAGAATATCCAGGAATTTCCAATGCCAACCCTACAGTAAATGTCGCCGTTGAGTTTGTGGATATTTCATCATTTGTTTTTCGCTTTGGAGTCCAAACACCGGGGACAGAGAATTTTCAAACGATTGTTCGTCAATCAGGTATTCAATTTTCTTGTCTGGATAATTTTGAGAATCCTCAGACCATAACCTTTAATACTGATGTGGATTCTGATGGTGATGGCAAACCGGATCGTCTTGATATAGATTCCGATAACGATGGTATTCCAGATAACGTGGAGGCACAAACCACATCTGACTATGTGACTCCCAGTGGAGAAGACGATGATAATGACGGCCTGGACAATGCTTATGAAGGAAATGGAGATCAAGGATTGATGCCCGTGGATTCGGACAGCGATAACACCCCCGATTACCTTGACCTGGACAGTGACAACGACCTGGTACCTGACAACAACGAGGGGAACGACTTCAATTTTGACGGTGTTCCAGATCAGACATTCACTGGTACGGATTCGGATGGTGACGGACTGGACGATGGTTATGAAGGCAGTGACGTGAACGACGGCTTCGATGTGAATGACGAGATCGATGATCCTAAGAATGACCTTCCCGATACGGACGGTGATGCAACAACAAATGGAGATGTGAATTATAGGGACCTGGACGATGACGGAGACGGCATTGACACCCCCGATGAGGATGCCAACAATGATGGCGACCCCACCAATGACGATACAGATGAAGATGGTACGCCTGACTACCTGGATCCAAAGGATACCGATGGTGATGGGGTGCCGGATGCAATAGATTTGGACGATGACAACGACGGAATTTTGGACACTGTGGAATCCCCCAATGGCGTGGATATAGACAGCGATAACGATGGTTACCCTAATAGGATAGATATCGATTCTGACAACGATGGTATTCCAGATAACGTGGAGGCACAAACCACATCTGATTATGTGGCCCCAAGCGGTCTGGACGATGATAACGACGGGCTGGACAACGCCTATGAGGGCACAGGGAATGAAGGTTTAAGTCCCGTGGATTCGGACAATGACAAAACCCCTGACTTTCTTGACCTGGACAGTGACAACGATCTGGTACCCGATAACAATGAGGGGAACGACTTCAATTTCGACGGTGTTCCAGACCAGACATTTACTGGTTTGGATACGGATGGTGACGGACTGGACAATGGTTATGAAGGCAGTGACGTGAACGACGGCTTCGACGTGAACGACGAGATCGACGATCCTAAAAATGACCTTCCCGATACGGATGGGGATGCAACAACCAATGGGGATGTGAATTATAGGGATCTTGACGATGACGGAGACGGCATAAATACACCTGATGAGGATGCCAACAATGATGGTGATCCTACCAATGACGATACCGATGACGATGGAACACCTGACTACCTTGATCCAATAGATACAGACGGTGATGGAGTTCCTGATTATATAGATATAGACGACGATAACGATGGTATCCTGGATATTTTGGAATCGGACGATCTTGATCAAAATCCAGTAGACAGGGATAGTGATAACGATGGTTTCCCGGATAGAATCGATATTGATTCTGACAACGATGGAATCCCTGATAACGTGGAGGCCCAAACTACCCTAGGTTATATAGCACCAAGTGGTTTGGACGATGATAACGACGGACTGGACAACGCCTACGAGGGCGCAGGGAACGAAGGTTTGACACCCGTGGATTCGGACAGCGATAACACCCCCGATTACCTTGACCTGGACAGTGACAACGACCTGGTACCCGATAACAATGAGGGGAACGACTTCAATTTTGACGGGATCCCCGACCAGTCGTTTACTGGTACAGATATGGATGGTGATGGTCTTGATGACGGATATGAGGGAAGTGATATCAACGATGGCTTTGATGTGAACGATGAGATTGATGATCCTAAAAATGACCTTCCAGATACCGATGGGGATGCAACAACCGATGGGGATGTGAATTATAGGGATCTTGACGATGACGGAGACGGTTTAAATACCCCCGACGAGGATGCCAACAATGATGGCAACCCTACCAATGACGATTCAGATGACGATGGTACGCCTGACTACCTGGATCCAGATTCAAGAGGTGACTCGGATGGTGATGGGGTAACTGATACCGATGAGAACACTGATGGTACAGATCCTACAGATCCTTGTGATTTCATACTGGCAAGTCAGACCGTAACCCCTTCAGATGAATGGATCGCTCTAGATTGTGACGGTGATGGAGTGACCAACGGTGATGAGGTTGCTGATAGCACAGATCCTTTGGATGGTTGTGACTATGAAGTAGCCAGTGTTACCCTCGCTCCAAGTGGTGATTATTTACAATTGGACTGTGACGGAGATGGAGTGACCAATGAAGATGAATTAACGGATGGTACCGATCCTTTGGATCCTTGTGAATTTTTATTGGCAAGTCAAAGCGTAACGACCAGTGATGCCTGGAACGACTTGGATTGTGATGGAGACGGAGTGACCAATAGAGATGAAATTACAGATGGGACCAATCCATTGGATCCATGTGACTTTTTATTGGCAAGTCAGACTGTATTGACATCTGATGCGTGGGAAAACCTTGATTGTGATGGTGACGGTGTAACCAATAGGGATGAACTTATAGATGCCACCGATCCTTTGGATCCATGTGACCTACTTTTGTCCAGCCAAACCACAGATCCTACTGATGCATGGAACAATATTGATTGTGATAATGATGGAAATCCGAACGGTACCGATCCGAACCCGCTTGTGGCAACAGCCGTAGATGATTCGGGAACAACCATGCCGGAAACAGAAGTGGTCATAAACATATTGGAGAACGATGATTATCTTCCCAACAGCGATAGCAATAACCTGGGTACAACTTCAATAACCAGGATTGGGGGCGATGCCACTGGAACGGTTACATTTAATGCCGAAACTGGGGAGCTGTCCTATATTCCTGATGCATCGGAGACAAATTCCATCGTGACCGTTATTTATGAAGTCTGTAATATTGAACCAGATCCAGATGTATGTGCTTCGGCCACAGTGACTATTACTGTTGAAGCGGGTATGGTGACCATAGATGCCATAGATGACAATTATGGAACTGATTTTGTAATTGGCAATGTGGGAGGATTGATTGAGGGCAGCAATATCTTGGAAAACGATACGCTAAATGGAGAACCGGTAAACCTTAATGATGTAATTATAACCTCCACTGCTACAAGAGAATTGAGGGTAAACAATGATGGAACAGTAAGTGTTATAGACGATAAATTGTCAGCGGGCACCTATACCATTGAATATACAATCTGTGAGAAGGCCAATCCCGATAATTGTGATACGGCCGTTGTAACGGTAAACATAGGCATACTATCCAGAGGACCTATAGAAGTAAACCAATTGGTTACTCCCAATAGTGATGGTAAGAACGACTTCTTGTTCATTAGAAATGTAGATCTGGCTTTGAATAATTCTATCAAGATTTTCAATCGTTGGGGTAAGGCAGTCTATGAAGGAAGAGGGTATAATAACCAAAACAATGTGTTTGATGGCAAGTCCAAGGTAAGGGCAACCGTTGGAGCGGGAGAATACCTGCCTGCTGGGGTATATTTTTATATATTTGAATACACATTTGAACAAGAAAATATTACAGAAAGTGGTTACATTTATATCAGCCAATAATACACCTAATAGGATATGATAAACAGAAAAAAGTATTTTATACCATTAGTGCTATTATTTGCCATTGTAGAGATGGTTCACGGGCAACAGGATGCCCAATATACCCAATATATGTTCAATACACTCAGCGTAAACCCAGCTTATGCCGGGTCACGCGGACAATTGAGTATTGCAGGGTTATATAGATCACAGTGGGTGGGCCTGGAGGGTTCTCCCACCACGCAAACACTGAATATCCATTCGCCCATCAGGAACAGTAGGCTTGGTTACGGACTTTCCATTGTAAATGATGAAATAGGGGATGGGGTAGTTCAGGAAACTTACTTGGATGCTGTGGTATCCTATACCATTGAGGTGGCCCGTGATGCCAAGTTGTCCTTCGGATTAAAAGCTGGGGGTAATTTGCTGAACCTTGATTTCAATGGATTGCGCAACTTTGATTCCGAGGCTACCGACGGTGACAACATTGACAACAGGTTTTCACCAAACTTTGGTTTAGGGGCGTACTATCATACCAACGTATTCTACTTAGGGCTTTCAGCACCCAATGTTTTGGAAACGCAACATTTTGATAGTTCCAATAGCGACGCCAACAGTACCAATTTCCTTTCTAAGGAAAGGATCAATTTTTATTTGATCACAGGGTATGTATTTGATGTCAATCCTGTTTTAAAGTTTAAACCTGCCTTATTGACCAAGGTGGTAAGTGGGGCACCCTTACAGGTAGATCTTTCTGCCAACTTTATGTTCAACGAGAAATTTACTTTTGGTGCTGCATACCGATGGGATGCAGCGGTGAGCGGTTTGGCAGGATTTCAAATAACAGATCAATTTATGGTAGGTTTGGCCTACGATCGTGAGACGACAGATCTTGGAGGGACCCAATTTAACGATGGGTCTTTTGAGGTGTTTTTAAGGTTTGAATTGGTAAAATCCTACAGACGCTTGGTTTCTCCTCGTTTCTTCTAAATTTTAAAAAATGATAAAAAGAATACTTTTAGTAATTGTCTTAACTTTTATTGGGTCAGGGACGTTGGTTGCGCAAGAGCGACTGATTGAGAAGGCGAACCAAAAGTATGAGGAATACTCTTTTAGTCCGGCTATTGATATCTATAAGAAAGTATTGGATAAGGGGTTTGTAACCCCGGACATGCTTAAAAGATTGGGTAATGCCTATTATTTTAAGGCAGATTATGCTGAAGCGGCTAAAGTTTATAAAAGACTTGTAGATGAGTTTCCCACAGATCTAGCCCCTGAATATTATTTCCGTTATGCACAGGTATTGAAGTCCCTAGGGAATTATTCGGAGTCGGATGCCATCATGGCAAAGTTCACCCAAATGACCTCTAATGATGAAAGGGCACTGGCTTATAGGACGGACCGAAACTACCTGGAAGACATTAAAGAAAATTCTGGAAGGTATGAATTGAAAACTTTTGATTACAATTCACCTTATGGAGATTTTGCTCCTTCCTTTTATAAACAAGGATTGATTTTTTCCTCCGACAGGGACACTGGAAACTTGGCACGTTATAGACATACTTGGACCTCTAAGGATTTTTTGGACCTTTATAAGGTAAACGTGGACAGTATATCCAATAATTTTGTGGTCAAGCTGGGAGAAAATATCAATACAAGACTGCATGAGTCCACGTCGGCTACCACCAAAAATGGAGCGGTGATCTATTTCACAAGAAATAACCTATTGGATAGCAAGAACGAGAAGGATAAAAAAGGTATTATAAGATTAAAGATCTACAGAGCGCAACTATTGGATGGTATTTGGACAAATGTGGAGGAATTGCCATTTAACAGTGATTCGTATTCTGTAGCCCATCCAGCTTTGAGTCCGGATGATAAAACCTTGTATTTTGCCTCAGATATGCCGGGAACCCTAGGGCAATCTGATATTTTCAAAGCTACCATCAACGCTGATGGCACTTTTGGAACTCCAGAAAATTTAGGAAACAATATAAATACGGAAGCGAGGGAAACATTTCCCTTTGTAAGTGATAAGGAGGTTTTGTACTTTTCTTCGGACGGGCATCCAGGATTAGGGGGATTGGACGTTTTTGCTACAAAAATTGCTTTTGGGGATCTTTCTGGGAAAATCACCAATGTAGGAGAACCAATAAATAGCAATTTGGATGATTTTACCTACATTTTTGACGAGGAAACAAGAGAAGGTTATTTTGCATCCAACCGCGAAGGGGGAATGGGTGAAGATGATATCTATGCCTTCAAGGAAATAGAACCATTAATGTTGGATTGTATACAGCAGGTAACCGGAACCGTAAGGGACAAAATATCCAATGAGGTTTTGGTTGGAGCTACCGTTATGGTTATCAATGAGGAGAATGTTGAAGTATCCAGTACCATTACCAATTCTAAAGGCGATTATAGCCTAACAGTAGATTGTAACCAAGGAAATTTCGTGCGGGCCTCCACGGAAGGTTATACTCCTGCTGAAGAGTATTTGGGAATATCCGATGGCAAGCCAAAGATTATTGATTTTTATTTGGAGCGGGAATCTATTACCGCCGGTTTTGGAGAT
Organism: Sediminicola sp. 1XM1-17; assembly: GCF_037203765.1. NCBI lineage: Bacteria > Pseudomonadati > Bacteroidota > Flavobacteriia > Flavobacteriales > Flavobacteriaceae > Sediminicola > Sediminicola sp. 1XM1-17. Next base: position 10,230 of record NZ_JBBCAS010000009.1, on the reverse strand, counting down.
GATTTGGCAAAATTATTACAGTTGAGCACCATTTATTTTGATTTGAACAAATACAATATCCGTAAGGATGCTGAGATTGAGATACAAAAGGTAATCGCTGCCATGGAAAAGTACCCAAGTTTAAAGCTTCAGGTGAACTCCCATACCGATAGTAGGGGACCGGACCCATACAACTTGTGGCTATCACAAAAACGTGCTGAAGCTACCGTAAACTATATGGTTTCTCAAGGTATTACCAAGGAAAGACTCAATGGTGAAGGCTATGGTGAAACAAGACTGGTTAATACATGTGGTAATGGAGTAAAATGCTCTTCCGAAGAACACCAATTGAACCGTAGATCAGAGTTTATTATTCTGGAATAAAATATATTATTTTAAAAACGGAAAAGCAGCCTTATAAAGGCTGTTTTTTTTGTTTTAAATCCATAGGCGGTGATTAGCCTAGGGAATTGCTTTTTCTTCAAATACAAAATGAACAACAATTGGATTCATTAAAAAATATAGGGATGGTCAACTTGACCTCTTTTTAAACGGGTTTCACAACATATTTTTTGACTATCACTCCTAGTTAATTAGTTTGCCAACTTTTTAGCATGAGTTCAGACTATTAATTTGAAGAATTGACTAATGATTCTTGAGTTTTAGTACAATAATTGTATTATGAAATATCCGTTGTTTGTAGCCTATTTTCCCTTTAAATTAAAAACACTCATTTTGGGTGTTTTTCTTATGTTCTGGGGTAATACCTTATTGGCACAAGTAACTGGTGATTATAGATCCAAAGCCACTGGCGTTTGGAGTAGTGCTTCTACTTGGCAAATATATAATGGAACCACTTGGGTGAATGCTACTTCCTATCCTGGACAAAATAGTAATGTAGGTACGGTAACTATTGGTAGTGGTAATACGGTAACCTTAAATGTGAATATAAATTCTATTTACAGTATAAATAAGTTGATTATTGGAGATCGAAATGGCGGAAGCGATAACCTGTCATTGCCAGATAATGGGAGCTTTCAAGTAAACATAATGCAAGTATCTGTAGAGAGCGATGGTATTCTATCATGGGTGAAAAATGCGGATTTGTATTTACCGGAAGGTGCACAGATATATAACAATGGAGGGGAGATAAGAACCGATAAGAATTGTAATGCCTCCCAAAGCATTTATATAGGGACAGAAAAATTTTCAAACTGTAATGGAAATGGTGGGGTAGACTATTCTTTTGATGACATAGAATCTGCACTTCCGCCTCCCACTAGTAATGGAGATATTACCGAATGCGAAAAGAACCCTATTCAAACATTAACAGCTTCCGCTACTCCTCCTTCTGGAGCTCGTGTTGAGTGGTTTACAGCTTCTAGTGGTGGTACTCCCGTTTCTCCAACATTAAATACAGTGGGTACTGTCACCTATTATGGAGAAAGTGTGGACAATTCAAATTCCAATCGAAGAAGCTTATTTAGAACTGCTGTTACCCTGACCATTCAACCAAGGCCAACAATATCGGTTAGCAGCGCTCCTACTTGTGTTTTTGCTTTATTTTCACCTACGACCTACAGATTGGAGGTTACAGTCAGTACTGGTAGTGTAACGAGTACCGCAGGTAATGTCAATAATGTTTCGGGCAATAGATGGGCTATTACCAATGTGCCCAATGGCACTAACATTGTGGTAACGGTTACCGATGCCAATGGCTGTACCAATCAGCTACCTGTGACCGCTCCCAATTGTTCTTGCCCCGTGGTAAATCCACCTGCCAGCGGTGGTAATAGGTCTTATTGTAATGGAGATCCTGTGCCCAGTATAACTGCAACGGTTGGTTTGGGTGAAACAGTGGACTGGTATGATTCGGCCAGTGGAGGTTCCCTATTATTAATGGGTAACACCACCTATACCCCTGCCGGTCCCGGTACCTATTATGCGGAAGCAAGGAATAATACAACTAATTGCCGGAGTGGATCTAGGACAGCAATAACCGTCACTCGGAATACCCCTTCTACGGCGACCATCGGTCCGGATCAATCTGTATTTACAGGGGGTAATGCTATTTTTACGGTTACTACTACCAACGCTGATACCTATCAATGGCAGGTGAGTACGGACGGAGGAACAACGTTTAACAATATAGTGAATGGACCAGAATATGCTGGTACACAGTCAACAGCGCTTACGGTTATGGGTGCAGAGGTTAATAAAAATGGCTATAGGTATAGGGTTATGGCCTCAAAAGCAGGATCGGGTTGCCCGCCTACAAATTCGGCATCAGCTTTATTAACCGTAAAGGTTAAAAATGCTATCACCAATAGAAGAATCACCCATAGGGTCAATAAGGATTAATACTATTTAGGAAGGTCAGTAAGGCCTTTTTACATAAGGTGTTATCTACGAAAACACTAAATTTTTAACACTTTTTAAGTCTTTTTTGAGGCTGTAAACCATAGAAATGTCTTCTTTTATGGTCTTGTGGCTACTATACACAACATTTGTTAGTTGAGTTTTTAGGTAAGTTTTATCTTGAACCCTAGTATATTATGGTAAATAAAGTCGTACATACTAAGTTTTGGGTTCGGATAGGCATTTTTATTGGATTTGTCCTTCTGGCCTTTACAGGATATTCTCAACAAAATCCTGGTGTTGGTGCCAACTTTGGTTTGGAAGCCGATTTAATATCTGGTACCACAAATGCAAATACGGATGACTGGTTTTCAGGTGCCACAGGAATGGGTGTCATAGATCAAAGTCAGTTCACCACTTTCCAATCCATTATCAATTCATCTGCCAACACTCCATTTGATACAAGGATGAGCACTAATAATTTCTCTTCCCCTAATGGATATATTTGGTATGCAGCCCGTTTTGGTCATGATTATATAAGTGAAGGGAATGCTAATAAAGATAAAACCACTTTTGGTGGAGGGTCTAAAAATGCCCAAAATCCGGCTACTCAATGGAATATTGGTGAATCTTCCCTTACCTCAAATGTGGATATTGTGGATTCGTATGTACATATGCGTAGGAACGGAACAAATACGGGAGATGATTTATGGGTTGATTTAGGCGTATCCACCTTAAAAGCTAACGGATCACGCTTTATAGATTTTGAATTATATGTCCGGGAATTATTGGTTTCAGGAGGTAATTTTACGAATGTGGGACCCAATGAAGGGCACACAGCATGGCAGTTTGATGCTACCGGCAATACCATCCAGATTGGAGATGTAGTTGTAGGATTTGCTTTTTCTGGTAGCGGGGTATCCGGAATAGAGGTAAGGGTATGGGTATCTAGGGCAGATTATCTTTTAAATAGAGGCTTTAATTATACCGCATTTGATGGGGCCTCAAACGGATCTGTTTACGGGTATGCAAGCATCAATTTTACAGGCAACACCTTTAGCAAAGTGAACACCGTCGCTACCACCGGCCCTCCATGGGGTACCTATGCAACAGGGCTTACTCCGGCAACTAGTTATGAGAAAGAAGCATTCGCGGAAATCGGGGTTAATTTTACAGGCATTGGGTTTGATCCCAGGACCTTATTTGGGCCAGGTTCTGCCTGCGATTCTCCATTTAGTTCGGTATTGGTAAAAACTAGATCTTCCGCATCTTTTACATCTTCCTTATCGGATTTTGCAGGACCCTATGATTTTTTGGGTGGCTCATCGGGCGGCCAATTGGACACAAGTATCAAGGATCCTGGAAATTTCAGTGGTTGTGTAGCCAATGAGACTTTGACCCTAGAGGCAAATTTTGACTCCATGAGCGCTGAATATTATTGGACCTCGGATTCCCCGGGAGTAACATTTCCCGATGGTACGACTTCAAAATCCGGAGTATATCTAACCTCTGTAGATATTGATACACCAGGGGATTATACATTGAACATCGCACCTTTGCCAGGATGTACGCCCGATCCTTCCAATGCAACTACAATTACAGTGCTAGAAGATTTGCCGGTAACGGTAACTTCCCAACCTTCAGATGAGGTAGTTTGTGATGGGGATTTGGCACAATTCAATGTAGGCACGGCAAATGCAGACACCTTTCAATGGCAGATGAGTACGGATAATGGTACAACATTTAATGACCTTGCCAATGGGGGACTGTACTCTGGGGCAACGACTTCTACCCTTTCGGTGAATCCTACAAACACAACTCTAGATGGGTATTTATATAGGCTGAAATCATCGACCTCAATAAATACGTGTCCACCTGTTTTGTCAGATTCGGCAGTGTTAAGTGTAGGTGGCTTTGTTTCCATTGATTCTCAACCAGTGGATACTAATGTTTTTGCCGGGGATTCAGCTATTTTATCAGTTTCCGCATCCAGTGCCAATGCCTATCAATGGCAGGTAAGTGATGATAATGGGGTAACATTTACTGATTTGACAGATGGCGTGAATTATTCGGGGGTTACCACTTCTTCGTTGACCGTTTCCAACATGGATATTGATTTCTCTGGTAACCAATACAGGGTCATTGCATCCAATACCTCTCCAGCCTGTCCCAGTTCTGAAACTTCTTCCCCTGCCACTCTTACAGTGCAAGTAAATGGAGTTATTTCCAATAGGAGGATTACGCATAGGGTGAAAAAGAATTAAATCAAGGGCTTTTAAATAATTTACAATTGTTTTATAATTGATTCAAAAATCACTTAAATAGGTCGTTCGAATTAAAGTCACTTCGAATATTTGATATTATACCTCTATTTTAATTCAGCATACAACATTCCCAAAACACGTATCATTTCTATTTCTACATTTGATGTGTTGATCATATAGGATTAACGTTACTTGATGATAACAGGAATCTTCCCTAATAAAAGAATACCGATTCTTATTATAGTGTTCTTCGGCTGTTTCCATATGTTTGGACAGCAGACCTTTTTGGATAATTTTAACACCGTTTCATATGCCAATAATAATGGAACTTCCAGCTTTTCTGCCAACTGGGTGGATAGTGAAGATGGGAATCCGGCTGCTGGAAGAATTTCAGTTACCGGTGGTGCAGCAGGCAAGCTGAGGTTCAATGACTTGGATGGAAGGTTGGCAAGCAGGAGACTAAATTTGTTCGGGGCTACGCAGGTTACCTTGACCATGGATTTTGATGCAACGGCTAGGGGTGGAGAAGGATTGGATATTCAGTTATGGAATGTAACCACTGCTTCCTGGCAAACAGTTAGAACCATCAATACAAATACGATAGGGACAATTTCTTTTCCTTTAACATTAGACCATATCTCCGCTGCCTCTGAAATTCGATTTGCTGGTACAGACAATGTCTGGGGTGGGGGTTCAACTATTTTAATTGATAATGTCCTATTTACGGCAACGTATGGGCCCGCAACCTTCATCAATGATGTCACAGTTTCCGAAGAGGCGGGAACAGCAACGTTTACGGTAACTTTAAATCAACTTAGACCAGGGGGATTTTCGGTAAATTACGCCACTTCTGATGGCACTGCAGCTGTAGATAGCGACTATTCTGCAGTGTCAGGTACCTTGGTCTTTACAGGTTTGGCTGGAGAAACACGGACAATTACCGTTCCCATACTGGATAATACCTATGGTGAGAACAATGAGAATTTCTTTGTCACCCTTTCCGGTGCCACCAATGGGGTTACCATCATAGATGCTATTGGGGAAGGGACCATTACCGACTCAGACCCGCCCATCCCCAATAATGTACCATTATCATTGTTCAGGGAGTTCAGTGGATATTATGACTATACCACCACAGGCGGATCCTTAAGGACCCAGCCCAATGGTACCAATGCTTGTTCTATTACGGCTACTTCCTCAAACACCTTACTTTCACCCATTCCAGCAGGAGCAACGATAGAGAGGGCTTATTTGTCTTGGGCGCATTCCAACTTCAATGCGGATGATATGGTAACCTTTGAAGGACAGACGGTAAGAGCAGAGGTCATTTACGGTTCTACCTTGACCAACAGGCAATTTTATGGTTATTTAAGTGATGTGACTGCTATAATTAGAGGTATTGGGAATCCATCTACCAATACATATGATTTTACAGGTCTTAATGTAGATACCGGAGACCCATTTTGTAGTTCACAGACCGTTTTGGGAGGATGGACATTAATGGTATTTTACGAATTGCCAACATTGCCAGCGGTGACCATTAACCTCTACCAAGGATTTAGTGGGGAAAGTAATTCTTCATCCAGTTATACACTCTCTGGATTTTTCGCCATTGGTGCAACTGGTTCCAAAACTACTGTTGTTTCTTGGGAGGGGGATCAGACATTGGCCAATAATGAACGCCTTTCGGTAACATCGGGATCAGGACTGGCCATCACACTATCTGGAGATGGGGATAACAATGGGATTACCGTCAATAACCCATTTAACTCCACTATTTACGACAATACTGTAACCCCCAATATCAATATTACTACCTCTCATGGCCTGGATCTTGATACATATAATATATCCTCTGTAGTTCAGCCAGGGGAATCCTCGGTTACCACTACGGTTCAGTCTGGTCAAGATTTTGTGATTGTAAACTCAGTTTTATTAAAGGTGCCTTCCAACTTGATAACCGGTCTGGTATTTGAAGACGTTAATTATCCTGGAGGTGCCGGGAGAAATGCAACCGTATCTGCGGGTAAACCGGTGGTAAATGCAAGGGTAGAACTCTACGATTCCTCTGGAAACTTAAACAGATCTACAACAACAGGCACAGATGGGAAATATGTATTAGGTGGGATGGCCAATGGAACGTATAGGGCACGGGTTGTAAATTCAACCGTTAAGTCCACTAGAGGGGGCGGTGCAGCTTGTGCTACCTGTATGCCAATTCAGACATTTAGAAGATTTTATAATGCAGGAGGATTTGTCAATGTTCCCAATGAGGTAGGGGGAGCAAATCCTGCAGGCCAAGATCCAGGGAGCAATACCTTGGCTGGGGCCCAGAGTGTTTCTTCAGTTTTGGTATTGTCCAACGGTATAGTGGGCATCGATTTTGGATATAATTTCAATACTATTGTTAATACCAATCAGGTGGGGCAGGGCTCGCTAAATCAATTTATTGTAAATGCCAATAATTTGGACGAGACCGGGTTGGACATTGCGGCCAATAGTATTTTTGATCCGGCTGCGGGAGAGGATACCTCTATTTTTATGATCCCGCCCACTGGGGACGCATTGGGAAGGACACCTAGTGCCTCCTATGCCAGTGGCTATTTTGATATTTTTATTACCGATGCCCAACAATTGGCTACCATGACTGCTGCCAATACTATTGTGGATGGAAGGACGCAAACCGCCTATTCGGGGAATACCAATTCAGGTACCTTGGGTGCGGGGGGATCTGCTGTGGGGGTTACGGGAAATACCCTTTTTAGTTTTAACCGACCCGAGATACAGGTGCGCAGAAACGGAGGGGATGTATTTACCACACAAGGGAACAACGTAACCATCCGGAATTTGGCTGTCTATTCCAATGATAGGGCAGGAATACGGATCAATGCCGGGCTAACCTATATTTTTGAAAATATTATAGGGGTCAATGCCCTGGGCGTAAAATCAGGGGCGATCCAATATGGCACAGAAGTACGCGGTGGAACGGCAAGAATTGCCCGAAACTATTTCAATGGCTCTGATATTGCAGGGATTCGTATTAATGGGGGTTCCAATTCTATTCTAGAGTACAACCATATCTTTCAAAATGGAACAGGGACAACCTGTATGGACAATATTTTGATCGATAGTGGAACTGGAATAATTATAAGAAATAACATGATCAATGATGCGGCTGGTATAGGTATTGAAGGAACTAATTATTCTGGTGGGTTGGTTATTACTGATAATACAATAACAGGGAACGGAATCAGTCCCGTGGCCTGCGGAGGGGGAATCTTTGATGATGCGGGGATTCGATTAAAGGCTGCTACCGCAGAGGTCTCCAAGAATGTTATACATGGAAATAGAGGAGAGGGCGTTGTGGTAGCGGAAAATGTGACAGGTATTTGGATTACACAAAATTCCATCTACAACAATGGTCTAAGGGCCCCTTCTTTGGGGATAGATTTGGATAAATCCAAAAAGACAGGAGATGGTGTTACCTTGAACGATAATGGCGATGGAGATTCCGGTCCCAATAACTTGAACAATTTTCCCATTTTTAAAACAATATCCACCAACGGGGCCAATTTAATTGTCCAAGGATGGGCCCGGCCAGGAGCTATAATAGAACTGTTCATATCAGACGTTTCTATGGGAACTGCACTGCCAGGAGCTAACCAATTAGGGTATAGTTCCGATTATGGGGAAGGCCAGTCCTATTTGGCAACGGTTATTGAAGGATCTGCAGGGGACTTGGACAGCGGAGTGTCCAACTATACCGATCTGGATGGCAATATAGATAACACCAATAATTTTAAATTCTCTATACCTTTGCCTTTTGGGGCCATGGTGGGTCAGAAGATCACCGCTACTTCTACAATCGCAAATAGTACCTCAGAATTTTCACCCTTATCAACAATTAAGGTGAGTACCATCATCACCAATAGAAGAATTACCTATAGGGTGAATAAGAGTTGATGCTCTCAAATTGGATTCAAATTTTAATTAGTAAAGGCGAAATAGAAGTAAATCACTCCTGTTTTTTCGCCTATTTACTTCTTCCAATAAGTCAAACAGAATAATTTAAACTTATTTACATGTTGGTTCGCCATAATTTTTAATGATACAATAAGTGGTTTTTTTAGACCTGATTTGAATAATTACAAACAAATATCCCATCTATGGTAGATCACAAAAACCGGTTTAAAACTATGCCATTTTGGGTTGGATTATGCATCAAAATAATGGCCATTTCACAACATTTTCAAAAAGGTGAAAGGGTAAATAATTCGGATAAGATGTCGTGTGGCAAGGCTTGATATTACTGCACTAATCGATAAAAGACATACAGAAGTTATTGGATTTTAAGAACTGAAACTACACTTTATCGATGGTATACAATACTAATTGGTACTTACACAACATTTATTTTCCTCGCGCTAGCTTCCTGCTAATTTTGTAAAGTGTAATAATATCAATTTGGCATTGAGCAATTCTATTCGAATTTTCTTAAGTCCGATGATATTTGAAAAACCAGCTTTATGATGAGGTATTCAAAAAACCGAAAGCATAAAAATATTGACAGTAAACCGACAACCATGAGTAAAAAGATTTTATTAATCATTTTCTTGATTTCAGGGTTTGCCTTTTCGCAGACCACTGTTACACTTCAGGATCAATGTAATTGTGAGGTGCTTAGTGGTACTGCCGTTACTGCTCCAGGGGCTACTGCCCCAACAGGTGCGGACATTGGAGATATTTATGTGAACACCAATACAGGAACCATCTATTTTTGGGATGGAAATTCATGGGAACTGACTTCTTCGGATAATCAACAGTTACAAAACTTTAGCTTCAACGCAGGAACAAACCAATTAACATTGGTTTTGGAGAATGGAGGAAGCTTGAGTGTTGATTTGAGCAGTTTAAATAATATCGGAACTGATGATCAAACAGCAGCAGAGGTAATCTATGATAATTCAACATCGGGCTTGTCGGCTGGTACGGTGCAATTAGCAATAGATGAAATCAACAATGCCACCAATACTGTTAACCTGATTGATAACGCTGACGGAACTTACACTTTTACAAAAGCAGATGGAACTACGGTAACCATTTCAGATACATCTGTTTCTACCTTAGTAAATAATGGGGATAGTACTTTTACCTATACATCGGAAGATGGTAGTACTACCTTAATTGACATAAGAGATTTTGAAACATTGACCAGTATCGCGCTGAACGCCGATAATACCAACATCGACTATACCGATGAGGACGGGGTAGTGACCCAGTTGAACCTATCTGCCCTTGTTGACAACCTGGAAACAGTGACCACTTTGGTGGCCAACGCTGACGGGACCTTTACCTACAAGGATGAGGACGGAGTGGATACCATCATCGATGTAAAGAACTTGGAGACCCTTACTACGATCGCGCTGAACGCCGATAACACCAACATCGATTATACCGATGAGGACGGGGTAGTGACCCAGTTGAACCTATCTGCCCTTGTTGACAACCTGGAAACGGTGACCACTTTGGTGGCCAATGCCGACGGGACCTTCACCTACAAGGATGAGGACGGAGTGGATACCATCATCGATGTAAAGAACTTGGAGACCCTTACTACGATCGCGCTGAA
>NZ_JBBCAS010000008.1:0-201771 GCF_037203765.1 Sediminicola sp. 1XM1-17 | reverse complement strand
CATTGGGATTCTCCAAATCCTGTCCCCGAGTTTCAAAACGAAGTTTTGGAGAGCGAGGGGAAACAAAAAAAGTGGGTACCGTTAGGCATCACTTTTGTATTTTCAGTGAGGGTACATTGGGATTCTGTAAATGCTTTTTATGGCTACTGCTATAAAATAGGATGGGTAAATCACCTATACTGCTATATTTGCAAAAAAATAATCAATGTCCTTTAATCCTTTTTTTAAAAATAGTGTCTATATCACAGAATTAAAAGCATTATAGGACTTAAGCTTAATACAATATTTAAAATGAGAATGACAACGGGACTAAGGATGAGGATCATCCACCGCTATTTGGGATTTTTTCTAGCCGGAATCATGGCGATGTATGCCATAAGTGGAATCATAATGATTTATCGAAATACCGATTTTCTAAAACACGATGTTGTTGTAGAAAAGGAATTGAAACAGAACTTATCGCCAGAACAACTAGGTTCAGAATTAAAAATAAAGGGATTCAAACTTCAAAAGACCGAGGGGAATACCATCTATTTTGAAAAGGGTAATTATAACATGCAGACCGGGGTAGCCACCTATACCAAAAAGGAACTTCCCATGATCTTGGATAAAATGGAACACTTGCACAAAGCCACTACCAACAGTCCGGTATATTGGTTGAATATCTTTTTTGGGGTCTCTTTATTGTTCTTTGTGATTTCCGCATTTTGGATGTTTATGCCCAAAACCACAGTTTTTAAAAAGGGAGTTCTCTTTTCGTTAGCCGGTATTGTGGTAACGTTGATCTTGTTGTTTGTTTGATCATAAGCGGATTATAAAATAAAAGCATACATTCACTTCAAGTATATTTGAAAAGCAAAGAGCGGTGCATTCTACCGCTCTTTGCTTTTATATTAATGGTAATGCACAGCGATTTGGGCCAATTGGCCTACAATCTTAACGGAATCCTTCATGGATAGTTTGGATCCATCGGCGTGTATCCACCTTTTTAAAGGTTGTTCACAGATCATTTGCTGTACATTTTCTTTGCCGTAATATTTTCTCATCCGCATAAAGATCTCCACATCGAACAGCCAACGGGTAATAAACTTTTTGTTGAACATGTTGGAAGCAATTTCCCTGTCCATGATCTTGGCACCACATTGGGTATCCTTGAAGGGCATTCCCAAGATCTTTTGAATGATCAAGTTAATGGTCAAACTAATGAATTTACGGGCAGATTCCTTGGTAATATTTGCTCCCATCCGACTGATTCGGGAACCACTGACAATTTTAAAATCGGATTGTTCTATAGTTTGCACCAATTCATCAAAATCCCTGAAATCGGTGGATAGATCGGCATCTAAAAAGCCTATATAATCAAACTGTCGATCTTTGGATAAATGTAGGATGCCTTGACGTACAGCCTCTGCTTTACCACCATTCTTCTTACAATTATAAATACTGATCGTATGCTCATTGCCTTTGCGCAATTCTTCCAAAACCTCAAGAGTTCCATCGGTACTTCCATCATTTACAAAACACAGATGATATCCAAGATTTTTATTTGCAAAATCCTGAAATTCGCTACTGGATAAACGATCTTCCTCATTGTAACACGGGATGACTACCCCTACACAATACTTTTGTAACATTTGGGTATGTTGCTCCTTCTTATCGCAAACAAGTTCGGAAGCATGTCCTAAAATTCGGGTAACTCTTGCTACCACTTCGTCAAGGCTGACCGGTTTCTTCATATAATCGTCTATCCCCATTTCAAATCCGTCGACAATCGTTTTTTCGTTGGTATTTCCGGACATGACCAATATGGGTGTATTGGATCTTTTATGGATTCGGATATGTTTTACGACTTCCAAGCCGGAGGTTCCGGGCATATTAATGTCCACAATCACCAAATCTGGGTGGTAATTGTCAAATAGGTCTATTCCAAGTTGACCACTGATAGCGGTCTTGACCAAGAATCCTTCTTCGGAAAGTCTTTTCTCTACAGATAGTAGGATCAGTTGCTGATCATCGATGGCTAAAATTTTCATAGGTTAAGTATTAAATTTTATTACTGGGTTGATTAAAATCATTTGGTTGGAATGATTTCTAAAGCAAAACTACGGACAACTCTCCTCTAAATGGAGTGTAAAAAGGTCAGTTGCGCTTTACTGTAGATGAATGGTTTCTCTCGTTCGATGGCTGATAATCAAGGAATATCACAATATATCTACCTTTATACTGTTATTATTTTTGTACGATTTCATCAGATGCATAGAACCAATATTTTACTCATTGTCGCCTTGTTCTTTGGCATTGCCTTCCATGGTTCTAGTATATTTTTCACTTTGGAGTATACCTATGATGCGCTGATTCATTTATTCTTTGCAGACCATTATGCCAACAGTTGGTTTGAACCTTGGGATTACCGCTGGTATACTGGGTTTACTGTACAGGCATATCCTCCGCTAGTGCATCAAGCCATTGCCTTGCTTTCCTTTGTGGGTGGACTCAAATTTGGGATGTTTACCGTAGCCCTTCTGGGAATCATACTTTTTATAACTGGAGCGTACCGTTTTGGGCTTTTGATTACGGGAAATAGAAAGGTGGCAGGTTACACGGCATTGCTGGCCGTCTTTTCCTCTACCTTTGTGGAAACCCTACATATATTTGGGCAATTGCCCAGTATCATCGGTCTATCTGTGCTGTTACATGCCTTGCCCGAGATCTACTCTTGGATAAAGACCGGGAAAATTAAATATCTGGCTACCAGTCTTTCCCTAATTGCCGTAACCGTTACTTCCCATCATGTTACTCCCATCTTTGGAATGGTATTTTTTGTCTTTCCGCTCATAGGAATGGTAATCATAGATGCGGCCAAGGATGAAGTGACAACCATGAAGGCCATTACATTTAAGGTGTTTTTTAAAACCTTTAAAAAGCTTTTTTTTCGTATTGTGGGGTTTGGTTTTTCTTCCCTTGTTTTAATCGTCATATGTATTCTGCCCTACTGGATCAATTCCAAAAAGAATCCCATTACCCAAGTACCTATTCCCCATGGCTCACGGGATAATTTTCTGGAAATCACATCCTCGGGATTGGTGTTTTTTATGATACCCTGGGGCATACTCTTATTTTTGCTCCCCTATATATTTTATAGGTATTACAGTAAACGCTATTTGTTTTTTGGACTTTCCATTTCCCTATTGACCCTTTTGGGGACCGGGGGCACCACGCCTATACCTTTAAAGCTACTTGGGAAAACAGCTTTCAATATTCTTACGCTGGACCGATTTACCTTATGGGCAACCATAATGGCCTTACCCATTTTTGCGGAATTTGCCCATCGGATGGTGGAAGGTGACCTAAAAAAAAGAATTCAAGATCGGTTTGGAGCGGTCTATCATAGGATTATAGGGGGCTTTTTGGCAGGAGGTATCCTGTTCATGGTCATTTTTACCATGAGTTTGGGTTATTTTAGGCCTTCCCAACCGGACAAGATCAATATGCTTCCTATCGTCAATTTTTTGAATCAGGATCAGCATGACCAGTGGCGCTATCTGCCTTTGGGGTTTGGAGACCAGATCGCGTGGCTATCTGCACAGACCAAGGCGATGACCGTGGATGGGAATTACCATTCCGGCCGCAGATTACCTGAATTGACAACACGTGCCATTGAGCGGTTGGAAAATTCCAAATTTAGAGGGGTGGAAGGTATTGGATCCTTGCAACAATTTTTGACGGTACCGGAAAAGTACAATCTCAAGTATATTTTTTCCAATGATAAGTTTTACGATCCCATTCTATATTTCTGTGGTTGGCAACGATTGCAGCAATTGGAAAATGGTATCATGGTTTGGGAAAAACTGAATGTTCCACCCCTGGCAAAGACCTTGTCCAAGGAAGAGGTAAATACCTATCTTAAAATTATGTGGGGCATTATTCCAATACTCACGGTACTATTGGCCTTTATTATCAATATACAATGGGGGTGGTACAGAATTTTAAAATCTAAGGCTACCACATCACCACTTTATCTGAAGTATGCTGTTTCTTATGAGGGGTTCAATAATCGATTGATTACCATCAACCATATCTGGGCTGGTTTGGTACTTCTTGCTTTGTCCTACGGAGGGTACGAATTCTATTTCAAGAACAATGCACAAATTTCACCATCCAATGTTATCAAAGCATATTACGACGCCTTGGACTTTAAGGAATTTGAACGCGCCCATACCTATCTAAACCCGAAAAGTGAAGTTTCACTATCCCAGTATATGTTGGAGGTATCTGTGACGGATGGTATTTTGAGTTCCTATGCCAAACTAGATTCCATCGGAATCACCATATTGGCGCAGACCAAAAGCAGTGCAAGAGTGAAAGTTAGCACCCAATGGATCACCCCCTTGGAGAAGGTAGAAAGGTCATATTTTCATGACATTGTCAAATCGGACGGAAAATGGTATATAGAACCATCGGGCTTTGACAATGACCTTCCTCCAGATCAATTGATCACCACCAACGGTACCATGTTCTATAATCATGGAAGAAGAAGGGTCACTACCCAACAGACGCACCATGAGGATGTACTGCAACAGCCTGTTTTGGAAATACTATCTGCGAAATTGGTAAAACTACATGGCAGGTATAGTATTGTGGGAGAATTGCAGAATATAGACAATGTACCAGCCGATGTGGTAATCAAAGGAACCCTCTATAATGATAACTATAAAGAATTGGCTTCTTATAATGCAAAATATCATATGAAGCACAAACTAATGCCCAAGGAGACCACGATTTTTAAAATCAATTTTGAAGGAATCGCATGGTCTTCCACCAAAGACACCATTCCACCAACTTTTGATCCGGATGAGTTTACCCCTGTCCATTTAGAGGATCAACCCACCAAATTTAATTTACAATGTGCCGGTAATGTTGCCAATACAGATTTATATAAACAGGTATCCCTGCAACAATTGAATTTCGGAGAGAATCATATAAAGGGAGTTTTGTTTAATTCGGGAGCACAAGAGGTAACTATTCCCCAATTATTGGTCTCTTATTATGATAATAATAAGGAGCTTTTATGGGTAGACCATATGTTTTTGACCGACGGGGTAAGAATACAACGAAAGCAGTATTTTGATTACCGCCCCGTGCAACTTAAGAATATAGTGGTAATCAATAGTAATTTGGATAATTGTTTTGTGAACGGACTCCCAAATGCTGCGGTATCAGCGAAATTATTTCCTGATCGTATTCAGGGGCACGGGGGGGAGCAGTTGCAGAAATATGCTGGAAAAGGATACCAATTTTTGAAATTTGATCTTAATAATTATATAGGAAACCCAAAATAAATTGATACGAATCGCCTACATAATATTTTTTGTTCTTGTCATGCAAGGATGCTCCGATTCAAAAAATGGGGTGATTCCCAATGATGGACCCATAACCCTCGTTACCCCAGAAGATCATTTTATTGTAGGGCAGCCTATGGTCCTGAAATTCGAAACCTTGGAAAATGGGGGTACGCTTTTAATGATTGCGAATGCCTTGGGTACTGCAACCGTAGATCCCGTTTTGAACAAGAATGGTTTGGAATTTCATATCCCAAGTCCATTTGCCCAAAAAGCTGGACGCTGTAAATGGAAATTGTTAAGGAACCAAGAGATTGTGGTTTCTGGGAAGTTTCATATTATCCCGCAGGATGATTCCATAACAAGGATGGAGACCTATCTAGGGCCTAGAAGCATATCGGCAGGGGAAGCAGACAAGACGATGTTGGTCGTGGCACCAACAGATAGGTATGACAACCCACTAGCAGATGGCACCCCGATATCCGTAAAGCATATTTTTGGGGAAAGCCTCAAGGAGGAGGACCTACAAATAACAAACCTCATAGGATGGACCAATATTAGTGCTCCTAAAAAGGCCGGAAGGATACTTTCCATGGCATCCCATAACAATTTCAGCTCCAAAGAACTGACAACTATCGTATACCCGGGAAAGGCCACAGATTTTACCATTGATTTTCAAAGTGATCATACTTATGCAGATGGCAACCAGGTCATAACCTTTTCAACCTCGGGGATATTGGATGACCATGGAAACCTGGTAAGTGATGGTACTTTGGTCAACTTTATTGTGGAAAATAAAGACGGGGTATTGTTGAGAACCATGGGCACTACCATTGATGGTGTCGCCAAAGGCAAGCTTCTTCACCCTTCCAAAAAAGACACATGGACCATTACCGCATATATTACCGGAGCGGCAAAGGGGACTCCTATTACAGTAGATTTCAATGCTGCAGTAACTGCATATGAGGTGAATTATGACCATGATAAACGAACCGTAATTGTAGGTCCCATACAAAGTTTTATGGGGCAGAAAATTCCAGATGGCCTAGAAATCGACCTATCCGTTTACAATGCCCAAGGAATTTTGGTGGAAAACAAACAAACAACTTCTAAAAATGGAATAGGTGCATTTTTTCTTGATCCCAATTATGTTGTCAACGGGAAATATAAGATCGCAGTCCAGACAGCGGGCATCGAACAAATCCAAACTTTTGAAATACAATGAAAAAGGAATGGAATAAAAATATTCTTCGGGCAGGATTGATCTTGTCCTTTTTGGCCATCAATGCCTTACTCTTGTTTGGTATCAGTTCGGTATTTTCCTATCTCAATACTGGCGCTGATAGGTCTGCAATGCTGCATTTAGGGTCACCTATAAACGAGGTTTACCTACCCCAAATACAATGGGAAAACAATGATAATTTAGGACGACCCATGGAGGAACGGACTTTGCAGAAAATCCAAAAGGACTATTTGAGCGCTTGGCATGTTCACAATCTGGCCTTGATGAACAACGAACACTATGGGATCCCGGACTATTATACCGATAGTATCCGTGAGAAAATATATAAGATCATAGACCTTAACAAAGCTAGCAATACCCATATTGAAAAAACCACGGTGGCACACCATCCAAAATTAGAATTTTATAGCGCTGATGGAACCTTGGTGGTTTTTACGGACAGTAATGTAGTTTCCTTCAATCGGGTATTTAAAGACAAAAGGATGGTCATAGAGCATACGGATACCAGTTCATACAAAATAATGATGCTCTTGGAAGATGGATTTTGGAGGATTAGACACATGGTGGCATTTCAAGAACCAACAAAAAATGATCTTAATTCGGATGATGCGTCATTGAAAGAGGTTTCTGAAATACCCATGATCAATGGGGTGAATTACTATCCCAAGGATAGCCCATGGACCATGTTCGAGGATACTTTTGACGAAGCTATAATAGATAGGGATTTTGGGGTCCTACAAAAAATGGGACTGAATACAGTTCGGATTTTTGTGCCTTATGAAGATTTTGGAAGTGCAAAAGTGGATGCACAAAAATTGGCCAGGTTAAAAAGGACGTTGGACTTGGCAGAAAGGCAAAATCTTAAGGTCATAGTGACGCTTTTTGATTTTTATGGAGATTACAACATTCATGATTGGACCCTTACCCATAGGCATGCGGAGCACATTGTACATGGTTTAAAGGATCATGCAGCCCTCTTGGCCTGGGACATTAAAAATGAACCCGATCTGGATTTCGAATCCCGGGGCAGGACGGAAGTATTGGCATGGTTGGAACAATTGTTGATACTAGTTCAGCAATGGGATAAGAACCATCCGGTGACCATAGGCTGGTCCAGTCCAGAGACGGCAGCAAACTTGTCCCAACAGGTAGATTTTGTTTCCTTTCATTATTATAGGGAAGCTGCCCAATTCAAAAGTGCTTTAGACCTATTGCGCAATGCTGTGCCGGATAAGTCATTGGTACTGCAGGAATATGGTTATTCTTCATACGATGGTATTTGGAATGCCTATCTAGGATCTGTCAACGAACAGGGGAATTATTATGAACAGATGCAAACCATTTTGAGAAAGGAAAAGATTCCCTATTTGTTTTGGACCATGTATGATTTTGAAGAAGTTCCAACTGCGGTAGTGGGTTCATTGCCATGGCGGAAGGAACGACAAAAATATTTTGGGTTTTTGGACACCAATGGCAAACCCAAAGCTGCTTTTAGACATCTTGATCAAAATGGCGAAGTAGGGCAGGACCTAAAATAAAAGGGGGCACGGTTAACCAGACCTACCCCCTTTCGCACTTAACCTGAATAAAAAACGTTTATACTTTTTCTTTTTCGTGTTCCAATACTTCGGATAGCTCCAATGGCAATCCCGCAGCTTTTGTTTGTTGTATGGCCTTAAAATAGTCCACGTACATTTTTGTAATGGTAGACATAGGCAAGGAACAGGCCGCTTTGTAATTGGTTTGGGATAAATGGATCCTATGGTCATCATTTATCAAAATGCCTTCTATAGCATCAGCAAGTGACGCTACGCTTTCAGGTTCAAAGAATTCTCCTAGATATCCTTCCTCTTGGACAAGAATGCTGAGATCTCCCAAATTAGGAAGGGCTACAGCCTTTCCATAGCTCCCAGCCTGGTGCAATACCCCGGAGCTTCCGGTAGTGGAAGTGTATGGAAATACAACCACACTACTTTCAGCAAAAATTGTGGGAACATCTTCCTCGGCCACATAACCCGTAAAGCGCAATTGGGGGATATGGCAGTACTTTTGTTTGACCGCTGCCAAATAACCAGGAGTATTGGGGCTGTCCGTACCTGCAATTACAATTTCAATGTCTTCTTGGGTACGTTTTCGTATCAGTTCCACAGCTTCTATTAAGATCTCTACCTTTTTGTAGGTGCCAAACTTGCCGAAGGCCATAACCTGCTTGGGGCCTTTTGGGATGGAATAGTCTGGTTCTGGGGGCGTTTCAAAGGCGCCATGGGGAATTAAGGCAATATTTCTAGACTTGTATATGTTTTCCAATATCCCAACATATTTACTAATAGTGACGGCAACAATATCTGACGCTAGAACAAATCTGGTCAAGGTAGTACCAATAAAGTTGTAGGCCTTTTGCAACCACTTATTTTTGGTTATTCCTGCATTTTCCAAATCTACCTGCTCCATGATATTATGCAGTAAGGAAATGGTAGGGATGCCTTTAAGTTTACACATCATTGGTAATAATAGGCCCAACGCCGCCGGTACTTTTTTATCCCCAAATTTTAAAAATTGCAGGTTGAACAATACCGCATCTGGCTTTGTACTGTTAATAGCGGTATTGATGTGGAATAGGCTTTTATAATTGTTGAAACTCCAACATTCCTTGACAGTAATTTTACATCCTGCTTCTTTAAAGTTGAGGTCTTTTTCTTCCTCGGTCCTATCGGTTAACAAGATGATCTCGGTGACTTCTTCTTGGAGTCTGAAATGTTTTACAAGGTGATATCCATATTCCGTTAAAGTTACTTTACTCGGTGGATAGGCGGTTACAATTGCTAATTTCATATGGTTAAGTTTTATTTGGTTAATATTCTAATACAAATATCTGGCTAACTTCCTTGTTTTATTGGCCCTTTAAGATGGTTGGGAGATTACTGTAGACGAATGGAAATTAACTTCCGTTAAGGGATTTTTAATGGAGATACTCAATTCCATAAGGCATAAAAAAGCCTGAAACCTATGGGGCGGGGTTCCAGGCTACACCTAATTAGGCAAGAACATAAGTAGGTAACTTAAATCAGTTTTTTCTGTGTAAAATAAATCAACTGCGCCACCAACAAGGTCACCATGGCTATGATTTGTACCTGAACCACCATTTCTAAGCTGGTATGGTAGAAAATCACAAGGAATATTTGGGAAAGTCCCAATAAGCCGGACAATAGCACGGGGGTATAATGATCCAATGACAAAAAATAATATGCAAAAATGTTGGAGATGGCAAAGAGGGATGTGGCAAATGCATATTGCCATAACAATCCGGCCATGGAAATATAGGCCTCTCCAAACATTAGGGAAATTATCAATTCCGGAAATAGATAACATACAGATACAATACCCAAGGATAAAAGGCTTATGTAGCCCACGTACTTAAAAAGTATGGGAGAGGTTGGCTGTCCGTCTTTTTCCTTCTGCACCACAGTTGGCAGAAGCAACATTACGAACATCCAAGCAACAAAGTAGACCACTCTACCAATTAGAGCTAAGGAGGCATACAGTCCGGCATCCATTTCATTGAAATAATGTTTTACCAAGAGGATATCACTGTTGTTGATGATGATCTGGGTAAACTCATAACATGCTGTCAAAACTATGAATTGGGAAACCCGTTTGGCGTTTTCAGGATGAAGGGTAATGGAGCTTTTTAAGGAGATCCCTTTGAAATTGGAAGGGATCAAACCAAACAAAAAGGAAATGGTAATTCCCAGGGCGACAATAAGTGCAGGCTCCAGTGGAACAAATAGGAGCAGGCCCAAGGTCAACAGTAATCGGCTCCACATTTCGGTCTGGTAGGTGAGGGATAGTTTGTGGAAATCTTGATGACCCTGAAAAGTACCCCTCCCAACACTCATAAAGAAGTAAATAGGTATCCCAATGCCAAAAGCAATGAACATATTTGGAGTGCTGGTATTAAAGAATAGCTGTAGTTCCTCCGAAAAGATCAACAATGCTATACCTATAAAAAAACCAAATAGTAGTGCATATCTGTACATCAGGTTCCTAAAGTTGGTCCACTCTTGATCTGAAAAAATGACAGCAAATTTAGTGGTTGCCAATTGAAAGGTCAAACCCAAAAAAGAGAGGATCAATAAGAGGGTCACCAGAAGGGCAGCGTCGGCAAATGCCTCTGGCCCCAAAAGTCGGCCCAATATTAAATTGTAGATATAATTGCCGCCGTTTACCAAAAGGACGCTGCCCATAAATAGTTGTTCAGGGGAAATTTTTTTAAGTACAAGTTTAAAGGTGGTCATGGGAATCTTTTTTATTCGGTTTTATGATCCAAATATCTCAAGATTGTCCCTTTTTCAGAGGCCCATATAGGTCAGTGGTAGTTTGCTGTAGATGAATGGACAATATCATACTTCCGGTTTGGGAATGACTGTCTTAACTTTATAAAACCAAAATCAAACTATTGGAAACAGGTGGAAACAGCATTGTTTTAACAGTAGAAAACCAGCTTAACCTATGAAGTATCTTAACCAAATTTTCTTGACCCTAATTCTTTTTCACTTTATACCTGTATTCTCCCAAGAACCTATGGATATAGGATTCAATCATTTGGAGCAAGGGAGGTTTGAAGAAGCGGAAACTTTTTTTGCATCCTATTTGTTGGATCATCCGGATAATAAAACAGCAAAAATATGCTATGGGCGCGCTGTAGGTCTTAATGGTGAACCCCAAAGAGCTTCCCAACTTTTTGCTGACCTCCTATATGCTTTTCCCAATGATTTCGAAGTTCAGATCAATTACAACGAGTCATTGCTTTGGGGCAAACAATTCCAAGCGGCAAAACCACTCTATAAGGTATTGGTGGATGAAAATCCAAACAATTTTGCTGCCATCTTGGGTTATGCCAATACCCTGAGTAATTTAAAAGAATTTGAAGATGCCTTGAAATGGATCAATAAGGCAATTGCCTTGCAACCAATAAATGAGAGTGCCAAAATTTCCAGGAAGTACATCCAATTGGGTTATGCCAATACGTTGGTTAATCTTCAGGATTATTCCAGTGGCTTGGCCCTGTTGGAGGAGATATTTCTGGATTTTCCAGAGGACAAGGATGCGCTGTTAAATCTGGCCAATGTGCACCTGATCACCAAGGATGTGGCACAGGCCAGGGCCATTTACCAACGATATGCCACAACACCGAGAGATTCTGTTACGGCCTTGAATGGAATTGCTTTGGCAGCACATACGGGAGAAAATGATAAGGAGGCATTAAAACTTAGCTATAGGGCTTTGGAAAGGGTGAAATCCCTAAAGGATTCCATATTGACAGAACGTACTTTGGAAAGGCATGTACAGGCACTGATATGGAACAGCAAGTACAGATTGGCAAAAAATGAGTTAGACACGCTGGTGCAACAGTATGGAAAACCAATATGGGTCTTGGCATTAAAAGCAACTTTGAGCATGTATACCGCTGATTTTAAAAGCACCCTTGTCCTGTATGATAGCATTTTGAAAAAGGATAGTACTTCCTTTGATGGGAACTTGGGAAAGGCTAATGCTCTTTTTGCCAGTGATCTGATTCCACAAGCCTACGACGCCGCTTTTAAAACGCTTGATATTTATGACAACCAGAAAGATGCCCTTGGTTTTGTTGAAAAACTCAATATACAACACTCGCCAACCCTAGAGGAACACGTGGCCTATACCTTTGACAATGGAAATAATATTGCCTTTGCCAATAATACGCTTATACACCTGCCATTGTCTACCAAATTTAAGACCAACGTATCCTATCAGTACCGTACTGCTGAAAATACGGCGACTCGAACTAAGGCAAATTCACATGTATTACTGGCCGGATTTCAATATAAACTATTTCCAAAAGTCAATTTAAAATCGGTTTTTGGCCTTAACAATTCCCGCTTTATGGAAGAGGCCTATACGCAACCTGTTTTGGACCTAAAACTTCAATTGAAACCCTTTAAACTTCATAATGTGGAATTGGGTTACCAACGGGAGGTACAAAATTTTAATGCCGATCTAATAGAAAGGGAAATTGTTATGAACCATTATGGCATTACCTATAACCTTGGGACCAACGTTGATTTTGGATGGTATACACAATTGATGCACACACAACAGACCGATAGCAATACCAGAAACCTATTGTTCACCTCCTTGTACTATAATGTGCTGCGAAAACCGGCTTTAAAATTGGGATTGAATTATCAGTATATCACTTTTAAAGATCAGGTGCCTACCATTTATTTTAGCCCAGAAAAGTATCAAGCGGTGGAACTATTTGCAGATCTGAGAGGTAAAATTTCCGAAAAGACCGGTTATATGGTCAGTGCGGCATCGGGCTTACAAAAGGTGGAAGATGATGAACAAAGTGCCATATTCCGGGCTGAAACAGCCATGGACCATCAGTTTTCGAAAAGATGGAGTGCACGCGTTTATGCCAAATACAGCAATATTGCCTCAGCTACCGCCGCAGGCTTTGAGTTTACAGAAATAGGGCTAAAGATTAAATGGCTCATTACAAAAAAGCCCTTGTTCTTTAAAAAGATTATGGAGTAGGGGATTTGTACGCTCCCAATTTTGTGGTCTTGTCGGCTGTTACAACAGATTTAATCTGCGCATTAATTCCGGTCTGTTCGAACGACTAATGGGTACCACGTTTTTTTCAATCAATACACTGTTGTCCTCTATATCAATGATTTTTGTAAAATTGATGATATAGGACCTATGGATCTGTAGGAACAATTCATCAGGTAATTTTTCCTTGATTTTCTTTAAGGTATTATGTACGCGGTGGAGTTCTTTTTCTGTTTTCACTTCTATATAGTCACCTTTGGCCTCTATCAATAAAATTTCATCAAATTTAAGTTTTATCAGTCTCCTGTCTATATTGATGTACAGTTCGTCCCCAACGGATGTCTTTGAAGTGTTGGGGGCAATTTTTGGTTGCTGGGTCAAGGAGTTTTTGACTTTCTTGATCGATTTTTCAAAACGATCCTGGGCAATTGGCTTTACGAGGTAATCTACGATGGATTCATATTCATAAGCCTCAATGGCAAAGTTGGTATCCGAGGTGGTCAATACTATTTTAGGAGGGTTTTTTAAGGTCTGTACAAAATCAAATCCAGTGAAACCAGGCATATGGATATCCAAAAAAATGACATCTACCGTTTGTTGGTTCAAAAATTTAATGGCTTCAATGGCGCTGGAAAACTCATCGATCACATCCAAATCGGGAATTGTGGAGCAAAGCTGATTCACTATAAGCCTTGCCGTTGCCTCGTCGTCTACAATAATACAATTCATGGTCAGATGTTTTTTATAAAATCTTCTATATTTTTTAATATCAAATTAAATTCTTGCTCCAGTCTGGTATCGGCATTGAGCAGGTCCTCTTCGTACTGTACCGCTAGCCTGTATGATTTTTCAAGGCCAAGAATATTCAGTTTGTGTTTCAACTTATGTACAATTTCCGAGGTTTCCTTATATCGCCTATCTCTTACATAACCTAGGTATTCCCTAAATTCCAACGGAAATTCTGCCTTTATTATTGCTATAAATTTTTCTTCAAAGGCTTTGTCTTCTCCTGAGAGTTTCTTTATGTAAATTAAATTGGGCTGTTCCGTCATACTATTTTTTTAGGGTAAAATGAAAAGTGGAACCTTTACCGACTGTACTTTCCAACCAGATTTGTCCTTCATAGAGGTCAATTATTTTTTTGACAATGGAAAGGCCAATTCCTGTGGATCGTTCCCCATCACTTACAGATTGGAAGATCTTGAATATTTTTTCATGATATTCCTTGGCGATGCCCACCCCGTTATCCTTAATGCTGATCTGCCAATGGGTTGGCGTTTCTTCAGAACTGATTTCCACCAAACCTTCTTCAACTTCTATATGGACCACTGCGTTGGAAATTATATTTTGAAAGAGTTGGTGTATTTTGGTCCGATCCGCATTGATGGTAGGCAGCGGGTTCATAATCAAAACATGTACATTTTCCGGAATATAGATTACCTCCCTTATCTCTTGTACGATCATATTTAAGTCTACCTGACCACTTTCCAGTTTATCACCGGTAATACTGGAATATTTTAAGATACCATCAATTAGTTTGTCCATGGATTCTATTTTTTCCTGCATCATTAGTAGGTTATAGATTCCATTATCATCCAATACATCCTTATAATCCTCGTTCATCCAAGTAGCTAAGGCACTAATACTCCTCAAGGGCGATTTAAGGTCGTGGGAAACAATATGGGCATATTCCTGTAGCCCCTGGTTACTGGATTCCAATTCCTTTAAAAGTTTTTCTTTCTGTAACTGTAATTGCTTCTGGTCGGTAATGTCCAAGTGTATGCCTATGGATCCCACCACATTCTTCATATCATCGTATCTGGGCGCACCACTGATGAGCCAAAATCTGGGATGCCCATCTTTGTGGGCAACCTCAATTTCATAAGAATCTGAATGCCCATTTAAACGTTTACGACCCTTTTTCTCAATAATTGAGCTATCCTTGACCTTGAGAATATCCACGGCTTTTTGGCCCAAGAGTTCCTTTTTCGTAAAACCGCACATATCGCAGAAACTATGGTTGACCATTTGAATGATATCATTGTTGTCCACTTCTATCATGCCTAGGTTCATGTTCGCGATAATGCTGCTGTATTTCTCCTTTTGAATTTCTAAATTCTTTTTGTAATTCCTACTAATAGTAACGTCTTGGTAGGTCCATAATTGGCCTTTATACTTTCCGTTACTGAAAATTGGGATATAATCACGCTCCAAAATCCGACCATCCTTCATTTCAAGTATATCGGAAAGCACCACTTTTTTTTCGGCCAACAACTGGTCGATTCGGGAAATAAAGTCGTTTTGATTTTTGAAATATTTTGCGTTTTCCTCAGCTGCTTTGGAACAATCCAACCCCTTTAACTTTTCTGGGGAAACAGGAATATGGAACAGGTCACAGAACATTTGGTTGGTCAAGGAAATATTCCTGTTTTCATCCTCCAATAATACACCGGTCTGTAGGTTTAGGATCAGGGTGGATAACCGTTCTTCAGAAGCCTTTAGCTGTGCCTCAGCTTCCAATTCCCTGGTTATGTCCTCTACCAGGGCAACTTGGTAACCTACTTTTCCGTCTTTGTCCTTTACGGCACTCACCGTTGTTTTAGCTAAAATAAAGGAGCCATCTTTTTTGTAGTACCTTTTGACCATGGAAAACTTCTCCAGTTTTCCAGCGCTCATTTTTTTAATCATTTTATTTGACAGTGCTACATCCTCTGGGGCGGAAATATCCCCGACGGTTTGTTTTTTCAGTTCTTCTTCCGAATAGCCCAAAAGATTGGAAAAGGTTGCATTGGCCTTAATAATTTTATCCTGTACGGTAAGTACAATTCCCAACGGTGAATTTTCGACAATGATATCCAGTTGCTTTTTTTGCTGGGCCAGTAATTGTTTAATTTCTGTTTCTTGGGTGATATCCCTTAATATGCCTTGGGCGGCAATGGGTTTTTGATGCTTGTCATAGATAAGGCTGCTATTGATCTGCACATATTTTTCGGTTCCATCCTTTACAATGATTTTGGCCTTATAATTTTTTAAATGGCCAACTTCCATAAGGGATTGGAAAGACTCATATGTATATTGGGCATAATCTGGGTGTACCAATCCCCCTAAGTTCAAAGGTTCCTTTGAAGGATCATAGCCCAAAAAATCCCTGGCAGAGCTGTTCATGTTGATAACATTGAATTCCAGGTCCATCATCACGTACGGGTCAATAATATTGATGAAGACTCCGTCCAATTCGGAAGACTTTTCACTTAAAAGGGTTTCCAGGGTGTTATTGGCTTCTTTGAGGTGTTGGGCTGTATCGTAGAGCTCCTTGGATTTTTCCTCTAGTATTTTTTCAGCTTGGATACGTGCCTTTTTCTGCCTTTCCAATGCTTTTTTTAATAAAATGACCTCCTTGCTATCCATTTTGGGTGATATCAAATTTTACTTCTGTACCATTATTGTTCAAGAGTTCGTAAGCAATAACGGCACTGCTGTTAAAATGGACAAAGCATTTTTCCATAAGCCCATGGGCCAACCTATAAAGTCCCCTTGAAGAGGAATAGATCATTGAAATTGAGGTGTCTGTTTTATCTAAAATTTTAAATGTGGGAAGTTCTGCATCTGGGTATAGTTTTTTTACATGGACATGGATATGGTCCTCAATGGAATATAACAGTCCTATTGGGGAATTGTAGCTTTTGATTACTTCTGGGTGTGCCCGACCCAAACTTTCAAATAGATATAGTCCAAAAGTATAAATGAGGTCCCCTGCCGGTACAGAAATTCTTTCGCTCAACTGGGTAATCAAACTCACCATTTCATTAAAGTCATAGGTTCCCACTGAGGTATAGATCCCTTCGGAGGGCAAACTGGATTTTTCAATGATGTCATCCACTACCTCCAAACCAAATTTGGCTTCCACCATTTCTAGAAACTCTGTAAAAACAATACCTTTCATAAATTATAATTGTGTTAGGAAGGTAGGGAATTAGCCTTTTTGAAGGAAAATATTGTTGTGAAACGGCTATTTTTGTTAGGCTTTCACTAGTTCATTGATTTCCCAATACTGAAATACCTGCTTTAAACGATATTCATAATCCTCATATTTCAGTGGTTTTATAACATATCCGGCAATCCCTATCCTGTAGCATTCCAATAAATCGGTCCTATTTTCTGATGTTGTAAGAATTATGGTGGGCAGGTATTTAAACGTGTCGTCATCCTTCAGGATTTTTAGAAACTCCAAACCGCTCATCCTCGGCATATTGAGGTCTAACAATATGATGTTGGGCAAATTGTTTCCAGATCGTAAGATCCGTAATGCCTCTTCCCCATTCTTTGCCTCGGTGATCTGATGTTTGGATGGAAGCTTGGAAACCGTTCTATGGAGTTTCATGGTTTCAATGGTATCGTCCTCAATAAAAAGAATATTCATGATTCTGGTTTATTAACTTTTAAATATCCAATATATGGATTTATGAATCGGTTACCTGTAGGTGAATGGCAATTTACTGTAGGTGAGTGGTAGGTAAGTGCTGTTAAATGATATAGGTTGATTTGAAAAATCATTTTTTAAGAAAAAGGGAAGCGTATTCCTACGGTTATGGGTGCATTACATTTTATTTTGTGCCGTTTCGGATTTAAACTTTTGTTAACCAAAGCCGTAAATGTTAAATTTTTGTAACTTTGTGGCAATGATGAAAGCTAAAATTCGTCACATATTATCATTTGCAATGGCATTTTTAGTGCTGTTCTCTACCCTTTCTTTTACGGTAGATATGCATTTTTGTGGGAAACAGCTAGTTGATTTTGGGCTATACAAAAGCGCAAAGACCTGTGGCATGGCAACCATGAATACCACCATGGGTGATCAGATGGATATGGACATGGGTTGTTGTAGCGACTTCAATTTAGTACAGCAAGGCCA
Organism: Sediminicola sp. 1XM1-17; assembly: GCF_037203765.1. Classification (NCBI taxonomy): domain Bacteria; kingdom Pseudomonadati; phylum Bacteroidota; class Flavobacteriia; order Flavobacteriales; family Flavobacteriaceae; genus Sediminicola; species Sediminicola sp. 1XM1-17. Next base: position 183,683 of record NZ_JBBCAS010000008.1, on the reverse strand, counting down.
GGATGATTGGAAAATAAATTTGGAAAATATTTCATTCGGAAACCATTATTTCATTGCCACTTTCATTTCAAATTATATTGAATTATTTCAGGAGCTCAACAAAATAGCTCCCCCCAATGCTGAATACCCACCTCCCTTATTGGTCCAAGATGTCATTATTCTTGACCAACAGTTTCTTATTTGATTTAAAATTTAGAAGAACAGCCCTGTTACCATAGTGGCTAAATTCCTAGTATGTAACACTGGGATATTTCAATTGCTAAATTTTTATATCAAATTCCTATGCTGAACAAAAGCATCAAATTTTTTATCGATAACAAACTTGTAGCCGTATTGTTGCTCGTCCTTTTTTTGGGATGGGGAACGATCAATGCGCCTTTCAATTGGGATATTGGTTTTTTGCCCAATGACCCTGTTGCCGTGGATGCCATTCCGGATATTGGAGAAAACCAACAGATTGTTTTCACAAAATGGGAAGGACGTTCCCCCCAAGATATTGAGGACCAGATTACCTACCCGCTCACAACCTCTTTATTGGGAATCCCAGGGGTGAAGACCATTAGAAGTTCATCCATGTTTGGATTTTCGAGCATCTATATCATCTTTGAGGAAGATATTGAGTTCTATTGGAGCCGAAGCCGTATCCTGGAAAAACTGAATTCCCTACCCAACAACCTGCTGCCTGAAGGTGTAAATCCTTCCCTGGGTCCTGATGCTACAGGCTTGGGACAAATATTTTGGTACACCCTCGAGGGAAGGGATGAAAATGGAGAGGTAACCGGAGGATGGGACCTTCAGGAATTGCGAAGTGTCCAGGATTACTATGTGAAATTTGCCCTTTCTTCTGCAAGCGGGGTATCTGAAGTGGCCTCTATTGGAGGTTATGTCCAGGAATATCAAATTGATGTGAAGCCTGAGCTGATGAAGCAATACAACATTGGGCTTCAGGAAGTTGTCAAGGCCGTGAAACAGAGCAACCGCGATATAGGGGCTCAAACATTGGAAATTAACCAGGCAGAATACTTGGTAAGAGGCTTGGGCTATATTAAATCCTTGGACGATATAAAGAATGCGGTGGTAAGTTCTAATGATTATACCGCCATAAGAATCAAGGATATAGCCAATGTATCATTGGGGCCCGCTGTGCGAAGAGGTATTTTAGATAAAGAAGGAGCCGAAGTCGCGGGTGGGGTCGTCGTTGCCAGGTATGGTGCCAACCCGCTGGAGGTCATCAATAATGTTAAGAAAAAAATTGGAGAGCTTAGTGCAGGACTACCGTCAAAGAAATTAAGCGATGGGCGTACTTCCCAATTGACCATTGTGCCTTTTTACGATCGTACAGAACTCATCCAAGAAACGCTGGGAACCCTTAATGAGGCATTGACCATGGAAATATTGATCACAATTTTGGTCATTATTGTAATGGTTTTCAACCTCAGGGCTTCCATACTTATTTCTGGCTTGCTGCCCGTGGCCGTATTGATGGTGTTCATAGCCATGAAACTTTTTGGGGTGGATGCCAATATTGTGGCACTTTCAGGAATAGCAATAGCTATAGGTACCATGGTGGACGTTGGCGTAATACTCGCGGAAAATATTATTCGCCATATCGATGAGGATAAGGGGAAACTATCCATGGACGCCATAGTTTACAATGCCACAGCTGAGGTTTCAGGAGCAATCTTCACTGCAGTGATGACCACTATCATTAGCTTTCTCCCTGTATTCACATTGTTAGGTGCCGAAGGGAAACTATTTAGGCCGTTGGCATTTACCAAAACCATGGCATTGACTGCATCAATAATTATCGCCTTGTTTTTGATTCCCCCTTTTGCAGCTTATTTATTTAGAAAGAGGAACTATAAAATCAACTTTAGATATATCATCAATGTGGCATTAATCGCGGTGGGATTGGGAGCCATTATTATGGGATTTTGGCTCGGTTTACTTTTAATTGCATTTGGAATAGTGGGAGTCCTGCTTTTAAAAGATTTTGTCACAGATAAAAGGGGCAATCTTATCAATATCATCATCTCAGTACTGGCCATAGTAATCCTTTTATCCGCATATTGGCGACCTCTTGGTTTTGATCGGAGCATTTTCATGAACTTTCTTTTTGTAGGGGTGATTTGTTTTGGATTGTTGGGAGTATTCTATGTTTTTCAACAATATTATTCCAGAATACTTGCATGGGCCTTACAGAATAGGCTACTCTTTTTATTGATTCCTATCTCCGTTTTGATTTTTGGGATTTGGGTAATGAGAAATACCGGAAAAGAATTTATGCCGGCCCTTAATGAAGGAACGTTTCTTTTGATGCCCACCTCACTTCCCCATTCTGGTGTTGCTGAGAACAAACGTGTCCTGCAACAATTGGATATGGCCGTGGCCAGTATTCCGGAAGTGCAAACTGTTGTGGGGAAAGCAGGAAGAACAGAATCAGCCTTGGATCCCGCTCCCTTATCCATGTATGAAAACATCATTCAATATAAACCTGAATACCTATTGAATAAGGATGGGAAACGGCAACGCTTTAAAGTTGACAATGAAGAGCGTTTCCTAACCAAAGATGGAGGATATGTGGTTAATCCAAATTTGGTAAAAGAAAGAACTGAAAACACCAACACTGCGGGTGCTGTAGCATTTTATGAGGTGACTTCAGAAAACCTAGTTCCTGATTCCTCTGGGGAATACTACCGTAATTGGCGACCTGAAATCCAATCTCCAGACGATATCTGGAACGAAATTGTCAAGGTAACGCGACTGCCAGGAGTTACTTCTGCGCCCAAACTACAGCCAATCGAGACCAGGTTGGTAATGTTACAGACAGGAATGCGAGCGCCTATGGGTATCAAAGTAAAGGGACAGGACTTAAAGCAGATCGAGGCTTTTGGTCTCCAATTGGAGAGCATCCTTAAAGAAGCTGAAGGGGTAAAGGATGAGGCCGTTTTTGCCGATAGGATCGTGGGAAAGCCTTATCTACTGATTGATATCAACCGAGATCAGTTGGCACGATATGGCATTTTGATCGAGGATGTACAGCGCGTACTGGAAGTCGCCGTTGGGGGAATGTCCCTGACACAAACTGTAGAGGGGAGGGAACGATATGGGGTGCGGGTACGCTATCCCAGGGAATTACGTGAAAACCCTGAGGATCTCAAGAATATCTATGTGCCAGTTGCCAGTGGGGCACAGGTTCCTTTGAGCGAATTGGTAACAATACGATATGAAAAAGGGCCGCAAGTCATTAAAAGTGAGGATACTTTTCTTGTGGGTTATGTGCTATTTGATAAATTGGACGGTTTTGCCGAGGTCAATGTCGTAGAGAACGCCCAAGCCCTTATTGAGCAAAAGATAGCCGCAGGAGAATTGATAGTTCCCAAGGGCATCAGTTATCGTTTTACAGGGACCTATGAAAACCAGTTAAGGGCTGAAAAAACATTGTCCATTGTGGTGCCTCTGGCTTTAGTGATTATATTTCTGATCCTATATTTCCAATTCCGATCGGTTACTACATCTTTAATGGTCTTTACAGGAATCACTGTAGCTTTCGCAGGCGGATTTATTATGCTGTGGTTGTACGGCCAAGATTGGTTTTTCAACTTCGATTTTTTCGGGGAAAACCTACGGGACTTGTTCAATATGAAAACAATTAATCTCAGTGTAGCTGTATGGGTGGGATTTATTGCCCTATTCGGAATTGCTACAGATGACGGGGTAGTCATGGCAACCTATTTGACCCAGACCTTCGAAAAAGAAAATCCGTCGACCATTAAAGAAATAAGAGCAGCTACTTTGGAAGCGGCCCAAAAACGAATTCGTCCCTGTTTGATGACCACGGTGACCACCATCTTGGCACTCCTGCCGGTATTGACATCCACGGGCAAGGGAAGCGATATCATGATTCCTATGGCAATTCCTATTTTCGGGGGAATGATCATAGATATAACCTCATATTTCATTGTACCGGTACTTTTTAGTTGGCGACAAGAAATTTCTAATAGAAAATCAGCAAAGTTGCTGCAAAATCAAGCTACAATTTAAGACAGATGAAATTCAATAAGGTACATATTATATCGCTGTTTTTTTCAATACTTTGTGTCCATTTGTCACAGGGGCAAACTTTGGAAAGTTTCTTGGAGCAGGCAGAGAACAATAATCCAGAATTACAGGCTTTTGTACTGCGGTACAACATTTCCAAAGAGAAGATAAATGAGGCGAATACTTTGGGAAATACGGAAGTGAGCGCTGGGTTGTTTGTGAGTGAGCCAGAGACCAGGACGGGAGCGCAGAAAGCAAGGTTTTCGGTCAAGCAAATGGTGCCCTGGTTCGGTTCCATAACGGCAAGGGAAAATTATATCTCGGCCTTATCCGAAGTGGATTACCTGGACATGGTCATTATCAAACGCAAACTAAGACTATCGGTATCCCAATCGTATTACAGATTGTATGCGATCAAAAAACAGCAAGAGCTGCTGGAAGAAAATATAGTCCTCCTCAAAACGTATGAAAAATTGGCTTTGACCTCCGTGGAAGTCGGAAATGCCTCGGCTGTGGACGTTTTGCGTTTGCAAATAAGACAAAATGAATTGCTGGCCCAAAAGGATGTTCTGGTGCTGGACTATGTATCCGAAGAAAGTCTTTTTAACAACCTATTGAACAGGGAAGAGGAACTGCAAATTGATTTGGCGGATAACTTATCTGTGATCGAGGAACATAAGGATCTGACATGGGATGTTCAACTGCACCCTGAATTACTGAAATACGACAGGCTCTATGAATCCGTAACCCAATCAGAAATATTGAACCGTAAAGAGACAAATCCTGACCTTGGTTTTGGATTGGATTATATCCCGGTTGCGGAACGAAATGACATGACTTTTAGTGATAACGGGAAAGACATCATTATGCCCATGGTAACTGTTTCCATTCCGATATTCAATTCAAAGTTTAAGTCCAGGACCGTACAGAACAGCTTGCGGCAAGAAGAAATCAGTGCCCAGAAAATGAATCAGAAAAACAAACTGAAAACGCTTTTGAGCAAAGCAATATCATCTAGGGAATCGGCCCGTATCAAATATAATATCCAAGAGAAGAATTATAGACAGGCTAAAGATGCGGAGGAAATTTTGATCAAAAATTACGAAACGGGCACCATTAATTTTAATGATGTTTTGGAAATCCAAGAGTTACAGCTTAAAATTCAAATGAATCAAATTGAAGCCGTAAAGAATTATTATATGGAATCGGCCCTTATCAATTATTTGGGCAATAACGAATAGATAAAAAAGTGAATCAATTATACTAGTAAAATTAAAATTATGAAGTACAATATGTTAAAGAAAAAGAAACAAAGTAATTACGCAATTTTCGCAGGATTAACCCTATTGGTGATGACCGCATGTGGGGAGGAAAAGAAAAAGGAACCTATAACACCAGAAGCCTCGGCAGTGACAGAAATCAAAGAAGATGCTACAGCCATGGTTTCCTTTAAAGATGATGCTACCGGAAAAATTTTTAATGGCTACTTGGCTATAAAAACTGCATTGACCAAGACAGATGTTGAGGGAACAAAAACCGCTGCAAAAAAGCTGGCAGAGAACCTGGATGAAAACGAAATGGAATTCAAGGGGGTTGCTCAAGAAATGGCCAACAGCGAAGATATTGGAAAACAAAGGGAGTTGTTTGCCACGTTAACGTCCAAAGCGGAACAACTATTTAAGGATCAGTTGGCCCAAGGAACCATTTATAAGCAGTTTTGCCCAATGGCCTTCAATAATACGGGAGGATATTGGTTTTCAGAGGTTTCAGAGATTAGAAATCCATATTATGGAGATATGATGTTGACTTGTGGGGCGGTTAAGGAAACCATCCAATAGCAATGAAATATGTAGTAATCAAAGTATCTTTAGTAGTAAGAGGATCAAATTGGTAAAACGAACATGTATTTAACGACAAGCATCAAATGAAACATACCTATCAAATTCATGGAATGACCTGCAATGGGTGTCGTACTCATGTCGAAAATACTTTGCAAAAAGTGGACGGCGTGGTCAGTGCTTCCGTTGATCTGGAAAAAGCAGAGGCCGTTATTGAAATGGATTCGCATATTCCAATGGATTCTTTTAAAACTGCCTTGGAAAAAGCCGGGGGACACTACACCATACATCTTCCAGGGGAAACTTCGAAATCTGCCATGACCAAACAAAAAGTGCCCAAAGGAAAAGGTACGGGTATCTATTATTGCCCCATGCATTGTGAGGGGGATAAAACCTATGACAAACCTGGTGATTGTCCCGTATGTGGAATGGATTTGGTGGAAGAACAAAACTTATCCGCCTCAACATTGGAGCAATGGACCTGTCCTATGCATCCGGAGGTTGATAAAGACGGCCCAGGTTCATGCCCTATTTGTGGGATGGACTTGGTTCCCTTACAGGCAGACCTTTCCGAGGAGGAGAAAAATTATAAAAAGTTATTGAAAAAATTCTGGATAGCGGTGGGCTTCACCCTTCCTATTTTTTTGATTGCCATGTCAGAAATGGTACCCAATAATCCATTGTACGCGATTTTGGATCTTAAAAAATGGAATTGGATGCAATTGGTGTTATCCATCCCCGTAGTCTTTTATGCCACTTGGATGTTCTTTGAACGGGCCTACCGATCTATAAAGACATGGAACCTCAATATGTTCACCCTCATTGGTATTGGTGCAGGGGTGGCATGGTTATTTAGCGTGTTTGGCTTGGTCTTTCCAGATTTTTTTCCAGATCAATTCAAGACCGAAACTGGAACCGTACATATCTATTTTGAAGCAGCAACGGTTATTTTAACCTTGGTGTTAATGGGACAGGTAATGGAGGCCCGTGCCCATAGCAAGACCAATTCTGCCGTAAAGGAGTTGTTGAAATTGGCCCCCAACAAGGCCATACGGGTAGTAGATGGAAAGGAAGAGGAAATTAGCATAGATGCTATCGCCTTGGGGGATATACTACGTGTTAAGCCAGGGGATAAAATCCCTGTGGATGGCTCAGTGACCGAAGGACGCACCACTGTTGATGAGTCTATGATCACAGGCGAACCCATTCCAGTAGATAAGGCGGTGGGAGATTCCTTGAGCAGTGGAACAATCAATGGTAACCAGTCCTTTTTGATGAAGGCAGAAAAGATCGGGTCCGACACCTTACTAGCGCAAATTATACAGATGGTGAACGATGCTAGTAGAAGCAGGGCCCCAATCCAAAAACTGGCAGATACTATTTCAGGATATTTTGTTCCGGTGGTTGTTTTGATCTCTCTTATTACGTTCGTGGTATGGGCCATATGGGGACCAGATCCGGCCTATGTGTATGCACTGGTAAATGCCATTGCCGTATTGATTATAGCATGTCCCTGTGCTTTAGGGTTGGCTACGCCCATGTCCGTAATGGTAGGAGTAGGGAAGGGGGCCCAGAACGGAGTGCTGATCAAAAATGCCGAGGCCTTGGAGAAGATGGCCAAAGTAAATGTCCTGATCGTGGATAAGACAGGAACTTTAACAGAAGGCAAACCTACCGTAGAAACGGTCGGTGCTACAAGTGACAAATATTCCAATAAGGAAGTACTTCAACATATTATTTCCATAAATCAATATAGTGAGCACCCCTTGGCGGAGGCTACAGTTGCTTATGGTAAAGATCAAGGTGTTGAATTTTTCGAAACAGAAGGGTTTAATGCTGTTATTGGGAAAGGCGTTGAAGGAATCGTTCGTGGAAAAAAGGTGGCACTGGGCAATGATAAAATGATGGAGTATGCCGGTGCGGTGATTCCCCAGAACATGAGGGATAAAGCCATGTTCCATCAAAAGCAGGGCAAAACAGTCTCTTATCTTTCCATAGATAAAGAAGGTGTTGGCTATATCGTGATTGGTGACAAAATAAAACAGACCAGCGCCACAGCTATCAAAGAATTGCAGGCAAAAGGCATAGGGGTGATCATGTTAACAGGAGATAATCACGAAACTGCCCAAGCAGTAGCACATGAATTGAACCTGGCAGATTTTAAGGCTTCCATGTTGCCGGAGGACAAATTGAAAGAAGTGGAGCGACTTCAAAAAAGTGGTAAGGTGGTGGCCATGGCCGGAGATGGAATCAACGATGCCCCGGCATTGGCAAAAAGTGATGTAGGTATTGCCATGGGCACAGGTACGGATGTGGCCATTGAAAGTGCAGGGATAACTCTGGTAAAAGGAGATTTAAACGGAATAGTCAAAGCGAGAAACCTGAGTGATAAGGTGATGAAAAACATCAAACAAAATTTATTTTTTGCATTGATCTATAACACCCTAGGTGTACCCATAGCGGCCGGAGTACTGTTTCCGGTTTTTGGAGTTTTATTATCTCCAATGATAGCCGCTGCGGCAATGAGTTTTAGCTCGGTATCTGTGATTGCCAATGCCCTGAGATTGCGAACTACAACTATTAACTAACCAATACTATAATTGATAGCTTAAATTATACAGTAGAACAGGATTAAAAATAACTAAGATTTGACCAACCTATTTTAAATGTAATGATAAAAAGAAAGACCATAAGAAAATTTAGAAAGGTGCACCGTTATTTAGGGCTCTTTCTAGGGATTCAATTTTTAATGTGGACCATAAGTGGGATGTATTTTAGCTGGACAGATATTGATGAGATCCATGGGGACCATTTCCGAAAAAAAGATATGGCGCTTTCATCCTTTGACAATTTGATCAGTCCATCAGAGATAATAAGTCCATTGGAAATCACATCCCTTTCCTTGCAAGATATCGGTGGGACTCCGTACTATTTGGTAAACGGAGATCAGATGTTCAATGCTACAACGGGAGTTTTGAAAGAAGAAATTTCAAAAGATGAGGCTTTGATGGTCGTCAAAAAAAATATGATCCCTGGATTAAGGGTAAAAGAGGTGGAGCGTATTACAGCAACGGGGAAACATCATGAGTATAGAGGCGGTCCCCTACCGGCATATGTTATTTCCTTTGATACCGCTGAGGATATTAAGGCATATGTTTCTATTGCTGATGGTTCCTTTAAAACCTTACGTCATAGGGATTGGCGTTGGTTCGATTTTTTATGGATGACGCATACTATGGATTATGAGGGTAGGGACGACTTCAACAACATAATTTTAAGGGCTTTTTCTTTATTGGGGTTGGTCACGGTACTAAGCGGGTTTACCTTGTGGTATGTTAGTTCCCCAACGATACGGAACAGGTTTGGTAAAAAGAAAATGTAGTTTGATCCGATAGTGATGATTAGTGAAAAAGACTAGCTGTCAGGATAGAATAAGAATTAAAAGAAATGAATCTAATATTTAAAATCAATTAGATCGATGAAAAAAAATAGTTTATATATAGTGTTGGCAGTTCTTGGAGGGCTATTAGCGGGATACCTTATTTTTGGAGGTCATGACAATAATCTTAATTCTGAGGAACATGACCATAGTGAGGAGATAGCGAGCGGAAAAATGTGGACCTGTTCCATGCATCCACAAATTATGCAACCAGAACCTGGAGATTGCCCTATTTGCGGCATGGACCTAATTCCTGCAGAATCCGGGGCGGACGGTTTGTCGATCGGACAATTTAAAATGACAGAAAATGCCATGGCCCTTGCCAATATAAAAACCATGGTAGTTGGTGATGGTAAGGTGCAATCTGGAGCGTTAAAACTCTCGGGCAAAATAGAGGAAAACCAAGAGATCAACGGTACGCAAGCAGCCTATTTTGGCGGAAGGATAGAAAAGCTATATGTTAATTTTGAAGGGGAGGAAATAAAAAAGGGGCAGCTATTGGCCGCGATATATTCTCCAGAATTGGTATCCGCACAACAAGAACTGCTCACTGCATCCAACCTAAAAGAATCTCAACCGGCCTTGTACAAGGCTGTGAGAAACAAATTGAAATTATGGAAGCTATCTGATAAGCAAATCGAACTGATAGAATCTAGGGGCAAGGTCAATGAAAATTTTCCCGTGTATGCCAATATTACCGGTACAGTTTCCAAAATAATGGTGGAAGAAGGCGATTATATAAAACAAGGTGCCCCTTTGTTCAGTTTGGCAAATTTAAGCTCGGTATGGGCGGTATTTGATTCTTATGAAAATCAAGTAAGTAGTCTAAATAAGGACCAGATAATAACTGTTGTGCCAAATTCCTATCCGAATACAAATTTCAAAGCTAAAATATCTTTTATAAATCCCATTTTAAACTCCGATAAGCGTACCGTTGAGGTAAGGGCCGTAATACAGAATAAGGATGGTCTGCTAAAACCAGGAATGTTTGTGGCGGGCACGGTGGCCATGGAGTCCGGCCAAAAAAGCGATGGTATTGCAATTCCGGAAAGTGCAGTACTATGGACAGGGGAGAGATCAGTAGTTTATATTAAAAGCGATCAGAATCAACCAATATTTGAAATGCGAGAAGTGACTTTGGGAAATGTGAATAATGGTTTTTATCAAGTCCTGGAAGGATTGGAAAACGGTGTGGAAATTGTAGTCAATGGTACCTTTACTGTGGATGCTGCGGCCCAATTGAAGGGCAAAAAGTCCATGATGAATCAAGTTGGGGCTAAGACCATGACCGGTCATGAAGGCCATACAGCTATGCCGATGAGTACAATAGGGGCAGTGGGGCAGACTGAAATACAAATGCCAGCATCTTTTCAACAAGAGTTCATGGGAATTTTGGAATATTACATGGAAATAAAAAATGCGCTGGTATCTTCAAATGGGGACAAAGCTCGTAGTACGTCCAAAATTGCCTTGGCAAGGCTAAAACAGCTCAAAAAAACCGGGTTGGACCAAAGGACCATAGATCATTTGGATACCATCGGGCAAATGTTGGATGCCATTTCCAGCGGTAATAAAATTGAAAGTCAAAGAAACCATTTTATAGCCCTTTCGGCCAAAATGATTTCCATTTCTACTAATTTAAAGGCCCTACCTAGCACTTTGTATGTGCAAAATTGCCCTATGGCCAATAAGAATAAGGGTGCTGATTGGTTGAGTTGGGAAAAGGAAATCCTAAACCCCTATTATGGTGATGCTATGTTGACCTGCGGTGCGGTAAAGCAGGTGATTGCCCAGTAGGTATCATAAATTTTACATCACGGAATAAAATTTTGCCCCTGAATAATACAAGAAAGACTTACCACTTGGAGAATATTTAAAATAAAATAGGGGATATCTTTATAACTTACTGGTTTTTTGTATCTTATAACTAAGAATTTTTTGATCTAAAAGCGACTTTTTTGGATTTTTTTTTGTCTCTAAAAGACTTTTTTCGGATTGAAATCGTATATAAGTTTAACAATTTTAAGTGCTGATTTTTTGAAATCCCTTGATTTTGCTGGGGTTTTTAATTTTTTTTGGCCTCGAAAATTAACAGTATATCATATTGTAATTTAAATACATTTGTAGCGTTTTATTTAGAAAGAATTATTGATGAAAACAAGCTTGAAACTTCTATGGATTGTTTGCTTATGCGTAACAGGAGTATACGCACAGAACGATTTGCCCTTACAAGTGGATAATTCTACTATTAAACCCCTTCAAAGTCTTTTCAGCTCGCGTTTACAAAGCAATTTGGAAAAGCAGCTGATGTCCAATCCTCATTGGAAAAGGTTGATCGAACAAAAGAAAATGGCTGTAGGGATTGTGGATCTCAACGACCCCAACAATGCCAAATTTGCAAGGGTCAATGGCAACTATATGATGTATGCCGCCAGTCTTCCCAAAATAGCCATTTTATTGTCTGCCATGGATGCTATAGATAAAGGAGAGCTTATGGAAACTGCAGAGATCAAAAGGGATATGCGCTTAATGATCAGTAAATCTGACAATCAGGCCTCAACCAGAATGATAGATCGCCTGGGATATGAAAAAATAGAGTCCGTTATGACGGATCCCAAATATGAATTCTACGACAAACAATTGGGTGGCGGCCTTTGGGTAGGCAAACGATATGGCGGAGGTGGCGATACCAATAGGGAGCCGCTTAAAAATTTGAGTCACGCTGCTACTGTTACACAAGTTTGCAGGTATTATTATCTTTTGGCCAATGGCCAATTGGTCAATGAAAAAAGGTCCAAACAAATGTTGGCCATCATGGAAAACCCCGAGTTGCACCATAAGTTCGTAAACACCTTGGATCAGATCGCGCCAACGGCCCGTCTGTTCAGAAAGTCCGGTTCATGGAGGACCTACCATTCAGATTCCATTTTGGTATGGGGCAACGAACCCAACAGAAGATACATCCTGGTAGCCCTTGTGGATGATGCAGGAGGCGAGCAGATCATTAGGGACCTTGTAAAACCTGTTGAAAGGGCCCTGCGAAATACCATGTTATAGCGACTCGCTCTTTTGGGATAAGCTAAATTTCATAAACACATTAAAACCGCTTTTGGGAGAGACCGATGGGGCTACATTTAGTATCTCCATTTTGTTTTTTAACTCCTTTGGTAGTGTATATTCTTTAGCTACCTTTATGGTTTGAAGTAACGGAGACCTTATGCCATTTTTTCGGGGGTAGTCTTTACCACGTTACTTTAATTAGTAAAAGAAGTACAATCTACATGCTGATTCTAAATACCTTAAAGGGTTATGTTCTAAAAGTGTTTGATATAAAGGAGGAAGAACTTTATAAAACACTCTTACTACAACTCAATATTTTTTTATTGATCACCACTTTACTCATTGTAAAGCCAACCATCAATTCATTATTTCTTTCAGAACTTACTTCGGACGCCCTCCCATTGGGTTATGTTCTTACAGCTATCATGGCTATCATAGGTTCTTATTTTTATGACAGGATCCTTGAAAAATTTCCACTGAATATAGTCATTGAACGGACATTGATCGGATCGGTAATTTCCCTGATGATTTTCGGGATTGCCTTTAATTTTCAATTGGGCAAAGGGTTTATCCTGTATATCCCATATATATGGGTTGCTATTTTTGGTTTGCTTACCGCTTCCCAATTCTGGATTCTTGCCAACCTGGTATATAATGTTAGGGAAGCCAAGCGGGTTTTTGGCTTTATAGGGGCCGGAGCTATTGCCGGGGGAATCTTTGGCGGATATCTAACCTCCTTGTTGACCACTTTTATCAGTTCGGAAAACTTGTTGTTTTTTGCAGCACTTTTATTGATATGTTGCTTGCCCATTACAAGGTATATTTGGAAAAACGAGGTAGTCCCGCTAAACGCATTTCAAGTTTCACAACGTTCAGACCCCAAAGGTGAATCGCCTTTTAAATTGATCCGTCAAGATAAACTATTGAGCTTAATAGCGATTGTTATAGGTATTAGTGTGCTGGTGGCCAAGTTGGTGGATTACCAATACAGTGATTACGCATCCCGACTAATTGACAATCAGGATGATTTGACTTCATTTTTCGGATTTTGGTTCTCCACCTTAAGTGTCATATCGCTTTTGGTACAATTATTTTTGACCCAACGGATCGTTGGTACTTTTGGAGTTGGAAAGTCGTTGTTGTGGCTGCCCTCTGGAATCCTTGTGGGATCCGCAATCCTCTTATTGATCCCTCAATTATGGGTAATCGTGTTTATCAAGGTGGTGGATGGTAGTTTAAAACAATCCGTGAACAAGGCTGCCACAGAGCTTTTGTCCATACCAATTCCCATTGAAACCAAAAAGAAGACCAAAACATTTACAGATGTTGTGGTGGATAGCATTGCCACGGGGCTGGCAGGGTTCATTTTGATATTTTTTATCAACGGATTGGATATCTCTTCAACCTACATCAGTTTGATCATCATTGCCCTTATTTCAGTATGGCTATATTTTATATACCATTTGCGAAGGGAGTATATTGTTTCCTTTAAAAATTTACTTGAAACAGCGCATACCAAAAAAGAAAAGAGCGATCGAAAGGAAATTCCCGTTACCTCTATTGTAGATACCGTGATCAGGGTTTTTCATTCTGGGGAAGAAGGGCAGATCCTGCATATGCTGCAGAAAACGCTGGAGGTCAAGAACGAACGTTTTTTTTATGCGATCAAGGGATTGTTGGGACATGAATCGGCGGCGGTGCGCGCATTGGCCATAGAGAACCTATATTTTCTTAAAACGCAAAATCTGTCGTTTCAAATGGAATCCATGGTCCACGATAAAGACCAACATGTCACTACAGCGGCCTTTAGGTATCTCCTGAAAAATTACGATAATGACACGCTGGAACTCTTTAATAAATATCTGAACAGTACCGATGCCACCATTGCCAATGCATCTTTGATAGGCCTCTCACTAGAGTTGCGCAACAATACGAGATTACAAGAGCGGTTCAGCTTGGCCAATAGAATAGGGATGGCTTTGGAACAGTACGGAAAATTGGAATCACGGGAGCATAAAAGGAATAAAATGTTTGCTATCCTAGAGGCAATTGGTAATGCCAAGGTGGACCGTTATTACGATATTATAAAGCAACAGTTGCATGGGGAGGAAACGGAATTCTTGAATGTTGCCATTAAAAGCGCCTCAAAAACGTTAGATCAGGAGTTTATAGCCCTCATCGTGCCCCACCTTTCAAAAAAGGACTCCAGGAAAGTAGCTACGGAAGCATTGTTTAATTTTGGGGAACCCATCATGGATATCATGGTCGATACCATTCGTAATGAGCATATTGATCTGGAAGATGCCATTTATATCGTTCCCGTCATAGAAAAATTTGCCTCCCAAAAGGCAATTAATACCTTGATAAAAATCACGGAAGATACGGAGCATTCCATAAAAATTGAGGCTATAGAGGCCCTCAAAAGACTGAAATGGAAATATCCCAATCTGCAGATCAAAGATCGCTTTGTGGTAGATAAAATATTGGACGAATGCAATTTGTACCAAAATACCTTATCTGTGATCCATTCCCAAATTGTCATACAATACAAGAAGAAGGATCAAAGTCCGGAATCTTTGGAGGAGAACGAGGCCAGAAATGGACTGATCCATTTATTGGAGCAACGGTTGGATCGGCAGCTGCAACGTATTTTTAGATTTTTGGGGATCAAATATCCTCCCAATGATATCGACTCCATTTTAAACACCATTTTAAATGGTAAGGAGGAACAGCGTGTCCATGCTGTTGAGTTTTTGGAAAATATTTTGGACAACCAATTAAAAAAGGAACTCATTCCTGTTGCAGAATCTACCCTAATGGAGACTATCTCCGAAGAACAGATAAAAAAACTGAACCTCAAGGTTTTCAGTGAATCCGAATGCTATCATGCACTTTTGGTTAGAAAGGATGTGAAACTGAAGCAGGCTGTGCTTTATTTGATAGAAAAGACCAACGACATTAAGTTTGTTCCACTAGTGGAGATGGCCTTGGAAGACAGGAACGAAAAAATAAGAATTAAGGCTGCCGAAATATTGGGCAGCCTTAAGGTCTAATTATTATTTCCTCACAATCCTATCAATGCTGGAGGCCAGCATCATATGGTCCGTGGCAGAATTTTTACGTAAAACATTGGTCATCAGCACTACCATGTACCGGCAATTGTCTGGATGTTCTATGATGGCCACAGAATTCATAAAGTTGCTTACATTTCCCATGTACTTGCCACATGCTTCCCCTTTGGTCCGGTCACATTTATACAAACTTCCAGATTTAAAATAAACCGCTGCTTCCTTCAGCACGGGGGATTGGGCATATCGTATGCGACGGTCCGTCATATACATCAATCGTTTCATTTCCAAACTCGATTCTTTGTCCACCACATTGCCCTGTTCCAGTTGAACCAAAAATTTCATTAGTCCAATGGGAGTCCCAATACTACCTCCTTTATCACCCACATATGTATTTGCCCCTTTGGTGAAGAAACTCCCCAAACGCCATTCATCGGTGGTGATTCCCAAGGTTCGTAAGGGAAGGTTTACTACATCGTTCCCAAGATCCGTTAGTTCTTTTCTAGGGGTTGTCTTAAAATAGGCATCTGCCTGTTCTTGGGTGAGTTCCGGATAATCCTGACCAAATGCGGCCATCAATAGGACCTCTCTCCAAAGAATACTGGCTGCCCCATTGTTGCTGACGGACATCATGTGGTCTGCCCATTCGTATAGCGTGAAAACATCACTGGCTATTACCTGTCTTTTTACCAGTTTTTTGGTTTCAATATTGTAGATGGGGATGGTATGTTCATCTGTCAACCCCCAAACACCGGCTTTGACGGATTTATCCCTTAATAGTGCTGTTCGTTTTTCCCAAGAATCGGGATAAATTTTGGCCAGCTGGGTGAAAAGGCCATTTAAAACGGCTATTTTACCCACACTTCCCGGCTGATAACCGGAAGTTTCGTTCCTTTCTGCATAGCGTATGTTGTCCGGGTCCGAAATGTCCAACACGGTCAGGGAATAACTTTTGTCCAATCCCCTGAACAAGCCACTGATCTCTTTTTGGAAATTGGCATCGGTTACCAATAGTGCCTCAACGCTGTCCTTGCTTCGTGAAAGTAAGTTGAGTTCTATTTCAGAGTATGATTTCAATGCACCTGGAGGTAGGGTAGTATTGTCCTTTAATTCCCCACTTTTAATAAGTTCCAATCTTTTTAACCTTTTGATTCCTGTCATTTCGTACCCATCAATAGGATAATACGTCATCGTAGTAAAGGCGGAACAGACCAGTATTAGAACACAATATTTAAAGTACTTTTTCATTTTATATTTTTTTTGAAAGTGCAATTTTTTTAGTGGTGTCTATTTTTGGGGTAATGGACTCCAGATATCCAGAACTCAAAGCTTTCTTGTTCTCTACAAAAGGTCTGATCTGGAAAAGCCATAGTTTGTTATCCTCAAAGCCCATTTCTACATCGTAAGCTCCCTTATATTCGGACTCGGCTGTTTTGGGCATTGTTTCCCTTATGGTTTTTGCCAATTCCCTGATCTCTTTGATGTTTTGAGCATTCAGAATGGCATTTTCAAATGTCACCTGTTTTCTACCTGTTCCCCCAGTGACCGGAAGGGTATTGTGGAATGGCTCCCTTGCCGGTGCCAGTAATTCCTCACCACCACCATCTTTGATCAAATAAGATTCTGCAGATTGCCCATCCACGGCACCTCCTGCACCACGACTAAAAGCAATGGTCAGGTCCTTGTTGTTTCCAGAGCTGATACCTTTGGTGATCATTACCCCAGAGTAATCCACATCTACACTAGGAATCACCAAAATTGAAGGAAATACATTTTCCGGATTCAATAAATATTTTTGTCTCCATTTAAAGCTACGCTCGGTATAGGGTGAAGCCCAAACGTCTTTGATGCCCTGTATTATTTTTTCTCGGGCAACAGCATTAAAGATGGTTAGATTAAGGCCTGCCCCTGAAAAATCTTTAAGATCTTCCATGTTGGTATCACTTCTCAGGAATACAGGGATTTCCCCTAACTTTTTGCCTAAGATTGCTTGGAACTCCCGTTCCAACTGATCTACAAATTGCGGTTGCAATGGCATTTTCTTGATGGCGGCCCTTAATATTTCCAGTTGTCGCAATTGGTAGTTTTCAATTTCTGCCTCGGCAATGTCCTGTGACCTCATTTTTTCTGCCTCCTTGAACATATCGTTAAGAAATTTCCAGTAGGAGATAGCCTGGCCTTCCATTTTTTGGTCCATATGAACCCTGAAAATTCCAAAAGGAATGACAAGACCTTCCACTACTTTTTCGGGGAACATTTTCTTGAGCTGGCCCAAGTTGGCGGCTTTGGGGCCGCAAAGTTTGCCAGAGTCCGAAGCATCTACGCTTCTTAAATTCAAAATATTGGTCTCGTCCAATCGGATCTGCTCAATAGGAACAGCAATTTTTTCGGTGCTCCGCTCTTTTTTGCTAAATAGGGAGCGTTCTTCCTCGGTCATTTCCCTTTCTAATTTTAAAATGACATTGCCTTTATTGGAAACGGCATAAAAAACCTTTTCCCCATGGAACCTCTTGAGGCTTTGTAGATTTTGATCTGAAAGGGCCGCGTTGGGAATTCCCAGATTTCGCGCTAGTAGCTGAACGTGTGAAACCATGTTTCCTTCAGAAACTGTAGCTATCCCCGCTACAGGCTTAAGGTCCGATGGGGGACGTTGGAAGATGTAGATCTTATCGGCGGATACTTCAATATCATCTGAAGTACCATCAATGACGACAAGTTCGCCATAGGCATATCCGGGATTCAATCCCCGTAGGGCACTTTGGTTGGGTATATCCAGTACCTTGTTGGAAAGGGAAGATTCCTTCGCAATAAAGTCGCCCAGTTGCCCCACACTTTCCCCGAGATTAAGGGCAATGGATCCACGTATTTTGTCATCGATAAATCCGTATGCCTTTGGCTCAAAGGCCGTGTACTCATTAACGATATCCTCATAGTTGGCCTTGACCATAGAAGCGCTCCATTCCACTTCCCTTCTGGCGGTTTCGAGAAGGGAATTCAGTTCTGCCAAAGTCATATTTGGGTTGTGATATGCCTGTATGCCACCATTGATCTGCTCCCATTCATGCAGTTCTATATATCCAGAGCCGGCCGTAGCCATGCCCAGATAGCATATTTTTTCCAATAGGCCTTCCAATTCTTCGGGTTGCCAATTTGGGGATGATTTGAATATCAATTCCTCCAGTTTTAAGGATATATCGAGTAATTGGAGTCGGGCCAAAGGCCTCTTTTCATTCAAAAGTCCTTTTCTGATTTCAAGAATTACCTGCGCTGTTGCGGGCACCAAAAGGGAAATATCCGAAGATTCGTAATTGTTGGACACATAATCACTTATGACTGTACCCAGTGGCGTGTTTTTTAAAAGGGTGGCCTTATCAGAAAGTGATTTGATATCTATGGGTTTGTAAAAATTGGTCATGGTAGTGACCAATTCATTGAATTTTGAATTTAATTCTGGAGTTAATTTGGTTGCATTCTTGTTTTGGAAGGCTTTCACCTTATCTATATCCCCAAATTCTGGCTGACTGTGTATCTTGACCCTTAAATCCATAAAAGGCTCATACAGATCTGAAAGAACTTTAGACTGACTCCTCATTAGCTGGGCCAGGTTGTCATCTCCTTTATGTGGTATGGCCTTTAAGGATTGGCGGATCAAGTAAAAATTCTGAGCAACGACATCATCCTTGGCCAATAACCATTGGTAAAAATCAATTCCCCACGCTTCCTCATCTTCTGCCTGAACGGAACCCCTATAGAATTGTCCCCTTCTAAGGATCCAACCGTCATCTACACTTCTCAGGTATTTTTCCAGTTGATATTGTTTTAGACGGGAGTGGTTGTGCTCGGCGTCCCAAAAATCTTGTTTATCTGTGTAGGCCAAAATTTGTCCCAAGAAAATGTGGTTGCTTTTTCCAAGGTTTACCACTGCATCTTTATAGCGGGCATGCTGAACCCCTGGACCTATTTCTTTTGGGCAGGGGTCTTTGGGTTGCCTTATGCTCCCATCGGTACAGAACCAACGGATATCCTTATAGGGACCCCTTATATCATTTTTATAAAGGGCAACCTGTTCGGCAATCTGCTTGTCCGAGACTTTTTGGGCAACTGCGGTTGAACAAATAAATACCAGGAGGATAATACTTGGAAGTAATTTTTTCATGTAATAGGGTATATACATACGATTGATAGTCAAATCTAATGCCAATTTTAGAAATTGGGCTTTATAAATCTAAGAATTTTCAATGAATTAAGGGTATGGGACAGTTTTCCTAGAGGGTAAAGAGGTATTTGTCTTTATAATAACCTGGTGAAGTTTCCATTCTCGGATTAGCTGGATATTGTGCTTGAGTTAAAATTTAAAGTGATAAAGGCCGTACTTTTGGTATCTGTGTATTACACTACCATCATGAGTGGTCTTGGCTGACCAACAACTGGTACGGAGAAAGGCTTATACCTTTTATCTTTTGGGGTATAATAACTTTTGATAACTTTGAAGACAAGTTTTTTAAGTAAAGACTTATTTTTGCATTGTAAAATATAGTGAAGAATTGGATTATGTCAGAAAAAATAGAAAGATTGAAAACATTGATCATAGGTTCAGGACCAGCAGGATATACTGCTGCCATCTATGCAGCTAGAGCAGATTTGAAACCTGTGATGTATACGGGTATGGAACCTGGAGGACAATTGACCACGACCACAGAGGTTGACAACTTTCCTGGGTATCCGGAAGGAATAGACGGTCCAACCATGATGGTGCAGTTGCAGCAACAGGCGGAGCGTTTTGGAACAGAGGTGCGTATAGGAATGGTAACGGCAGTTGATTTCAGTGATGAAGTTGGAGGCATACACAGGGTAACCGTAGATGATCATAAGATCATCGAGGCGGAAACTGTGATCATTTCCACGGGGGCTACGGCTAAATATTTGAACATACCCAGTGAGCAGCGTTTAAGGGGTGGAGGTGTTTCGGCCTGTGCCGTTTGTGATGGATTTTTTTACAAGGGGCAAGAAGTGGCCATTGTAGGTGCCGGAGATACGGCTGCAGAAGAAGCTTCTTATTTGGCCAATATCTGTAAAAAAGTGACCATGTTGGTCCGAAGGGATGAAATGAGGGCTTCCAAAGCCATGCAACATAGGGTGAACAGTTTGCCAAATATTGAAATCCGATACAATACCGAAGTAGATGAAGTATTGGGAGAGCAAGTGGTAGAAGGACTTCGCATGGTAAATAACCAAACAGGTGAAAAGGAAGAGATTGCCATCACTGGTTTGTTCATTGCCATCGGACATAAACCAAATACTGATATCTTTAAAGGTCAGTTGGAAATGGATAGCACCGGATACGTGATCACCAAGGGCAAAACTACCAAAACTAGCAAGCCAGGGGTGTTTGCCAGTGGTGATGTCCAGGACAAGGAGTACAGGCAGGCAATTACGGCAGCAGGTACAGGGTGTATGGCCGCACTGGACGCTGAACGTTATTTGGCAACCATAGAAACTGCAGAGGAAGCGGTTTAGGTTACTTTAACTTGATTATAAAGCATAAAAAAACAGCTGTACTACAGCTGTTTTTTTATTGTATTATGTTAGCGGTTAATCGATGCGCTTGTAGTTTTCGGAGGTAATTCTATTTCCATCTTCATCAATGGTAATCTGACTATAGGTATCATCCGTTAAAACTAATTCAAATGTAAACTGTCGTATGGTATCTAGAGCCTTCATCATCTGGCCGTCTCCGTATTCAATATTTTCTATCAATCTGTCCGGGGTAATCTTATACGTACCATAACCAAACCTTCCTTGAATTTCTGCTGAGGATGTTCTGGACCACATTATTTTTCCGTTATAGTACATTTTTACCTGTCTGAATCCTTCTGAGGGCGGAGTGGTATCTATGATGTTTTGCCCATCATACTGATAAAAGTGTTGAAGTTCCCAGGTACCTTGTATAGTATGCATACTGTTTTCCTTCTCAGTAGTATATTTTGTGGCAGAAACCATAATCAGCATGAGAAATATAAATCCTAAAATTTTTTTCATTGCAGTAAAGTTTTGTGATAGTTAGTAATTATTTAGTAAAAAGTTACAATATATTTTAGAAAATACATAATAATTCAAAGTTTTAATTTAAAGAATCGAAAACAATGATTTGAATCATATTTATTGGGAATAATACCTTTTGATTAAGCCTGTCAATTTTTTGATATCGTTTTTTTTGTGGGCGGAACTGATCACAATTCTGCTCATAGTCGATGAATCTTCGCTGGGATAAGAAAAATTGGTAACAATGATATTTTGCTTTTCCAAATAGTCCGTCAGTACTTTATCTGAAAAACTGAAGGCCGGATGTCCATCCATCATACTAAAGCCATGATGGGAGGGGAGTCGCTTCTTAAACTGTTTTATCCTCTTTTGCAGCTTCATTCTCTTTTCTTCCATTAGAACACCGGATTCCAGCAAGGTTGCCATATGGGCCGGGGTGGCCGGACTTGCCCCTCCATAAAAATCAGTTTCTCTCATGGAAGATATCATCTCCGTAGTACCAAAAACTGCTCCCACTTGTAAGCCAAATCCTTTGCCCAAGGAACTGCACACCACCAATTCTTTTGCTCCAAGTTCCAGGAGGCTTTTATAAACCCCGCGACCGTTTTTGCCAACGATTCCTATGCCATGCGAGTCATCAACCACCACTATGATCTTATCTAGCGGGAGTGTTTTGAGATCATTAAAATGGGGGTAGTGCCTTCCTGAAAAATCTATGGAATCCAAGAAAACTACCGGGGTAATGGCATTGGTTTTATGCAAATGTTCCTCTATGGCCATTTTTAAGGTTTCATGGGAAGATTCTACCTTATCGTTTGGCAGTTGAAGTGCGGCATGGGAATTGGCAGTGTAAAACGTCTTATGGGAGGTGTTGTTGAAATATTGGCGGACAAACTGTCCTGCGAGATAACCTGAGGATAGGGATATACAGGACTCACTTCCAACGAGATGTGCCAAATAATTTTCGGATTTTTCATAAATGGACCATCGGACATTGGAAATTCTGGATGCCCCATAATTGGTACCATATTTTATAATATTGTTTATGAGCAGTTTTTGGAACCTTGCGTCGGTTTGTAGCCCCAAATAAGAGGTTCCACCAAAATACAGGTAATTTTTTTTGCCCACCCTAATTTTTCTGCCCGGAAACCTATCTATATAATGGGTCATGCCGTTAGGATTATGCCACTACCACCCAAGGTTGGGTAGACAAGTTTACCGCCTTCCAAAATTTCTATTCCCTTGGCAATGTCCTCTCTTAACAACAGGGCACCATCCATATCTACATAATCCAATTGTGGCGCCAACTGGGCTATGGCCGAGATGCCCACTGTTGATTCTGTCATACATCCAACCATTACCTTTAGTCCCAATTCCTTGCCCCTTTGGATCATTCGCAAGGCAGGGGTTAGTCCACCACATTTGGTGAGCTTTATATTGATGCCATTATAATGCAGACCACATTTTTCTACATCCTGTTCTACAATGCAGCTTTCATCGGCAATGGTGGGCAGAACACTATGGTGGGATACCAGTTCCATACCCTTCCAATCATCGGCTTTTAACGGTTGTTCAATAAATTCTACCCCAAGGTCCTTCAAAAGTGGGGCATTATGAATGGTTTCTTCCGCTGTCCATGCACAATTGGCGTCTACCCTAAAAACGGCATCGGTATGCTTCCGCAATTCCCTAATGATTGCAACATCATTGTCCGTTCCCAATTTTATCTTGTAGATGGGCCAAGGGAATTCTTTGATTTTGGAAACCATTTTTTCCAAGGTATCCAATCCGATGGTGTAATTGGTAATTGGGTAGGAGGAGTTGTCTGTCCCCCAAATATTATAAAGTGGTTTGTCCAAAAGTTTCCCATATAGGTCATGTGCTGCCAGGTCCAATGCACAAATAGCAAAATTGCTGATGTGTTTTAAGACCAGAAAAGCATGGAATTTGTCAGGAGTGGTAAAGTCGAACGATTCTACGTCCTTCCTGATGGTCTCGATTTCAGCGATCATGCTATCCAAGGTGATTTTATAATACGGATTGGAAGTGGCCTCTCCGTACCCTGTTTTGCCATCGAGTGATAACGAGGCGATCAGGGTATCCTGAAAATTATGGGATTCCCTTGAAATACTAAAGGTATGCTTTAGGGGCAAAACATATTTCTCCAAACTCAATTTCATGTGCGTATGATTTCCACTAAGATATAGATTAGAAAGGGACAAAAAAATCAAAACCCACTGAATTTTCAGTGGGTTTATTGGTTTTATGCGAAGGGTGATTTTTTAGTATTTATGAACACTTCCAGAGGAGGATTTGTTTTTTTGAACTCGAGCTTCACCAGTATAGGAAATATCCGCACCGCTGCTGGCATCTGCAGTTAAGGACTCGGAAACATTCAGGGTGATATCCGCACCGCTGCTGGCATCTGCATTGCAAATTTTGGTCATCAGGTCCCTAGCTTTGATGTCCGAACCACTGCTGGCATCGGCATACAGCATATTGGCCTGCCCTGAAAGTTTAATATCGGCACCACTACTGGCATCGGCATTTACCTCGCTAGCAACCACGGAAACTTCCAAATCTGCACCGCTGCTTGCCTCCAAAGAAATTTTATCCGCTTCAATTTGATTATTGGACATTAGGTTTGCACCGCTTGAACTTGATAGGGCGGAAATAATGGGCAGGGATACATGGATTTTCTTTGTGGCCCTTCCTATATTCTCAATGGCATGGATTTTTAATGTTCCATTTTTGATGTCGGTGCCTATGAGATCAATAATGTTTTCATCGGCCTCCACCAAAATCTTGAATTCGTCTGATTGGGTAACGTATACATCCAGACCTTCCGAGGCAGAAACAACCGTAAATTCGTCGGTAACATTTCTATTGTCCTCTGTTACTATGCCGTTGCCTTTTTTACCTTCACCAAAATTAATATCAAAGGCACATGAAGAGAGAAAGAGCGCTAAGATAAGGGCGATTGTTATTCTTGCTAGAGTTGTCATGATAGTTGTTTTTAGTTGATTAAAGTTCTGTTTTTTGATTGATTAATACTATTATAGATTACCGACCTGTACCAAAAGGGTGATGAACCGTTTTTGTTTAATTGTCATTGGCCTTTACCTGTACCCCTTTTTCATTGATCTTTACTCGGACGTTTTCATTCTCGTCCTTGATGTCTATGTCTACCCCGTCCTCATTGATAATAATGTGGCCATTTTGGTTTCGGTTCATTTGATCACCCATGTTCTCCGGACAGTTCATACATTGTAAAACGCCATTGTCGTTCATTTTCCATAGGTATTGGTACATATCTCGCCTGTAGACCTCTTTATCGTTTTTTGTATACCAACCAATATGGTCTTCAGTAGATTCATTTAATGAAACCGTGGTATTCACAGGAACATAAATTGTAATGTATGCTTCTTGATCCCTTATTTTGTTCTCTGCGGCTGTCGTTAAGAAATTGTCAAGTGCCAGATTGTTTCCATTGACCGTATAGCTATAGTTTATGTTAGCGGCCCTTTGACTGGCATCTTCATACGAACTTCCATTTGCGTCCTTGCGCACTTTTACATGAACCAAGGAGTCCTCTGATTTTTTAATATCAAACCGTATATCCTCGGTATACAGAAGTCGCTCCCCATTTTCATTATAAGCTATGTTCATTTCGTAGAAGCCCCCATTATTGGATATATTGTAGGCATCCGTAGCTTTCATGGTGATCATCAAAGTATCCACACCTTGATCAAAATAGATCTGGTCCGTATTGGAAGAATATCCGGTGAAAGCCTGGGCCGATGCTTGTTGGATGCCCAATACGGATAATCCAATTACCGATAATAACCATAGTCCCAACAAGGAATACTTAACAATATTGCCGATAGATTTCAGATTGTTGACCAAAATTTTCAAACCTAGGTACATCAGGAAAAAAAATGGGATCCCAAAGGCAAATAGTCCCAAGATAGATACAAACCAAACAGGAGCATCCGTGGAGTTGACCATATCATTTAGTGATAATCCAGGAATGTGGAACATATCCAAAATGCCCACAGTGAACATCCCTATGAAAATACCGATCAAGGAAACCGCACCGATCAGGATCAATAGGATTCCAATAAATTTACCGATGATCTTAAAGAACAACATGATGATATCTCCTAAAGCGTCGGCAAACGACTTACTGGTACTCTTGACCTTGTCCCCCATCTTTTCATAATCTACGTTCTTGACTTTGGAGGCAACATCGTCAAAACCTTCCTTTACCTTGCGTTCAATATTGCTGATATTGACAGGCTCCCCCCGCATGTCCAATTTTTGGGAGGTGGTTCTGGCCTCTGGTACCAAAATCCATAACAGTATGTAGGCTATGAAACCAAATCCAGTTGAAATTGCCAAAAGGATGAAGATGATTCTGATCCACAGCGCATCGATCCCTAAGTAATATTCCAGTCCGGAACATACGCCTCCAATAAATTTGGAATCCGGGTCCCTGTATAATTTTTTGACCCTCCCGGTTTTGGTGGCATTGTCAAAGGGGGCATCTTCAAAGATGTCCTCATCTACCATATAGTCCTCTGGTTGTCCCATTACATTGATGACCTCGTCCACTTCCTTGAGGGTGATTACCTGTCTCTCGCTTTCCATTTTCTCCTGGAACAATTCCGCTATTCTAGCTTCAATATCTCTTAGAATTTCGTCGCTGCCAGAAGTATTGGCAAAAGATCGCTTTATAGCTTCTAGGTAACGACTCATTTTTAAGTACGCTTCTTCATCGATATGAAAAAGAATATTGGCGAGATTTATGTTGACTGTCTTGTTCATTGTTAGCTGTTTTTGGTATTGGTTACGAGATTTGTTGCTTTTCTAAGTTCATCCCAGGTGGTGTCCAGTTCTTTTAGGAACATCTTACCTGTTTCTGTAAGGGTATAGTATTTACGTGGTGGTCCAGATGTACTTTCCTCCCAACGGTAATTGAGCAATCCTGCATTCTTAAGTCTTGTAAGTAAAGGGTAAATCGTTCCCTCTACTACCAGCATCTTTGCATCTTTTAAGGTCTCAAGGATTTCAGAGGCATATTTGTCCTCCCCATTTAAAATGGAGAGTATGCAGTATTCCAGGACCCCTTTGCGCATTTGTGCTTTTGTATTTTCTATGTTCATAGCTTCATGGTTCTATTTGATTGACTGTTCGTTTTTTTTTGCTGCATTTGGTTCATTTTCTTGGGGAGTGATGAGTTCCCGTGGTGATAAATACAGCCATTTTTGATTGATTGATTGATTGATTGATGAATAAACTCACTTACTTTATTTTAAAAAATTAATACTGATTGGATATTTAAATGTCTGGCCCTCATTGGTGCGTATGGTACCTAGGATAGAGTAAACGATATTGATCACTACGATGGCCCCTTGAGCCAATGCCGCAATTCCAAAAGGGAAAAGCCCGTGAAACGAATTAAAATTGTCACTATCAAAATGCCATCTGAATCCATCGGAAGCACCGAAAAGTACATTCCCCGCTTCAAAAATATTTGGGAAGGATCCAAATAAGAAGGGAACGGATAGTACCCCAAGAATCATGGCGTAAAGCAAAAGACTTATTTGAAAGTTTAATACTTGCTTCCCATTATAATCCACAAACTTGTATTGCTTTTTATTGATGCTCCATAGTATCAATGGAAGAATAATATTTCCAAAGGGTATCAAATACCTTGAAAAAACGGAAGCATGGATAAATGCAGATAGATTTCTTTCGTGTTTGGTCAGTGTGTCTGTCATGGCCTATTAGTTTCTTATACAAATATATATCTTTTAAAAGGTATTATGCAAAACATAGTACTGAAATTTAACGTTTCATTAACATTTTGAATTAGGGTATATAACCTTATGTTTTTGCTTTGAGACCAATCATTATGCGGTAATTCGTAGCATAGGATTTCAATTTTATATATTTTTAAAAAAAATAAAAATACATGTCCATTAATCCTAAAAAGTTCAACACCTACACTTTTTTTAAGCTGCCTGCTGCTTGGTGGTGCGGAGTCCGTTTACGTCACATAGACCCAGAAAAGGCAGTAGTCACCGTTACCCATAGATGGTTCAATCAGAATCCGTTCAACTCCATGTTCTGGGCCGTCCAAGGAATGGCTGCTGAGCTGAGTACAGGGGCCATGGTCAGTGCACAGATCCAAGAAAGTAAAAAGAAAATATCTATGCTGGTGGCCAACAACAATGCCAATTTCTCCAAAAAGGCCACAGGTAAGATTACGTTTACCTGCAAGGATGGAGCCTTGATAAAGGAGGCCTTGGACCAAACTATAGCTACAGGGGAAGGCCAGACTTTTTGGATGAAATCGGAGGGTGTTAATGAAGATGGGGTGTTGGTTTCCACTTTTAATTTTGAATGGACGGTCCGCTTAAAACAATAAATGCCCTCCCAACTACCGGCAATAAAGATGTAATAAAATGGATGTTCTTACATGCAACAAACATGAACATATAAGAATTTATACATATAAATGCACACCAAATAGACTATGGTGGTACATGTGAAGTCATTTTATACTACAAAAAAAAGGCTAGTACCGTAGTAGTACTAGCCTTTATAGATTCTATAGATCTTGGTGTATCTTAGTTTCCTTCACTTAATGAAAAGCTACCATCACCTGTAAAGTTTGTTACCGTAATTGTAACAGTCCAAATTCCAGAGACTCCTGCCGAAGTTACCCCGCTAAAACTATCTGGTTCAGATCCACCCTGAATTGATCGATTCAAAACTTCTATTCCCTCTGAATCTTTAACAATCATTTGGAAACTACCTTCGGAAGTTGCGGTAATATCTGCATTGTAATCAGCTGTAGTGAGATTATTGTTCCAGCTAAATATTCTACTGGCCGTACCACCATTTCCTGTGAAACTTGCATCAATATCACCATTGAAATCGGAACGATCACCAACGGTAAAATCTGAAGGACTTGATTGAACTTCTGTTCCATTAACTGTAACACGTGCAAAAGTATCATCATCTTCTTTACTACAGCTAGAAAATGCAACCATTGCAAATACAATCGTGAAAAGCTTTGTAAATCTTCCTAAATGTAGAAAGCCGGGGTTAAATAAATTCATAATTTAAAATTTAGGTTTATATTTTACTTAAACAACTACAACGTCTAAAACCCTACTTTATTATTATTATTATTATCGGTAATATCTGTAACAATTTCAAATGTAAAAGTACTAATAGGGAAAGTTAAATTAATTATATAGTATATCTTATGAGTAGCGTAAATCACGAAATAGACTACGAGATTTTTGGCGAAGAAATGCAATATGTGGAAATAGAATTGGATCCACAGGAAGCAGTTGTAGCAGAAGCCGGAAGCTTTATGATGATGGATACCGATATTAAAATGGATACCATTTTTGGAGATGGTTCCAATCAGGATAACGGCGTCTTAGGGAAGCTTTTTTCTGCTGGAAAGAGATTATTAACAGGGGAAAGTTTGTTTATGACGGCCTTCCTAAATAGTGGATATGGCAAGAAAAAGGTAAGCTTTGCATCGCCTTATCCCGGCAAGATCATTCCGATTGACCTCACGGAATTTGGAGGTCGCTTTATTTGCCAGAAAGATGCCTTTTTATGTGCCGCGAAGGGAGTAACTATTGGAATTGAATTTTCCAAAAGGCTCGGAAGAGGCCTATTTGGGGGCGAAGGTTTTATTATGCAGAAATTGGAAGGTGATGGTCTGGCATTTGTCCACGCCGGAGGTACCACAGCAAAAAAAGTATTGGCGGTAGGGGAAGTTTTGAAGGTAGATACCGGATGTATCATCGGATTTTCAAAAGATATTGATTACGATATTGAATTCATCGGTGGGATCAAAAATACTGTTTTTGGAGGGGAAGGCTTGTTCTATGCTACTTTAAAAGGCCCTGGAACAGTTTTTATCCAATCCCTGCCCTTTAGCAGGTTGGCCAGTAGAGTTTGGGCGGCAGCACCAAAGGGTGGAGGTAAAGATAGAGGAGAAGGTAGTATTCTTGGTGGTCTGGGGGATATCCTGGATGGTGACAATAGATTTTGATCAGACCAATAACCGCTTCATATTACAAATAATTCAATGAGAATAATTCCATACAACAAGAATACTTTTTATGGATTTTAAAGAGCTGTTTGCTTTTCTGCGTGATTTGGAAAGGAACAATTCCAAAGAATGGATGGATGCCAATAGAAAGCGTTACTATAAGGTCAGAGATGGCTATATCTCTTGGTTGGATGATCTGAACAGTACCTTGGAGGCCATTGATAAGGAGTATTATTCCACGCCCGGCAAGAAAGGAATAAACCGCATCAATAATAATCTTATGTTCCATCCAAATAAACCGGTGTACAAAGATCATTTTGGTGCGGGATTGGACAAAGCGCCCAATACTGCCGATTTTTACATACAGATAGGCATTCATGAATCTATGTTGGCCGGAGGTTTTTGGCGACCAGATTCAAAAACGCTACAAAGTATCAGGGATGGTATTGATTACGACGGGGAAGAATTTAAAAAGATCCTTCACAAAAAATCTTTTCAGAATACTTTTGGGGGCCTGGTAGAGGATCAGAAACTAAAAATGGCTCCCAAAGGTTTTAGCAGGGACCACCCTCATTTGGATCTGCTCAAAAACAAAACCTTTGCTGTGATGCACCCTATGAATGAGAAGGAGATTTTGCAGGATAATTTTAAAGAAAAGGTACTGCAGATCTATCAAGAAATGTTGCCCTTTAGACGGTATCTGAACAAAACCGTCACGGTATAAAAGAATTTTATAAAAATAGCCAACCCAAAAAAAGTAATACAATTGAAGAACGGACAGGTAAGAAATATTAAGAAGGATGTGCTATCGGATCATTGGTATACCCTTCAAAAGATATCTTTTGAATATGAGAGGGAGGATGGAACTTGGGAAAAACAGGTGCGGGAAGTCTATGACCGTGGCAACGGGGCAGCCATATTGCTTTATAATAAGTCCAAGGGTACGGTCATCCTCACCAAGCAGTTTAGAATGCCTACCTACCTGAATGGGAATCCAACAGGGATGATGATCGAGGTCTGCGCCGGGGTCTTGGATGGTGATCACCCAGAAGATTGCATACGAAAAGAAGTTGAGGAAGAAACAGGCTATCGTGTAGATGAGGTGCAAAAAGTATTTGAATCTTATATGTCCCCCGGATCAGTGTCGGAAATTCTACATTTCTTTATTGGCCAGTACAATGAACAAATGAAGATTGGTGAAGGTGGTGGGGCAGCCCATGAAACGGAGAATATTGAGATCTTGGAATATGTATTTGAAGATGCCCTGTCAATGATAGACCAAGGCGCCATCAAGGATGCCAAAACCATCATGCTATTGCAATATGCCAAAGTGAACCAGTTATTTTAATGGTGCTTTTACGACCAAACAGTCATGGATACCAGGTGTAAAATAGGCTTTGGAGGTGGATGCCATTGGTGTACAGAGGCAGTATTTCAATTACTCAAAGGAGTGACTCATGTAGCGCAAGGCTTCATAGCCGCTAGGGAACCAGACTCATCTTATTCAGAAGCAGTCATCGTTTCCTATAATCAGGACGAGCTTTCACTAAAAGAACTTATTACTGTTCATCTTCATACTCATAACAGTACAGCGGATCATTCCTTAAGGACCAAATACAGGTCGGCCATTTATGTTTTTGATGAAGGGGAAATAAATGTTGTTAAGAAAACCTTGAAATCGTTGCAGTGTAATTTTAAGGATCCACTGATAACACAGGTTTTGCTTTTTGGAGACTTCAAACCTTCTGAAACACAATTTCACAATTACTACTATTCCAATCCTGACAAGCCCTTTTGTAAAACGTATATTGATCCTAAACTGGACAAACTAAGTGCTAATTTTTCAGCCCTACTCAAAGGCAACCATCAATAGGCATCCCTTATCGACTCGAATATTGCGGTCATTTCTTTTTTAAGATTGTTTGTAGATTGCCTATAGTGATTGTTCATAAAGCTAAAGATCAGGATTTTTCCAGAGCCGGTGCGCAAATAGCCACTTAGGCAATAGGTATTGCCCATAGATCCCGATTTTGCAAAAAGATAGGGTTTCGGGTTGCCTCTAAACCAGTCTTGAATTGTTCCATCCATTCCTCCCGCAGGGAAGAGATCCAGGAGCCTTTCCTTGGGAAGGTCTTCATACAGTTTTTCAAGGACAACCACCATGGATTCTGGAGTGAAGAGGTTGTAGCGCGATAGTCCAGATCCATCTACCCACCTTGGGGCCTGCCGAAGGGAGGATAATTGATTTTTGAGAATATGGTCCCGTGGAATTTTACTGTTTAAAGTATCCTTTAATACGGAAGAGGATAAGATTAAAAGTTGTTCTGCTATAAAATTGTCACTATGGTGCATCATCCTTCGGTACAAAGAATCTGAAGGCAAACCATAAAGCACTTTTTTGGTGCCCTTGGGCATGGCCTCAATTAGGCCAATCTCCTTGTTTAGTGCTTTTTCCAATAGCTTTTTCGTAAGTTGGCTGTCCGTGATAAAAGGTACCTCTACCGTATCTTTACGACCTCGGTCCAAATAAAAAAGGTTTTGGTGCAATTGTCTGTTGCGATTTCCAGCGGAAACCAAAACGCTATCCCTGAAGAGATCCGGGACAATCCCAATACGATCCGTTTGAATTACCCTTACAACATTGCCATACAGTGGTAGCGCACCTCGTTCAGGGGCATAATATTGATCGTAATCTTCCCAGGACCATCCGGGGCCTAACCTATCCTCCTTGAAATTATTGGGATGTAGCGCTATCGCCTTCGATTTGGCCAAAAAATGCAAAAGGGTACTGTCCTTGTAGTAGGGGTGAAGGGGGGTTGGATCTCCGGTGCCTTCAATATAAAGGGTATCTCCCTGTTCTATATATTTAAGGGATGGGATGCTATTGGGCAATAATTGCAGAGCTGTATACAGCGTAAAAATTTTTACATTACTGGCCGGAAGGAAATATTTGTCTGAGTTATAGCTGATGATAGTATCCTTGGTGGTAGGATCAAAAACTAAAAATCCGGTAAATTGGTTCTCAAAATCCCCAATAGTGATGCTATTGACTATGCCTTTGGTTAATTTTCTTTGTTTAGAGGCAGAACACCCTATGAGAAGCACTGATATTAAGAGGGTTAACATTGATTTGTGCATCATGGACTATGGCAGCTTAAGGTTAGTTTTTAACTGATGATTTTCTATGTATAACTGATATTTTTCTACTTTTAACGAAGATAATACAATTTTATCCCTCATAATTCGTTAAATTAGCGGTAATAACCTTAAATAAAAACTTTGAAATATGGCTAGAGCTATGCTGGAGTACACTAAAACTGTCCTTCAAAAAGTTAGTTTCGACTCAGTGTTGTTTTGCAAAGAGTTGGAAAAAGCGATTTCTAGATTACTGCCCATAGAGGTAGAGGAATTAAAACATTGGATTAAACAATTCATTACCGACAAACCAGAATTAAAGCAATGTTTAATTTACATTCAACCATAAATAAGAAAGCCACTTGATCAAGTGGCTTTCTTATTTATTGGAGGTTCACAAAT
Organism: Sediminicola sp. 1XM1-17; assembly: GCF_037203765.1. Classification (NCBI taxonomy): domain Bacteria; kingdom Pseudomonadati; phylum Bacteroidota; class Flavobacteriia; order Flavobacteriales; family Flavobacteriaceae; genus Sediminicola; species Sediminicola sp. 1XM1-17. The sequence goes on along the minus strand of NZ_JBBCAS010000008.1, from coordinate 150,572 downwards.
CAATTTTCCCTATTGAGGTGTAAAAAAGGTAAAGTTGAATTTTTGGACAAGGGTAAACCACCCTTCTTTTTAATTAAGATTTTACGGGAGATGCATGGGGACAAATCGTGTTTACTTTTTTGTAAGCGGACTAATGATTTTTACGTCCTGAAAAGCAATTGCACCTCGTACCACACTAGCTATTACTTCCCTGATTGCCTCTGTTATCTGGATCTTTAATTCACTTTTGTGATAAATGAGGCTTACTTCCCTAGCGGGGGAAGGACTGTTGAAATACCTAAGATTCTGCATTTTCTTGTCATCCAGTTCCAAGGTGTTCAAATACGGCAAAAGGGTCATACCAAGTCCTTCATTGGATAGGTTGACCAAAGTCTCAAAACTTCCGCTTTGTAGTGAAAAATGGTCATCTTCAAAGCTCTTGGAGGATTTACATAGATTGATGATTCCATCCCTGAAACAGTGTCCGTCCTTTAAAAGGAGTACTTCATTTATATCCAGATCTTCGGGGTTCAATTTTTCCAATTGATGCAACTTGTTGCTAGGTGGTACATAGCCCACAAAAGGCTCGTAATACAATGGACGTTCTTTGATGAATTCAACCTCTAACGGGGTGGCCGCAATGGCAGCGTCCAAATGCCCATCCTGAATATTCCGGATAAGGCCTTCCGTATTTTGTTCCTTGATAATAAGGTTGACCTTAGGGTACTTTTTTATAAAGGTTTTAAGGAACATGGGGAGTAAGGTGGGCATAATGGTAGGAATGATCCCCAGGGTATATTCCCCTCCAATAAACCCTTTTTCCTGGTCCACAATATCCTTGATACGATTGGCTTCATTGACAATATTTTTTGCTTGGGAAACAATCTTTTGTCCTACATCGGTTACTGAAATTGGTTTTTTGCTACGATCAAAGATCAAAATGTCCAGTTCATCTTCCAGTTTTTGCACCTGCATGCTCAAAGTTGGTTGGGTAACAAAGCTTTTTTCTGCCGCAAGGGTAAAATTCTGATATTCGGCAACAGCCAAAACATACTGCAATTGGGTAATGGTCATGTATATAATATTAAGTGATAAAATTATAAAAACTATCGATAAAAACTATTCAAATGGCCAGTATAAATTTTCTACCTTTAGATAATTTAAAACGAGAAAAATGAAGTTAAACAGTATAGGATTGGATGCCGATAAATCATTATCCATAAGTAAGGATTTGAATATTCTATTGGCAAACTTTCAGAGATATTATCAAAATTTAAGGGGAATTCACTGGAATATCAAGGGCAAGCGTTTCTTTGATCTTCATGTGAAATTTGAAGAGCTGTACAACGATGCCAATTTAAAAGTCGATATGGTTGCAGAACGCATCCTGACCTTGGGAGGTGTGCCATTGCATACTTTTGAGGATTACATCTCAAACTCAAAAGTCCCAGTAGGAAAGAATGTATCGGAAGATGAGTCGGCCATCCGATTGATAGTGGATTCACTAAAGGAATTATTGGTCATTGAACGTAAAATTCTGGCGTCCTCAGATGATGCCCATGACGAAGGGACCAATTCCATGATGAGCGACTTTATTACGGAACAGGAAAAAGTATTATGGATGATGAAAGCTTGGTTGGGCGAGGCCATTTAAACTTTTCAGAAACTAGAAATTTAAGCTTACCCATGGGTAAGCTTTTTTTGTTGTCCTCGACAAAGAACAGGAATGCGCCTTTTTAAGAGGCTCTTTTTTTTTTTAGTGTCAATATCCAAGGCGTTAAAGTCAAGTTAAACGGTCTATTTTATTGATATTCGTACTCATTTTTCGTAAATTATTTAAATCAAAAAAAAAGCTATATGACAGAAGTAAAAGCATACGCCGCAAAGACAAAAGATTCTGAAATGGTCCCGTTTACACTGGACAGAAGAGATGTCACGGCAGATGATGTAAAAATAGATATTGAATACTGCGGGGTTTGCCACAGTGATCTGCACCAAGTTAGAAACGATTGGAAAAATTCCGTTTATCCTGTCGTTCCAGGTCATGAGATCATTGGAAGGATTACCGAGGTAGGAGCCAATGTGACCAAGTTCAAGGTAGGACAGCTAGTTGGAGTAGGGTGTATGGTAGATTCTTGTCAAGAATGTGGTGCCTGTAAAGATGATATGGAGCAATTCTGCGAGAACGGGGCAACATTCACATACAATGGACCGGACAAGCATTTGGGTGGACATACCTTTGGCGGATATTCCGAACAAGTGGTGGTAGATAAGGAATTCGTGTTGAGTGTTCCTGAAAATTTAGATCCTAGGGCAGCGGCACCGTTGCTATGTGCCGGAATTACCACCTATTCTCCCTTAAAACATTGGAATGTAAAAAAAGGGGATAAAGTAGGTGTGATCGGACTTGGAGGACTTGGACATATGGGAATCAAATTTGCCGATGCCATGGGCGCCCATGTAGTAATGATCACAACATCTCCATCTAAGAGTGGGGATGCCAAAAAATTGGGTGCCGATGAGGTTTTGATCTCCAAAGATGAAAAGCAGATGGAGAAACACGCGGGATCTTTTGATTTCCTTTTGAATACTATTCCGGTTGGGCACGATATGAACCCTTACGTGAATCTTTTGAAAAGAGATGCCACGATGGTATTGGTAGGTGCTATAGAGCCTTTGGATCCATTGCATGGCGGAGGCTTGGTGATGGGACGAAAGCGTATTGCCGGTTCTTTGATCGGGGGCATCAAGGAAACACAAGAGATGTTGGATTTTTGCGGAGAACACAATGTGGTTTCAGATATAGAAATGATCGATATGCAGAATATCAATGAGGCGTTTGACCGTTTGGTGAAATCAGATGTTAAATATCGTTTCGTCATAGATATGAAATCCTTGAAGAACGGTTAATCTTACCACACCATATAATTCAAGAATTAAAAAGCCATCGGTTCAGCCGATGGCTTTTTGTTTGTTGCTCTCTTTTATAGGCTATCCAAACCAACTCCTTGGGATGATTCCAATCACTGTAGAACCTATTGTACTGGGTAAATTTTAGAAGGCATGAGGTAGGGTGAATCCCCAATTACTGAAAACGGATTGCTGTCAACCAAATGGTAATCAATTCATTAATTTATAAACAAATGGTGCATTTCATCGAAAATATTGCACCTTTTGGCGGAAAACATGTATCTTCATCCTACCCAAATCTGAAATATAATTAACCTATGTCTTAGAATTATTTCCTGTTTACCCTATACCGGGTTTTTTTCTCTTTATGAAGATGATTTGAACTATAATCCAGGAATTGATTTTATGTGCATTTAATGCTTGTGCCATGAAAACCCCCAAAAAGAACCAATGCCTTGTTTCAAAAGGTGGCCTATTTCCCGTTTTTTTCCTTTTATTGTTAATATTGCCCTTTGCCTCCACGGTAAATGCGCAAGAGGAAAATCCTTATTTGAATTATGATGTGCCTTTTCAAAACCTGCTTAAATTCAATAGGTTTTTGATAAACCCGACATTTTCAACCGTCAGGGAAGACAAATCCTACGTCAATTTTTTTCATAGGAGTCAATCGGCCTACTATGAAAATAATTCTCAAAACTATTTTTTAAGCTATAGCGGTAGGATCAATGACCGGACCGGTCTGGGACTGAGTCTCTACAATCAGACGGAAGGGGTGGTCACCAATATTGGCGTGTTGGCCAATTATGCCTATGGCGTGCGTTTGGGGCCTAAAACTGTTTTCTCCTTTGGGGTAAATATTCCTTACTATCGCAGTAATGTGGACCAAAGTAAAATTGTCACTGGAGAGGAAGACCCCTTTTTGGACGGATTGAACGAAAGTTCCATCTTAGCGTTCCAACCTGGTTTGAACTTGGCGATGGGGAAGTTCGATATTGGTATTTTTGCTGAAAATTTGGCTGATTTTAATTTAAAAACGGGTAAATCCTTAACGGAATTCAGTGAAAAGACATTTTCCGGCCACCTTCAGTACACCCATGGATTGAGCAGTAGGGACGGGGTCTTCGAAAATGGTCGGCTATTGCCATTGGCAAGGGTACGGTCAAGGGGACAAGAAAGTATCGAATATGGGGGAGGAATCATCTTGGACCTCCCTAAAATAGGTTGGTTACAAGGAGGATATGATAGCTTTTACGGGATTTCGGCAGGGACAGGATTTAATTTGAGTCGCAGGTTATCCTTGGGCTATAATTTTGAAAAGGGATTGTCCAATGGTTATGAAAATTTTGGGGTAACCCATGAGTTGTCCGTAGCCTTGTCCTTTATTCCAAATCTTACTGAGGATATGGTGAATTTGGATGAGGATAGCTATGAATCCTTGGTCGTAAACGAAACAGCAGATGATAAGTATGATAGGCCTTTGGTAAAGGATTTGGATAATTTGAACTATGGTAAAGGAGAAAATTACGCCCTACTACAACAGCTTCAATTTAGATTGGATTCATTGGAGAAAAATAGGGAAAGGGATTTGGAACGTCGGTTTGAAATGGTCATGAGAATTGTTAAAAGGGAAACAAATGGTGCCCGTCCGGATCTAGAGGAAACGGCGAAAAAAGTATATTTCGTCAATAATGACAAACCGGTAGCGGATGATACGGAATTGGCCCAGCATAAAGTGACCGATCCCAATAAGGATGACCTGACAGTAGTGTCCAATACCATAGAAGAGTATAATTCAACGGTGTACGAGAGACCTGAATACAATGATCCCCAAGATATAATCACCCGCAAGTTTGGTAAAATTCCAGGGATAGATCAAGGACATTACATCGTGGCCAATGTATTTGGCAATAAGGCATACATGGAAAATTTTATAAAGGAATTAAGGGCCGAAGGATTGAATGTCAATCATTTTAGAAATCCTGAAAATGGATTGAACTATGTATATCTGGCTCATTATGAAGATTCACAGACAGCCCGAGACGCTTACGTGACCAAATTAAATGGCAAATATGGAAAGGAAATGTGGATCATGGATATAGACGACTCCCGCTATTCCGGAATGGCCACCTTGGAATTTTCAGAGGAATAGGACATCTATAGTTTGGCACTATTTTTTGGAAGCCATATGCTCAGCTATGGCACCGGAAGCAGGACATCCTGTTTTTTTTAACTCATGGATGATATTGGGATGATCCTCTTTACGGCCCTGGGATAATTTATATGCAGCCTGTATATCTTTGATCACAATTTGAAAACCTATGATCCCTTTGATCTGTCGCATGGTATTTGGTGATAGATCGTGAAGTGAGATGGGACGCTCCGAGTCCTGTTCGTATTTGTCAACAAGTTTGTGCAGGGATGCCAAGACAGCACCCTCATCCATAATGTGCAGGGTTCCATAAACATGAACCGCAATATAGTTCCAAGTGGGGACTTCTTCCTCCTGGTACCATGAAGAGGAGATATAACTATGGGGCCCATTGAAAATACATAGCACCTCTTGGTCCTTTGCCAAATCCTCCAATTGCAGGTTGGCTTTTGAAATATGTCCCACCAAAATATCCTGCCCATCTACATCCACATCCAATTCCAACGGGATATGACTGGCCCAAGGCCTCCCTTTGACCAGATTTACCAGAATGCCAAAGCTGTTCTTCTTGATGAATTCCTTGACCTCCTTTAAATTTTCATTTTTATAGTGTGCGGGAATATACATAAGGCTAGCGTACTATGGTTAAAATATTAATCGCGATGGGTCTTGGAAGAGTCGGCCACCAATTTATTGATGCCGTTCAATTCCTCATCTGTAAGATAGCGCCATTTACCAACAGGCATATCCAAACTGATGTTCATGATACGCACGCGTTTTAATTTCACCACCCTGTAGCCCAAATGCTCGCACATTCTTCTAATTTGTCGGTTCAGGCCTTGGGTGAGGATTATTTTAAAAACGTTTCGGCCTATTTCTTCCACATGGCACTTTCTGGTAACCGTATCCAATATAGGCACTCCTGCACTCATCTTTTGGACAAAATCCCGAGTAACCGGTTTGTTGACCGTAACAATGTATTCTTTTTCGTGATTGTTCCTCGCCCTGAGTATCTTGTTCACGATATCACCATCACTGGTCAATAATATGAGACCTTCACTGGGCTTGTCCAATCTTCCAATGGGGAAAATACGTTTTGGATAACCGATATAATCAATGATATTATCCTTCTCCACACCGGTATCCGTGGTACAAACAATACCTATGGGCTTATTAAATGCGATATAGACTTGTTTTTCCTTAGGTTCGGAAATAAGTTTTCCATCCACACGGACTTCATCACCGGAAATAATTTTGGTCCCCATTTCCGGAACGGACCCATTGATGGTGACCCTGCCTTCCTCTATAAGTTTGTCTGCTGCCCTTCTCGAGCAGTATCCTACCTCACTTAGATATTTGTTGATTCTTGTTGATTGGGCTTCTTCCATTGGTAGTTTTACTTTCTATTCCTAAATTCCTTTCACAGCTGCTTCTGCACATCTTTCTCCATCCATGGCTGCGGAAACAATGCCTCCCGCATAACCTCCTCCTTCCCCACAAGGGAACAGACCCTTGATCTGCGGATGTTCCAATTGTGTATTTCTTGGAATATTTACCGGTGATGAAGTTCTGGATTCTACTCCTACAATATTTGCCTCGGCGGTATAGTAGCCATGCATCTTTTCACCAAAGGCCTTAAATCCTGTCCTTAGTCTGCTTCCAATTAGTTTGGGAAGCAAAGAATGCAAAGGGGCAGATTTTAAACCTGGTTGATAAGAGGTGTCATTTAAATCTACCGATAGCCTTCCCTCTACAAAATCTGTCAGTCTTTGAGCTGGCGCAACCTGACTTCTTCCCCCCGATGTGTAAGCCAATTTTTCCAGATCCTTTTGATATTCCAGTCCCTTCAGAGCTCCAAAATGATCGTATTTCGGTATATCCTGATCCACATTGATCTCTACCACAATACCAGAATTGGCGTAAAGGTTGTTCCTTTTGGAGGGTGACATCCCGTTGACAACCACCTCTCCATCAGCCGTGGCAGCAGGAACTATGAATCCGCCCGGACACATACAAAAAGAATAAACACCCCTATCTTTTACCTGTTGAACCAGACTATAGGCGGCGGCGGGCAATAATTCATTGCGTTCCCCCTCACAGTGATACTGTATGCTGTCTATGATATGTTGGGGATGTTCTACACGCACTCCCATGGCAAAGGACTTGGCCTGGAGGGCAACATTCTTTTTTTGCAACAGATAATATATATCCCTTGCTGAATGCCCAGTGGCCAATATCACCGAATTTACCTTCATTTCCGTGCCATTCTGTAAAATAAGCGCTTGTAGAGCGTTGTTCTTGATGATGAAATCTACAACCCGACTCTCAAAATGAATTTCCCCACCGTATTGTAGTATGGTCTCTCTGATATTTTCAACAATTTTTGGCAGCTTATTGGTACCAATATGAGGATGGGCATCAATTAATATTTGCTCCGTGGCGCCATGGTAAACGAGATTCTCAAATATCCTTCTTACATCCCCGCGCTTTAGGCTTCGAGTGTAAAGTTTGCCGTCTGAATAAGTTCCTGCACCACCTTCCCCAAAACAATAGTTGGAATCCTCATCCACCGTATGTTGTTGGTTGATGGCCCTAAGGTCACGTCTTCTTTCCCGTACTTTTTTTCCGCGTTCCAGAACTATAGGTTTATAGCCAAGCTCGATACATCTCAATGCGGCGTACATTCCAGCCGGGCCAAAACCGATTATATGGATTTCTTTGGCCTTGGAAACATCTTTGTAATCAAAGGTGTATCCAGATTCTTTGGGCACCGGTTCATCGATATAAACAGCTATCTTATAATTGAAAAAGATCTGCGGTTTACGGGCATCAATGGATTTTCTCAAAATTTGAACCGCATTGATCTGCTTTTCATCCACATGAAGGAGATGGGCGGCCTTTTTTTTCAAAATGCCCTCGATGGTCTCTTCCTCGATATTTACACGTAGCTGCATTGTTTTCACCATGGTGCAAAATTAAGGTAAATCTTATAATAAAGGTGACGAAAATACATGTGGATGGATATTTGATTCCAAACCAATTATACTATGCACAAGGGTCAAAATTTTTATATCGATTATTTATTGCATTATTTATTTGTGTGAATGAGCACATTTTGATAAATATGATGCTATATCTTAGCGGTATCATAAGTAGGTTAGAATTTAGTTTCTTTTTAAAAGACTATTTTTAAAAAAAGAGGATGTAGGGGTACATCCTCTTTTTTGATGATATACACCTGTGAAATCTACATCGACTCCAATTTCCTATCTTGTTGCCTAACCCATTGCAATCAACAACACTCTCCCTGTATCAAGGAATTCCTGGGCGCTTTACCTTACTTTAATCTTTGAGGCCTTTCCTGTCCGAAAAGACCAAATGTTAACCATTATTGTAGCAATACCCGAAACGATAATTTTAGAAACTTCAAGTTTTTCTGCTAAAGTGAACCTTCAGATGGGAAAAAATGTTTGTGTATCTATTGATAATTCAAGTGTTACGATCTATGTAAGTATGCCCTTGGACAAACGCTTTTTTTTATTTAAACGGTTGAAATTTAACGAGAATCATATCTGGTTTTTTTCTAAATTTAACGTAATCTTACAGCGCTTTTGTTGCTGGTTACCAAGCAGTTCGTGGTTGTTGTTCTGATGTTTGGATTCGGCTTGGTTTTAAGTATTTTCTTCCCCCTAAAGACATTCTCCCAATTTAATCCCCTAAAGGAGCTTTGACATATCCATGGTTAACTTAAATCAATCAAATGGATAAATAGTAAGCATAAGTTATGGTCCCTTAAAGATGATATGGCATGCTTGCTAGGTATTGGTGTAGTTGTAATCTAAAAACAGACATATGAAAAGAGTAATCCTAATGTTAGGCATCCCGTTTCTAATGGGGGCCTGTAATGAAGCCAAATCCAAGGAAGAGCCATTAAACGAAGGAAAAGAAATTGCTGTAGCGATGGATTCTCCCGTATCGGTTGAACGAGGGAAATATCTAGTCAATACCATTGGTTGTACGGATTGTCATACTCCTAAGAGGATGACCGAAAACGGACCGGAACCTAACCCAGAATTATTTTTATCCGGTCACCCATCAACAGAAAAATTACCACCTTTAGACCCGTCTGAAGTAACGGGTTATGTGGCGTTTAGCATGGGATTAACCGCTTCAGTTGGACCATGGGGAACTTCATTTGCTGCCAACCTTACCCCTGATGATACCGGGATTGGTAACTGGACAGAAGAACAATTTCTGACCTCTATAAAGGAAGGGAAATACAAAGGATCCATGAACAGCCGAACATTGTTGCCTCCAATGCCTTGGCAACAATACAGGATGCTGACCGATAACGACTTGAAATCCATATTTAAATACCTCGAGACCTTAAAACCCGTAGAAAACGTTGTTCCTGGTCCTATACCTCCAACAGGGAACTAAAAAAGCATTGGTTCCTGCAGGATTTATGGATTAACCCGGGATTGCTCGGGCAGAATAAAAAGGCAGAAACAAGATTTAATATTTTATTAAAGTGAAAATCCAACTGGGAACTTCTAGGTTGGATTTTTGTTTTAGCATTTTTATGGCCGTCCAATTTTGGTTTAACTATACTTTGGAGCATAGCTTCCAATATTTTAGAACATAGGCTACGGCAATACGCTTTCATTGGTTACCGTGCTATGCCGTTCACTGAAAATCCATAGCGGAGAATAAATAAATAGCTGGTTAGTGTTGCTCTATAGGAGGTATACCCACAACAATTGGCTGCCATTTTTTAATGTTTTGACCATCCATCCCTAAAAAAACACAATTCAGTATTCCTTTTTTCAGCATTTGACCGGAATGTGACAGTTTTGTTGGGGAGATCAATTAATTCAATCAAATCATGCAGAAATTAGCATTGGTCATTGCGGCCTTAATTACCAGTTTAATGAGTATGGCCCATGAAGGGAATATGTCTGTTCACCAAAGGAATAATGTCCCATTGGGCCAAAGAACCGAAACATATACGACTGTTCCCATTAGGAGAATAAAGAAAGAAATGAAACCATCCATGGACGGCCATTTGCAGATGGTAAGGAACAGTGTTTTGGGATATACCAGTAAAAGGGAATTGTCAATATGGGTACATAGGATGACAAGGCAGCATAGGGATAGGCGTTAAGTTTGAAGAATATTTAATAGGAAGGCTCCTTGATCTTTTTACTAACTTTAAACCATCGACCTAACAATAAATGACCCTATCAATCATTTTTTTGTACTGGTTCAATAAAACGATAAAATAATACCATGTTGAGATTTTTTAAGGAATTGGGTAAGGCATTCATCATTGGAAATATCATTTTCATTGTGTTTTTGGTCAGTTATTATATAAAAGGTACCGCGGTTTTCTTTGATGAGGAACTTTTATATGGATATCTGGATACCCTGGTCTACGCTGTAGCCATCTATATGGCCAATGCGTATACCTGGATCTATTTTGGCAAAAAATATGGAGCGTTCCAGTTTACACTTAAAAGTATGGTGCTTGGGATTTGCAGCAATATCGGTATATCCCTATTGGCTATATTTCTGGTGCGGGCCATAACCAAGGTTGGGTTTGGGAACATGTCCTTCGGGCTGTTCCTCGAGGAAGAGGACCTCACTTTTTATTATATCGCCTTTTTGATCGCCCTGGTACTGACCCTTCTTTTCTATTTGTTTTACTATTACAAGTACCGTCAAGAGAACAAGGTAAAGGAACAGAAGATCATAGCAGGCACGGCATCGGCTAAGTTTGACGCGCTAAAGAATCAACTGGATCCCCATTTTTTGTTCAATAGTTTAAATGTTTTGACCAGCCTAATAGAGGAAGATCCAGCTCAGGCCCAAAAATTCACAACCTCCCTTTCCAAGGTATACCGATATGTCCTGGAGCAGAAAAATAAGGATTTGGTCACGGTGGACGAGGAATTGGAGTTCGCCAAGACCTATGTAAGGTTGTTGAAAATGAGATTTGAGGACAGTATTGTTTTTAATATCCCAGAGCGCAGCAATAGCCCGGAGGCCAAAATAATCCCATTGTCCTTGCAACTGTTGTTGGAGAATGCGGTAAAGCACAATGTGGTGACCTCAAAGAGACCTTTGACCATCAATGTGTTCGAAAAGAACGGCATGCTATGCGTAAGTAATAACCTCCAAGAGAAACAGGTGGTCAAAAAAAGTAGTGGGGTAGGACTGCACAATATTCGGCAGCGATATCAGATCCTAACGGATAAAAAGGTAATTATCAATAAGACAGCATCGGAATTCAGCGTGCAGCTTCCCATGCTCATAAAACAGATTTCAATTATGGAAACACAAGAAAGTTATATAGATGAAAAGCGCTATCAAAAAGCAAAAGAGCGAGTGGAGGCCATTAAATCGTTCTACGGTAATTTGGTTTCGTATTGTATTGTAATCCCCATTTTGGTCTACATTAATTATAAATCCACGAGTTTTCCATGGGTGATTTTTCCCGCCCTAGGATGGGGCTTTGGAGTCATAGCACATGGGATGGAGGCTTATGGCTATAACCCTATTTTTGGAAAAAGTTGGGAGGAGCGCAAAATGAAGGAATATATGGAGGATGAAAATTTTTAGACCATATGAATTTATCAAAGGTTCGGCAGGAATACAATTCGGTCATGGAAAAATGCAGTTCAGTAAGGTATTTTTACGGAGGTCACCTACAAGAATTATTTTTATATCAAGAAACTTAAACAATATTTAAAACAACTAAAATGGACTCAATAGACAAAGAGAACAAGTACCTCAGGGCAAAAGAACGTGTTGCAGAAGTGAAAAAGTTTTATGGCAACCTAACCTCTTATGCCGTATTCATATCCTTTTTGGCCATACTTAATTACTGGACCAATGAATGGAGCTATCCTTGGTTTTTATGGGCGGCTTTTGGATGGGGCTTGGGCTTGATCTTCCAAGCCATAAAGGTCTTTCAGTTTAACCTACTGTTCGGTAAGAACTGGGAGCAAAGAAAAATAAAGGAGTTTATGCAGGAAGAGGAGAATCAAAGAAAATGGGATTAGTCCAGAAAAGAACAAACAAAGCTGACAAAAATGGAAAATAGTAATTTGGAAAAAAAGGAAAGGGCTCTTAGACGTATCAAAGAATTAAAGGGATTCTATGTGCATTTAACGGTCTATATAGTCATCAATAGCTTTATTTCGGTGAACAAGGTGATCAGGAACATGTACAATGGGGAAACCTTTGATGAGGCGTTTTTTGACTTTGGGACATTTGCCGTATGGTTCTTTTGGGGAATTGGTCTTGCATTCCATGCCATGAAAGTGTTTTCATACAATCCCTTTTTTGGAAAGGATTGGGAAGAACGTCAAATAAAGAAGTACATGGAACAGGAGGAAAAAGATTTTAAAAAATATTTATAAATCAATACAGCCATGAAGGATTCAAATAGTTTTAAGAAGGCAAAACAGCGCTTGGAACGCCTCAAAGGCTTTTACACACATCTGACCGTGTATGGCATTGTGAACAGCGTTTTGCTTATCGTATATTTTTCATCCAAGGATAGAATGTTCCAAGGAACTTCCAATGAGGAATTTATTATGTGGGCCGATTGGAATGTGCTTTTGACTCCAATGATCTGGGGAGCTTTTCTGTTAGCCCACGCAGCATGTGTTTTTAAGTGGAGCCTACCTTTTCTAAAACGTTGGGAAGAAAGGCAGATAAAGAAAATTATGGAAAAGGGAAATCAAGGATTTTGAATCTGTATCTTTAGCTCAAAACCAGTTCTAACCAACCACCGCTTTAAAAAAAATGAATACCATAATCATTGAGGACGAAAAACCCGCCGCACGTAGATTGGGTAGGTTACTGTCCGATCTAAATGTAGAAGTCACCGCAATGTTACATTCTGTTGAGGAATCTATTTTGTGGTTCAAGAACAACCCTCACCCCGATTTGATTTTTTTGGATATTCAACTTTCAGACGGACTTTCATTTGAGATTTTTGATGAAGTTGACGTCCATAGTGCCATCATTTTTACCACCGCATATGATGCATATGCCCTCCAAGCTTTTAAGTTAAATAGCATCGATTATTTGTTAAAACCTATTGATGATGAGGAGCTGTCAACGGCCCTGAAAAAGTATCATTCCCTGCGCCCAAAAAAGCAACCTCTGGCAGTGGATTTTGAGGATATAAAAAAGTTGTTGGTGAACCCATTGGAGCGTGAATACAAAAAGAGGTTTACGGTGAATGTGGGGCAGCATCTGAAAATTATCAATGCAGATGAAATAGAATGTTTTTACAGTGAGAACAAAGGCACCTATGCGGCTACTTCGGAAGGTAGGAACTATTTGTTGGACACCACCTTGGACAATCTCAGCGAAGAGTTGGAGCCCAAACAATTCTTTAGGGTAAGCAGGAAGTTCTATATCAATGTCAACCATATCAAAGACATTATTTCCTACACGAATTCTAGGCTTCAAATTAAACTAAACCGGTTCTCTGACCAGGAAATCATCGTAAGCAGGGAACGTGTAAAGGATTTCAAGCTTTGGTTGGAATAAAAACCTTTAAAATGCTGGATTGTAATATTTTAAAAAGTGACTATAACTGATATAGAGATTCCTTATAGTTAAGAAATTGGGCCATTCTGGGCATTTAGTCCACCCTATTTTCATCAAAAGCAGAAGGGAGAAGTTTGGGTATCAATTTAATAAAAATGGGCAATAAAACAGCGCCACCTGGTAGTATGAAAATGGCAAGTGACGGGATACTTTTAAAGATATCCAAAAGTTGATCCTGCACTTTTTTCTTTTCTTCTTCGCTCAAATCCCTTACGGTGGACTTGGATAAAAGGGCGACCAATTCTTTGCTTTCTGATAGTTCTTTTAGTAGTCTTTTGCTATTTCTAAGAATCAATTTGTTCACAATTTTTGACATGCTTTCATAAAATTGCACGGCCAAATTATGGTCTTTCAGATGAGGAACTTTATGGGAATTCAGCTGAAAAAATGTAGTCACATCTTCCAAGGATTCAGCAATAGTTCCATGGTCAAATCCAAGGTCTTTTCCGATGCCATAAATGAAAATCGACTCCTTATATTCAAGTGAAAAATCTTCCCATACCGTTAGGCAGGACACGTCCAAAAAGTATTGGTTTTCCTGTACTGAAAATTGGCTGTTCAATTGATCCCGGTATAGGTCATCGAAGTTGTCTTTTTGTGCATCGATAAACGTTAGGGAAGAAGCAAATAATTGTGCCAAACGCTCATCACTCCTGTTTTTTTCTTTGGAATTTAAGGTGTGATAAGTTAGGTTTATCGTGATATGTTCTAAATCCTGTGCGTGCTTTTTTACATCGATCTCCCCTTGTAGGTATCTTTTAAAAGTTAGGGTGTCTATAAAAAGTAAGGAGTTCGTGATAATGCTATTGAAAGTCTTGCTTATCAAATTGTCTTCGAGATATACCCTTGAATCAATTAGTTTTTCCAGTTGGGAGGAAGTCTTTTTTCCGGTCAATATTTTATTTAGAAAGGATATCTGACTTACTTCCAATAGTTGATAGAACTTAAATATGGCTTCGAGAAATTCTTTGAAATCGGCTTTTTTACTTTCAAAAACATAGGTAAAGTAAAGGGCCGTAAGCAAATTTATTTTGGCGTTCTCGTCCTCCGTTAAGTTATGTTCCGCTGCTATAAATTTGGGTGCCGATATATTTATGCCATAAATAAAGCCACAGGTTTTTAAATCACTGTAAAGCGCATCGAAACTGGGATATAGTTCGGGCTTATTTTTTACAAGGGATCCAAACTTTTCTATCCAACCAGATGAGGAGGGGTTCATTACTTCTTCATTTAAAAGGTCAAATTAACGGAAAATAAGTGACTTTTTTATTGTAGGTCCTTCAATATACATAATAGGTATAAAATTTACTTAACAAAAAATTAACACTACAAAAACCAAACCCTAGCAAACAAGGTTGCGTAGGTAAGGCAGAAACAAAATCTAAAAACAAAAAGTAATGAAAAAAACAAAAATTTATTTAGGCCTGGCGGTATTAGCTGTAGCTAGTATTATTTTGGTGGCTGCCGACCACATTGATGCACCTGCAACAACAGGTACTACTGCGGATATTGCAGACTTTTACGGATTTGAACCAACTGTTGGTTCTGACAACACCGTTTTTGTCGTGGATATTCAATCCAGTGTACTTCCAGAGTTGGCTTACGGGGAATTTGATGAGAATGTATTGGTAGAGATCAATATTGATACAGACGGGGATTTGGTAGAGGATAAAGTAATTCAAGCTATTCCAAGAGACGGTAGAATGTATTTCTTTGGACCTGTTGCTCCTGCTCAAACAGGATTGAACAGTGAAGTATTGGTTGATTCTCCCCTAGGAGACGTTGAAATCTCTGGTAATACGGCAATTACCGAAACTACCACAAATGGTACTAAGTTATTTGCTGGACCAAGACAAGATGCATTTTTCTTCGATTTTTTCCAATTCAACGCGGTAATCGGTGGAATGGCTCCAGGTGGTTTCAAAACTGCTGCGGAAGCTGAGAATACGTTTTCAGGTGCCAATACGATGTCTATCGTAGTAGAAATTCCAAACAGTGTAATTGGAAACACAACAGCCACAAATGCATTGGGAACTCCAGTTTATAAGACTTGGGTAACTACAAACGTAAAACAATAACAACATTAATTTAAAAAGAAATACAATTATGAAACTATATAATATAAAAACTACTTTCTTGTCGGTCTTGGCCGTAGCAGCTTTGGCTTCTTGTAGCAATGATGACGATATGACCATGGAGCCAACCCCAATGGGTACGGATTTCTCTGGAACATATACACAGGCAGACCATATGGGAAGACCTGGTATTAATACCGTATTCAGTGCTGATATCAATGGTCAGACCAATGTTAAGAATTCTTTTAATAGAACTATTCCTTCACAGATGAATGCCCAATTCCAAGCAGGTTTTGAAGCTAGATTGGAACAATACCATGATGTTTATGCTGAATTGCTAGGATTTCAACCTGAAGATGTTAATTACGAAACCAATATTTTAGGTTTGGATGCAACTACCTTGACTACGGTATTGGCCAATGATGCTTTGGACGTTGCTCCAGATATGCCAACAACCTATTTCAACGGAACGCAGGTATTGACCGGTCGTGCCTTGGCAGATGACGTTATCGATATTTCTTTGACCCTTCTTTTTGGAGGCGAAACTGGAGCTCGTTTTAGCGGACAGGATACAAATAATGATGGTAATGCCGATTTACCACGTTTAACTTCTGATGGTGTTGCTTTAACTGCTACACTTTCTACATCATTCCCTTATTTGGGAGCTCCAAACTAGTATTATTATCTATGAAAAGGAGAGTAGGGGAGGATATCCGTATCCTCCCTTATTTTAAAAGATGAAACATTCAATACACCTAAAAACATTGATCATGAAATATCTATTCCTATTCGTACCGCTGTTATTTTTGTTCTCTTGTGCAGACGCAGAACATTCTCAAGTAACGAATCAAGAAGATTACAATAAATTTTTAGTATCCAGCCCATCTAGGACCACATCCAAATATTATGAGCTCTGGAATTCTAAAATAAAACCAGATAGCATGCAATTGACCAGCTTTGGTATTGTTGCAAGTGAATATAGCCGTTATTTTCAAAATACCGGTGACATAAAGTATTTAAAAAAGGCAGAACAAGCCTTGGAAAGAGCTGTAAAAATTGCAGCCATTGGTAAAACAGGGTATCAAAGGGCCCTCGCCAGAAATTATATATCACAACATAGGTTTAAGGAGGCACTTCAATTGGCCGATTCAGCCCGTTCAAAAGGAATTGACATCGAGGAGGCCCAAAGTTTGCTTTTTGATATCCATATGGAACTGGGCAACTATGAGCAGGCCGGTAAATATCTGGACAGTATCAAGAATATGTCCCAATTTGGATATTTGATTCGTGCCGCAAAGTGGAACGATTATAAAGGCGATCTGGATACCACCATCCGATTTATGGAATTGGCGAAACAAGAAGCTGAGGATGCCAAAAACACCAGTTTAATGATATGGTCCTACACCAATATTGCCGATTACTACGGGCATGCTGGAAAAATAAAGGATTCCTATAACTATTTCCTGAAGTCACTCCAACTGGACCCCGAAAATGCCTATGCCAAAAAAGGAATTGCTTGGATTGTTTTTTCCCATGAAAAAAATCCTGATGAGGCCTTGCGCATTTTGGACTCTGTCACAAAGAATTACAGTGCCCCTGATTACTATCTATTGAAATCTGAGATTGCAGCTTTTCAGAACAATGAAATGAAATCCCTGGCCAATCTTGACAAATATTACAAGGCTTTGCAAAACCCTTCATATGGGGATATGTACAACGCCAATAATGCGTCCTTATATTTAGAGGAGACCGGACAATATGAAAAGGCCCTTAAAATTGCGGAGAAGGAAGTGGAAAACAGGCCAACGCCCAATTCCTACGATCTTTTGGCCTATAGTTATCTGAAAATTGGCAAAAAGGATAAGGCCCTGGAAGTGGTAGAAAACCATATTGCGGGCAAAACATTCGAACCCAATATCCTGTACCATTCGGCTGAGATTTACAAAGCCAATGGGAAATTGTCCAAGGTAAAAGAACTCAAAGAAGAGTTGACCGGGGCAGCATATGAGTTGGGGCCTGATATGGCCAACAAAATAGCCAAGCTCTAAACACAGTTATCTTACATCTAATCATATTGGTCCCTCAAAATAAGGGGACTGGAAAAGCACATTTTAAAATGAAACCAATATTTCTAATACTTGCACTGTTATTAGGTCATTTGACATGGGGTCAGGTGATTACAGGAAAGGTTTTGGATGCCAATAAAGAAGGGGTAGAAGGGGCTTATATTTTTAATCACTTGCAGGAAAAACACACCCATTCCAATGAGTTGGGTTCTTTTAAACTGCAACAAACCTATCCCGGTGATACCTTGTTGATAGGGGCATTGGGCTTTCAAAAATTGGAATATGTACTACGATCGGAAGATTTTGGCGCTCCCTTGAACCTAATCTTGGAGGAGGACATCTACCAATTGGAAGAAGTGATTATCAGGCCAAACGTAAACGGCATCAATGTAGTCGCTGATATTGACCTTAAGACTGCTCCCGTCAAGTCATCCCAAGATCTACTACAAAAAGTTCCTGGATTAATCATTGGACAACATGCCGGTGGTGGTAAGGCCGAACAATTGTTCCTAAGAGGGTTCGATATAGATCACGGAACGGACATTGCCATAGGAGTAGATGGGATGCCGGTCAATATGGTTTCACACGCCCATGGCCAAGGCTATGCCGATCTGCATTTTGTCATCCCCGAAACATTGGATAACATAGATTTTGGAAAGGGACCGTACTACTCGGACCACGGAAACTTTGGGACGGCAGCCTACGTGGATTTTGGTACGAAA
The DNA here is from genome assembly GCF_037203765.1 of Sediminicola sp. 1XM1-17. Classification (NCBI taxonomy): domain Bacteria; kingdom Pseudomonadati; phylum Bacteroidota; class Flavobacteriia; order Flavobacteriales; family Flavobacteriaceae; genus Sediminicola; species Sediminicola sp. 1XM1-17. The sequence continues at coordinate 132,043 of NZ_JBBCAS010000008.1, read as the reverse complement.
CAGCGTTTAAAAAATAGTACGGTACAACTGGAATATGGTGATTTTGGATGGAATAGAACATTGGGCATGTTCAGTTTGCTCAATGATGACACCCAAGCCGCCTATGTGGCTACTGAGCTGATCCGTTTTGATGGCCCTTTTGAATCTCCCCAAAACTTCTCGCGACTGAACATTTTTGGAAAATATACTGCCAAGCTTAGCGATCAAGGCCAATTTTCATTATCTGCCTCTCATTTTACGAGTGAGTGGGATGCTTCTGGCCAAATTCCCCAAAGAGCAGTGGATAATGGCAGTATTTCCCGATTTGGTGCTATAGATGATACAGAAGGAGGGACCACGGAGCGCACCAATTTGAATGTTTCCCTTAAAAAGGTTTTGGATGAAAATTCCTTTGTAAAGGCCAATGCCTACTATTCCAATTATAAATTTCAACTGTATTCCAATTTTACTTTTTTCTTGGAAGATCCAATCAATGGAGATCAGATCATGCAAAAAGAGGAGAGGGACCTTTTTGGTCTGAATGCAGAATTGAATAAAAATATTAATGTACTGGGCAGTCCCGCTCTCCTTAGGGTAGGAACCGGATTTAGGACAGATAATATTCAGGACAATGAATTGTCACGAACCTTAAATAGAAGAACATCCTTGGCAAATATTCAATTGGGGGACGTCACGGAAACCAACGTATTTGGATATGCCAATGCGGAAATCACATGGAATAAATGGACAGTAGCCCCGGCGTTAAGAATCGATAATTTTAGTTTTAACTATGTAGATGCCCTAGCGCAAGAATACAGAAACCAATCCGTGGGCAAAACCATTGTTTCACCAAAACTGAACTTTACCTATACCGATTCCGCTGACCTTCAGTTTTTCCTAAAATCTGGGATCGGATTTCATTCCAACGATACGCGGGTAGTAGTGGCACAAGATGGCAATACAATATTACCGGCAGCCTATGGTACTGATTTAGGAACAATATGGCGGCCTACATCCAAAATGTTGCTCAATATCACCGCATGGTATCTTTATATGGAACAAGAATTTGTATATGTAGGGGATGCCGGAATTGTGGAGCCCAGTGGCAGAACAGAACGATTGGGAGTGGATTTTGGACTCCGATATCAATTTACAGATTGGTTGTATTTAAATACCGATGCAACGTATACCCATGCCAGAAGCTTGGAAGACCCCAAAGGAATGGATTTTATTCCCCTTGCGCCCGACTTTACCTTGGTGGGTGGACTTGGCATTATAAACTTGGGAAGACTATCGGGCGGACTTCGTTTCCGTTATTTGGATGATAGGCCTGCCAATGAGGACAACTCTATTGTAGCAAAAGGATATACGGTTACAGATCTAAATGTCAATTATCTTCTAACAAAGAACCTATCCATGGGAATGTCCATTGAGAACCTTTTTGATACGGAATGGAACGAGACACAATTTGCAACTGAATCGAGGTTGGAGAATGAGAATGATGCCGTAGAAGAGATACACTTTACGCCAGGCACCCCATTTTTTGTAAAGGCAAGTCTGAGCTATAACTTCTGATGATAAGGCACTAAGCGATGTGGTTGCTTAGTGGTTTTTAGGTGGACACCGTGGCATTTATGTCACGGTGTTTTTTGTTTTGGACAAACGGTCAATATAATGGATTAAGGACAAAACCCCCAATAAACCTTCTACGTAAGTATTTCAAAATGGAAGATTGGGGATAATCCCAGTTAATTATTGAGAACCTAAATACTTTGAACTATGGACTACTGTCTTTTTATACTTTGGATGTTTTTTATGATACATAGTACCGTACGAATATACATGGCACAATCTGGTCTCCAAAAGTTGCTTAAGCGCAAGTCAAAATATATAACAGACTGTAAGATAGGTAACTAAATATATTTATACCTGATTTTAGCATGCTTTATTCTAAAGGCTCCCGACCAAGTTGGGAGCCTTTTTATTTTGTATCAGGTTTAGTATTAACTTTTTGTAAGAATATTAAGAAGATATTAACAATTATTGTAGGAAATATGGGTTGAAATGTATATTTTTAACGTTCAAATGTATTGCCTACGTTCTTTTTTTTACATTTTGAAACATCGAATAATCAGTATCAGTTTTATATCATTCTCTTTTTACAAACCTAAATCTATATTATTATGGCGTACATCCTATTTTTTATCTGGTTGGCTTTAATGGTATTTTTTGGAGGTTTAATATTCTTTGCATATAGATCCTTGCAACGAATATTGAAAATGGGCAAACAGACAACTTAATAGGGTTTTCTCCGCAGAAATGGACGGCTGTCAGTATTTGGACAGTGAACGGCATAGACTCTGGCGGTAACCTTTTAATTTGGATGTTATTCTTTAAAGCTCCCCCGATAATATTGAGCCAAAAAAAAAATCTTTTGAAGACGTCAAGGAATTTAATCCTAACCACCTTCAAAAGATTTTTTAATTTAATGCAATTGCGTTCTACCTATACTGCCCCTAATGTGTATAGCTGTTCCAAGGTTGGGGATTCACTACCACCTGCAGGTTCCAGGGTGATACCAAATGCTTCGGACTCATTGGGATTGGCAAAGGCAAATACTTTGTTGTCATCGTTCTTAAAGTCTTCCAATAGCCCCATACTGGTAGGGGTAAGTGGATCTAATTTTAAAGACCAAACCTGATAGACCATTCCGTCTGGTGGTTCTGGTAGCCCTTGGGCATCAATGAACACTTTTTGCTCTTCCTTGTTCCAATATGCTTTGGCATAGGATGTTGGGGATACCGTTTGACCGCCCAATGCTATAACTTCTATGTTCTTATCACGTATGGTGCCGAGCAGTTCTTTTGATTTCTCCAAGGAGGTGTTGGCTTCAAAAATTTGCTGTTCCAAAATCTCATTGGTCTGTGAAGCCACATTGATCTCAGATTTTAATTGGCTGTTTTGATTGTACATCCAAAGCATTCCTACTGCAAGAAGAACGGAAGCAGCCCATCCAACGTAGGTGAACCAGTTGGTTTTGGTCTCGCTCATAGGGATGACTTTGGTGCCTTTTAAGGCAGCTATGCGATTCCTGATATCATTGAACCCTTTGTTGGCAGAGCGAGCCGGAGCGGCCGCCTTGCTAAGTGCCAAGATAGAAGCCTCTATGGCCAATATCTCAGCCTTGATTTCGGGATATTGTTCCGCATTTTTACTGATCTCCAAGTTTTCCTGTTCAGAAAGCGTACCCGCAACGTAGAGCTCTAAAATTCCTGATGATATGTATTCTTTTACGTCCATTTTATATTGCTATATTGCCCCTAATCTGTGAGATACAATTTCTATTCCTTGTTTTTACCGTCCCAACAGGTATGTCCAGTTCTTCTGCTGCCTCTTTTTGGGTGTACCCTTTAAAATAGAGCATGTCGATTATTTGGACACACTTTTCCTTTAAGTTTTTTAACAAGTTTTGAATACCTATGGTATCTACTTTACTATTAAGGTCATCTTTGTTTTCAAGGATACCTACGAAAAAATCGGAAGATAGGTTTTGTTTACTGTTCTTATATGATTTTGATCGTACCTCGTCAATGGCCGCATTTCTGGCAATATTCAATATCCATGTAAAAAACCGGCCTTTGGAAGCATTGTAGCTTTCTGCATTGTTCCAGGCCTTCATGAACACATCCTGACAAATTTCTTCGGCAAGATCTGTGTTTTTTACAATGGTATTAATAACGCCGCATATATTTTCAGAATACATCGCATAAAGCTTTTCAAATGCCTTCATGTCCCTAGACTGAAAATGTGATACCAATACCTCTAATTCCATGCAATTTTTTTTATGGTTGAAAGATAAAAAAAAAGCTACTGATATCAGTAGCTTTTTTCCTCGTTATTGTTGTGTTTTTTTTGCTATTGGATAATTCCAGTACAACTTACCCTAGCACCGGCATCACCTGAAGGTTGGGATACAAAATCGTCAACTCCCTGGTGTACAATTACTGCCTTGCCTACAATGTTTTTAGTCATATCATCGCATCCAATGCACCATTCGTCAGTTTCAAATTCGACCGTGGCATTACCCGAGGCATCTGCGGTGAAATTTCCAATATCTCCTCTATGGTAACCTTCTGTGGCACCCCATTTTCCATGATCTTGAAATGTAGGATTCCAATGTCCTCCAGTAGATGTACCGTCGGCAGAAGAACAATCTGCTTTTTCGTGGATATGGATGGCGTGCTCCCCTTCTGAAAGTCCTGTTAGGTTGGCCATCATTTTTACTTTGCCATCTGCTTGCGTAAAAGTGACCTCCCCGGTGACCTTACTGTCGCTTTTAGGTTCCATGGAAAATTTGATTACTTCCTCAGTAACCTCTTCCTTTATTTCTTGCATGGTCTCTTCCATCTCATCCGAAGCTTCTTTGGCCTCTTTTTTTGCTTCTTTGCAGCTGTAGGAAAGTGCAAGAATGGTTACAAGAGACATTAATTTTATTCTTTTCATAATCATTGGTTTAAAAATTCGACTAAAGTTACATATAATTTATAGCGGATTCAACCTTATACGGTATTGTTTTCTTTCGTTTAAATGGGAACGTCGTAACTTAATTTTTTATCAGCTAATTCCTGTTCCAATAGGATCAATCCATTAATCGGGATACAATTTGGGTAGGACTGGTCAAGGTTTTATGAACAGGACATTTATTGGCAATTTCAAGGATCCTCTTCTTCTGTTTTTCATCCAGCTCCCCAGTGAGTTTAATGTCGCGCTTAAAGGTGTCAATTTGGCCGTCCATTCCATTTTCATTGGAAGCTTCTTCGGAGGCAGATTTGCTGTAGGTGGTATGTACCTCTGCATTGTCCAGATTCCAGCCTTTGCGCTTGGCATACATTTGAATGGTCATTACCGTACATGCCGTTAATCCTGCCGCAACCAATTCATGGGGTGCAGGACCAAAATTTTGTCCGCCCACGGAAACGGGTTCATCGGCAGTGAGATAATGGGAGCCAACCTTCATTTTTGTAGTGAATAGGTCGTCTGCATCCAAACTACCCACAACTTGGTGGCTGGTATCCAAAACGGAAACAGCTGGGTTGTCCATATATTTTTTGCTCCACGCAGCGATGACCCCACCGGCGTAATCAGAATCCATTTTTTCCATCAATAAATGGTCCGCATCATCCAGGGAAACAAAACTTTTAGGATGGTGGGCAGCCTTGTACAGTGCTTCGGCATGGTCAATTCCAACGGTGGTATCCAGAGGAGAATGCAGCAGCAGGATAGGTAGTCTTAGTTCCTTTACCAAATGAAGAAGGGACTGGTTCTCAAGATCCTCCAAAAACTGTTTTTTGATTGTAAAATCACGTCCACCGAGGTTGACACATGCTTTTCCAGTTTCTTCAATTTCATCGATGTCATTTTTCAACAGTCCTTTTACGTGCTCGGCATTAGAGGGTGTCCCAATTGTTGCAATGCCCTTAACGGATGCTATTTTTTTGGCAGCCATCAATGCTGCCACTCCGCCCAAGGAATGACCTATGATCAGGGAAGGGGCTTTGTGTTTTTCTTTTAAAAAGGTAGCCGCGGACAATAAATCTTCCACATTGCCAGAAAGATTGGTATCCGAAAAATCACCTTCACTTTCACCCAACCCCGTGAAGTCGAATCGAAGTACCCCAAAACCTTGTGCTGTCAAGGCCCGGACGATGTTCTTTACGGCCAATAGATTTTTATTGCAGGAAAAACAATGGGCAAACAGCGCAAAGTTATGAGGCTCTTGATCGGCAGGCAATTCAACCCTTCCTACCAGGGTATCGCCATCCTTATTTTTAAAAGTGACCTTTTGCAGATTCATTTATTATTTCTTTTTACTTAAGTCGGGATTAAAGAAAACACCTACCTGTATTCTATCGAAATTACCATTGCTGAAATGATTTTTTAGATAGCCCAGCTGCAGACTGCTGTTATGGGTAATATGGATGCCCAAAGCAGCGTATAGTCTGTTTTGCCCAAAGGCATTGTCCTGGAGATTGATAAAAATCTCATCATAAAAATTCAGAAAAAATGTGTCTGTCAAGGGCAAAGTGGCCTGTAACCTATATCGGGCGCGGTGTTGTGTATCCTTACCATTGTCCCCAAATTCCTTATTATCTATAAAGCGTTGTTCCAACCGGTATCTATGCTCAATAAGAAACTCCCATAATTTGTCTTTTAAGATCAATTGCTGAAAGATCCGGTGTTCCAAGATCTCATTCCCAAGGAAGGAAAAATCATCCTGTAGGGCCGCAGACTCCTCAAAGGTTGGGTCTGTATCTATATATCCATATCCCAGGGTTGCAATGGCATTTTCATTGATATGGTAATTGAGACCCGTTCGCAATAACAATTGATTGAAATTGCCGGTTGTCTCATAATACCTGAACTGCGCTTCTGTATGGATGCTGAATTTGTCCGAAATTTTATTGGTACCAAAATACATGTACCAAGCACCAAATTTATCTTCTCCCGTTTCTTGGGCGTTTGTTGTTGCCGTAATTATCAGTACTAGAAATAAAAAAATCTTCTTCATGGTTGTTTAAAATTTAAGCTTCCCATTCTGAGAATCAAAAGGGGAAGCTTTACTGTTGCATGTTATTATATCAATTATTGGATTCCATTTCAATCTTGGAACCATCTTGGATAGGATCCGACTTTTCTTGTTTTAAGTAGACATCCAAGAATTCCAAAACTTTTCCATAGGCCGTAATTTGATTTTCTTTCTTTACAAACCCATGGCCCTCATCTTCGAATAGGACGTATTCCACGGGAACCCCATTTTTCTTCACGCCTGCAACGATCTCATCCGATTCCACTTGCAATACACGTGGATCTTTTGAACCTTGAAGCACAATCAACGGCTTTGTGACCTTATCGGTATGGAATAAGGGGGATATCTGCTTTAAACGAACGGAATCTGCACTATTGGGATCTCCCAATTCCTTGTAAAGTGCTTCTTTTTGGGCCTCCCACCAAGAAGGGATACTTCTTAAGGTCCTGATCCAATTGGTTACTCCAAATAGGTTTACCCCTACGGCAAACTCCTCGGGGGTATAGGTCAGTGCCGCCATGGTCATATAACCGCCATAGGACCCTCCAATGATCCCAATCTTGGAGGCATCGATTTCCGGTTGTTTGGCGAGCCAATTCTTGCCTTCCACGCAATCTTTTAAATCTTTATCGCCATGATTCAAATCGTCCATTTGATAGAAAGTCTTCCCATAACCACTGCTACCCCTATTGTTTACGGCAAGGACGGCATAACCGTGATTGACCAGGTATTGAATGAACGAACTGAAATTTTGCCTGGACTGTCCTCCAGGTCCGCCATGTACCCATACCAGGGCAGGAACTTTATTTTCTGCTGATGCCTGATGTGGCCTGTAATAGATGGCAGGGATTTCCACCCCATCAAAGGATTTATAGCGAATAACCTCTGCCGTAACCAGATCCTGTGCTTGGATTTCCTTGTTGAGCACATGGGTCAGCTGTACCTGTTTTTTGGTTTCCAAATCATATACAAATAGATTGGAAGGAGTCTGTGATCCGCCGGCATAAAAACGCATCAGTTTTTCATCATCCGAAAAACGTACATCGGTTATGTCCATGTGGTCAAATTTTGGCAATTCAATATTCTTGCCAGTAGCCACGTCCATAACTTCAATAACATTCTTTGCATCCTGGTTGATATAGGTCACCTGATACGTGCCATTCTCTGTAAATGAGCTACCGACAATATCCCAATTACGCTCCATGACCTTTTCATAGCTCTTGTCATTCATATTATATTTCATCAGATAGGCAAATTCTGCACCATGATCGGTCGTATAATAAAAAGATGTTCCATCAGGGGTAAAATCTTCCCCGCTATTGGCGCTTTGATGCTGATTTATTTTGGTCGTGGACCTGTCCTTTCTATTGTAAAGGAAAAGATCGGAATCGTTCGTATTGATCGGTTTTATTAGCGTAACAACATTCTTGTCATCCGAGATGGGACCAATATAGTATCCCCCTTCATTTTTGTATAAAAGGGTAGGGGTAAAGGTTTCCAGATCCATCTCATAAAGATCGGTATACCTTTTATCCCGTTTATTGGAGGTGTACATGAAACTCTTTTTGTCCTTGGACCATCCGTAAAATGAAGCTTTTGCCCCAACATCTGGAGTAAGGTCTTTATGTGTGCCATCGATATCCCGTACATAAATGTGGTCTATCTCATCTCCATTGTTGTCCATATTGAAAAGCATACGCTCGTCTTTTGGGAAATATGAAATGGCAAATACAGAAGAACTATCGGATGCGGAGACCGGTAGTAGATCCCCGCCATCAACCGATACGGTATACATGTTGTAGATCCCCGACCTGTTACTGGAGACCAATAGTTTGGATTGGTCCGGGGAAAAACTACCTCCATAGATAGACTCATTGTCCATCATCTGCTCTATGGTATAGGTTTTCATGTTGTCCGCTATGCTGGGCGCGGAACTTTCTTTGTTCTCCTTACATCCCCAAATAAGAATAACGGATAACAGTGTGATGATTTTTTTCATCTCAAATTGATTTAGTTCATCGTGAATTTTTTGGTTTCCTTGAAGGGGGAATTGTCCAATTGCTCAATGGAAATTCTATAATTTTTCCACTTTTCTTCGAAAAAGACATTGGTAGCTTCCAGAGCTTTTTTGAGTTCCTCTTCGGCAAAGGATACCAACTGCTTCTCTGTGGCGGTAATACCTGTTTGCCTGCTTTCTACATATCCACTTGCCTCACCAATACGTTGCATTACTGTAATTTCAGGGTTTCTGGTAATTCCTTGGCGTTTGTCCTCTTTTCCAAGGTAAAGCGCCATAACGGTATCTATTTCCTTGATGATTTCACCAGAGGCTTTGATTTGTTCTTTGTACTTTTCCTTATCGAGTTCCTTGAGATCTTTTTGGGTCTGTTCGGCCACACTCTTGCTCTCAGCCAATTGTTTTACCGCATCTGCCGCGGTCTGGGCATAACCCTCCAATTTTTTGGCGGTCTCGTACACCTCGTTGATGGAAGCTGTGGACACATTCAATCTTGGATCGGATTTCACTTCAACCGTAGTTTCATCGCTGGCTTCACCATAATTGACCACTATTTTGTAAGTCCCTGGCTTAACCCGTACGCCACTTGGCTCACTTTTTCTTTTGCTCACCTTTCTTGATGCCCTGTCCGGACCTTTTTCATCCATTCTCCAATAGATTCGGTGGAATCCAGCTTTTTCCGGAGTTTTATATTTTAAGGTTCTGATCAGTCTTTCACCATCATAAAAGTTAAACGCAATGGAATCCTTTGTTTTGGTATCCTTCTTTTCTTCTTCTTTAGACTCCTCTCCTTCACTATCATCTTTCTTTTCTTCTTTGGCAGCAGCACTTTTCCCTTCTTTTAGGTAGTAGGTGATCATGGCCCCTTCTTTTCTGTTCTCCCCGTTGTAAAGATCATCCGCTCCAAACCTACTTCCTGTAGGTTGTTGGTATGCAGCCTGATAGGCCGTAGGAGGGGTGAAAATGGATATTTCCTTGTTCAATATGGTTTTGTCCGAAGAAACGGCCCTTAATGGGCGAATATCATCCAGAACCCATGCGGCCCTTCCAAAGGTACCGATCACCAGATCTTGTTCCCTTGGGTGGATCGCCAAATCTTTGGTGGAAACGGTTGGGAAACCTTCCGTCCATTTCTGCCATTGAACGCCAGCATCCATGGATACATACAATCCGTCATCTGTACCCAAGAACATTAGGTTTGGATTTTCGGTATCCTCAATGATGGATAGGGTGTATCCTTCAACATCCGATTGGTCTACAATACGTTCCCAGGTCTTACCGTAGTTTTTGGTCCTGTAGGCATAAGGGGTATAATTGAACCTTCTGTAGTCATTGGCAATCAATAAGGCTTCTCCCTTGTTTTTGCTCGATGCCCTTATTTGGGGAATCCAGCTGCCACTGGGAAGGCCTTTGATATTTGCGGTAACCTCTGTCCAGCTTGCACCCCCATTTTGGGTGTAGTGCACTCGGCCGTCATCCGTACCGATCCACATCATATCCTTTTCGACCGTTGATGGTTCAATGACCAATATGGTACAGTGGTTTTCTGCCCCAGTAGCATCCATGGTCAATCCGCCACTTTCGCTTTGTTTTTGTTTTTCGGGATCATTGGTGGTCAAATCCGGGGAAATGACCTTCCAGGTTAAACCTTTGTCCGTGCTTTTGTGCACAAACTGGCTGCCAAAATAAACGGTGCTATTGTCAAATGGATCTTGGCCGATACCGGAATTCCAATTGAATCGAAGTTTCGTTTCGGCATCTGGTGGCGTGGGCCTTACAATATAGTTGTTACCGGTTTTCCAGTCGTAACGGGAAACATAGCCTTGCTGACTCATGGCATACCCAAATTGGGAATCATCCTTGTCCGGTACCACATCAAACCCATCACCAAAGGCAATCTCTTGCCAATAACTATTTCTAATCCCTTGGTCTTTCCACACATAGGCAGGGCCTCTCCAGGAACCGTTATCCTGCATCCCTCCGTATACGTTGTAAGGAAATTCGTTATCGGTACTGATATGATAAAACTGGGCAACAGGAAGGTTTCCAATAAACCTCCACGACTGTCCACCGTCTTTGGTAATATTCATGCCACCATCGTTTCCATCCATCATAAACTGCCCGTTCTCAGGATGTATCCACCACGCATGGTGGTCTGGGTGAACGCCATTATCCACGCCATAAGCTGGCATCAATTCTTTGAAATTCTTTCCACCATCTTCAGATACATTGATATAGGTAAAGACAGAGTAAACCCTATTTTCATTTTGTGGATCCACATAGATCTCGGAATAATAAAATGGCCTATTACCAATATCTTCCTTGTCATTTATTTTTTCCCATTTAAATCCTCCGTCCGTGGATTTGTAGAGCGCATTTTTTTTTGCCTCTACCAATGCGTAGACCACATTGGGCTTATTTCTGGCAATTGCAACACCAATTCTACCGAGCTCCCCTTTGGGCAAACCCTCCTTGTCTGTTAGCTTCTTCCAGGTTTTACCACCGTCATGGGTCATATGAAGTCCGCTGCCCACACCACCAGACTTAAAGAACCAAGGGTCTCTTTTGTGTTCCCACATGGCGGCAATCAATTTATTGGGATTGGTAGGGTCCATCACCAGATCGGCGACCCCGGTTTTGTTGTTGACAAAAAGAATTTTTTCCCAAGTGGCACCACCGTCAGTTGTTTTGAACACCCCTCTCTCCGGGTGCTCTCCCCAAGGAGACCCAATGGCACCCACGTAAACCACGTTCGGATCTGTGGGGTCTATTACAATTCTATGGATATGTCTTGTTTTTTCCAATCCCATGGAGGTCCAGCTTTTACCGCCATCCAAGGATTTATAAACACCATAGCCACCATTTAAACTGTTTCTGGGGTTACCTTCACCCGTACCTACCCAAATTACGGATGGGTTGGATTGTTGAATGGCCACCGCACCAATGGAAGCAGTTACCTCTTTATTGAAAATAGGTTCCCATTTGATCCCTCCTGAGGTCGATTTCCAAAGGCCGCCCGAAGCGGTCCCGACATACATTACGTCAGGATTGTCGTGAACCGCATCGATGGAGGTTACACGTCCACTCATTCCAGCCGGACCAATGTTCCTAGGTTTTAGATCTTGGACCATGTCCATTGTAAATTGTTGTGCAGATAGGCAGAGCGACGCGAAAAGCATCACTACAGGGAGTAATTTTTTAGTCATCTTTTAATTCGGTTAATTAGTCGTTTTAAAGATAACCAAATCTAGCCATAGAATTCTTAAAGGTCTGTTAAGGAATTGGTTGTTGTTCTATGGGACCTTAGGGGATGTACATTTGGTAGCCATCAGATCTATTGGGTATCCCTTTGTGATCTAGAGGGTTGAACTATGTGAAGTCAGGTTTATTCACTGCTATAGATGTCCCCATCCTTCATCACAAATTTAACATCCTTCATTTTAGATATGTCTTCCAAAGGATTCCCCTCTATGGCAATAATATCTGCCAGAAAGCCCTTTTTGATCTCCCCTAAGTCTTTAAGATGAAAAATGGATGCGTTGCCTGAGGTTGCGGCTTTAAGGGAAGCCAAAGTGGACATGCCATAGGCAACCATCAGTTCCAGTTCCCGGGCATTTTCTCCATGGGTAAACACACCCACATCACCTCCAAATACAATAGCTACGCCAGCTTGAAGGGCCAAATTAAAGGAAGCCTTTTTTTGGGTAATGCGCTCAGGTTCTGGCCCTTTTGCCTTATTCCAACCACGGTATTGCTCTATGGCATCACCCGCTGCTAGGGTAGGACATAGTGCCACCCCTTTTTCTTTCATCAATTTAAAAATTTCCAAGGTGCCCCCGTCCCCGTGTTCAATGGTTTCCACACCTCCCAATATGGCTCGTCGCATACCCTCCGGTGTTCCTGCATGTGCCACAACATATCTGCCTGCACTTGTTGCTGTGGCCACCATGGCCTCAATTTCCTCCAAAGAAAAGGTGGGTTGGGAAGGCTCTCCAGCGCCCCAGCGATAATCTGCATATATTTTGATAAAATCGGCCCCATTGCCCATTTGTCTTCGAACCGTTCTTATGGTTTCTTCCTTCCCGCTGGCTTCTTCGGCCCCCAAAGGAACAGATACGCCATCGTGAAAGCCTTTGGGCCCGTAGGCACCCGTAGCGACAATCGCGGGACCTGCAACCAAAAGTCGGGGCCCAGGGATAATACCTTCTTCTATGGCCTTTTTTAGATAAACATCACTGTAGCCTGCCCCTTCGGCTCCTAAATCGCGCATGGTGGTAACGCCGGCCATAAGCGAATTTTTGGCATGGACAACACCTCTAATGGCCCTTTCCACGGGTGATTCCTTGAGGACCTGGTCATTCCAAGATGTTTCGTTATAAGGATGAAGCAAAAGATGGGAATGCCCCTCTATAAGACCGGGCATTAATGTTTTTCCGCTTAACCTAATTTCTGAAGTGTAGGTTAAGGGTTTCATGTCTACCTCTTTTCCCGCAAAGGCTATGGTATTATTATCGACAAGTACCACCCAATTATCATGGAGTACTTTTCCGTCAAATACCCTATCGGGTCTTAAGAGGGTTTGGGAAAAGGAAAGTGTAGTTAAAAAAACGGTGATTATGAATAGTGAAAATCTCATAATGTGCTCTTGGTGTTTTTGGTGTATCTGAATACTTGAAATGGTATAAATTCTAGGGTTTTAGTTGCCGATCGCGTTCTTGGCAATCTCTTCCAATTTTTTGGTAATCATTTCCTGTGAAAGCCATTTTCCTTGAACCATAACCCCTGAGATTTCTTTAAAGGCGGCAATGTTCTCCAAAGGATTGGAATGCAGAAGGACCATATCCGCTGCCTGTCCTTCCTTTACTTCCCCGAAAGTTCCTTCCATCCCAAAAAATATAGCCGGATTGAGGGTCCCCGATTGCAAAATTTCCAGAGGGGAGAGACCTGCCGTATGCATGCCTTCTATTTCATGGTGTATGGAAAATCCGGGAACATTGAACAATTGAGGGGCATCTGAACCCAATAACATGCCATGGCCATGATCCTGTAGCTTTTTGATCAATGCCCTTCTTATGGCCGTAAACTGCTCCCATTGCTGAGGATCAAAATTGGTATCCTTCCCAGTATATTCGTCTTTTCTTTTCTTCCAATCAGCCAAAGTACTAGCGGGCATATATTTCATTTCGGGCTGTTGCAACAGTTCGTCGGAACCAATAGGGGCAAACCAACGTTCAAAAAGACTTTGGGTGGGAACGATCCATACTTCATTTTCTTTGGCCAATTGTACCAGTTCATCCATATTGGAAGGATCTGCCAAAGGGGTGAAATCAAATCCAAAAAAACCATTCTTGGTAGGGTCTACCTTCCTGCTTTCTGGGACCAGCCCTTCTAGGAACCCATCTACATGATCAATGGCAGCGTATTTACTTTTCAAGGCATGGCGAATACCCACGGCAACCGGTACATGACCGGCAAAGGGAATCCCAACGTCATTGGCCGTCTGGACCACCTGGTCAAATACTCCCAATTGGATACCTGGATGGATTTTAAGAAAATCATAGCCTTCCTTTTTATAGGCAGTAATTTTTTCGATGGCTTCTTCTTTGGTCGGGACAGAATTTCCATTGAGAGATGGACTGGAAGTAAAAATGCGAGGACTTAAGATTTTACCTTTTTTTGATTTATCCCGTAAAACCAGATGGGAGGGATGGCCCAGCATGCCCCTAATGGTTGTAATGCCATTGGACAGATATAGGAAAAGCGTTTCCTCTATGCGTTCCTCACTGGTTGGTGGCTGTGGAATATGGGCGTGCATTTCAGCCAGCCCTGGGATCAGGAATTTTCCATCTCCAGCTATTAGGGTACCGTAATCTTCCAGATTGGCTATGGATTGCTGGATGCTTTTGATTCTTCCAGAATCGGTAACTACCTGTTGTTTTTCCAAAATTGTACCGTTACGGACATCCACGATGTTGACATTGGTAAATACGATGGCAGATTGCCCAACTTTTTCCTTCAAAGGGGAACAGGAAAACAAAAGTCCCAGTCCGAGGAGAATACTAATTCTTTTCATATGCATGTGCAGTTCTTAATTTGTTAGTGCTTCCAACATGCTTGCCAATTGCTCTTTGGTGTACACCTTGGCGTTGTGGATAACGCTATTAATTTTTTGAGTGTTGTTGATATTTTCCAGCGGATTGGCACCCAAAAGGACCAAATCTGCCTGCTTTCCTAAGGCAATTGTACCATGTGTGGTATCCTTCTTGAGGAAGTGGGCACCGTTGTAGGCTGAGGTCCTAAGGGCTTCCAGAGGTGTCATTCCTGTCAGGACCATGGCTTCCAATTCTTTGTGCAAGGAAATGCCTGGGTACGTATATGAGTTGTAGGCACCACTATCCGAGCCGGCCAATAATTTTACACCAGCGTCATTCAATGATTTTGTCAACGTCCCAAAAAATTGGTCCAACTCCTTTCTGTCCTTTCTCGCTTTTTCAGAGGCCCTGAGGGCACTTTGGATCCTGCCTTCATAGGTTTTTAGGATGCCCTTGCCCATATATCTTAAATATGGATCGTTTTCATGATCCACTTCGTCCAAATAGCTCAAGGTTTTTCCAATATGGAGGGTTGGGACTACATAAACATTTTTGTCTTTAAGAAGGGCAAAGGTTTCTTGTGCGGTACTGGATTGGTAACCTTGTTGCAATAGTGGCATGGCCTGCCAAAACCCTATCTCTTTATTTTTCAACATTTGTGTAACTTCATTTTCCACTGCCGAACAGCCCTTCATGATATAATAAAGATGTTCCACCGCATCAATACCCGCATCCACCGTTTCTTTCAGGGTGACGGTAAAGGGCATATGCCCAGAAGTGATCAGTCCCCTCTTGTCCGTTTCCTTTAAGGTGTTTATATAGGCTTCACCGGAAATTCTACTGTCATATATCTTAACAAAGTCGGTCTTTAAAACCTCCAATGAATCCAGAGCGCGGTTAATGTCGTTATCGGTAACCACTTCCAGTGAGCCGGCCCAAGTGCCATTTGGACCGTCTATTTTTGGCCCTGAGGTATAGATGGTCGGTCCGTCCAATTCTCCCGCATCAATTGCTTTTTGCCATTGCATCACACTAGGGGTTAGGTCTCCACCGGCATCGCGGACCGTGGTAATGCCATGGGCAAGAAAAAGTGGAAGCAAGTTTTTATTTTCTATTATAAGGCTATCCCCGCCTCTAAAATGGGTATGGTTGTCCCAAAAACCGGGAAGAATGTAGTTGTTAGAGGCGTCTATTGTTTTTTTTGCCTCAAAGGGCTCATCATTTTCAGGAGATTCAATCTTGACAATTTTACCTTCTTTGATGTACAGGTCCTGTGATGTTAATTTTCCGGTAGTCAGATCTATGATTTGTCCATTTTGGATGACCAGATCATAGGATTCCAAAGGATGTGTTTTGCAACTGGATACATAAAGGACGACAAGGATAGGAAGAATATATTTCTGAAGTTTCATGCTTCTAAAAATAATTCAAATTAATTGAAGACCGATATTTTTTAGGACATATTCCTAAGAGCCACAAGAATTCTTGGCAGAATGATGGTATTTATGCAAGCAATAGATAGTGCGGAGCTAACGGTTGATAAATTTTCGGATTTCAATAAACAGAAGGATAAACAAGGAATATCCAATGAAAAAAGGAATAATATATGCTGTTAATTCAAGGATCAACATCACGCTGATAATCAATAGTTGAAATCCCAATCCAAATGTAGACACCGCTGTCATAAACCAATTTGGCAGATGATCACCTTTTGGAGCTTTTTTATCCAAATAATAGATGATCTTATCAAAGATCCCATAACAAAATTTATATAAGGCAAAAAGGATATTGACATTGCGCTGGTTTTCACCCCTTAGGGCCACGGGTACCTTGTTTTCAAAAATTCTACTGGTGGTATCCCCATTATTTTGGTTTCTCAATATTGCATAATAGTAATTGTACAGGGTACCCTGCAGCTGAAGACCGGCAAATGCCAATAATGTATACAGCAAACTACCTTCAGAAATGTGCCAGATGGTCAATAGTATAAAAAAGTTCAGGATAATGTCAGAAACGGAATCCAGGTAACGACCAGTATAGGAAGGCTTCTTTTTTATTCGGGCAAGTTCCCCATCCGCAGCATCCAAGACCGACTTCAAAATCAGAAAAAAAGCAGTCGCTATAAAATACTGGTGGTACATACACAAAATAGCGAGGATCCCAGAGATGATAAATCCTATGGTAACATGTACCGGGGTAAAGGAGGTGTTTTGAAGGGCTTTGGCAATGATCACCGCAACAGGTCTTCCGTAGTCTGAAAGATCTAGAAATCGATGCTCTTTAGGTAATTTGGACATTGTGATTAAAGATCCAAGGTGATGTTTTAAAACTAAAAACGAAAACACGCAGGTTTAGTGGATACCTTGGGAGCAATAGGTCGTAAAGATACGATTTAAATTACATTTTTTTTCTCCAAGCCAACACCAACACTAGCTTGGAGAGTGAATATGGGTTTATGAATAGTTCGTTTTCTGTTGATGATCCTCCTATTACCTGGGATCAGTCCTCGTTCACTGCTGTAAGGTTATACGGGATATAATTTTCCCATGCCCAAGGGGTGTACACATCCATAAGGGCAACCTCCAATAATTCCTTAAAAATACTTTCCCCATTATCGGAATTGCTGAGGATCATGATGCCTTTTTTTGTTTCTGGGAAAATGATGGTGTAATGTTGAAACCCGTTGCCATGTCCCTCTTTAAATGCCGCGTGTCCATGGGGAGTTTTAAATACGCCCCAACCCAGGGCATAGCTAAGTTCAATGCCGTCATTGGCCTTGGATATTTGCTCTGAACCGGGAGGGAATTGGGTAAGACTCCGAATCCGTAATTGGGGCTTGAACAGTTCTTGATAGGACGATTTTTTGAGGATCTTGCCTTCCAGGACACCTTGCATAAAAAGACTATAGTCGTATGGGGTGGTTTCCAAGGTACTGGCCGATCTAGGTTCGTTGTCCATATCTTTTTGGTACACTTCCCCTTCCGAATTGTGTCCAAATGCAAAATCCTTGGAAAAAAGGTCTTGCCATTCATAACTGGAGTTGTACATCTGTAAGGGACGGAAAATTTTTTCCTGTGCCAACTGCTCCAAATTCATACCGGTCAACTTTTCAAGTACCACCTGTAAATAAACCATTCCCTCACCGGAATAGCTAAATTTAGTCCCCGGTTCAATATGTACTTTCAGTTTCTTATCAGCTTCATCCCATCTCCAATTTGGAAATCCCGAGGTGTGGTTCAGGCACATTCTGGCCGTTATCTTGTGGTAAAGGGAGTCGTACTTCAATTCAGAAAAGTCATCATGCCACCTGGTCAATGGCTGATATTCGTAGATTTTTTTGGGCAAATAGGATTCCAGAGGAGTATCCAGATCGATTACCCCTTCCTCCACCAATTTCATTGCCAACACTCCAAAAACAGCCTTGCTCAAGGAAGCCCCATATATGTTGGTATGGATTTTCAGGTCTTGATGGGCCGGGTAGTTCTTAAATCCGAATGTCTTTTGGAATGTAATCTGATTATCCTCAAAAACAGATATTGCCAACCCATGGACCTGAGCATCGGATACCAATTGTTCAATTTTAGCGGTCAATGAATCTTTGGATACCGCTGAGCCATCCAATCGTTCAATGGTAGGGGATTGGGCTGCAATAGGGTAGGAGAAGAGCATTGCAATTCCGAAAAAAAGGAATAGGGCATTGGTTTTTCCCTTTCCTTTTTTCCTCTTTAAGAAAGGAAATGCCAAAGGATAATAGCAGGTCTGTGAATTGATCGCTTTGAAAATATTGAACATGGTAATGGCAATACTTCCAGGTATTACGGTAATAAAAAAAAGAAAACCATAACCTTCAATGGTAAGAAGTGAGATGAATGAAATTACATATAATATGGTTATACTAATTTGGAAATTCACAATTTTGATACCATGGCTATTGTACAATTCGTTGTCCTCCCGCTTGTGAATCCAAAGGAACAATGGGAACAATATATTCCCTAATGGCAATAAAAGGCCAAGAGTTTAACGGTCTGGAGGTGTGGATTGACATCTCCTTTTTCAATTCGTTGAATGGTGCGTATGGTGACCTGGGTTTTCTCGGACAGTTCTTCCTGTGAATAGCCTTTTAATTTACGTTGGTAGATCAAATTTGATCCAATGGATCTAGTTTCCATAATTTAGATTTTCTGTTTGATACAAAACTATGGCTGCCACTTGGTCTTTGTTACGACATTTAGATGTCACCTATATGTCATTTACAACGATTATGGGGCTTAGGGAGCTTTTTCTTTCAAAAGCTATCTTTACCAAGAGGGATGATCTCGACTTCCAATAAGTGAAAAGGATGCATTTTTTATGGTTTTGTACCCACTAAATATAGGAAAGTTTGGGAGGAAAAAACAAAACTCCCATGATCTGCTTTGAACATGGGAGCGCTACTGGAATATAAATTATTTATTGTAGATCAAAGATTGGGCTTTTATTCTCGCCAATCTTTTTTCGGTTACCGTAAGGGTTTCCTTTGTTTTTTCAAGAGTTTCCTTGTTGGATTCAATATCGTCGTTCAGATCCTCAATTTCTTTTTTTAATTTTTCAATCCTTTCAGTATCATCCACTATTTCCTCATTCAGATCTTCAATATCTTTTGTTAGATCCTCGAAGTTTTTGGTAGTGTCCTCCAACATCTCACGATAATAGACAGGAAGGTATTCCTTCAAGAAATTTTGGACGATACCATTTAGGGCCTTGTACTGCTTTCGCATATTTTCCCTGCCGATATAATTTTCTTCTCCAAGGACGGCAAAAACCTTCATTTCGGACCCAAGTTCGTTCGCCACGATATGGGTGTAAAATTCCATTTTATCGGGAGATATCTTATTGATGGTTACCTCTTCCGCTGACAACAGATCTTTGTTTTGAAGGAAGCCGATCCCTTTTAGTTTAAAATCATAATTATCATCGAGATAGTCCCTCCACGCCTCCTTGAGTTCGTCCGGTTTTGGGTCAAGGCTTACAGCGATACACGGTCTTAATTTGTCATTATGGGTTATGGTCCCATCCTGTGGTTCAATGGTCTGTGCGGTTAAGCCGCTTACGGTCATAAGACCAAGAAAGGCCATGTATAAATTTCCTATTCTTTTAAATTTCATTTCTAACGAGTTTAATTAGTAAGTTACTATGTTTAGGGATTCACCAAATAAGATTGGCATAAGGTATAACCCCAATACTTTAGGTCGAAGAACCGGGCTAATACTTACTCACCTATAATTAAACGGCTACGTTCCCTTAAATCTTTGAGGTCATTTTTTTCACCGAAGGATTCCTCTGCCATCCGCAATACCATTTTGGCATGTTTGTGAACGGCTTTTTTCTGTTCTTGATTTTTGGTGAACTTATTTATCGTTATAAACGCTTCCATCAATCTGATCACCACAGAGGGACTCCCGCTGGCAAATTGTCGTATTTGATTGAAGGCAACGTCCATCATACCTTGAAAAGAAAGACAACTGGCAATGACCCTCAGGTTTTGTTCCTCATCAAAACGGTATTGTGAAGGAAATTTTACCTTGGTAAGATAGCACATGGTGGAGGTGAGATTATCTATGCAAGCGATGGCGGTATAAGGGTCATTGACCCCTGGGGATAGCGCTCTGCCGGCAATTTCCACCATTTGGTGAATTGAGAATTCGGAATCCTGCTGAGTGGTCCGTGATTTTCCAATGATAAAAACGTCTTGGAATTTTAAGGCCTGTTCGTCCGTATATTCCTCATGGGAGTACACCTCCCCAATTTCCATTCCCTCTACCAAATAATTCCCTGGCCTTTTGTGCAGGACAAGTAAAAGATTGTGCTTTAATGCCAATTCTGCTATCATCTCATTGTCCATGTAAAGAACATAGCCACTTTTTGGGGATACAATGTTATTCTTGAACGGGTAGGTTTCCTTTATTTTAATGACATTGGGGATGGCATGTTCCTCAGGTCCGCTCCCCAATTCTTCCGGAAACAATACTTTGAGGTTTTTGGAAAGAGTGCCAGAAATATCGGCAATAACCTTGTCTGCCTGAATACTTACCGCAATGTGATGAATAAATATGATCAATAAAATGATATTGGCAATGGCAGCTATAATGGAAAACAATACAGAAAATGAGGGTATAAAAGATAGCTGGTCCGTGGATTTGACAGAATTAAGAATAATAAGACAATATACATAGGTTGAAATATAGGTTCCCAAAACAATCTGGTTGATTCGCTCGTGCATAAAATTTTGCAAAAGACGTGAACCAAATTGGGAAGAAGCGAGGGTCAACGCTACCAGGGTGATGGAAAATACCGTTCCAGCAACACCTATCATGGCACCAGAAATGGTAGAAAGTACAGCTCTTGCAGAATCTACACTACCTGTAAATATCAATTCAAATCCTCCTGAGGGCTTATAATCAATAAGATTGTCCAAATAAAGTAGCCCTATGGCCGCACCAATTGAAACCATAATGATCAGAATAGGAATAAACCAAAAGCTAGCGATCAATTCATCCCATATAAAGTACAATCGTTTCATAATACCCTCTTAATGTTTTCGATAATAGGGAACTTCTCCCATATGATATTCGAATTTACGGTAAAATAAGTCGAAGGGTTGACTCAATCACAAAATCTTTGGGGACAATTGGTATTGCCCATGAGCCTATTGTGTTTCAATGGGTATTTTTGGTATGGGGACCAATACATATGCTTTAATAGTGTATGCCAACCGCTTTATGTAGATAGTGTTTGTCGGTGAGTTGTTGTAGCATAAAGTGGGCGACATCGGATCTAGAGATCATTTTAGTGCGTATAAAACTGCCCAAATTATAGCCATGTTTATATTTTTCACGTTTTTTTCCATTGGTCAGTTGGGCAGGCCTTACGATGGTCCAATCCAAGGCACTGTTCATGATCAGTCGTTCTTGCTTGGCCTTATCCCTGAAATAAAAGAAGAGGATTACAGGAACTACAAATAGCGTATAATAGAGCCCAAGTTTAAACCTGCTATCATTGATGCCCAGGGAGGTTATACAGACCAGACGCTTTACATGCTGTTCTTCCATGGTGTTGATTAGATTGGCCGTTCCTTTTGATAGGATAGTGGTTGGAATTAAAAATCGTTTATGGCCCAAGGCAGATAAGACTGCATCTTGTCCCCTTACGGCGTTTTCTATGTCCTTTATTTGAAGAATATTTCCTTGCACTACCTTAAGGTTGTGGTGCTCTATTTTCAATTTAACAGGGTTACGGGCCAATACAGTGATATAGTGCCCTGCTTCTAAACCTTGGGTAATCAAATGCTGGCCTGTTTTACCTGTTCCCCCTACGATTAAAATTTTCATTATAAATGGTTTGTTCACTGTAAGTTGGTCATTTAATCTGTCAAAGTATCAAAAAGGTTTCCGAATTGCGGAAAATAAGGGCTCAATTGAATTACAAAAGGAAAATATTGCATTCAAATTAAGTGCTAAGAGTTAAACAAAAGATTTATTTCAAAGTAATGGTAGGGTTTATTTGCAATCAATTGTTCTATATCCAAATATGCAATATGAGCATCTAAAAAGAATAAATTTTTAATATTTCCTGGTTGGATATGGATATTTTCAAAACAAGAATCAGTAAAGCACCGCAGAAATATTACTAAAATCGGGATGAACTATATCGTTTTCGTAGAACATGATTTACAAATATGTGTAGTTCATCGAATAAATCGATTAGTCTATCGATAAACTGGGATTAAAAAATATCTTGCGGCCGATTGAAAATGGAATTGATAAAAAATTAAGGTTTTGGATAAAAAACCATTTAACATTTCATTGGAACATTAATGGTTTCTTTTTAATTCAATCATTTTGTTCAACTTTTGGTTGAAACATTTATTATCATAAAAAGGCTTTTATAAAGCCAGTTAAAGCAAATTATTTATATGGAGGACTTGATTATTTATTTGAAAATTAAAAATTTTAAAAAAAAATCAAAAAAAACTGAACCCTCCAATCTACTTCCTCGTACGTATAGAGAATCATCAATAATATCTATACTAAAATAAACAAAATAGATTATGATTATTGAAAGCGATGAAAAATGCATTTCATCGAATATTTTTACAACTATAACGTTGTAGTAGATTTTTAAATATATTTGGCAGAATTTAAAATTTAACAAATAATTATTAAGACACCTACAAAACACGTACGAAAAAACCACAAATTTTATTAACCAATTAATTCATTAACACATGATCAAACCATTACCAAAAAAAATAATCCTTGGAGCGGCATTCTGCTTTCAAGGATTATTTATGTTGAATGCGCAGACATCCGCCCAGGATATCTCTGCCAATCTGTCCCAAGATTCGCGGGTAACAGAATTCACCATGGAGCCTAATCGTGGGACTCCATCTTTAATTAAGTTAAATAGCAAGGGTGAGACTCTTTCTCTTGGTAACACCCCAGCTTTTCTTCGTTCCGTTCTTGGAATGGGACAGGAAACCACATTTGAGATTACAGCTACCACAACTTCCAATGGTGTGCAAGTGGACAAGTTCCAGCAGTACACCAATGGTATTAAAGTAGAGCATGGTGTTTTTAAGGCAATGTCCAAAAAGGGAATTGTTTTTGGTTTCACCGCAGAGTACTATAGTTTACCAGCTTCCATAACGTCTACACCTTCCTTATCGGAAAGTGCAGCCCTTCAAAAGGCGTTGGACCATGTAGGAGCAACAACCTATGCTTGGGATTATATCCAGAGCTTGGGAAATTCCCCAGAGATTACCGCAGCATATAATGAAGTGTACCCAAAAGGAGAGTTGGTATTCGTTGATAATTATTTAACGGATGTCGTAGATCTTTCTTTAGCATACAAATTTAATATCTACGCAGCTGAGCCATTGTCACGTGCAGATATTTATGTGGATGCAGCTTCAGGACAGGTATTGCTGTTGGATGCTATCATAAAACATGCCGACGGCAGTCATACCAAAGAAGATATCAAAAAAGAAATTAAGCCAGCGAAAAAAGCAGTTTATGGGCCAATGCCTTATGTGGCTGCCAGTGGGGATACCCGCTATGCGGGAACAAGAATTTTTGATACGTCAAGAGATTCCAATGGAAACTGGGTATTGAAAGGAATTACACCTTCCGGTATTGTCAATGAAACCTTATCCTACGAAGGTTTAGGGGGGCTACCGATCAATACACCACTTTCTCAATTTGCGGTGCCTATTATAGATGGGGACGGGGATTTATTGAATCCAGAAACGGCCGATAACAATTGGACTGCAGCAGAGCACAGAAAGGATGATTTTTCAATGCCTTACGGCCCAGTGGTACCGTCAGATGGCGTACCGTCTGTAGGACATAACGAAGCCCATAACGATGATGTTGCCTTGGATGCCCATTGGGGAGCAGAGGTAGTATTGGACTATTGGAAAAATGTGCACAACCGTTCAAGTTATGACGATAAAGGAACCAAGGTTACCAACTATGTTCATTACGGTGATGCTTATGACAATGCCTTCTGGAACGGAACGGCCATGACCTATGGTGATGGTAGTTATCAAGGTGGTCAATATCCGGACGGTTCTTTTGCTCCATTGACTTCCATGGACGTTTGTGCCCATGAAATTGGACACGGAGTATGTGAGTTTACCGCAGATTTGGTTTACCAAAGAGAATCAGGGGCCATGAACGAAGGGTTCTCAGATATCTGGGCGGCGGCAGTTGAGGCTTACGTTCTTTCACAAATAGATGGTACTTTAAATTACGACCCTTGGGGTATTGGCGAACAAATAGATGAACGCGATGGTGGTTTACAGCCAGGAGAGGCCGGATCTAGGGCTCTTAGATGGATGGACAACCCTAAATCTGCAGGTGACCCGGATTCATATGGTGGTCAAAACTGGATCAACCCAGAATGTGGAACCCCAACATTGGCCAATGATCAGTGTGGAGTCCATACCAATAGCGGTGTGTTGAACAAATGGTATTATTTATTGGTAACGGGTAGTGGAAAATCTTTTTCACCTGGTTTCAACAAACCTTCTGCAGATGATCAGATTACCGATGCAGGAAACCAATATAGCGTACAGGGAATTGGTTTCGATGCCGCTTCCAAAATTGCCTATATGGGTGAGACCATGCTTTCACCAAATGCCAAATTTATTGAAATGCGTGCCGCTTCCATATTGGCAGCCCAAATTTTGTACGGACCTGGATCCAATGAAGAAGTACAGACCACCAATGCGTGGCATGGTGTGGATATAGGGGATGCCTATAATACAGGAGACCCTAATACCATTGCCTTCAACGAGAGCAATGTTCAGATCTTTTCCGAGAGCAACGCCATTAATGGATGTGATGATGCCAATATTTTCCAAGTGTTTTTTACTGGGGTAGATGTTGATCCTTCGGCAACCATTAACTTGAGCACTGCTGGTAGTACTGCTACCTTAGGACAGGATTTTAGCCTTTCAACTAGTTCTTTGACTTTCTCAGGTTCTGAAATTAAGTCCTTGAATATTACTGTTTTTGATGATGCAGTTGTTGAAAATGTTGAAACCATTGTGTTATCCTTCAACTTTAATGGTACATTCCACAAACAGGAATTTTCTATAGCCGATAATGATTTTGCTCCTAGAACAGGTAACGATAGATTTGATCTAATGGCAACCGAAACTTTTTCAGTAGACGGTATACCAGCAGGATGGTCCGTAATTTCCTTGTCTGATGGAAACAATGTTTGGAAAGTAAACGGAGATGCTACTGCAGCTGGTAGGGCCTATATCAGTGATGGGATCACAGATCTTCCCATATATGACACGAATTCTACTTCCAATACCATTTTGAGGTCTCCTATGATCAATGCAGGAGCTGCCAATGATGTGACCGTTTCTTTTGATTGGGAAGCTGGTGGTGAATTGGAAGAGCCACTAGGTGCTACAATTTTTGACTATGGTGAATTTATGTACTCCTTGGATGGATCTAACTATGTTTCAGTTGAACAATATGCTGGTTCAGGTCCTTTGGGAGCTGTTACAGAAAGCGGATCTTATACTGGTATAATCAATGCTTTGGATGGTAAACCATTCTTCTTGGCTTGGAGATGGTTCAACGATACCAATGCAGGTACTGCATTTAGTTTTGCTATCGATAATGTGAAGGTAACAGCTAACCCAGCAGGTATCGAAACTCAAAAAGGTGAGTCAGCTACTACAAAGGTTTTTAAAGGAAACACCATATTCTTTATGAGTAATTCTGATAATGCTTTGATCGCCAAGATCGAAAATGCGTCTGAAGATTTAGGTTGTGTTACCATGTCGGTAATTGATGAGGGAACAAGTTTTAGAATATTCTCCAACATCAATACGGCAAGACCTTCAAAAGCTTTCAGTATTGCGGTAGCCAATGAAAATGCAACGTATGATGTAACCATGTATTTTACAGATGCTGAATTAAACGCATTTGATGATTCTATCAACTTTGTACCATTGATGGTTTCTTCCAATAATATGGATGATGCCACTGAAGATCCAAACAACATACAGTACAACGGTACACTTACCGATGTCAATGTTGCTGATGGGTTCCGTGCTTACACTGCCACTTTCAAAGGTTCTGGAAGTATGAGTATTGTTCAGGAGTTTAACTATACTCCAGTTGAACCAACTGAATCAACAGACCCTACCGTTCCTACCGATCCTACAGACCCTACCAATCCTACAGATCCTACAGATCCAGAAGATTGTAGCTGTGGTGATGATGATGTGAAACATGGTGGTAAACACTCTTGTGATCACAAGAACAGTAAGCATTATGTAAAAGGTAGCAAAGGGAACCTAGGATTCTTTACCGTATTCCCTAACCCAGCTGTAACTACAATTAATATAGATACAGATGCCAATATCTTGGCAGTAACTGTGATTGATTTAATGGGTGTTGTGGTTAAGTCCAAGGAAAGTGTACTACCTACCAATGCCGTACAATTGGATGTTGCCGGACTGAACAGTGGATTGTTCGTCATGAAGGTGATTACCGATAACGGTGAAATATTTGAACTAAAGTTCTTAAAACAATAGGTTTAATTTTTAGTTGATGTTAAAGAGGGTGGGACCAGTTTCCACCCTTTTTTTATGCTTCAATGTTAAGTTGATGGTTGTGTTCACAAGAAAATACAACTACGTACCTCATTTGGGCTATAGACCATGCTAGAAAAAGATCGGCGGTCCAGTGGGGAATTCCCTAACCATTGGAGGTAATCTCCGGCCAAAAATTACATGGGAAAAAGGTGCCGGGCTTAACCGGGTCATTGGTTCCATGGACCCTAAAGGCAACTCGAACCTAGGAATTGCAAGGCCGGTATTCAGAAAATGAAAATCACTGTTAATACATACAAAAAATGGGGTCCGATTAATCGGACCCTTTTTTTACATTTACATTAAAGCTGGGTGCTTTATAATCCTTTGGTAAATAATTTCCGGGTATGGTAATCATATTCCCATCTCTTGCCGCATGGTAATGGGGAGAAAGGATCTCAATTCCCGCCTCATTGCAACAGTCCTGTATATTTTGGTGTAGGTTGGAATAAATGGCTGCCTGCTTCCCGGCTTCTCTGGTGTGGGCGTTGATCTGGTAGGCCACATAAAAATCATCCAAACTGGTCTGGAATACAAAGGGCTTGGGATCTTTTAAAAGCATTTCGGTCCTATCAGCAGCTTTTAACAATGTTTGGTGCACCTCGTTCCAAGGTACGTCATAGCCTATGGTGATCGTGGTATGTACAATTAATCCGTCGGTGCGGGCTATGGTACTGTAATTGGTGGTATTTCCAGATAGAACGGCTGAATTGGGAATGGTAATTTCCTCATTTTTTATGGTTCTGATTCGGGTAACCAATAAGGTTTTTTCAATGACATCTCCAGTGATATCACCAATCTTGATCCGATCATTGATCTTAAATGGTCGCATATAGGTAATGACCAGTCCGGCAACCATATTGGCTATGGCCGTGGACGACCCCAAAGAAAACAAAACCCCAATAAAAACAGAAACCCCTTTGAAAATATCCGAATCGGATCCCGGAAGGTACGGGAAGATCAAGACGAACATAAAGGCGTACAAGAGAAACTTGACAATGCTGTACGTAGGCATGGCCCAATCAGAATGAAAGCCAGAAATCTTTAATTTTTCAGAATCAATTTCTGCAAATATGTATTTCACGAACTTGATCACATATTTCATGACGAAATAAATCACCAAAATGCTGAACAAATTTGGAAGGTAGGCCCAAATGGCAATCAAAAGTCCCTTGAATGGTGACCATATCAATTGGAAAAGAGCATCTGCCCATGTACGTGAAAATGGAAAAATACTAAATATGATGGGCAAAGTAATATAGACCAAAAGGGCATACACGAACCATCGCAATAATTTTAAGGCAAAAAGGACCACTTGTAGTTCTTGGTCAGCGCTTAGAAAGGTATAGTCCTTATAGGCAAGACTTTTCAACCATTTGTCTTTGTTTAGCATCAGAAAATCAAGCAACCTATTGTAGCCCTTACCGATCAACCATAAGAAAAACCAGGCAACAATTATTACAAGTACAACCAATCCGATACGCATCAATATTTTAAAAAAGGTATTCTCCTCTTTGGCCTTTACTATTGAATCTTTTATAATTGTTCTAAATTCATCTGCAAGTTCCGGCATACTCTTGTCGTACCATAGGGCATCTGTCTCGGAAATACTCATCAAGATAGATTCCCCATAAACGATATCATAGGTATTTTCAGATTTGACGCTAATAATGGAATCAATCTTTAAAAAATCGTCTTCGTAGAGATTATTGATTTTCTTGGATATGCTTTTTGCCCTATCGGATGGGGTAGAGGCCCCAATCTTTGAATACACATAAAATAGGGTGTCATGCAATACCCCCATCACAGGGAAGCCTTTGGCCGTTGAACGCAAGGAATTGATTCTGGACTTTTTCTCTGCTATCCGCTGATTCTCATTCTCCTTGATGCGCTGTAATTGGCGCTGGAGTTCTTCCTTTTGAAGATTATCCGTAGTTTTTAATGAGGACAACTGATTTTCAAGTGCTACCTTTTTAAGGGAGTCCGCAACTCGAAGTTGTTCCATTTCAGCAAGTTTATTATTGTACTGCTGAAGTGCTGCGGTATTTATAGAGTCATTGCTTACGTTTGTACTATCGGATTGGGCAACTACCTGCGCGTCTGCTCCAAAAAAACAAATCAGGGCCAAAAATACTAGGATGCACCTTTGCAAATTAATCATGTTCTAGATTCTTTATCAGAAGCGAAAATAAACTAAAAAAGGGATTTTTGGCTGCTACTTCAGCTAAGAACCAAACGAAAACCATACACGGGCAATTCCCCTTGTTGAAAATCTAGATCGTGGGACCTAACAAATCCCATTTTCTCGTACATATTCCAAGCCGTTTGCATCGCCTTGGTAGAATGTATGATCAATTGGTGCTGTTTTTCAGATTTGGCCATATGAATACAGGATTCCGTCAGGAGTTTGCCAAGCCCTTGGCCCCTATATGTAGGATCTACGGCAAGCAAGCGAAATCCGGATGCATTGGTTTCTTTTGTTGCCGTGCCACCAGAGCCATAGTGCAACATATTTCCAAAATAAACCACTGCGCCACCTATAATACCATCCAGGGTAATGGCAACAAAGAGTTTAGTTTGGGGCAATTCGGTGAATTTGCCAATATATTGCAACCGCTCATAATATTCCGGTTGCTCCTCTGGGGAGGGAAACCCTTTTAATTGGGAATATACCTTGACCAACAAGTTGCCAATAGATTCAAACTCCGAAGGCCGTGCTTCCCTAATACTAAAATTCTGTTCCATTTGATTGAAATGCTTTCAATGAGGCATTAAATTATGGGTCCATAGGTAAAACATTTTTACCAACTTACCAATAGTGAAGACCAAAATTAGTGCGGTGAGTGAAGGATATTCCTTTGCATCCATGGATGCTTGCAAGAGCAGTGCTATTTCAGAACCTTCGTATGAAGATCTTTATACATGATCTTGGCCTGAAGCTTAACATCAAACAGGTCCATGACTATTCTGGATAAATGAAGTAATATGGATCCTTCCTTGCAATTTAGGATTCGTGGATTTTTGTCAATAATACAAATGGTTCCCAAATGATAACCATCTGAGGTAGTCAAGGGGGCAGCGGCATAAAACTGTAGGCCCATGACACCTGCCACCAAAGGGTTCGCCATGGTTCGTGGATCTAGTCTTGCATTCTCAACAACATAGACATCATCGGACATAATAGCCGAACTACAAAGCCCAGGATCCCTAGGGATCTGATCGGAATCAATACCGTAAGTCGACTTAAACCATATCCTATCAGTATCTACCAGACTAATAATGGATATGGGAACGTCAAAAATTTTGGTAGCCAAAGAAGTTATCTCGTCATAGCATCCGTCCGCAGGCGTATCTAGGATTTCATACCTATGCAGTGCCTTAATTCTTCTCTGTTCTACACTATATTCCATATATAAAGGTAAACAAAATAACGATCAGTGCAGTTTTTTTCAACATATTAATTCATGCCATTTTAGAATGTGTATTTTTTTAATATTTTGATAATAAGTATGTTAAATCAGGAGTGTTTATCAGCGTAATTACCCAAAACAACGGGTATTTTCCATGTAAGTGGAGAATTATGGATAGTTTGTTTAACTATGCTAAAGTGCAATTAAATGGACTATAATGGTATGCTCAAGGTGAAAGTCGTCCTTTCATCATTGGAATCTGCCTTGAGTTGTCCTTCATGGGATTTGGCAATTTCAGAGGAGATATATAGGCCCAATCCCAAACTTTTTTTATTTCTGTTCTCATTTTCGGAAAAAAATGGCTTAAAAAGATTGTTCATAGCCGAATCCGAAATTTTGGTTCCTGCGTTGCTGACCGAAAGAATAAACGCTCTATCAGTTGTATGGATGTCAACTTCTATAGGTTCATTTTCTGCCCCGTGTTTGATAGCATTTCCCAGTAGATTGGAAAAAAGCTGTGCAACCCTGTTGAGATCACAGGTCACCGACTTTTTTAAATGAATCTTGTCTTTAATTGTGCGATGGGAATCCAAGGTTTTCATTTCTTGCAAAACCTGTTCAAGGACCTTTCGCAACAAGGAATTGTCCTGGGTCATTTCCAATTTTATACCATCTCCCAAATGGCCCATGGCAAAATCCAAGAGGTTGTCAATAAGGCCTTGCATGCGGTAAGATGTGGCTTTTATAATTTCTGCCTGCCTTATGGCCGTTTCATCTTTGGATAGTTTCAGTAAAATGTCCGCACACATCCTAGTAGTGCTCACAGGATTTCTAAGATCGTGGCCAAGGATAGCAATGAAGGTTTCCCGGAGTTCCGCGATCTTTCGTTCTTCCATCAGATGGGCAGAAACCCGATCCAATTCCTCTATAGCATCCAAGTGAAAGGAAATCAATTCGGAATACAACTTGAACATGCCCCTTATTTCTGGCGTATCAATAACGGCTGGCCTGGTGTCAATAGCACATAGGGTCCCAAAAAAACTACCATCCCTACGGTAAATAGGGACAGAAATATAGCTCTGGAAGCCGTATTGCAAGGGGATAGGATGGGTTTTATACTTATCATCCGTGGCCACTTCATTAATGACCACCGGTTTTTTATGCTGCCTGATTTGATTGCAAAAGGTGGTTTCAATTGCCAACTCATCACCGGGTTTAAGACCAAAATTTATTTCATCCTGAACCCTACAGGTCACCCAATTTGTTTCTGTGACCCTTGCAATGGCTGCAAAACCCATTCCGGTGCTCTTGCAGATAACCTCCAATAAATTAGGGACAACAGTTATTTTATTGATGGAATCTACGTCTTTACGAAGATTTGTGTTCAAATTGGAAAGCATGGTTTGTGGTATGGTCTATTTGATAAATATAATAAATTCAAATTTTATTAGCTATTTGATTTTCAGCGGAAAACAACTTTTATTTTGTCTTTTGCATGATAATTTTTAAGGATATTAAAAGTGGGTACAATAGTCAGTTCTTATGCCTTATACACCTCTAATATAAGTTTAGACGTTGCCATAAACAGGAACTATATATGCTCCATTTAAAAATTCTTTGGGAAATATATTACTTTGAAGTGTAATCCCTTTGGACTTGTTCTCCAATAACCATTGGATGGATTGTATCAAGGGTACTGCAGTCGTGGTCTGTATGGCCCTCAGTTGATGGTGGCCAACTTTTTGTGGGTGAATAATCTTGGATATTTCCCGTCTGCGCAAGGTACCCTCTGAATCATTGCCCTGCACAGCTGCATAAAGCACTATTTGGTCATCTTCAACATGTGGAATGGCGTCCAACATTCTATGTTGTAGCTTTTCAATAGGATTTATGTTAGCGTCTATTTTAGACAATTCTTCCTCTACCCAAGCATAATGCCCAGGATGTCGCAAGGTTTTGTAATCAAGGGACCTTACCTTGCCTTTTAATGCATCAGGTAAATCTGCAGCACCACCAGAGGTGAGGTCTTCTTCAAATGCCAAGCCGTTAATAATGATTCCTTCCCTTTCTGAAAGGGATGGGAGGTTTACCTTTTTATAATCACGGATTGCAATAGCATCTTTAACATATTCTGTGGCAACTCCAATAGGACTCCATGTAAATCCATAGTAATGTGGAGCAACAGCATTAATGGTCAGAGCTCCAACTTTAAATTCCAAGGTATCCACCGCCTCAACATAAAAATCTCTACAGAATTCTTGGAATAGATGGTTGGCCAATACATTAATAAACCCTGGAGCTAGTCCAGTCTGCAGGACAAAACCTGTGTTAGCATTTTTAGCCAAATTAATAATTTGATCGGTTTCTGCCACATATTCAGTAAGATTGGCATAATAAAGGTCAAAATCCTTTGCAAATTGGGCCATTTTTGGTGCTAAACTCCCCGGAAGACAATCCAGTAAGGCATCCCCTTTTTCAAATATCCCCTTCATTTCATCAGTAATAGCATTTGCATCCAAAAGAAACGGAACAACCTTACATGATTTTGTAGTGCCATTCATTATCCATTGAGATACGCTTTGGGCTTTTTCTAGGGTACGGTTGCCAATATAAATAGTTGGCGGCACCGTGCTCCATTCTGCAAGGATAAGTCCAGCTGCTTCGGCTATACCACCGGCACCAGCAATAATTATGTTGTAGTGCACTTTCATATTGGATTGATTTGATATGACACTAGTACTATGGATAACCAATACCCTTTTATATAAATGGGATAGGAGATCTAAATAGCATTAAAGTTGGGGGAACAAGAAACCTTAATACTAAGGTAATCAATAAATTAATTTACTGTAGTCTTTTATCGAAGTGGATAAATTTTTAAGGCTGATCAGTCTGCTCATTCGTGGATTCGGATACGCTAACGGGAATGGAAGATTGGGTATCATAAAGCTTTAATTCTTGGATATTGGCAGGTAGGCTAAACCCTTCCTGGAGAAGTGCTTCTTTTACGTTGGTAATTACTTTTCCTTTAATCACCAAGGCTTCCTTTCCGTATTCAAAAGTGTTGATCCAAAAATGTACTTTGAGGTTTACGGTACTAACGGCCAATTCATCTGCCACAATAAAATTACGGTGGGTATCATCTTCAAAAGTGCCCTTGGTATTTTTAACGACCTGTTTGATCAATTTTTCAGCTTCCCCTATATTATTCTCATAGGCGATACCTACCAAGAAATCGAACCTATAGAATCCATCTTCGGTATAATTGAACACCGGTTTTTTTATGACATCGCTATTTGGAATGTATACATCACGGCCATCAAAGGTCCTTAACTTGGTATACCGGAATTCAATGGTTTTTACTTTCCCAAAAATTTCGCCTATACTGACGGTTTCATTCACGTTAAACGGTCTGTTGAATGACAGAATAATTCCAGATATAAAGTTTTCCCCGATATCCCTAAAGGCAAATCCTATGATTACAGCCGAGGCTCCTGCAGCCGTGAGAATTCCTGTGGCAATACTTTGAAGTCCTGCTACTTCCAAAGCATACATGATAAATATGGAATACAGTAACAACTTGATTCCTTTGGTCAAGAAATTAACCATGATAGGGTCATCTGACCTTTGGGAAATGACTTTACGAGACAGATTGCCTATTTTTTTGGATATCAAAATACCTAAAGCTACGATGAGAATGGCAATAAGTATGCCGGGTATTTGCTTTATGAAAATTATCCAATTTTCCTCCAATGAAGATAATAGCTTTTCAGAAATGTTTTGTATGTATGGCATTATAGGTGCTGTTTACGTTAATTCTCTTGCTGGGAGCCTTTTGATGATTTGAATAAATTTACTGTTTTTTAATTCAAAACTTCATTATTCTATCTCGTGCCATGCTTTTATAAGAAGGGGGAATGGTTTTTTCGAGATCTGAACTCAGGAAAAAGATTGTTTTCTGTAAAAATGGCAACTTATTTCTGTAATAAAGTGATCAAGACCCAGGTAACTAAATAAGCGAACAGGGGAGCTATGGCCCACACTAGAAAAAACCTTTTTACAATTTTATTGCTAAAGGTTGTTTTGAATCCATTTTTGCTAACGCTTAAGGCTATAAAGGCAGCTCCGTTCAATTGTACCAATGAGGTTGGAATACCTTTTACCACAGAAGCAAATACTAGTAAACTGGCCACGATAACAGCAATTATTGTTGCGTAAATAGGACTGACTTCCACAATTTTCTTCCCTGTTGTTTTAGTAACCTGGTGCCCAAAAAGAGAACTTCCGATAGCGAAACAAGGGGCAACAACCAAAACTGATAAAATGGTCAAGGGTAAAAAGTTTTGGACACTTTCTTGTCCAATCTCATTCGCTGTCAAAGAAGCTATTGGTGCTGCGGCATTAGCAACGTTGTTTGCCCCAATTGAAAATGCCACATAGAGACAGGATAAAATCAATAATGCCTTAATACCCTTATGTTCGTTGAGATGTGAGTAATCATCTGTGATTATTCTGATTTTGATTAAAGGAAGTACATAATTGGAAAGGAGGAACATTAAAAAGAATGAAATTATCGGAAGAATGATCCAAGTTGGGATAATTTCTACAAATAATTTTTGCGTGTTCAGGCCATCCAAGGCCGATGCTGCTCCTGCAATGGAAAGGACGGTAGATTGGCTGGTAGATTGTGGAACACCTAGTAAGCTTGCTATTAGGACAGATAGCCCAATAGAAAGAAGGATGACGGACGTATTTAATGGGGTAAAAAAGGATTGTTCTAAAAGGCCATTTCCTAATGTTAGTGAAACTTCCTTCCCGGCTATTAAAGCACCTGCCAGTACCATAATGCCGAACAATCCGGGTATTAATGACCTTTTTAGAACATTGGCACCATAGGCAGCCGAAAATGAAGGTGCAGTACCACTACCTCCCATGGTGATGGCAAGAAACATGGCAAGTAAAAAAGGGATAGTCAGGGAGTTGAATAATTCGGACATCTTAAGGAATATTAGCAGGTTTATAGTTGATGGTATGATGCACTGTTAAGCGTACAATATTTCTATTGTAAAAATCTACACCAGATTTTCGTTGTTGAAAGGAGTTTAGATAGCCAATTTCAATACCTAAATTTTCAAGGGGCATATATTGAATACTTGTCCCATACCTATTTTGGTCGAAAACATTATGTATAATGTTGCCTCCGATGTTAAGAAGAATTTCATTATAGGCTTTCAGGGTTATATGATTTAATGAGGTGTTTCTGAGCTCCAGTTTGTATCTACTGCGATTATTGGCAAATTCAAATGAGCCATTGTTTCGTTCAAAATATCTGAATTCAGTCCAGTACCGATGGTTTATTGTGAATTTTTTGGAAAGATGTTGATTATACTCCAGGGCCAATTGTGGTCTTAGTTCTGTTTGATTGGTAAAATCCTTAATTGTTGGATCTTGGGGCGTTGCTTGTTCTGAATAGGTGAACCCGATCCCAAAATGATATCCTTTTCCCAGGTTTCGCTCAAGTTGCGTTCTAGAAACAAATTGATGCTGTCTCCATGGAAACCAATAAACCCTTTCATCTAATTCTTGTAATATTTGCCATTTAGGATCTATTTTAATTTTTAAAAAATAACGTGTCCAAAGTTGATCTTGGTTATCAACAGTTTTTTGGGCTCTTGTGGTAGTTGGTAAAATGCCCAAAAGTAAAAGTAGGTGAAGTGCAGCTAGTCTATTCATCTAAATGAATTTTAAACGCGCCAAATATATAACTAGTTAATCTATATATTTACTAGGATAGTAAAATATTTTTATGGATATAAAATGCAATGTAAGCCCATATATTTATTGATGTGGATTTTGTGAAAAATCTTTTTTAGTGCAGTCTCTTATAGGTCAAGGTATTACCACGACCCACGTAATTTAATTGCAGTAGATTTTCATCCAATGTTAAAATGAAAAAACACTGATCTTCCTCGGGTAAGGTCATAAAAGCATCAGGAGCTACTTCTGCACTAATATTGGATTCATTTTTGCAGGTATTGGAAATACTAAAAGGAGTTTGGGATATTGGCTCACCATTATAGAAATCTTTTTTGATCGACCCGATAAATGCAATTTGACTTTTAGAATCATCGGTACTTTGCCATTGCCCCTGTATAAGTTCATAATTCCCTGTTATGGTTTTGTCGTCATCTTTTCTGGAATTGATGGTGGCATTGTCTATCTGTGCAATCGTCTGGAGTATTCGTTTTTCCCAGGCTTTAAATCGTTTCTCGCTTACTTGAATATTAGTCCAAACCGAATTAATATAATGTTGTAGTGCTTCATCCTCAAAAACATATTTAGAAAGGATTTGGTCCGAATACCATATTTTTCCATTGATAAAATAATATTCAAAATCGTTGGAAAAAAGTCCTTCATCATCCCTGATGCCCATTTTCATTTTTACCGGCAATTTTTCATCCGAATACCAAATGGTAATAGGGGTCTTAAAATCATCAAATTTAAATTGCACTTCCTTGGAGATTACCTTTAAAAAAGGAAGGGCTTTGTTGATTTGGTTGACGTTTGGCTGAATGCTATCCTCAATCTCTTTTGAACTAGCATTTTTTTTGATTTTCGGAAAGGTATTTGCAAGAAGTAGTTCAGCTTCCTTGTCCTTTTTTTCTTCCCGATCTTTTTCAAAGAATTTTCCGTTGGAATAAATGCCAAAAAGCGAATAGGACATAGGTTGGTCGTCCATTTCATCTACTTTGGCCCTATAAATATATCCTTCGTTTTCTTTTAGGATCACGTAAAAATAAGCCCCATTTCCCGCCCAATACCCGTAAGAGGCATCCACAGCATTTTCATCTATATTATTACTAGCGTACTGCTCTTTATCTATCGGGAGACAATTATTGATTTTTGCAATATCAATTGTTTTTCCATTTACAGTTAGATAAAGTATTGAACGTGGAATTCCCATTTCATCTTCACCCAGATCAGCACAGTTGAAATTTATGGAGTTAATTGTTTTGGAAGTAAGGGCAAAATCTTGTTCGTTTCCTTGTTTCTTTTCTTCTGTTTTACAGGAACCAAGTAGGACAACAAATAGAAGCAGGGGCATTAGATTTGTATGCAATTTCATATGGGGGAAATCAATTTTGAATATCGGAATCTTAATGGATATTGGATATCCGATACGTTTAACATTACTCAATTATCTAGAACCTTAAGGAAAAGGTTTTGGGTCTTTGTTATGGGTACATTCGATAACAAAATCACCCAATGAATATCAAAGTTAATGATCTTGTGCTGAACTACTTTACTGCCAAATAATTTTTTGGAAATTGATTAAATTTTAGAGGAATAAATGTAAAGGTTGTCGTCAGGCCTTATTTTTATTACACTATTCTGAAGTGGGATCGTCTTCCATTCTCCGGTAGGGAAAATCCACAATTTTTCTTCATCCAGATGCATGAGCACGGGCATATCAAAATCCTCAACGATATTGGTATATCGAAAGCTTAGTTTCTTGGCTTCCAGTTTGTATTCCAACATCGGTATTTTGGTGGTACGCAGGTATTGGTTAAAATATGCCGTAAGATCAATTCCCGTATGTTGGCTCAAATAATCTTCAACCTGCTGTGAGGTCACGGTCTGATGATAGAATTGGCTATTGAGTCCCCTTAAGATTTCCCTCCATTTATTGTCGTCTTCCAAAAGCTGTCTTAAGGTATGTAACACATTGGCTCCTTTATAATAGATATCCCCTCCAGTTTTGTTGACATTATACGGCCCGATAATGGGTTTTTT
This sequence comes from Sediminicola sp. 1XM1-17, assembly GCF_037203765.1. Classification (NCBI taxonomy): domain Bacteria; kingdom Pseudomonadati; phylum Bacteroidota; class Flavobacteriia; order Flavobacteriales; family Flavobacteriaceae; genus Sediminicola; species Sediminicola sp. 1XM1-17. Next base: position 94,008 of record NZ_JBBCAS010000008.1, on the reverse strand, counting down.
GTTCTCAATATTATGTCGGGTACCTATTACGTATGCAGAAGAGGCTTCTTTGCCATAATAATAGTCTAAAAATAGATTTTCTGAGTATGCGGTAAAACTTTCATGAATCCACATATCGGCAGTATCCCTGTTGGTAATATTATTGGCGAACCATTCGTGTCCCGATTCGTGGATAATGATAAAATCAAATTTTAGACCCCACCCTGTACCGGAAAGATCACGTCCTAAATATCCATTTTCATAACCATTCCCGTAGGTTACTGAACTTTGGTGTTCCATCCCTAAATAAGGCACCTCCACTAGTTTAAAACCATCTTCATAAAAAGGGTAGGGGCCAAACCAATGTTCAAATGCCTTCATCATTTTTGGGGCATCGGTAAATTGTTTTTTAGCCTTTTCCAAATTATCACGAAGCACATAATAGTCCATGGTCAAGGGCCCATTTTCACCAGCATAGGTTTCACCAAAATGCACATAATCGCCAATGTTTACATTCACGCCATAATTATTGATGGGACTGTTTACATACCAATGATAGGTCTTGGTGTTTTCTTGTTCTTCAACATTCAACAACCTGCCGTTGGATACTTCCATCAAGTTTTTGGGTACTTTCACACTAATGGCCATACTGTCTACCTCGTCGTACATATGGTCCTTATTGGGCCACCAAGCACTTGCACCAAGACCTTGACAGGAGGTGGCGACGAAATGCTTGCCATTGGCATCCTTGTTCCAAGAAAAACCTCCATCCCACGGCGCATTGATGGCTTCTTTCGGATGTCCCGAATAACTGACGATGATCTCATTGACGGTACCCTTATTTTGTGTCTTCTCCAAGGTCACAAAATGGGCATTGATGTTTGAGGTAAACGCGAGCTCCTCTCCATCTTGGGTAATCTTTTCAATTTTTAAGGGAGGTTGAAGATCTATTTGCAATACTTGTTGTTCTTCCAGAACGGTATAGCGAATGGTATTGGACCCTGAAATATATTTGTTGTCAGGCTTTACCTCAATGTCCAAATGATAAAAGTTAAGGTCCCACCAGGCCCGTTCTGGGGTAATGCTACCTCTTAATGTATCTTGCTCTGTGTATATTTCTTGGGCCTGAACCCAACCAAGAAACAATAAGGTGGCCCAAAGTGTGAATGCTGGTTTTTTCATATGATCAAGAAATAAATGGGAATAGAACACTTTATTAAAAAGATAGCCCATGGCATTTCCAATACTTAGGAATTGCCATGGGCCATTAAAGATATTAGTTTCTCATGATGGCATTTGGAAAAACCACCACACTTTCAAAACCGTCCTTTCCAACAGCAGAGACTCCAAAGAAATAATTATCGATCACAATGCCTTCCAAGGTAAATTCCGTAACATCTCCCACATATCTGCTGTGGTCCCAAGTAGGGGAGGTGGTGTCCCTCCAATAAATTTTATACCCTGTGGCACCATCTACCTTGCTCCATTCAAATTTGGCGGATGGTTCAACAATACCTCCAATTTTTACTTCTTGAGGTGCTGGTGGTGCCCAGGCCAGGGAAGCCATATTAATAGCGTTAACTGCAGTAAGATTACGGGCGTAATCAAAATTTACGTGCTCCAGGACATCCCCGTAGGCAATCCCATCTTCCACACGTATATCCTGATGCTGCTGGGTATAGTTTTCATGCGCTTCCATAATACGGATACCTGCATAACCAGCATCATTGAATGGTCTGTGGTGACCACCACGGCCAAATCGGTCCAGACGATAGATCATCATAGGATTCATTTCTGGCATGTAGGTCTTAACATTGTTGTGCACATAACGGGCGAGTTGCCTTGATATTCCGTCAACCTCACCTCCGTAAAAGCGACGCATATTGCGTTCTCTTTCAGTTTCCGTTGGTGGAACAGGCTCGGAAAAAATCCTAAAATCGGTATTACTGATAATTCCATCCACCCCTTTGATGTTCCCGATCATATCGTTGTTGAAGATCCCAATGATGTCCCATCCTTTTTCTTTGGCACTTTTTACCAATCCCTGTCCGCCGAAAAGTCCTTGTTCTTCCCCGGAAAGTCCAAGATAGATTATGCTACTTTCAAATTTATATTTTGACAATACCCTTGCCGCCTCTATGGTTCCTGCCATACCACTGGCATTGTCATTGGCCCCTGGAGATTCTGAGGTGAAATTGGTTGGATCGCTAACTCTGGAATCAATATCCCCGCTCATTATGATGTAGCGATTTGGGTATTTGGTACCCCTTTGAATGGCCACTACGTTGACCACCTCCACGTCTTTTACAATTCTGGCATTCGCATCTTTTTTTACCAAATCCTTTTGATAGGAAACTTCCAAACAATTTCCACAGGTAGTGGAAATTTTGTCAAATTCACTTTTTATCCATCTTCTAGCTGCCCCAATGCCCTTGGTCTTCGAAATGGTATCACTTAGGGTGTGCCTTGTACCAAAATTAACCAAGGTGGTTACATCTTTTTCTATGCGTTCAGATGATACCGCATTGATAATATCATAAATTCGTTGATCTGTCTGTGCAAATAAGAAGGTAGTGCAAAAGATTAAAACGGGGGTAAGTAGTTTTCTCATCATATAGTTTTTTTTATGTCCGTAATTTACGGCTATAGAACCTTATAAAATCTTAACAAATTGTTAAGAGGATTTTTTGATGAGATTTATGACACCAAAAAGTGGACCAAGGCCCAAAAAGGTGAATGTGTAAATGGGATCTATGCTGTTCATCAAAAAAGAGGCTAGTTGTATGGACAAGATACTTATCGCAAAACCGATGCAATTGACAAGGGTAAGGGCCGTTCCTTTGAGTTCTGAAGGAGAGGCCGAGGCCACCATGGTAGAGAATTGGGGGGAATCGGATACTACGAGCATACCCCATAGGCATAATAATAGGATAAAGAATGGAGCGGATAGTTGAAAGATGAAGGGAGAAATGCCACACAATATCCCAGAGAGTGCCAAGGAAACTACGGCGACCTTTTTACTTCCCTTTTTTAGGGAGATATACCCTCCAATGATACAAGAGATACTGCCAAGACCGATAATCATAAAGGTCCAAAAGGAAATGGGGATATCCCGGGGTCCCATTGAATTATAGGTGCCGATGGCTATAGGAATAAATGCCCAAAATGCATATAGTTCCCACATATGGCCAAAATACCCATAGGCAGCCTTTTTAAAGGCGGGTATTTTAAATAGGGTTATACCCGCTTTGAGCTGTAAGACCTTACTTGGTTTTCTAAAGGGGCCGTTGGGGACGAGTAAAAACATGGCAAAACCCCCACTAACTGCCAAAATTGAGGTCGTTAAAATTACCAGATTATAATCCGATCCCGTGGATGTTCCCTTGATAGCATGGGGAAAGGAGGTTCCCAAAACCAAGGCACCTACAAGAAAACCCAAGGCCTTCCCAAGTCCGCCTTCATAATAATCTGATGCAATTTTCATTCCTACGGGATAGATGCCCGCCAAAAAGAAACCAGTGGTAAACCGGGCCGATAGCAACGTAAATTCGGTAAGGTGATCCAAAAGGAGAACGGTATTGCACATAGCCGCCAATAAGGCGCATCCCAAAAATAGTTTTGAGGGAGAAAACCTATCTGCTATCATCAGGGCCGCAAACAAAAGTGTGCCCGTTATAAAACCCAATTGAACGGAAGAAAGCATCAGTCCTGTCATACCAGGTGCCAAATCATGTGTTTGAGCGAGATCCCCAACAATGGCATTACCGGCAAACCAAAGGGAAGTACAGGCAAATTGGGAAAAAACAATAACCGGAAGGATATGGGGTTTTATGTTCAATTTTAGGGCTCTACGTACAACATTAGACTTGCTATTTTTCCATTGACTACGGTGTACATAAAGGTTTTCTTGACAGTCGTTCTAGCTGCCGTGATCATGGCCTCATGGTGAACTTTGTTGTCCATTACTATTTTATCCTTGATGCTATAGTCCAGGTCCGGATTGGAATTAAAATATTCGGTAAATTCTTTTCGTAACATATCCTTTCCCTGGTAGAGCCGAAGCCCCCCATAGCCATAAACTTTGATATCATCTGTAAAGGTATCCAAATAGGATTCAATGTCCCTTGCGTTAAATGCAGCTATCTGTTTATACACTACCACCTCAGGAGATATGTCCGCCACCAAGGCCAATTGTGTGGTATTCGAATTGACTGCCAATCTAGAAATCATATGGATGTCCATATTATCAAAGACATGTGCAAGCCTCCAATTCTTATCGATCTCGGGATGGAACCGATAAAGTTTATTGCCAAAACCCGTGAGCAAGCTGCCATCGTTTAGCCAACACACATCCTCTTTGAACAGATAGGTGCGGGTGATTTCCTTGGTAGCTCCGGAAACTGGATCCATGGATTTTATGGTCCACAATTCTTTTTCCTTACTGATAAAACTGATTAAATTGGAGTTTGGAATTTTATGTAATGACCTGCCCACATTTTTTTGAACGGTATAATTTCTGTTGTCTTTAAAATTGGTAACAACAAGGTCCATGCCTTCTCCTGTGAGCACAGTAGTAACCAAAATATGGTCATTGAACCATAGGTGGTAACCTACTTTCAAATTCCCTAGCAGCACTTCTGGAATTTCTTGGTTATTGGTATAACGATACAACAATTGGGTGCCGTCATGGTCTAATCGAATGGCCGATATTTGATCAGTGCCCTTGATTCGTAGGGGAGAGTATTCACTCCCATGAGGGGTATCCGATTGCCAACTGGAATTGCCATTCTTGATCTTGTATTTCTTGATATCTGTTTGCCCTTTGCGGTTGGAGGCATAAAGGAGATGGTCATCATCAAAAAAAGAAGGTTGGTTGTCATAACCTTCGTTATTGGATATGTTCATGGGCTTGTTGAACAAAAGACTGTCCCCACCTTTATTGATATCGACCAGATATACCTCTGGATTCGTCTGTGGATATATTACCCATGGTAGGCCGCAAAGCAGTAATGCCAGTAAATTTCTCATCGGTTATGGTATGCGCATTGCTATTTTATAAATTTACTCAAAAGATCCCTAACCTTTTTAGTGTTTTCTACATAATACTTGGCCTGTGTCTTTTGCATGCCCACCTTAACGGTAACGGCATCATCGGGCAATTCCTCAAACATATATTCATCGGTCCAATCATCACCAATGGCAAAGATAAAATCATAATCGTTTCCAGTCAGCATTTTTATCGCCGCTCGACCCTTGTTTACCCCACTACTTTTAATTTCCAAAACTTTGTTGCCTGAAAGGACGCTTAAGTTGTCATTGGCAATCAAACTGGTTAACACTGTGGTCAATTCTGTTGCCCTTTTCTTTCCAAAATCAGGGTCAGTGTTCCTATAATGCCAAGCCAAGGAATAGTTTTTCTCCTCTATGAATGAACCTGGTGTTCTGTCCACAAAAGATTCCAACACGGGCCTAATCTTGGACATCCAATCATTTTTGATCTGTTCCAAAAGTGTAAAATCCTCACCTTCTTTGGACAGCCAGACTCCGTGTTCCGCGATCATGTTATATTTTTTATGTAGGAACCATCTTTTGAAAGTGTCCGTATCCCTTCCGCTTATCAAATAAACATCAGTGTTTTCCTGGGCATTAATTTTGTCCAATAGGACGTACAGATCTTCATCGGGGCCTGCCTTTTGTGGGTCCACATGAAACCCGGAGAGGGTGCCGTCATAATCAAAGAACAACAATCTTCTTTTGGCCGAATGGTACTGGTCTATGACCGTATCCAAGGTTTTTTCGGAAAGTATTTTCGATATGTATTTATGGGTGCTTTCCTTTTGTTCCAAGAGGGATTTCATGAAATCGTTGGCCCATTTCTCCACATTATAGCGTTCCAATCGTTCCTGTAAAATACTATTTCTGGCAATCTGCTCCTCCTTGGGCATATGAATGGCCTGGATAAGGGCATCGCTGATCTGGTCGAAATTATTTGGGTTAATAAGGAGGGATTCGTTCATCTCATTGGCGGAACCTGCCATTTCACTCAAAATAAGTACCCCTGTTTTATCGGTCCTGGTGGCTATATACTCTTTGGCCACCAAATTCATACCATCCCTAATCGGGGTCAAAAGGGCAATGTCACTGGAGGTATATAGGTCTATCAAATTTTCAAAGGGCATGGATCTATAGAAGTACCAGATGGGCGTCCAACTTACGGTTGCAAATTCTCCATTGATCCTACCCACCAATTCATCAATTTCCTTCTTTAAAAGTTGGTACTGTGGCACATTGGATCTTGAAGGGACGGCAAGGATAATAAGCCTTACCTTTTCCTTGTATTGGGGATGCTTGTTCAGGAAATATTCAAAGGCATTCAATCGTTTTGCTATTCCCTTGGAATAATCCAAACGATCTATGGACAGGATAAGTTTTGCATCTGGGGTCGATTCCTTATGGACGTTGAGCCTTCGCTGTAGCTCTGATTGTTTGTCGTCCGTGTTTTTTTCGTGTAAGCTCGCAGCACTGCTGAATTTCTTGTAATCGATCCCCATGGGGAAAGAGTCTACTTTTATGACCCGATCTTCCACATTGATTTCATTGAAACTCACCTCTAGTCCAAGAAGTCGTCTTACGGAACTCAGAAAGTGACGTTCATAATCGTACGTATGGAATCCAATGAGATCGGACCCCAACAAACCTCTTAAAATTTCTTTCCTCCAGGGCAATGTCCGGAAAATTTCAAAGGAGGGAAAAGGAATATGTAGAAAGAATCCAATGGATGTATTGGGTCGCTTTTCCTTGACCATTTCTGGAACCAACATCAACTGATAATCATGGACCCAAATAACATCATCATCTTCGGCCTTTTCCAAAATAGCATCGGCAAACTTTTGGTTGACCGATTTATAGGTGTCCCAACTGGCCGACTCAAATTCCGAGTACTCCAAAAAATAATGGAACAATGGCCAGATGGTACGGTTGCTAAAACCATAATAAAAGCCGTCTATTTCATCGGTTGTTAGACTTACCTTGGAGCATCCGTTATCTTTTAATGCCTTATCTATTTTTGGTTCAAGATTCTTGGGTATCTCTTCATGGGTCAAACCGCTCCAACCGATCCATAGACTGTCACTCCCTGAATGAACGGATTTCATTCCGGTGGCCAGTCCTCCCACACTGGGTATGGCAGTGATGTCATCATTGTCAATTTGTAATTGAACAGGTAGTCTATTTGAGATTATGATAGTTTTGCCCATAAAATGAAAGATTTTGGATTAAATAGCTCTATTTTTTCCTAAATTTCGACAAAACGAATAGTATAAACAACTTTAAAGGTTGTTAATACTGCTAATTTAAGATATGGATAATTTAGACTACGGAATAATAGGAAATTGTAGGAGTGCGGCCCTTATTTCCAAGAAAGGTTCATTGGATTGGTGCTGCCTGCCAGAATTTGATTCTTCCTCGGTTTTCGCCAAGATTCTGGACGAGGAAAAAGGGGGGAGTTTTGAGATATTGGTGGATGAATCCTATTCCATTGAACAGCAATACGAAGAAAACACCTGTATTTTGGTTACCACCTTCTCTGATGGCAAGAATACTTTTGAGGTTCATGATTTTATGCCCAGGTATTATAGTGATGGGGGCGGGAGCCATACCCCTCCGGAGATTGTCAGGTTCTTTAAGCTCAAGGCAGGCTCCCCAAAGTTTAGGGTTATTTATAACCCCAAATTGGAATATGCCATAGGGGAAACGGTCACCTTTATCAAGCCTAATTTTATAGCGAGCCTTACCCATGGTGAAAAATTTGATACTGTATTTCTCTATACCAACTTCAATAAGGAAAAGGTGGTAAAAGGAGAGGAAATAGAGCTGAAGGAATCGGGATATTTCTTATTGGGCTATAACGAAAAGATCTTTCTTCCGGATACCAAGAAAATGTACCTGCTCTTGCAGCGTACCAAAGTCTATTGGTTGAACTGGGTTGAACGTACACCTACCTACAAAAAATTCAATGATCAGATTATACGGAGCGCATTAACCTTGAAATTATTGAGCTATGATAAATCTGGTGCCGTGCTGGCTGCGGCGACAACATCCCTTCCTGAGACGATTGGGGAGGTCCGTAATTGGGATTACCGCTTTTGTTGGATCAGGGATGCGTCCATGGTAATCAAAGTGGTTTCCGAACTGGGCCATAAGAATGTGGCCCGAAGATATTTACAGTTCATTATCGATCTTATTCCTGACAAGGATGAAAAGCTACAGATCATGTACGGCATCAACAAGGAGAAAAAGTTGACCGAGCAAACCCTGGACCATCTAAGTGGTTATAAGGGCTCCAAACCAGTACGCATCGGTAATGCGGCCTACAAACAGCGGCAGAATGACATCTATGGTATTTTGATGGATGTGATCTATGAACAATTGGTGAAGTTTGATACCGATATTGACAATGGGGAGGAACTTTGGACCATTACCAAGGGGATCGTCTGGATTGTGAAAAATCATTGGCAAGAGCCAGACAAGGGAATCTGGGAATTCCGTACCGAAGACCGGCATTTTACCTTTTCAAAGATATTGTGCTGGGTGGCCTTGGATAGGGCGATCAAAGTGGCCAAAATATTTGGGAAGAAACACAAGATCAAACAATGGAAGGTATTGGAACAAGAGATCAGGGAGGATATATATGCGAATGCCTGGAATGAAGAAAAACAATCCTTTACCCAGTCCTACGGTTCCCCACATTTGGATGCTTCCGTATTGCTAATGGAATCATATGGTTTTATTGATGCCAAGGATCCTAAATTTATGAGTACGGTAAAGGCCATAGAAAAGGAACTGAGCAATGAAGGGTTGATGTACCGCTATAAGAATGAGGATGATTTTGGCTTGCCTTCATCGTCATTTACCATCTGCACATTTTGGTTCATCAATAGTCTGTTCAAAATAGGGGAGGAAGAAAAGGCGATTAAGCATTTTGAAAAATTATTGTCCTACAGCAATCATTTGGGTCTATTTAGCGAGGATATCGATTTTAAAACCAAGCGATTACTGGGTAATTTTCCACAGGCATACTCTCATCTGGCTTTGATTGAATGTGCCATTAATTTCTCGAAGAAAGACACAGAGGCTACCATAAGGGAGTCTTTTGTCCCTAAGGAATAACGTATTTTACGCCATATTCGATAATTGAAAATAATTGGAGAAACAAAAGCCCCTGAATCCAGGGGCTTTTGTTAATATTCTTAGTGTTGTGCCAAAATGGTATTGGACAATAGTTTGATTTTTTTCAATAGACTTTCCAAATGGCGCATTGAGGTGAACGGATTCATCAGGGTAGTCCTTAGATAGTGAATACCCCTTAATTTGGTCTGTACAATGTAGAATTCCCCATCTTCAAGGATCGATTGGCGTACCTTCTCATTAATCCGGTTCAACGTATGGTCATCCAAGGTATGGTTTACATATCTAAAACAAACAATATTGCTCATGGGCTCCACGGCTAGCTCAAAACTTTTATCTTTTTGGATGATTTCGGCAAATTCGTGGCCCAAATCGTATAAAACGGTTACGTAATCATCAAAAATCTCCTCCCCGTAGGTTTTTAAAAGGGTATACCAATGAAGGCTCATCATGGTCTTGGTACATTCAAAGGTGCGTTTTGCCAGATTGTACCAATCTTCCTCAACGGATTGCTCCAAAAGATAATCGGCTTTTTGACTGAAGGTGGCATGAGAATGGGTTCCATCTTTAAATAGTAGGGCCGTGGTCAAGGCCGGCATCATCATCATTTTATGTCCATCGATCACCACGGAATCTGCCTTTTCAATGCCATTTACCATGGATCTGTAGGTTTTGGAGAAGATAGATGCCCCTCCATGGGCACCGTCTACATGGAACCAGAGATCATTTTTAAGGCTAAAGTTGGCTATCGTTTCCAAATCATCAAAAATCCCTGTTGAGGTGGAAGGGGCACTGCCTACAATGGCAAATACCTTAATGCCCTCGTTTTTGGCCCTGTCAAGATACGTTTCCAAAAGTGAGGTATCTAGGGCAAAATTTTTGGTAGCCGGAATTTTTATGATTCCTTTTTCTCCCAACCCCATGATCCGAGCGGCCCGATCTACGCAATAGTGCGCTTCTTCACTCACCATAATGCCCAATTGTTCATCATGGCCATCATTCCATATATTGTGGGGCAACTTAGCTTTTCGTGCGGATAATAGGGCCGTAAGGTTGGCCAACGTCCCCCCAGAGGTCAAAAACCCATTGGAACTGGAACCGTAACCAATTTTTTTACAGATAAAATCGCTAATAATGCGCTCCATGGCCGTTGGTGCCATCCCCATTTCATAAACGGCCATGCCATTGTTCAATAGGGAAGCCATCATAGCCGAAAGCGTGGTAATAGGGAGAGTGGGGGCTACTTGATGACCCATATACTTTGGGTGGTGGATGTGGATGGTATGATCAAGTACCTCGGGAAATAAATTTTGGGCATCCCCATTTTTTAAGTAATCGCTCCAGAATTCATGCTCTTCCTTAGGGGTATTCCAGGGGATGGTCTTGTTCGACTTTTCATGAATTGTATTATCCAAATGATCGGCCAAATGGTCTACCAATCGGTGTGCCATAGACCTAAATTCCTCCGGGTCATAGGCTTTGTTTAAAAGATCGTGCTTCATGGTATAAAATTAGGCGGTTCAATATCGTAATACAACCCTTTGGCACAAAAAAAACCGCTCTGGTTGTAGAGCGGTTTTAAAATTGCCTGATGGCATGGTATTAATTTGAATTAGTCGAAGGTATACCCATTGACAGCTGCAACCTGATCGGCAATCTGGGTGCGCAGGGCAACCACATTGGGTTGATTGGTATACTTGGTAAAGCGTTTTAAGCCCATAAGCATCATACGTTGCTCGTCACCCTCGGCAAAAGAAACAATGGCCTCTTTACCTTTTTGGATGATGGTATCCACAGCCGTATATAAATACAATTTGGACATGGCTATTTGCGTAGCTTGTTTTTCTTCCCCAAAACGTTTCGCATTTTTTTCTGTTCTCAATAGGGTTGATTCTGCCATGTAGATCTCAATAAGGATATCGGAAGCAGACAACATCAATTGTTGGTGGTTCTCCAATTCCGGCCCATATTTTTGAACGGCCGCACCAGCTACCATCAGGAACACTTTTTTCAATCTGGCGAGCACATCTTTTTCTTCTGCAAAAAGTTCAGAGAAATCTGGGGTGTCAAAAGATGGGATCCCCATTAATTCTTCACCTACCTTGGTAGCGGGTCCCAAAAGGTCCACATGGCCTTTCATGGCTTTTTTGACCAACATACCTACGGCCAACATACGGTTGATCTCGTTGGTCCCTTCATAGATCCTGGATATACGGGCATCTCTCCATGCAGATTCCATGGGCGTGTCCGCAGAGAACCCCATGCCACCAAAAATTTGAATCCCTTCGTCTGAAGTATTCTGAACATCTTCCGAGACTGCAACTTTTAGTATGGAGCACTCAATGGCATATTCCTCTACACCTTTAAGTTCTGCTTCCTGGTGCGATTTTCCTTCCGCCTCACGTATGGCAATTCTATCCTCTATATTTTTTGCTGCGCGATAACATGCCGATTCATCAGCATAACAATTGGTGGCCATGTTGGCCAACTTTGCCTTGATCGCCCCAAAATTAACGATAGGTGTTTTAAATTGTACCCGCTCATTGGCATATTTAGTGGCCTCGTTGATGACCCTTCTCTGGGCTTCTAGACAGGCTGCTGCCAATTTGATACGACCCACATTGAGGGCGTTCATGGCAATTTTAAATCCATTGCCTCTTTCTGAAAGCATATTTTCAACGGGTACCTTGGTATCATTGAAAAATACCTGTCGGGTAGAGGAGGAGTGAATTCCCAATTTCTTTTCCTCTTCACCCATGGAAATACCATTGCTTGGATCGTTTTCAACGATAAACCCTGTAATATTTTTGTCGTTTTCTATGCGTGCAAAGACAATGAACAAATTACAGAACCCGGCATTGGAGATCCACATTTTCTGCCCCGTGATATTGTAGTACGTGCCATCTTCGGACAATACCGCTTTGGTCTTTCCCGAGTTGGCGTCAGAGCCAGCTCCCGGTTCCGTTAAACAATAGGCCCCGAACCATTCTCCAGTTGCCAATTTGGGCACATATTTTTGTTTCTGTTCCTCAGTTCCATAAAGAGTAATGGGCATGGTCCCGATACCTGTATGGGCTCCAAACGCCGTACTGAAAGAACCAGTGGCACCCGAAATATAATCACAGACCAACATGGTGGACACAAACCCCATACCCATTCCGCCATAGGATTCGGGAACAGCAACGCTCAAAAGGCCCAATTCACCTGCTTTGCGCATACATTCTTCTGTGTAGGCATAATCTTTCTTTTCAAACCGTTCCCAATGTGCCCATAGTTCCCGGTCCACAAATTCTTTGGTACTGTCGCGCATCATTTTTTGCTCCTCGGATAAATCCTCAAGAGTAAAGATATCCTCACAGTTGGTTTCTTTTACAAGGAATTGCCCTCCCCGTAATATGTCTTTTTTAATAGTTTCTGTGCTCATAAGTTTTGGATTTTATCTAATATTAATAGAGCCTGATCTGGTATAAGAACAACTGCTCCCAACTATTTTATTTTATTAATTAAGAAATTCGAATATTCCTGCTGCCCCTTGTCCGGTTCCCACACACATGGTTACCATGCCGTATTTTCCTTTCATGTTACGCTTGCGCATCTCGTCGAACAACTGTACCGATAGTTTGGCACCTGTACACCCCAAAGGATGTCCCAGGGCTATGGCACCACCGTTTACATTTACGATATCGGGGTTGAGATTCAGCTCACGGATAACGGCAAGTGATTGTGAAGCAAATGCCTCGTTCAATTCGATCAGCTCTACATCCTCTTGCTTCAAACCTGCTTGTTTTAACGCTTTTGGAATGGCTTTTACCGGACCAATCCCCATAATTCTTGGTTCCACACCAGCTGCCGCATAATTGACAAGTCGGGCTATCGGTTCCAAATTGAGTTCCTTGACCATTTCTTCGCTCATGACCAGTACAAAGGCGGCACCATCACTCATTTGTGAGGAATTTCCAGCAGTGACAGATCCGTTGGCGGCAAAAACAGGTCTCAATTTGTTCAATACAGCTAAGGAGGTATCGGCTCTTGGACCTTCATCTTTGGTCACGGTGTACGATTTCGTTTCTTTCTTTCCGTTTTCATTTACAAAAGTGTGATCTACCTTTATTGGGACAATTTGTTCCTTAAAACGATCTTCTGACTGGGCCTTTAGAGCCTTCATATGCGAATTGTAAGCAAATTGGTCCTGATCCTCACGGGAAACCTTAAATTGTTCGGCTACGGCCTCAGCAGTAAGTCCCATACCCCAATAATAATCTTCATGGCCTTCTTTGGCTACGGCATAATCTGGAGTGGGCTTATAACCACCCATAGGGATGTAACTCATGCTTTCTGCACCTCCGGCTATAATACAGTCGCCCATTCCGGCTTGGATCTTGGCTGTGGCCATACCAATGGTTTCTATCCCTGAGGCACAGTATCTGTTTACGGTAACCCCGGGAACATCATCGATGTTCAATCCCATGAGGGAAATCAATCGGGCTACATTCAATCCTTGTTCAGCTTCGGGCATGGCATTGCCCACCATAACATCATCGATTCGTTTTTTGTCCAATTGCGGAATCTCCTTCATCATATGTTCTATGGTTTCCGCTGCGAGTTCATCGGGCCTTTTAAAACGGAATACCCCTTTCGGTGCTTTCCCAACTGCGGTTCTGTAGGCTTTTACTATATATGCTGTTTTCATTTTTCTTGTCGTATTGCGTATTGAGATTTATAATTGTAGTTGAAATGGTGAATTCAATGTTGAATTTCAATACTTGTTTCTAGTTACGTAAAGGTTTTCCGGTCTTTAACATGTGCTGAATGCGTTCCAAGGTCTTGCGCTCTGTACATAGTGACAGGAAAGCCTCCCTTTCCAAATCCAATAGATACTGTTCGCTCACCATAGAGGCTTCGGACAAATCTCCCCCAGCCATCACATAGGCCAATTTATTGGCAATTTTCTTGTCGTGTTCGGAGATGTATTTACCGGCCTGCATAGAATCCGTTCCTACCAAGAACATTCCCAAGGCCTGTTTCCCCAACACTTTAACGTCGGTTCGTTTGGGTGGTTGCGTGTAGCCAGTTTCAGCCATCAATTTAGCGTAGGCTTTGGCAGTTGCAATCTGTCGGTCTTTGTTCACAACCACAATATCCTTGCCTTTTTGAAGGATCCCCAGATCAAATGCCTCATAGGCAGAAGTAGAGACCTTGGCCATACCTATGGTCAAGAAATATTCTTGGAGAACATTGAGCTCCACATCATTTTTTCTAAAGGTATCCGAAGCTCTTAGCGCCATTTCCTTGGAACCACCACCTCCTGGAATAACTCCTACTCCAAATTCCACCAGCCCTATATAGGTTTCTGCTGCGGCTACCACCTTATCCGCATGTAAGGACAATTCACAGCCACCACCCAGGGTCATCCCATGGGGTGCAGCTACGGTAGGAATTGACGAATACCTCATACGCATCATCGTGTCCTGGAACATTTTTATGGCCATGTTCAGCTCATCGTATTCTTGTTCCACGGCCATCATAAATATCATTCCGATATTGGCACCTACCGAAAAGTTGGCGGCCTGATTGCCGACAACCAAGCCCTGAAAATCTTTTTCTGCCAGATCGATTCCCTTATTGATTCCGGCCAAAACGTCCCCTCCTATGGTATTCATTTTGGATTGGAACTCCACATTTAGGATTCCGTCTCCCAAATCCTCTATGACCACACCACTGTTCTTGAAGACTTCCTTGGTCTTGCGGATATTGTCCAATATGATAAAGGCATCCTGTCCTGGGACTTTTTCTACCGACTTTTTAGGGATATCATAAAAATAAGTAGCCCCATCTTTAACGGCGTAGAAGGAAGAGATACCCGATGCTTTCATCTCATTGACCCAAGCAGCAGGCTCCAATCCTTCCGCTTTGATCATTTCCAACCCTTTTTCCAAACCAACCGCATCCCAAATTTGGAAGGGACCGTGTTCCCATCCAAAACCAGCCTTCATGGCATCATCAATCTTATAAAGTTCATCGGTAATCTCTGGGATTCTATGGGAAACGTAAGCGAAGAGGGCAGCAAAACTTTTACGGTAAAACTCACCTGCCTTGTCCTTTCCTGAAACCAGTACTTTAAAACGGTCAACTACCTTGTCAATCGTCTTTGTCAGTTCCAATGTGGCAAAACTGGCCCTTTTGTTGGCCCTGTATTCCAAGGTGTCCAGGTCCAATGTCTTTATTTCACTGGATCCATCGGCATTTCTGATCTTATTGTAGAATCCTTGGCCGGTTTTACTTCCCAACCAATTGTTTTTCATCATGGTATCTATAAATGGTGGGAGTTTAAAAAGCTCCAAGCGCTCATCTTTTTTACAGTTCTCATAAATGCCATTGGCAACATGTACCAACGTGTCCAATCCAACAACATCCACCGTTCTGAACGTAGCCGATTTAGGACGTCCGATCACCGGGCCTGTCAATTTATCGACCTCTTCCACAGTAAGGCCCAACTCTTTGACCATGTGGAACAAGCTCTGAATACTAAAAATACCAATCCTATTTCCTATAAATGCCGGAGTATCCTTGGCTACTACGGAGGTCTTTCCCAAGAATTTTTCTCCATAACCATTAAGGAATTCCAATACCTCAGGAGAAGTTTTTGGCCCGGGAATAATCTCAAATAATTTTAAATATCTAGCGGGATTAAAAAAGTGTGTGCCACAGAAATGTTGTTGGAAATCATCACTTCTGCCCTCACTCATGAATTTAATGGGAATTCCAGAGGTATTGGAGGTTATCAGGGTTCCTGGCTTTCTGTATTTTTCTAAATTCTCAAATACCTTCTTCTTGATATCCAAGCGCTCTACGACCACTTCTATAATCCAATCTACCTGGCCTACTTTGGCAATATCATCCTCTAGGTTTCCCGTTTGGATGCGCTTGGCGAAATCTTGGTGGTAAATAGGGGATGGCTTGGATTTCAATGAAGCGGTCAGTGAATCATTAACGAGTCTATTGCGGACTGCTTTATCTTCCAAAGAAAGTCCTTTGGCCTTTTCCCTATCGGTCAATTCCCGTGGAACAATATCCAATAACAATACTTCTACACCAATATTGGCAAAATGGCATGCGATGCCACTTCCCATTATACCAGAGCCAATTACCGCTACCTTTTTTATATGCTTGTTCATTAATAAATAGAATTATTTGGTTGTTGAATTTTTTATATAAACTTTTTTTTCGGCAATCAATTTGTTGATCGTATCGGTTACCTCAAAAAAGTGTTGGAGTTTTTCGTTTGGAATATTGAGTCGAACTACCTCATTAAATCGCATGACCACGTCTTTGGACAGCTTTCTTTTCTCCAGGCCCAAAGGTGTCAAATGAATGAGCACGCCCCTGCCATCATCAGGATTCGGTTTTCTTTCAATAAGACCTTTGGATTCTATACTTTTTATAATCCTCGAAAGAGAGGTTGCTTCCATACCCATTTTGGGTCCTAAGGCAGTTGAGGGAGTTCCTGTTTTTGGATCTATGCTCAATAAGGTAAAACCAATGGCCATGGTTGTTTCATAGTTTTTGGCCTCTTCATTGTACATCTTGGTTACGGCCTGCCATGTTGCCCTGAGGGCGTAGTCTACGGTAAGATCCTTCATTTATTTTTTGATAGTTGTCCAAATATAATAAAATTTATTATGCATGCATAATAAATTTTATTAAAATATTCCAATGAAGGATAAAAAAATACCCCTTGGGATCAGGGGTATTTTAAAGGTGATTTAAGTTTTATCGGGCATTTGGATTGCCGTAGATCTCATGGTAAAGATCCATATACATTTCTTTGATTATTTTTCTTTTTAGTTTTAGGGTAGGGGTAACGTGACCTCCATCAATGGTCCAAGCCTCCGGGGTCAGACGAAACTGTTTTACCTTTTCCCATTTTGCAAAATGTTCGTTTGCCTGGTCCACTTCTTCCTGGAATCGTTCTATTACCTTTTTATTGGTCACAAGATCTTTATTGTCACCAACGTTGATGTCATGTATTTTGGCCCAGTTCCTTACAAAATCAAAATCGGGCTGGATTAGGGCTGCAGGCATTTTTTCTCCTTCTCCAACCACCATAATTTGCTCGATAAAGCGCGACTGTTTAAACCTATTTTCCAATAGTTGTGGTGCAACATATTTTCCACCAGAGGTCTTGAACATTTCCTTTTTTCGATCTGTAATTTTCAAAAATCCTTCTGAGTCCAATTCACCGATGTCGCCGGTGTGGAAATAGCCATTAATGATAACCTCATTCGTTTTTTCGGTGTCCTTGTAATAGCCCATCATCACTTGCGGACCTTTGACACAGATTTCCCCATCTTCGGCAATTTTTACCTCAGTACGTTCTATCAGCTTACCCACAGAACCGATCTTAAAGCCTCCATTGCGCATATCGTTCACAGAAACAACAGGAGAGGTTTCTGTGAGTCCGTATCCTTCCATGACCCCCATTTCCGCAGCATTGAATATTCTGGCCAACCTAGGTTGCAAGGCCGCACTCCCAGAGGCGATAAGATTTAAATTTCCCCCTAGGCCGGCTTTCCATTTGCTGAATATAAGCTTTCGTGCCAAGGCTAATTTTTGCTCATAGAACCATCCGTTTTGACCGTAGGGTTCATATTTTAATCCTACGTCAACGGCCCAAAAGAATAGTTTCTTTTTAATTCCCTTCAATTCAGTTCCTTTGGCTATTATTTTATCGTACACTTTTTCCAATAATCTGGGAACAGCCGTCATGACATGTGGTTCGGTCTCTTTAAGGTTGTCACTGATCTTGTCAATGGATTCTGCGAAATAAATGGTCACTCCCCTGTACTGGTACAGATACATGAGCATACGCTCATAAATATGGCAAACTGGGAGAAAACTCAGCGCTTTTGCCTTTCCGTCCATTATTGGAAACCTCTTGGAACTTTCTATGGCATTGCTTACTACGTTTTCATGGGACAACATAACCCCTTTAGGTCTTCCGGTGGTTCCTGATGTATATATCAAGGTAGCAAGGTCGTGGGGCTTTACGGCTTCTTTTAGGGCATCCACCTCTGTTTGGTTGGAAGTGTTCGCTCCCAAATCCATAATTTCGCTCCAGTTTTTGCAATCCGATAAGGCGTCAAAGGAATACACCTCCAAAAGATGTGGTGTATCACCCTGTACGGATTTCACCTTGTGATATACTTCACTGCAGGATACGAAACAGTACTTTGCCTCAGAATGATTTAAAACATACTTGTAATCCTCTTCGGATATCGTCGGGTAGATAGGAACGTTCTGGGCACCCAATTGGAGAATGCCAATATCCATGATATTCCATTCTGTCCTATTGTTCATCGAAATTACAGCGATCTTATCATTGGGTTTGACCCCCAATCTTAACAGAGCGCGACTCACTGTGTTTGCTTTATCAATATACTCTTGGGTAGAAATGGAAGTCCATATACCGTTGTATTTGGTCACCAAGGACTTTTCAAGGTTAAACTTTTCTAATTGATAATACGGAAAATCAAAAAGGCGGGTGATTGTTTGCATATTTTTATCTAAACGTATGGGCAAATTAAGAAAAGGGAACGGTATTCTAAAATGGCATTCCCAAAAATCGTGTTATAATATTAATGAATTCCTAGTTTCCATGGAATTCAAATATCAAATTTTTATATCCAAGGGCACAATAAGCAATTAAATTAGAGATGATTAAGTGAATAAAACGTGTTGCGGACAATTTGTAGTTTTCATTTTCATTTTTTTTGCCGTTGGATTGATTTTCCATCCCAATGCCCGATTGGGTTTTAAAATAATGGAACAAAAAAGACCGATGTTTATGCATCGGCCTTTTTTTAAGTATATTCCTTTTACCAAGGTTTTGTTTTAATTCTTGTTTTGGTTCTCTATCCATTTTCTTGCATTGACAAATGCCTCCAACCAAGGAGAAACTTCGTCCTGCCTGCCTGCAGGATAGTGTGCCCAGTTCCATTGGAAGATGGAACGTTCAATATGTGGCATGGTTACCAAATGTCTTCCGGTTGTGTCACAAAGCATGGCTGTATTATAGTCCGATCCGTTTGGATTGGCCGGATATCCCTCATAACCATAATTGGCCACGATCTCATAGTTGTCTTTGGACATTGGTAATTTGAACTTTCCTTCCCCATGGGAAATCCATACTCCCAAGTTGGTTCCAGCCAAGGTAGAAAGCATTACGGAATTGTTTTGTTGTATTTCTACTGAGGTAAATCCGCTTTCGTGTTTGTGCGAATCATTGTAGGTCATTTTACCGTGTTCCTTATGGTCTGGATTAATAAGGTCCAGTTCCATGAACAACTGACAACCATTACAGATACCTATGGACAGGGTATCCGGTCTGGCAAAGAAATTTTTAAGGGCCAAGTTTGCTTTTTCATTGTACTTAAAGGCTCCTGCCCAACCTTTGGCACTTCCCAGAACATCAGAATTGGAGAAGCCTCCCACAGCCCCAATGAATTGAATGTCCTCCAGAGTTTCACGTCCCGAAATAAGATCGGTCATGTGTACATCCTTTACATCAAAACCTGCCAAATACATGGCATTGGCCATTTCACGTTCCGAATTACTTCCCTTCTCCCTGAGTATGGCGGCTTTTGGTTTTGGCTGTCCAGGGATTTGTGTTCCTGCCAAACTTTTTAGGGTTCCATCAAAATGTGATGGGAACCTATAGCGCAAGGCCTGGTTTTTATAATTTTCATAACGTACGTGCGCAAGGTTGTTGGCGGTTTGTTTTCTATCCAGAAGGTAAGAAGTCTTAAACCAGGTATCACGCAAGGAATTGATATTCAATCCCATTTCAACCCCATTGTTTTTTATGGTCAATACCGATTCTTCCTGAACGGACCCCAGTCTATAAAAATTGATACCGGCATTGCTTAATTCCTTTTCAATTCCAGCATCTTTGGCTTGGAAAACGATACCGGCATTTTCTGCAAAAAGTAATTTGATCGTATCCGATTCCTTGAGCCCGCTCAAATCTAGCTTTGCACCCAATTCAGTATCGGCAAAACACAGTTCCAAAAGGGTAGTGATCAGTCCTCCAGATGCCACATCGTGACCGGCAAGGATCTTTCCTTCCCCGATCAAACCCTGAAGGGTGTTGAAAGTATTCTTAAAGCTTTTGGCATCTTTGATGGTGGGGGCCTCATCTCCGATGGCATTGCGTACCTGGGCAAAAGAAGAACCTCCCAATTTAAAGTTGTCCCCAGATAGATTGATGTAATAGATATCCCCTCCATTCTTTTGCAGAACAGGCTCAACCACCTTGGTGATATCTGTACAATGCGCCGCAGCCGAAATAATCACGGTTCCGGGAGCAATGACCTCTGCATTTTTATATCGCTGTTTCATGGAAAGGGAATCCTTTCCGGTAGGAACATTGATTCCAAGCGCTATTGCAAAATCCGAAATGGCTTCCACCGCTTCGTACAGTCTCGCATCCTCACCCTCATTTTTGCAGGGCCACATCCAGTTGGCGGATAGGGAAACGGATTTCAATCCGTCTTTTACCGGTGCCCAGATAATATTGGTCAAGGCTTCAGCTATACTATTTCTACTTCCCGCCTTGGGGTCGATCAGTCCAGATATGGGCGAGTGACCTATGGAAGTGGCTATTCCTTCCTTCCCTTTGTAATCCAAGGCCATTACACCACAGTTGTTCAAAGGTAGCTGTAATGGACCTGCACACTGTTGTTTGGCAACCTTACCACCTACGCATCGGTCCACCTTATTGGTAAGCCAATCTTTACAGGCCACGGCCTCCAATTGTAATACCTGCTCCAGATACTCGTGAAAATGTTCCAACGAATATTCGGGGGCCTTATATTTTCTATTGATGGTAGTATCGTTCATGATGGTCTTTGGAGAGCTTCCGAACATATCGGAAAGATCAAGATCCATGGGCTTTTCACCAGTTGTTTTGGACAGGAAGGTAAATCGTTTGTCCCCTGTCACATCACCTACTTCGTACATAGGGGAACGCTCCCTGTTCGCAATGCGGTGGAGCATATCCACATCTTTTTTGCCAATGACCAAGCCCATTCGTTCCTGGGATTCATTGCCTATAATTTCTTTGGCCGAAAGGGTAGGATCCCCTACGGGCAATTTGTCAAGGTCAATATTCCCACCCGTATCCTCTACCAACTCGGAAAGACAGTTTAGGTGTCCTCCTGCACCATGGTCATGAATGGATACAATGGGATTATGGTCACTTTCCACCAACCCTCTAATGGCATTGGCGGCACGTTTTTGCATTTCGGGATTGGATCGTTGTATCGCATTAAGTTCTATGGTGGAACCAAATTCCCCGGTATCAGCACTGGATACTGCAGCACCACCCATTCCTATACGGTAATTGTCACCACCCAATATCACAATTTTATCCCCTGTTTTTGGTGCATCTTTTAGGGCTTGGTTCATTTTTCCATAACCGATCCCTCCAGCCTGCATGATCACCTTGTCAAAACCAAGGGATCTGGCTTCTTCCTCATGTTCAAATGTTAGGACTGAACCTACAATAAGGGGCTGCCCAAATTTATTTCCAAAATCGGAAGCTCCATTGGAAGCCTTTATCAGTATATCCATGGGCGTCTGGTATAACCAGTCGCGTTCCTTCATAGCTTTTTCCCAGGGCCTGTTTTCTTCCAATCTTGAATAGGAGGTCATATAAACAGCAGTTCCGGCCAAAGGCAAAGAACCTTTTCCTCCGGCCAAACGATCCCTGATTTCTCCTCCAGCACCAGTAGCAGCTCCATTAAAAGGTTCAACTGTGGTGGGGAAATTGTGGGTTTCGGCCTTTAATGAGATGACCGAATCAAAATTGCTTTCCCCATAAAAATCAGGCTTGTCGGCACTTTTAGGTGCGAATTGGACCACATTTGGTCCTTTGACAAAGGCTACATTGTCCTTATAGGCAGAAACAATATCCCCTGGATTTTCCTGTGATGTTTTTTTGATCATTTTGAACAGTGATGTTGGTTTTTCAACCCCATCAATGACAAAAGTTCCATTAAAAATTTTATGCCTACAATGTTCCGAATTCACCTGGCTAAAACCAAATACCTCTGAGTCGGTTAATTTTCGACCTATTTTTTTGGACATGTTGTTCAAATAATCCACTTCCTCACTGCTCAGGGCTAGGCCTTCCTTTTCATTGTATGCGGCAATGTCTTCGATTTCCAAAACAGCTTCCGGCTCTATTTTTACCGTAAAAATCTCTTGTGATAAGACACTGTACTTTTGCAAAAGCATAGGGTCAAAGTCGGTTGCATCTTTGCTTGAAGCCTTGAATTCTTCAATTCTAACAATGCCCGAAATCCCCATGTTTTGGGTGATTTCCGTAGCATTTGTACTCCAAGGTGTGATCATGGCAGCTCTTGGACCAACAAAAAAGGCGTCAAGAGACGCCGAGTTTATCTGAGGTTGGTTGCCGAACAACCAAGTTAATTTTGTGATGTCTTCAGTTGAAAGTACATTATTGCTCTGAACAGCAAAAACTTTGGTATTTAGGTCCCCGAAAAAATGAATCATGGAATTCGAAAATTGTTTGTTTAACAAGGCACAAATTTACATTTTTTATGTGTAACTGCTAGGCAGAAAAGTGAACACTTATAAGTTCAAATTGTTAATTAATGCAACAAAACCTCTAGAATTGGGGATTTTTAAAGCATGGGTCATCAAAATTCCCTCAAGGAAAGCAACGAGAACAGTTCAAGTAGGGTCAAAACAAAAGGTTGATAATGAACCAAAAATCATTTAAATTTAAATTCATCTAAAGTATACCTTATGAAACATCGTTTTACAAAGTACTCCAACGGCATTGTTGCTTTAATGCTTGTTGGGACCATGAATGTTGGGCTTGCCCAAAAGAAATATTCCGAAAAGCAGGTGGAAAAATTAAAGGCGGAGGCCGCTCAGATTGTACAGGCCAATGCCAAACAGGCTCAGGTCATGGTGGATAAAATTTTTAGTTTTTCGGAATTGGGTTTTCAGGAAGTAGAATCTTCCAAATATCTCACCGGAGTGCTCAAGGACAATGGTTTTGAAATAGAGACTTCCATTTCTGGGATTCCAACGGCCTGGTTCGCAAGATGGAACAACGGGGATGGCCCTGTGATAGCCTTGGGAAGTGATGTTGACTGTATTCCAAAAGCGTCACAATATCCTGGTGTTGCTTATCATAAACCAATAGTGGAGGGTGCGCCTGGTCATGGCGAGGGACATAACTCTGGGATCCCTCTGAATATTAGCGCAGCCCTTGCCGTAAAACAGATTATGGAAAGGGAACAGATTAAAGGCACTTTGGTTATTTGGCCCGGAATAGCTGAAGAATTGGTAGCTGCCAAGGCGTGGTATGTTAGGGATGGCCTTTTTGATAAAATTGATATGTGCATTTTTACACACGTAGGAGACAACTTAGAGGTTTCTTGGGGACCAACAAAGGGAACAGGTCTCATTTCTGTGGAATATTCCTTTGAAGGGGAAGCAGCACATTCTGCGGGATCGCCATGGAGGGGTCGCAGTGCCCTGGACGCTGCGGAACTAATGAATATTGGATGGAATTATAAAAGGGAGCATCTACACCCCTTAAAAAGATCACATTCCATTTTTACGGATGCAGGGGATCAGCCCAATGTAGTGCCTTCCAAGGCGTCCATATGGTATTATTTTAGGGATGTAACCTATGAAGGGATTATGGAAATGTACAAGGAAGCCAATGATATAGCCCAAGGTGCGGCATTGATGACGGGCACTAGTGTAAAATCAAAAGTTTTGGGTACTGCATGGCCCAGACATTACAATAAGGTGATAGCAGAGCGCATGTATGCCAATATTCAAAAGGTAGGCTTGCCTACATGGTCCGAAGCGGACCAATCTTTGGCCAAGGCCGTGCAAAAGGAAGTGAATTCGGATAAGATCGAAGGTCTAAATACCGTTTTGGATCCTTTGGGTCTCCCCGTGAAAGATCCTGTCAGCGGTGGTTCCGATGATATAGGCGATGTATCCTGGAAGGTGCCTACGGTCACCTTAAGATTTCCGTCCAATATTCCAGGCCTTCAAGGGCACCATTGGAGCAATGCCATAGCCATGGCCACACCTATAGCCCATAAGGGAGTGGTGGCAGGGGCCAAGGCCGAAGCAATGACCATTTTGGACTTTCTGCTGAAACCCCAACTACTGACTCAGGCTTGGGAATACTTTAATAATGAGCAGAGTAAAGAAACCAAATATCAGCCCATGATCACCGAGGCAGATTTGCCGCCTACCTATCTTAACCAGGATAAAATGGATCAGTATAGGTCTGCATTGGAAGCGTATTATTTTGATGAAACCAAATACGATACCTATCTGGAACAACTGGGTGTAAGTTACCCTACCTTGGAAAAGTAGTGTAGTCTTTTGTTTTTTGGGATAAAAAAAAGGTATGACCACAATCATACCTTTTTTTATTATGGTATGAAAAGAATTATTTTTTTTGCATTAAAGCCATATAAAAACCGTCAAATCCTTCAACAGAGGCATATATATTTTTGTCCTGGACCAAGGCGAAGTCTTTCCCTTCCTCAGATTCCAAAAAAGTCTTGACCTGTTCGCTGTTTTCCTGTGGTAATATGGAACAAGTGGCATATACCAATTTACCACCCGGTTTTACCATTTTGCTATAATCGCTTAGGATTTGCTTCTGTGTTGCCGTGATTTTCTCCAAGAATTCGGGTTGCATTTTCCATTTTGCATCGGGATTTCTTCTCAAGACACCTAGGCCAGTACATGGGGCATCTATAAGCACCCTATCCGCACTGTTGTGCAACTTCTTGATCACCTTGGTAGAATCTATTTCTCTGGTCTCCACATTGTGGGCACCGGCACGTTTGGCACGTCTTTTCAGTTCAGCCAATTTACGGGAATAGATATCCAGGGCTATAAGCTGGCCCTTGTTTTCCATGAGTGCCGCCAAGTGAAGGGTTTTGCCCCCGGCCCCGGCGCAGGTATCTACCACTCTTTGGCCCGGTTTTACATCCAAGAATTCAGCAACCATTTGGGATGACGCGTCCTGAACCTCAAATAGACCATCCTTAAAGGCCTGTGTAGTAAATACATTGCTGCGTTCCTTAAGCTTTAGGGCATCTGGATAGCCCTTGATAAACTCCGTATCTACGTTCAGCTCCAATAAAATATCATGTAATTTTATCGGTGTGGTCTTTAGGGTATTTGCCCTTAAAATAACATCTGCCTGCTCATTGAGTGCATGCAGTTCTTTGGTCCACAATTCATCGCCCAGAGCTTTTTCACCCATTTCATCCAACCAGTCGGGCACAGATTCCCTGTACTTTCTAATCTTTGAGAGTTCATCGAACTTTCCTTTTATTCGTCTTGTAGGTGTAGGTTCTATTTGCTTCCAATCGGGAAGTTCTATACCTCTCAGTACGGCCCACACTGCCCATATACGAAATAGATCAGCTCTTTTATAAGGAGCCTTTACTTCCGCAATTTCAGTGTATAATCGCTTCCAGCGAACTATATCATAAGTCGTCTCTGCAATAAATGCCCTGTCTCTAGCTCCCCATCGCTTATCGTACTTCAATACTTTTTCTACCACCTTATCCGCATACTCATTCTCGTTAAAGATAAAGTTCAACGCATCAATAACTCCAAATACTAGATTTCTATGTAATCGCATTCCAAAAAATTAAGGTTGCAAAGGTATTGTTTTAGAAGGTAATCCGTTTATTTTTGGTGAAATTTATACCTATGAAATATTTATCTGCTCTATTTGCACTGATGATTATTGTTTCGTGTGACAACAAATCCAAATCACTCCAATATTCTTCCGTTGCCATTGAACCCATTTATGAAGATTCCTTGAGTATCAGGGCTATTGAACTAATGGATGGCAGCCTGGCCTTTGCAGCGAATAAGGGCGTATTTGGATCGGTCGACTTGAATCAGGGTATCGTTAGGACAAATGTTCAAGCTTACGATAGTATCCTTCCCCAATTCAGGGCCGTAGCACATACAGCTACCGATTTTTTTATGCTTTCCATTGCAAATCCGGCATTATTATACAAAACGGGTGATCAAGGAAATATGGAATTGGTCTACAAAGAGGAAGATGACAGGGTGTTTTACGATGCCATGAAGTTTTGGAACAATAAGGAAGGCATTGCCATAGGCGATAGCATGGATGGGTGTTTATCTATAATAATTACTAGGGACGGAGGGAGTACTTGGAATAAAATGCCATGCAGTTCCTTGCCTAAAGCAAGTAACGGGGAAGGGGCATTTGCAGCAAGCAATACCAATATAGACATGATAGGCGGGGATACATGGATTGCCACCACCAAAGGCAATGTCTATTACTCTCCGGATAAGGGAAAGACATGGACAGTTTTTAGCACTCCCATCCTCAATAAAACGGAGACAGAGGGAATATATTCCATCGCTTTTTTCGATAGTAATTTGGGGTTTGCCATTGGGGGTGATTATACCAAGCCCGAAAACAACCGTTCCAATAAGGCCGTGACCAGGGATGGTGGCAAATCGTGGCAGTTAGTGGCAGACGGAAAAGATCCCGGTTACATGAGCTGTGTACAATTTGTGCCCCATGGTGGAGGAAATGATTTGGTGGCAGTTGGTTTTAATGGTATTTCATATTCAGGGGATATGGGATCCAATTGGAAAAAGCTCTCCGATGAACCTTTTTATACCCTTCGCTTTCTAAATGATTCCATAGCCTATGCCGCGGGTAGTGGGCGTATTGCAAAATTGACGTTTAAATAAAGATGGGCTACAAAACAAAAAAACCTAGGAACTCCCTAGGTTTTTTTATTGCTAATTGCCTTGTTTTTGTCGGTACATCTTCATCAATTGCCGTTTAAAATCACTTTCACTCTGTATGAGCAACAAGGTCTTTTTGCTGGAGAGCACATTTTTTAACTTGGAAAACATACGTACATATGAATCTTGTTTTTCTTTTTCCAAGGCATTGTAAAGTTCCAGTAAAGCATCGGCTTCTTTTTCCGTGAGGTTATTGGCGTTCTTTATTTTGTAGCGTACCTGAGACCATTCCTTTACCCTTAAAGCCTCAACAGTGGACTCGTGCTCGTTATAAATGGGCCAAAATAATTGGGCTTCCTTACTGCTGAGGTCCAATCGTTCTGTAATAAAGGCTACTTTTAAGGTCTTTATTTTCTCCCTATCTGCTCTATCCTGTGCAATTGAAAAGAACGTGATCAAAAACATCAGTCCCAATGTTGCTATATTTTTATTAATAATCATGATTTTCTAAATTTAGTTCTTCAAACATGTCAATATTGTCATTGAGATAATCTGCAATATTTTCATCTTTAATTTCTTTGAGAAGCATATCTTCAATTTGTAGATCATCAATGGGCATTATCTCGGCAATCTCATAGGAGGTCATATCAAAATCATGGGCCTCAAAGTACTGCTCTATCTCAGATGCTGCCAAATCATCAAAAGTGTATGCATTCTCATTTTTCCACTGCAGCCCAATTATCAATAATAGGGATGCGGCAACGGCAATGGCCGTTAAGTAATATTTTTTGTAATTATTATGAAGTGGAATGACCTTGGTCTCCCCAGCTTTTGCTTTTGAAAGAATTTGTTGGTTCAAGCTCTCGAAATAGCCATCGGGAACCGTCATACCATCATTTTTGGGGATGCTATGGCTCTGTTCCTTTATTTTGTCCATGAGGGATTCATTGAACCCTTCAAAGTAACCTTCAGGGGTTTTAAATCCGCTATGTTTATCCTTTTCTTTCATGCTTTTAGTTTGACCTTCAATTCCTTAAAAGGTTTAATCGCTCTTTAAAAATGCTTCAATTTTTTTGGCAGCCAAATGATAGGAAGCCTTTAGGGCCCCCACGGATGTATCTAAAATTTTAGAAATTTCTTCGTATTTCAACTCCTCAAAATACCTCATATTGAATACCAATTTTTGCTTTTCAGGTAATTCCGCTATGGCCTTTTGAAGCTTTAACTGTATTTCTTCCCCTTCAAAATAAACATCTGCCCGCAAGTTGTCTACGATATGATTTTGAAGTTCTTCATTGGAAATACCCAATTTTTTGGATTTTACCTTCAAGAAACTCAAGGCCTCGTTGGTTGCTATTCTATACATCCAAGAGAACAATTTGCTATCGCCCTTAAAGCCATCTATATTTTTATAAACCTTGATGAAGGTGTTTTGTAGTACGTCGTCCGCATCATCATGGTCCAGTACAATCCTTCGTATGTGCCAATACAGTCGTTCTTTGTAAGTATTGATCAATACTTCAAAAGCTTGGGATTGGGTGCCCTTGTCCTTTAATTGGTCTACTAAAGATGCTTCCGATATCAAAAGAGGTTGTTTATATTTAAATATAAGACTGTTTATATTGGCAATGGTTTAATTGGTATGGATGAGTTTTTGATCATGCCACCCTAAATCTACTCATAATAAACTAGGAATCAAAAGATTGCATGGTCACCAGTTTTTTGTACACCCCATTGGCTTCCAACAACTGTGCGTGTGATCCCTGTTCCACAATTTCACCTTTTTGCAATACAATAATGGTGTTGGCATTTTGGATGGTGGACAAACGGTGTGCAATTACGATAGAGGTTCTGTTTTTCATCATCTTTTCCAAGGCATCCTGCACCAGTCTTTCGCTCTCTGTATCAAGGGCTGAAGTAGCCTCGTCCAAGATCATCAAAGGAGGGTTCTTGAGAACGGCCCTGGCAATGGACAATCGTTGTTTTTGCCCGCCACTAAGTTTGTTTCCGCTATCGCCAATATTGGTCTCATATCCCAGGGGCAATTCCATGATGAAATCGTGGGCATTCGCAATCTTTGCAGCTGCGATGATCTCTGCTTCCGAAGCATTTTCCTTCCCTAAACCTATGTTGTTCCTGACCGTGTCATTGAACAATATGGAATCTTGGGTCACCAGACCCATCAGATTTCGAAGGGAGTTTTTGGTGAGGTGTTTGATATCCGTTCCATCAATTTTAATAGAGCCTTCATTTACATCGTAAAATCGTGTCACTAAATTGGCTATGGTACTTTTTCCACTTCCAGATTGGCCAACCAAGGCCACAGTATGCCCTTTGGGAACCTGAAGATCAAAGTTTTTCAGGACATATTCATCCTCGTATTTAAAGGAAACTTTTTCAATGGACACTCCATGGTCAAAAGATGTTTTTGATATGGCGTTCTGAATCTCGGCAATTGGATTTTCGGTTTCCAAGATTTCCAATACCCGTTCTGCTGCCGCATCACCTTTTTTGACCCCATAGGAAGCTTTGCTGATGGCTTTTGCCGGGGTAAGGATGTTGTAGGCCAATCCCATATATGCGATAAAGGAGGACGCATCCAAGGTTTTGTCAATCAAGACCATCTTGCCCCCGAACCACAATAGGACCCCGATGACCAAAATTCCTAGAAATTCCCCCGTTGGGGATGCCAAGTTCTGCCTATTGAGCAATTTGTTGGAGAAATCAAAGAAACGGTAGGTAGAAGCCGTGAATGTTTTCTGGAATTTGGATTCCGCATTAAAAGCCTTGATCACCCTGAGCCCACCCAAGGTCTCTTCAACAATGGAGAGAAATTCTCCTTGTTCCCGCTGCACGCGGTCCGATTTCTTTTTTAATGATTTTCCTATCCTTGAGATGATCATTCCTGCAACGGGAATAAAAATAAATACGAAAAGGGTCAGTTTGGTACTGATCCCAAACATAATAAGGATAGTGAAGATAATGGTCAATGGTTCCCTGACTATGAGTTCCAAAACGGATAGAAAGGAATGCTGTATTTCCAGAACATCGGAGGTGATCCTTGCAATAACATCCCCTTTTCTCTTTTCTGAATAGTAGGAGATGGGGAGTTCCACAATTTTCTGGTACATTTTGTTTCTGATATCCTTCAATACCCCATTCCTTAAAAAGGTAATGAAATACATGGCCAAATAATTGAAAAAATTCTTCAAAAGGAAAAGTATCAGAACCAGTCCAATGACCAGAACAAGCCCTTTCATTTCATCGTCCCCAGAATAAGCGGTAACCCTGAAATTGATATATTCTTGCAAGTAATCCTTTAGATTGCCCATACCGGTGTAGGTAGGTTCCACAAATACCTTCTTATCCTGTTTAAAGAGCACGTCCAACATTGGGATAAGGGCAGCAAAGGACAGGGCACTAAAAAGGGCATAAAGGATATTGAAGAAAATATTTAGGTAGCCGTATTTTTGATAAGGTTTGGCAAACCGAAGGATCTTTTTAAAATACTCCATTAATTGAGTTTCAGTTCTTTTAAGATTCTGTTCATCTTTTCGTCCAATTGGGCGTCTACCTTTTTAAAATCACTGGCTTTGTCCAAGGTAGTGTTGATGCTAAAGTAAAATTTAATCTTAGGTTCCGTTCCACTAGGTCTGGCAGCCATAATAGTGCCGTCTTCCGTAGTGTAGATCAAAACATTCGAATTAGGGATGTCAATCTTCGAGGTCTCACCCGTCACCATGTTTTTTTTGGTAGATGTATTGTAATCGTCCACAAAAACCACCTTGGACCCATCAATGGATTTTACAGGGTTGTTCTTATAATCGATCATCATCTGTTTGATTTCCTGGGCTCCTGAGATTCCCTTTTTTGTCATGGAAATCAATTTTTCCTTGTAAAGCCCAAAGTCGACATAACAATCGATCAAATCCTCATAGAAGGAACTTCCATTTGCTTTGGCATTCGCACCAATTTCACAGGCCAAAAGGGTAGAGGTCACGGCGTCCTTGTCACGGACAAAGTCACCCACCATAAATCCAAAACTCTCTTCCCCACCACCTACAAAGTGTTGGTCAGGAAAGTCCTTGATCATTTTTGCTATCCATTTGAACCCGGTCAGAGCGGTCTTGCATTCAACACCGTAAGCGTTGGCCAAGGCCGGCATCATAGGGGTGGATACAATGGTTGAGGCGATGAATTCATTCCCTTCCATACCTTTTGATTTGCGTTGATCCAACAAGAATTTGGTCATGAGCACCATAGTCTGGTTACCGTTCAGCAATTCCATTTTCCCTTCGAGATTTCGCACGGCAATACCCAATCGGTCACTATCGGGATCGGTACCGATAACCATATCAGCACCAATTTCTTCCGCCTTTTGTATGGCCATGGTCAATGCTTCGGGTTCCTCTGGGTTGGGAGATTTAACGGTAGGAAAATTTCCATCAGGTACCGCCTGTTCTTCTATGATGGTCACATTTTTGTAACCTGCACGTTTCAAAACCTCAGGAATGGCAGTGATAGAGGTTCCGTGCAAAGAGGTAAATACAATTTTAAAATCGTCTTTTCCTTTGGCATTGAAATTTCCATTTTTTACCGATTCGGAGATAAAGGCCTCATCAACCTCTTTATCTATCAACTGTATCAAACTGCCGTCTGCCTTGAACTTGATGTCCTCAAAGGCCAGTTTGTTGATCTCTTTAATGATTTCCCCGTCCTGTGGTGGAACGATTTGACCTCCATCGGTCCAATAGACCTTATACCCGTTATATTCCGGTGGATTATGGGATGCCGTTAAAACAATTCCTGCATGGCAGTTCAAATACTTCACGGCAAAGGAAAGGGCGGGGGTTGTCCTTAACTCAGAGAACAAAAACACCTTGATGCCATTGGCAGCAAAAACATCCGCCACGGTTTTGGCCAGGGTATCGCTATTGTGCCTGCAGTCGTAGGCGATCACCACTTTAAGTTCTTCATTGGGATATACCTTCTTGAGGTAGTTGCTCAGCCCCTGGGTATTTTTCCCCAGGGTATATTTATTGATCCTGTTGGTACCCACGCCCATCACACCACGCATACCGCCCGTACCAAATTCCAGGTCTTTGTAAAACCTATCCTTTAATTCTTCTGTATTGGTATTCATCAGATTTTCGATTTCCTTTCTGGTAGTGGCATCAAAAAAATCTGTTAACCAGCTTTTTGCATTGTCAAGTATGGCGTCCATATATAATAGGTATTTATAGTGTATTTAAATTTACAAAGAATATTGCTTTAATCTTTGGCAAGGTTCAATTCTTCCAAAATGGTATAACGGGTTTCATTTTTTCTTGTCCTAACCATAATTTCACCCAAGAATCCAGCTAAAAATAGTTGGGTACCAATAATCATGGCGGTAAGGGAAATATAGAATTGAGGGCGTTCCGTTATCAAACGTCCAGTAGGGTGGATAAAAAGTTTATCTATGCCCAAATAGGTGGCAAAGCCAAGGCCAATAATGAACATCAATACCCCTAGAGCTCCAAAAAGGTGCATGGGGCGTTTTCCAAATTTGGAAACAAACCATATGGTGATCAGGTCCAAAAATCCGTTGATGAACCGTTCCATACCAAATTTTGTTTTTCCGTATTTTCTGGCTTGGTGCTGAACCACTTTTTCCCCGATTTTCGAAAAACCGGCACTTTTTGCCAAGACTGGAATGTATCGGTGCATCTCGCCTGAAACCTCTATGTTTTTTACGACCTCCCGCTTGTATGCCTTTAGCCCACAATTGAAGTCGTGCAGTTTTACCCCGGAAGTCCTTCTCGCCGCCCAATTGAACAACTTTGAGGGCATGTTTTTGGAGAGGATGGAGTCATATCTCTTTTTCTTCCATCCCGATACCAAATCGTAATTTTCTTCTTTAATAAGCTTGTACAATGCACCGATTTCCTCCGGATTGTCCTGGAGGTCGGCATCCATGGTAATGATCACATCGCCTTTCGCGGCTTTAAAGCCCGCATGAAGGGCTTGGGATTTGCCAAAGTTCTTCAAAAATCGAATCCCCTTGACTTGTGGGTTATTTTTGGAAAGTTCAGAGATGATGTTCCAAGAAGCATCGGTGCTGCCATCATCTATAAAGAGAATTTCATATAAAAAATGATTGGACTGCATCACGCGCACAATCCAATCATGTAGTTCTTTTAGTGATTCTTCTTCGTTAAGTAAAGGAATTACTATGCTTATATTCATTTGGTACTGCTGAGAATAATTTCAAAAGTACAAATTACTGATTAGTTTCTGTCTTTTTTAGAATTAATGCTGGAATTAATGAGTAAAGAAATCCAAATACTATACTGAAGAGCAAACCGAACAATATTTGCATCAATGGTGTTTGAAATGTTTTGGCCATTTCCATTTGAGCATCAATTTGATCACTGGTCATTCCTGCCTCGATCATGGTCCCCCTTTGGAATTCAGCGGCCTTGTTCATCATTTCTGGATCAATGACCCCTTGCATCAATTGGTTCATGGCTATTCCTATAATACCGGCGACCAGACTTATTCCTACGCCGACTTTTAAACCTTGTCCGAAGGACATAAACCCATTGTTCGCCTTTTTAAATTGTATCATTCCGAATACGACTACAACTAAGGAAAGGACAACGGAAACACCAATAACCATGGCTCCGCCTTGATAATGCATGTCCATGGAGTACAGCATTAAGATGAAAATTACACTGATACCTCCCAATAAAGCCCCGTAGTTCAAGGCAAATTTTCCTGTTTTTGGTTTGTTTTCTTCCATTTTTTATAGTTTTGTGGTTGTTTGGTATTAGTTGTATTACAGCCGAGTTTGTTACAAATTTTAAATCTTTTTTTATTTTGATTTTTTTTTCGATTTAAATTGTTGTTTTCGGAAAAAACCTTAAATTTGCAGCTCTAAAAATTTAGAGTATCAAAGTTTTTTTACCATGAAGAAAGGAATACACCCAGAGAATTATAGATTAGTAGCTTTTAAGGACATGTCCAATGAGGACGTTTTCATTACTAAATCTACTGCAGAGACCAAAGAGACTTTGGAAGTTGATGGTGTTGAATACCCAGTTGTGAAAATGGAAATTTCAAGAACATCTCATCCATTTTACACCGGTAAGGCCAAATTGGTTGATACCGCTGGTCGTATTGACAAGTTCAAAAACAAATACAAGAAGTTCAGCAAAGAATAAATTCTTGCTTTACAAATTATATAGTCACGCCCCGATGTACATCGAGGCGTGACTTTTTTTATTTTTACAAAAAATCAAACCATGAATTATATTCTTTTTGACGGTACGGTGAGAAATTCTTTGTTGCCGTTTACTTTTACCAGGCCCGTGGCGGAAATAAGGGTTGGCATTTTGACCATCCGTGAGAAGTGGGAAAAATTCCTAGGGTATACCACTACCACCATAACCGAGGAATATCTGTCCGAGAAGTATCCCATGGTGGAACTGGAAGAGAACATACTGATCAATGCCTCTTTCTTGCCCAATAAAGATCTGGTTGATTTGGTGAAAAACCTAAAGGAGAACGAAGCCATCTTCTTAAAGGAAGAAATCGTTGCATTTTTTGCATTGAAATCACAGGAAGACCCTGATTTTTCCAAATACAGGGCTATTGAATTTGAAGGAGAAGCTTTGAGGATAGAGCATACTTGGGATATTTTTTCCAAAAATGGCAAGGCCATTGAAGCCGATTTTAAGTTGTTGACCGAAGGCAGGAAAAGTGCTCCCATTTCCAAAACAAACACCGTTTTTAATCCTAAGAATATCTTTTTGGAAGAGGGTGCCAAAGTAGAATGTAGCATCCTTAATGCCACTGACGGGCCTATTTACATTGGAACGGATGCAGAGGTAATGGAAGGTTGTATCATTAGAGGTGGTTTTGCCCTAGGTGATCATGCGGTAGTTAAAATGGGTGCCAAAATTTATGGCCCTACAACAGCAGGACCACATTGCCGTATTGGTGGGGAAGTGAACAATTCAGTACTTTTTTCCTATTCCAACAAAGGGCATGATGGTTTCCTTGGGAATTCTGTTTTGGGTGAATGGTGCAATATCGGTGCCGACTCCAATAATTCCAACCTAAAAAATAACTACGAACCGGTTCGATTGTGGAGTTATGAAACGGAAGGTTTTGCGAAAACCGGACTTCAATTCTGTGGATTGATGATGGGGGATCACAGTAAATGTGGCATCAATACCATGTTCAATACAGGAACGGTTGTTGGGGTCAGTGCAAACATATTTGGCTCAGGTTTTCCTAGAAACTTTGTTCCCAGTTATAGTTGGGGTGGCGCTTCCGGATTCACCACCTACTTACCTAAAAAGGCTTTTGAGACGGCAAAAATTATGATGTCGAGAAGAGGACTGGAGTTTGATGAAGTGGAGGCCGATATCCTCAACCATGTTTTTGAGGAAACAAAAAAATGGCGTAAAGATTAATCGGGCACCATCCCTTAAGTTAACATACTGTTATCCTGTTTTATAAAACAGACATTTGTCAGTATATTTGCAATCCTAAAAATATTGGCCTCCATTCGTTTTTTGATAACGAAAGAAGGCAGTTTATAAGAATTGGACCATGAAAAAGAAAGTAGCATTTTATACGTTGGGTTGTAAACTTAATTTTTCGGAGACCTCCACGATTGCTCGGGGTTTCGAAGATGAGGGGTTTCAGCGTGTAGACTTTTCGGAAATGGCCGATATGTACGTAATCAACACATGTTCGGTAACGGAAAATGCCGATAAGAGGTTCAAGAGTATTGTAAAACAAGCGCAGAAGGTCAATCCACAGGCTTTTGTTGCCGCCATTGGATGCTATGCCCAATTGAAACCGGAACAGCTCGCAGCAGTAGATGGTGTAGATCTTGTTTTGGGGGCTACGGAAAAATTCAAGATTACGGATTATATCAATGACCTGTCCAAAAATGATTTTGGAGAGATCCATTCCTGTGAAATAGAGGATGCCGATTTTTATGTGGGCAGTTATGCCATTGGAGATAGAACCCGGGCATTTCTAAAAGTTCAGGACGGTTGTGATTATAAATGTACCTATTGTACCATTCCGCTGGCACGTGGTATTTCAAGAAGCGATACCCTTCAGAATGTCCTAAAAAATGCGGCTGAAATATCCTCCCAGGGGATCAAGGAGATCGTATTGACCGGTGTAAATATTGGGGATTACGGAAAGGGTGAATTTGGCAACAAGAAGCACGAACATACTTTTTTGGATCTCGTAAAGGCATTGGAAACCGTAGATGGGATCCATAGGCTTCGGATTTCATCCATTGAGCCTAATTTACTTAAAAATGAGACCATTGATTTTGTGGCCAAGAGCAAGACATTTGTTCCTCATTTTCACATTCCATTGCAAAGTGGAAGTGATGCCATTCTAAAATTGATGCGTAGAAGATACCTGACCAATCTATATGTGGATCGGGTTGCGCAAATACGCAGAACAATGCCCGATGCCTGTATTGGGGTAGATGTTATTGTAGGTTTTCCGGGGGAAACCAAGGAACACTTTTTGGAAACGTACCACTTTTTGAATGAGTTGGACATATCCTATCTGCACGTCTTTACCTATTCGGAAAGGGATAATACCGTTGCGGCTGATATGGAAGGCGTGGTGCCCAAGAATGTTCGAAATAAGCGGAGTAAAATGTTGCGGGGACTTTCAGTTAAAAAGAGACGTGCTTTCTATGAGAGTCAATTGGGTACCCATAGAACAGTGCTGTTTGAGGGGGAGAACAAGGAAGGATATATTCAGGGGTTCACAGAGAATTACGTAAAGGTCAAAACACCGTGGGATCCGGCTTTGGTCAATACCTTGCACGATATCCGATTAACAGAAATTGACGAAGATGGTCTTGTGCGTTTCGAATTCGTGAGATCAGAAGTAAGGGTATAAAAAAAAAGCCTCTCGATGGAGAGGCTTATGATGTTTTTAAATCCGTATTCCGACTGGTAGCATTTCTTTGTATTGCCTATTTTTCCTCAAAAAACCAGCGATTTCTGGACTTGTAGGGACCACCCTCAAGTTATTCTCTTGGATGTTGTTCAACACGGCTTTTATAAAATCCTCTCTAAAACCTTCTTTCGTAATCTCCTCTGGGATTACCAATTTTGTCAAAAAAACTTTACGCTCTTGTGAAGAATACTCAATTTTAGCTAATTTGCCGTCAACTGTAGTTTCAAATTGACGCAAAAAGCTATTGTCCTTAATTAATACTTCATTCATATAGTGTGATATTTAATTGCGTAAGAATAACATTGCGAAGTTTTCAAAATCGCTAGAGTTCTATTATGTTAAATTCAAAATTGATAACAAGAAATTAATGTTGCGGCAACAAAATTAAGAAAAAATTAGCTAAATTCCTAGCCTATAATTCATCAGCCCGGGTAAGCCCAAAGATATGATCCATGTATATTTTATGCCAGGCATGGCAGCCAACTCTTCCATATTCAATCAGATAAATTTACCTTCAGACCAGTTCGAACAGCATTTGCTGGATTGGTTTGTGCCAGAGAAGGGCATGAGCCTGGCCGATTATGCCAAAACCATGTGTTCCCAAATTCCACATAGGGATATTGTTTTGGTAGGCGTGTCCTTCGGAGGGATGCTTGTTCAGGAGATGGCAAAACATATATCGGTAAGAAAGGTTATTGTGGTTTCCAGTGTGAAACTTTCCTCCGAATTGCCCAAACGTATGGTTTTTGCCAAATACACCAAGATTCATAAGTTGTTGCCAACGGGGTTGGTCAATAACGTGGAATTATTGGCCAAGTACGCCTTTGGAGAAACCGTTACCAAGAGGTTGGAGCTGTATGAACAATATCTCTCCATTAGGGACAAATACTATATTGATTGGTCCATTGATCAAATCGTCAATTGGGAACAATCGGAATGCCCGCCCAATGTGGTCCACATCCATGGCGATAAGGATAGTGTGTTTCCTTTGTATCACATAAAAAACTGTATTACGGTCAAAAATGGAACACATACCATGATCATCCATAGGTCTAGGTGGTTTAATGAACATTTGCCTAAAATTATTTTAGATAATGGACGTTCTATTTAATATCTTTAATATGTATAACA
Organism: Sediminicola sp. 1XM1-17; assembly: GCF_037203765.1. Taxonomy (NCBI): domain Bacteria; kingdom Pseudomonadati; phylum Bacteroidota; class Flavobacteriia; order Flavobacteriales; family Flavobacteriaceae; genus Sediminicola; species Sediminicola sp. 1XM1-17. The sequence continues at coordinate 55,902 of NZ_JBBCAS010000008.1, read as the reverse complement.
ATTACAAAAAGTAGGATTATGAAAATTTTGAAAAACGGATTGATGTTGGTGGGAATGCTTTGTGTGATAAGCAGCTTGATATTTGCGGTACAGAACACTATGGGCAGTTCCTCGAATGATGCAAATGACCAAGCTTTGAATGATGGTGAAGGGGGAAATTCGTATAAATATAAGGTACGGGCTATAGATATTCCTACCGATTTAAATTTTGCGGATGAAAGTGTTCCGGTGGATGACCCAGAGGTCATGGAGCGCATCGATAGGGAGTTTTTGGTGAACACCTACTGGCAGTCCAATGCCCTTTTGCTCATGAAGAGGGCCAATAAATACTTTCCGATCATAGAGCCCATTTTGAAGAAAAATGGTATCCCTGATGATTTTAAATATCTGGCAGTGGCGGAGAGTGGTTTGCAAAACTTGGTTTCGCCAGCAGGAGCTACGGGATTTTGGCAAATTATGAAGGGAACCGGAAAAGATTACGGCCTAGAGATCAACGACAATGTGGATGAGCGTTACCATTTGGAAAAATCCACGGAAGTAGCCTGTAGGTATTTAAAAAGTTCCAAGGAGAAATTTGGAAGCTGGACCCTTGCTGCCGCCTCCTACAATGCAGGTCCCTATGGTATAAAAAGGTACCAAGGGGTGCAGCAGGTCGATGCTTACTACGATCTGTTATTGGGAGAAGAAACGGGAAGATATGTATTTAGGATTTTGGCCATCAAGGAAATTTTGTCCAATCCAGAGAAATATGGGTTCGAAATAGGAAAGGATGATCTTTATACCGCCGTCCCTACCTTTAAAATTGAAGTGGATACTCCCATAGCCAATTTTGCCGATTTTGCCCAGGACTATGAGATCAACTACAAGATTCTGAAAAGGCATAATCCATGGTTGAGAGAGGCCCATCTGAACAATGGCTCCAAAAAGAAGTACGTGATTGAAATTCCAAATAAGGGCTATTATAAGGTCTCCAAATAATGATATCATTTGTTAGGGAGAACCTTTGGCAAGTTCTATTGGGGATCAATTATATATTGGTCATCATCTTTTCAATTATCATCGTTTTAAAGAACAGTCATCCTGTAAGAACACTTTCTTATCTGTTTGCACTGGCAGCCCTTCCTTTTTTGGGGTTGCTCGTGTATTATTTTTTCGGTCAGGATTATAGAAAGGACAAAATTTTTGAAAAGAAGTCCGTCCTTGATAGTTCCAAGTTAAAAGAATGGAGGGAATCCTTTGAATTCACTACCAAAGAGAACGAAGAATTCGAAGAAGAGTTTGGGGAGGGAATATTTAAAATATACAGGCTTCTGCAAAATAACGATAAGGCTGTGGTGACCTTTCAGAATAAAGCTGAAATCTTGGTCAATGGCGAAAAGAAATTTAAATTATTGCTCAAGGATCTAAAAGCTGCCAAATCCCACATCCACTTGGAATACTTCATTGTTGTCGATGATGAGTTGGGAGGCCAAATTTTGGATATCCTTTGTGAAAAGGCAAAAGAAGGGGTGGAGGTACGACTGATTTATGATGATGTAGGCAGTAAGATCACCTCCAAAGTAAAACAAAAATTAGGGGATAGTGGGGTAGAGCACCACGCATTTATGCCCGTGATATTCACCAAGTTTACCAGTAAGTTCAACTATAGGGACCACAGGAAAATTGTGGTCATAGATGGTAGTATAGGATACGTTGGCGGTATCAACCTAGAAAAAAAATATGACAACACCTATGATAACAAGGTGTTTTGGCGAGACACCCACCTTAGATTGGAGGGGGATGCTGTAGGTTCCCTGCAATCTACCTTTCTATTGAATTGGGATTTTGTTTCCAAAGCCAAGATCGACATAAAGAAAGTGATTAAAAACCCGCTTCGGGAAACGAATAATACCACTGCTGTTCAGATTGTTGCCAGCGGACCAGATACCGATTGGGCCAGTATTATGGAGGCCATGTTCTCGGCTATTAACTCTGCCAATGAATACATATACATTACCTCTCCATATTTGATACCCAACGCTGAAATTTTGGCAGCATTGACTACGGCCTCCAGGAGCGGGGTGGAGGTGAAACTTATCATTCCCAAGGATTCGGATTCTTGGGCAGCCAAATACGCCACGGATTCCTATATAGAAGAATTCTTGGATTCAGGAATAGAAGTTTACCGCTACTGCAAAGGTTTTGTACATGCCAAAACAATCGTAATAGACGATTGCCTAAGCAGTATTGGTACCGCCAATCTTGATTATAGAAGTTTTTCCATCAACTTTGAAGTCAATGCCATGCTTTACGATACCAGGATTTCCAAACAGATGAAAAAAATATTCATGCAGGATCTAAAGGATTGTGAAATGGTGGACGTTGAGCGATGGAAAGACCGTTCTCTTTCCAGAAGATTAAAAGAGTCCTTTAGTAGGCTCTGGTCACCGTTGCTCTAAATTTTCTTCATTTGCTGTTGCATCATTTTTATCTGATCTGTCAGCATATTTTGTTTGTCCAGTTTCTTGGCTTCGTTAAGTAAGGTGGTAGCCTCCCTTTTGCGACGCTTCTGCATGGCTATTCCCGCAAGGCTCAATTTGGCCATCGCAACATCATAATCCATGGACAATCCCAGTTTAAGGGCCTTTTTAAAGTATTTTTCGGCTTGGGTAAGGTTGGTCTGTGAAAAAAGGATACCGTGCAAATAGTTATAGTACCCTTGTTGTTTTGTGGTAAGGGCCGCCTCTGGATCTTTGATCTTATCGAGCCATTTTTGTGTTCCGGCCATATCTTGCTTACGCATTCTTAGGAAGGCAAGCAGTATCATTTCATTCCTGAAATAAAGGAATATAAAAATGGTGGATAACAATATTAAAAAGATCCCATTACCGATGTTCCCCTCTATAAATTGGTAGATGGCATAGGCAATGATTAATCCGGCGATGATAAGTTTGAAAATTTTATTGAACATGATTTATTCGTTAATTAATTCGTAAGTAACTTTTGATTTTATAGTGGTAGGTATCTTTTGATCGCTCATTTGGGCCATTACGGAAACACCTTTGGTTAGTCCCTCCACATTCATTTTGGAAATAAACCCATTGCTTCTGTTGGTGGTGATCGTTGTGTTTTGTGTCCCGGTCAGTTTCATGGTGCTGGCAGGCTCCACAACATTCATGGTGACCACGGCTTTCCCAGTAATTGTGGCGGTTTTTTGGGTCAACTCTTTCAGCGTCCAAACGGTAGTTGCGGCCAACTTGCCACTATATTCATTTTGCCAGGTATTGCCAACTTTTATTTTTTTGACGGGATAGATATAGGTCATTTGCTTATAACTATTTGAAAGTGCTTCAGATCCAAATTCTTTTTCCAACGATTTTTTCATCATTTTCATGGAAAATTCATCTTCCAGTCCAGAGGCTTCCGTCATTTTGGTAACTAGGGCATCCCCTCCCTTGACCTCAAGAATGTCGCCATTTTTTGATAGGGTCATTTTAACGGGACTGTTCAGGATACTATGGAAAATATTGGATTGCATGTCTCCGGGCGTTACCTGTTTTGCCCTCACGTTCATTAATTCTCCCTGTATACTGGAGGTCATCTTCAGATTCAAATCTTTAAAAGTAAGACTGATGATGTAGTTTTCCTCCTTTATTCCGAGTACCTTAAACTCCAAGATCCCGTTCATCTGGTTTATTATTTCATGGGTGGAGCCATCCAATTCCTGTACAATGGATTGGTGGGCATTCTGTTTTACCCGAAAAACATCACCAATTTTAAGCGTATACTGGAGGGTGGTTTGCCCGTTTATAGTGGTGATGAATAAGGTAAATAGTAAAAAAGAGAGAAATTGTCTCATGAAAAAAATAGGTTCCTGAATAATCGACCGCAAAAGTAATAAAAACAATCGTAAATATTTTTTTAATTAGATTTGCCAAAGCAAAAACTCTTTGTATATTTGCGCCCAGTTTTGCCCTAGCTAGAGCAAGACAATTATTAAAGATTCATAAGCACTTTTAAAAATATTCTGGGATGAGCAAAAGAACATATCAACCATCGAAAAGGAAGAGAAAAAACAAACATGGCTTTAGAGAGCGCATGGCAACGGCAAATGGTAGAAAAGTTCTTGCCAGAAGAAGAGCTAAAGGAAGAAAAAAACTAAGTGTATCTTCAGAGCCTAAGCATAAAAAATAATGTTTATATTGTTGTTAAAAATATTAAGGTGTTACTTTTTATAAGTAGCACCTTTTTTTTGTTTATTAAATTTTAGATTAAATACCATATCCAATGCCAAAAAGAAAAGATTTAAAATCAGTGTTGATTATAGGATCCGGTCCAATTGTGATCGGACAAGCATGTGAATTTGACTATGCAGGGTCACAGTCCTTACGCTCCCTGCGAGAGGATGGTATAGAAACTATTTTGATCAATAGCAACCCGGCTACCATCATGACAGATCCATCGATGGCAGATCATATTTATTTGAAGCCTTTAAACACAAAATCTATCATTGAGATATTGAAGAAACATCCCAATATAGATGCGGTCCTGCCAACTATGGGAGGGCAAACGGCGTTGAACCTGTGTATCGAGGCAGATGAAAAAGGAATCTGGGAAGATTTTGGCGTGGAGCTCATAGGAGTAGACATCGATGCGATCAATATCACTGAAGACCGTGAGAAATTCCGTGAACTGATGTTGAAGATTGGCGTGGGAATGGCGCCACAGGCTACAGCTACTTCATTTTTGAAAGGTAAGGAAATTGCTCAGGATTTTGGTTTTCCATTAGTGATCCGTGCTTCCTACACCCTTGGGGGAGCTGGTGCTTCCATCGTGTACAAACAGGAAGATTTTGATGAAATGTTGAGTCGTGGTTTGGAGATCTCTCCTATCCACGAGGTAATGATAGATAAGGCCCTTTTGGGTTGGAAGGAATACGAATTGGAATTGCTAAGGGACAAAAATGACAACGTGGTTATTATTTGTGCCATAGAAAATATGGACCCCATGGGTATCCATACCGGAGATTCCATCACCGTGGCACCTGCCATGACGCTTTCTGATAAAACATACCAGAAAATGCGTGATATGGCCATCTTGATGATGCGTAGTATAGGTGATTTCGCAGGAGGTTGCAATGTGCAGTTTGCGGTGAGCCCGGATGAGAAAGAGGATATTATTGCCATTGAGATCAACCCAAGGGTTTCCCGTTCATCGGCCTTGGCCTCCAAAGCCACGGGATATCCGATAGCTAAAATTGCTACCAAATTGGCCATGGGATATCATTTGGATGAATTGGACAATCAAATCACAAAATCCACTTCCGCTTTGTTTGAGCCTACGCTAGATTATGTGATCGTGAAAATCCCACGATGGAACTTCGATAAGTTTGAAGGATCCGACAGAACATTGGGACTTCAGATGAAATCGGTAGGGGAAGTAATGGGTATTGGTAGGTCTTTCCAAGAAGCGTTGCACAAAGCCACCCAGTCCCTTGAAATAAAAAGAAATGGTTTGGGAGCCGATGGTAAAGGCTATAAAGATTACGATCAGATCATCAGCAAACTTACCATTCCGAGCTGGGACCGTGTCTTTGTGATCTATGATGCCATTCAATTGGGGATACCTTTGAGCAGAATCCATGAGATTACCAAGATAGATATGTGGTTCTTGCGTCAATATCAAGAATTGAATTTCTTGGAAAAGGAAATTGAAAAGTACAATATAGAATCACTGCCAAAGGATTTGTTGTTGGAAGCAAAGCAGAAAGGTTTTGCGGATAGACAAATTGCACATATGGTAGATTGCTATGAAAGTGAGGTCTATAACAAGAGATCTGCTTTGGGCATCAATAGGGTCTATAAGTTGGTAGATACCTGTGCGGCAGAATTTAAGGCCATGACCCCTTACTACTACTCTACTTTTGAGGAGGAAATTGAAACTGCCGACGGCAAAAGATATGTGGAGAACGACAGCGTCGTTTCCGATAAGAAAAAGATTGTCGTGCTTGGTTCGGGACCAAACAGAATTGGCCAGGGTATCGAATTTGATTACTGTTGTGTACACGGGGTATTGGCCGCAGCAGAATGTGGCTATGAGACCATTATGATCAACTGTAACCCAGAAACCGTGTCCACCGATTTCGACACGGCGGACAAACTTTATTTTGAGCCGGTGTTTTGGGAACATATCTACGACATTATCCGTCATGAAAAACCAGAAGGTGTAATTGTCCAATTAGGAGGGCAGACTGCATTAAAACTGGCCGAGAAATTGGATAAGTACGGAATCAAAATCATAGGAACCAGCTTTAAATCTTTGGATTTGGCCGAGGATAGGGGAAGTTTCTCCAGATTGTTGCAGGAGAACAACATTCCTTTCCCAGAATTTGGAGTAGCAGAAACGGCCCAAGAGGCACTGGAACTATCAGATCGCTTGAATTTCCCACTATTGGTAAGACCATCCTATGTATTGGGAGGTCAGGGAATGAAGATTGTGATCAATAAGGAAGAATTGGAATCACATGTGGTAGGGCTTTTAAGATCTATCCCTAACAATAAATTGTTGTTAGACCATTATCTGGACGGTGCCATTGAAGCGGAAGCAGATGCCATTTGTGACGGTGAGGATGTGTACATCATAGGAATTATGGAGCACATTGAACCTTGTGGGATACATTCCGGTGACTCCAATGCAACTTTACCACCCTTTAATCTAGGGGAGTTTGTGATGCAGCAGATCAAGGACCACACCAAGAAAATAGCTTTGGCCCTAAATACTGTGGGACTGATCAACATACAATTTGCCATAAAGGACGATATTGTTTACATCATTGAAGCTAACCCAAGGGCATCACGTACGGTGCCTTTTATAGCCAAAGCCTATAAAGAGCCGTATGTAAACTATGCTACCAAGGTGATGTTGGGGGAGAAAAAGGTGAAGGATTTCACTTTCAATCCACAATTGGAAGGCTTTGCGATCAAACAGCCGGTATTCTCTTTTGATAAATTCCCGAACGTGAACAAGAATTTGGGCCCTGAAATGAAAAGTACAGGGGAGAGCATCCTATTTATAGACAATCTGAAGGACGATGAGTTCTACAACTTGTACCACAGACGTAAAATGTATTTGAGCAAGTAAGATCAAGAACAAGCCCCTAAAAAGGGGATTGTTACAACAACAAAAAAAAAGCCCTGTAAATTCTTTTACAGGGCTTTTTTTGTTTGGAGTAGAACTGTTATGACCCCCACTCAGTATGGAAAATCCCTTCCATATCTACCCTTTCGTAGGTGTGGGATCCAAAATGGTCCCTTTGCGCCTGGATCAGGTTCAATGGCAGCCTGCTAGAGGTATAGGCATCAAAATAGGTCAGGGAATTGGATAATCCCGGCAATGGTATCCCATTGGTAGCCGCATAGGCAACAACTTCCCTGGCGGAACCAACGGTTTCTTGTACTTTATCCACAAAGGCCGGTGCCAACAATAAATTGGGGACATTCTTATCTTTTGTATAGGCAGAGGAAATATCTTCCAATAAGGCAGCTCTAATGATACATCCCGCCCTCCATATTTTGGCGATCACCGAAAGGTCCAACTCGTATCCGTATTCCTTGGAAGCGTCCTTCAACTGGTGAAGCCCTTGGGCGTAGGTGTTTATAAATGCAAAGTACAATGCAGCTTCCGCCATTTTTACAAGTTCCTTTTTATCTATCGCCTTTGGTTCTGGCCTTCCGTAAAGTTTATCGGCCATTACACGTTCTTCTTTTAGGGCGGAAATCTCGCGCATGCTCACTGCAATATCAATAGAAGGTACCGGAATACCGAGGTCCATTGCATTTTGGGAAGTCCATTTTCCCGTCCCTTTTTGCTTGGCCTTGTCCAATATTTTATCTACCAAATCGCCAACGCCCTGGTCATCTTTTTGCTGGAAAATTTCTGCGGTAATTTCTACTAAAAATGATTGCAATCGGCCTTGGTTCCATTCGTGGAAAATGCCATGCAGTTCATCATTGGTCAATCCGCCTGCTTTTTTTAATAGGTCATATATCTCCGAGGTCAACTGCATCAAACCATATTCGATACCGTTGTGGACCATTTTTACATAATTACCTGCGGACTTAGGTCCCAGATAGGCCACACAAGGTTCCCCGTTGAATTTTGCGGAGACCGCTTCAAAAATGGGCTGGACCTCTTTGTACGCCTCCTTATTGCCACCGGGCATGATACTTGGACCTTTTCTGGCGCCTTTTGCACCTCCAGAAACACCGGATCCAAAAAAATGTATCCCCTTTTCCTTTAAATAGGATTCCCTACGGTCCGTATCGGTAAAGAACGAATTTCCGCCGTCTATAATAAGGTCGCCCTTTTCTATTTCAGGCAACAGGCTTTCTATAACAGCATCCACAATTTTACCTGCGGGGACCAAAAGCATAATTTTCCTTGGCTTGGCCAGAGATTGTACAAAGGTTTTAATGTCCGTGGAGGCATTGACCTTTTTGGTGTTGCCACCTTCTTCGATAAGGGCATCTACCTTTTCTTGATCCAAATCATATCCGAAAGCCGAAAAGTTGTTATCGGCCACATTCAATATAAAGTTGCGTCCCATGACGCCGAGACCAATAAGCCCAAAATCGTATGTAGTATTCTCCATAATTATTTTTTGTTGTGAATTAGAGGAATTCACCATGGTTATGTTAAGTAATTTACGTTGTAAATTGTATAACTCAAATAAGTTTTATCTTAGCGCTCGAATAGAACGATTTCAAAATTAATTTAAAATATCGACTTTTGGGCCTATTGTTTTTTTTGAAACTCCCAATCTATCTTTTTAGGCCTATTTTGTTAAATAAATGGATAATTTCCAATGCAATTGCTATAAAATATGAATAAAACTGCAAATCAGATGCTGGTTATTTTTGGTGCTTCGGGAGACCTTACCGCTCGAAAGTTGGTCCCTGCCCTTTTTAATTTATACAAGGGGAAACATCTTCCAGAAAATTTTATAGTGTTGGGAGCAAGCAGGAGCAATATGTCCGATGAGGAGTTCAGACAAAAAGTTGTTTATGAAAGCAGTTATCTAAAGGAAAGGGTCAAAGCTGGGCAAGAGGATTTTATAAAGGCCTTCTCCGACAAATTGTTCTATGAAGATTTGGGAAAGGATTACGATACCGACTATACCAATATCTCCAATCGAATCAAGGAGCTAAATAAAAAATTTGGGACAAACGATAATTTCATATTCTATTTTTCAACGCCTCCCAATCTGTACGAGGTAATAGCCAAAAATCTCTCTGATCAAGGATTGAATGATGAATCTAAGGGGTGGAAGAGACTCATCGTAGAAAAACCATTCGGCTACAGTCTTGAAACCGCCAAAGGGTTGAACAATGGACTCCAAAAGTATTTCAACGAATCCCAGATATATAGAATAGATCATTATTTGGGCAAGGAAACGGTTCAGAATTTATTGGTGACCCGTTTTTCCAATAGTATCTTTGAGCCTCTATGGAACAGGAACTATATCCATCATGTAGAGATTACCAATGCGGAAAGTGTTGGTGTAGAGAAAAGAGGGGGGTATTATGATAAATCAGGGGCCCTGAGGGATATGTTCCAGAACCATTTGCTTCAAATAGTATCATTTATTGTGATGGAGCCACCTATTGATGCCAGTGCGGAGGAAATTAGGAACGAAAAGGTTAAAGCTTTAAAATCCCTGCGTATCATGAGGGATGAGGAGACTTTGGCAAAAAATACCATAAGAGGTCAATATTTGGCATCTGAAATTGAAGGAAAAAAGGTAAAGGGTTACCGGGAAGAAGATGATGTAGACCCCCAGTCTATGACAGAAACCTATGCCGCTATCAAATTTTTTGTAGATAACTGGCGATGGAAGGACGTACCCTTTTATGTGCGTACCGCCAAACGGATGCCCACCAAGGTAACGGAAGTGGTAATCCATTTCGAATCTCCCCACCATCAAATTTTCAAAGACTCCGATATGAGCAATAAGGATAACAAATTGATTATCCGTATTCAGCCCGATGAGGGAATAATGATCAAATTTGGGGTCAAGGTACCTGGCCAGGGCTTTAAAGTGGAACGTGCCAATCTAGACTTCTATTATTCCAGCCTGTCCGAAACCAATGTAATGGAAGCCTATGAGCGTTTGTTGTTGGATGCCATGCAGGGAGATGCCACCCTGTATGCCAGAGCGGACGAAGTGGAGGCAGCATGGAGTTTTGTGGATCCCATCCTAAATTATTGGGAAAATAGTCCCGACGTTCGAACCTATGGTTATTCTGCAGGAGTTTGGGGACCAAAAAATGGGGATGATCTCATTGAAGGCAGTATGGGATGGAGAAACCCCGGAGAACATATGGCAGACGATCCAGGATTCTGCGTAATTTGTTAAAACTATACTATGGAACTTAAAATATATACAAGTAAAGAAGAAGTGGCCAAACGTTTTTCGGAATATTTGGTAAAACTCACCAACACTGACAAGGAGGTCCATATTGCCCTTTCAGGTGGGAGTACCCCTAAGATTGTGTTTGATATGCTCGCATCAGATTTTGAAACGGAGATCAATTGGTCGATCGTTCATTTTTATTGGGGAGACGAACGATGCGTGCCGCCAACGCACGAGGAGAGCAATTACAAAATGACTGCAGAGCACCTGTTCGATAAAATTAATATCCCCAAAGAAAACATTCATCGAATTTATGGGGAGGATGAACCAAAAGTAGAAGCGGAGCGATATGCTCAACTTTTGGACGATAGGTTGCCAAAGTTCAGGAATATACCTCAATTTGATCTGGTCATTTTAGGTATGGGTGATGATGGGCATACCGCCTCTATCTTTCCCCATGAAATAGAACTTTGGGATGCCAAAACCAATTGTGCAGTTGCCATACATCCAGATTCGGGACAGCGAAGAATTACTATTACAGGGAAAATAATTAACAATGCGAAGGAAGTGGCCTTCCTGGTAACAGGTGCTGGAAAAGCTGAGAAAGTTGAGGAAATAATGAAGAAGGACGGGGATTATATTTCGTACCCGGCTTCTTTGGTAGCGCCCACTTCTGGCCTGCTGACCTGGTTTTTGGATTCGGATGCGGCCACCGGGCTTATGTCAATTCGAGGGTAACGTTTTCCGTTTTTAGAGCTTCCAAGTGTTCCTCCAGTTGAAATTGGGCAGAAGTAAACTTGGTATTGCGCAAAGTAGCCTCATTCTTACGTTGGATACTACGTGCAAACCGCCTGACCCCTTGTTTATCTGTAAGTAATAGGCCAGGTACGGGAATGTTTTTTCCGTTGGCATCTTTGGCCACCATGGTGAAATAAGAGGAATTGCAGTGTTTTACCTTACCCGAGGTAATATTTTCCGATTCTACCCGAACGCCAACGACCATGGACGTTCTTCCTGTATAATTGATGGATGCCTTTAAAGTGACCAATTCCCCAACTTCTATAGGGTTCAAAAAGTCCACTTTATTGACCGATGCCGTTACACAATAGCTCTGTGAATGTTTGGAAGCACAGGCAAATGCAATCTGATCCATTAGGTTAAGGATATATCCACCGTGTATTTTCCCTCCAAAATTGGAATGTGCCGGAAGCATTAGTTCAGTTAATGATACACGGGTCTCCTTTGGTGTCTTAAACTTGGTCATATGGTCTAGTTTCTAAAATGTGGTGATTTTTCTGGCTTTACATCGGTGATAAAATATCGGGTGTCCCCCAACCATGCGAAGGTTCTGAAGCGCTCTATATAATTTACCTTAACATACCTTCCCTGATATTCCTGAAGCTTTTCTATGACTTCCTTATCTTTATCCAGCACGGAGAATGTAAAGATCTGGGCCCCGGAAATACCTTGGCTGATCTCTCCTTCCCAAGTTTTGATCATGACCCCTTTGTGACTGATTTTTATAAGTTCTCCTGAACGTACCCCATCACTGTAGGGGACATAATAAATAAAAGTGTAGTACAAGGACAAAATGACTACCAAAGCCGTAATTCCTATAATCAGAAACTTTTTCATAATTCAAGTTTAGGTTCTTCTTCAAAATCGTCTTCAAGATCGTCTTCCTGTGCACGTTTTAAAATGGATTCAGGGATCGATTTTTTAGCTTTCGCTCCCATTTTTTTAAGTTTTTCGATACTAGTAATGATATTGCCTCGGCCATCTACCAATTTGTTCATGGCGCCTTTGTATTCTTGTTTGGCTTCATCCATTTTTTTGCCCACCTTGGTAAGATCAGAAACAAAACCTTCAAATTTGTCATATAAAGCTCCTGCCTGACGGGCAATCTCTATGGCGTTACGCTGTTGTTTTTCATTGTTCCACATACTGTCTATGGTCCTCAGGGTTGCCAAGAGGGTAGAAGGGGTCACAATGATGATGTTTTGTTCAAATGCTTTGTTGTACAGGGAATTGTCATTATTGATCGCAATGGCGAAAGCAGGTTCTATGGGAACGAACATCAGGACGAAGTCGGGACTCTCCATTTCATAAAGGTCCTCGTATTTTTTGGCTGATAATTGGTCCACATGCCTTCTCAGGGAATTCACGTGGTCCTTCAAGAACTTATCACGCATTTCCTCTTCCGCATTCACATAGCGCTCATAATCCGTTAAGGATACCTTGGAATCCACGATCATTTTTTTTCCGTCGGGAAGGTTGATGATCACATCGGGCAAAACGCGCGTACCGTCCTCTCTTGTAAAACTTTGCTGAACCGTATATTCGCGGTCCTTTTCCAAGCCCGATTTTTCCAAAACACGTTCCAGCACCAATTCGCCCCAATTTCCTTGCATTTTGCTGTCTCCCTTTAAGGCTTTGGTAAGGTTTTCCGCTTCTTGGGTAATCTTTAGATTTTGGGTCTGCAAATTTAACAACTGTTCCTTGAGGGCAGAATGCATACCTACGCTTTCCTTCTGGCTGTCCTCCACCTTTTTTTCAAAAAGCAAGATCTTTTCCTGAAGGGGAGTAAGTATGTTCTTGATGTTTTCCCTGTTCTGTTCCGTGAATTTGGTGCTCTTTTCGTCCAAAATTTTGTTGGCCAGGTTCTCGAACTCCTTGGTGAATTTTTCCTGGAGCTTTTCAACTTCCTGCTTTTGCTCCCTATTTTTAAGTTCCAGATTCTCCAAATCTGCCTGGTAACGTGTAATCTGGTTTCCCAATTGTTCCTTTTCAGAGCGCAGGAGATTCCTTTGGTCTTCGTTATATTTCAATTTTTCTTCCAAGGATGAAAGGTTGAAACGCAACTGCTGTTCCCGCTCAACCAGGGCACTCTGTTCCGATTTGGTTTTAAGATTTTGGATGTAATGACCGAGAAAAAAGCCAAGGCCCAAAAATAATATGCCAATAATGATGTAGGTAATCAATCCGTCCATTTATAATTAGTTCTCTAAGGTAAAGATAAAGGATTGAACTTAAATTATCATCCAAGGTTATCCTTACTTTTTAACTTTGAAAGATCCAGTTTGACTGTCGAAAGTTATGGTGTCCGTAGGAAATAGGTTTTCAAAATTCTTGTTGGAAATTAGCTCACAGGGCTCCCCAAAACTACTTTGCTCTTTTTCCATGATCAACATCTTGTCACATAATTGAATGGCTATCTCAATTTCGTGGGTGGTAAACAAGATGGTCTTTTTGGTTTCATGGGCTATATGCCTCAGTAATTTTAGGATGTGGACCTTGTGGTAGAGGTCCAGATGAGACGTGGGCTCGTCTAACAACATAATGCTGGTATCCTGCGCCAAAGCCCTTGCTATCATTACTTTTTGGAGTTGTCCATCGCTGAGCTCGTAACATTTTTTATGCTTTAGCTCTCCTATTTGAACCAAAGCTATGGCATCATTTATTTTTTCCTTGTCAAGATCGGTCAGGGTGCCGATCCAATTGGTATAGGGCTGTCTACCCAGACTTATGAGTTCTACTACAGTCAGGTTCTTCGAAGCAATGGGTTCTGTGAGGACCACACTGATCTTGGAAGCCAATTCCAACGGATCGTGCAAGGCAAGTTTCTTTCCATCCAAATAGATTTCCCCTCCCAGACTAGGTTGTACCCTTCCCAAGGTGCGCAGTAAAGTGGATTTTCCGATACCGTTGACTCCAACAATGGCTGCCAATTCCCCTTGCTGCAAGGAAAATGAAATATCCTGGGCTATCCTATTTTGCTGCTTTTTGTGCTGATAGCCTATGGATAGCCTAGAGGTACTTAGGGCGATATGTGGATTTTTCGTGTTGATATTTTTGACTTTTCTGTTTATGTTGCCTATTGATATTCCTTAAAAAACCATATTCCGTTTGCGTACCAATAACCAAATTACCACGGGAGCACCAATAATAGAGGTAATCGCGTTAATGGGCAGTACATTGGCAGATGTTGGCAATTGGGCGATGGTATCACATACCAACATCAAGATGGCTCCATATAAAAGTACAGCGGGAACCAGAATTTTGTGGTCTGTGGTATTGAATATTTGTCTTGTTAAATGGGGCACGGCCAGACCAACAAATGCAATGGGCCCTGCAAAAGCAGTGATACCTCCGGCCAGCAGGCCGGTCGCCAATATGATCAAAAACCTTTTTTTGATAATATCCACTCCCAGACTACGGGCATAATTTTCTCCGAGAAGCATGGCATTTAAAGATTTTATGGCGGCGATGCTCAAAAGTATTCCCACAATAATAATCACGAACAAAAGTCCCAATTGGGGCCAAGATAAATTTCCAAGGCTACCAAATGACCAATAGATGTATTGTTGAAGCTTTTCTGCATTGGTAAAATAGGACAAAACACTAACCACCGCTGCTGTGATACTGCCAAACATCAGACCTATAATTAAAAGTGCCATGGTATCCTTCACCCTGGAGGCAACGGCCATTACAGCCATTAGTACCAAGAAACTACCAATACTGGATACGATGGCCAATGAAATATCATTGACCAGACCAAAAGTGAAAAAACCTGAGAAGAAAGAGGATCCCATGATCAGTAGGGCAGCACCCAAACTGGCTCCTGAGCTAATCCCCAGGACAAATGGCCCGGCAAGGGGGTTGCGAAAAAGTGTTTGCATGAGCAGTCCACTTAGAGCAAGTCCACCACCAACCAAAACAGCTGTCAATGCCTTTGGGATTCTGTAATTCCATATAATATAACCCCAAGTTTCATTGGTAGAAGGCTCATAAAAGAGGGTCTGTATGGTATCCATGAATGGAATGGCCACAGATCCCAAACTAATATTGATCCCAAAACAAAGCATCAATCCCAGGAGTAACAGGGCGAAAGGTATTGTATAGGATTTGGGAGCCTGCATTTATTCCAAGGGTTTAAAAAAGAAGGTTTGATATTCAGGTAACAATTCCGGGTGGAAGATATGGATCAGATCTTTGAGGACCAAATCGGGCCTATTTGGTGCCAATTCATAGTATAGTAGTCCTCCCGTGGTTCCTTTCGAATTGGCAAAGGTATATATACTACGATCCTTAAAGGCCTTAAATTGGGTGTAGTGCCTATTGCCTGTTTCCAAGTGGTCATAAGAAGTAAACTGGGAGGGTGATATCCAATAATCTGCTTCTTTTGCGGTATCCAGTACACTTTCCAAACTTAGGGACAAACTTCCAGATTCTTCCGTATCTTTCCAGAGATAGTTGGCGTTGGCATCTGTAATAAAGTTGGAAGCCCAGCTTTTTCCTCCAGGTAAATACCATACATCTTTATAAAGGGCACCGCTTAATACGGTGGGCTTCACCTTGGCCCTCTTTGCCAGTTGTTTGGCCTGGACGTAACTGGTTTCTATGCTCTTGAATATGGAATCGGCTTTCTTCTCCATATGGTAAAACGGGGCAAAGAATTTGATCCATTCCGCTTTTCCCAGAGGTGTTTCTTCGGTCCAGTCCCCATTGTAAACCACAGGGATGTTCGACTTTCGTATGGTATTATAAGCTTTGTTGCTGTTGTCAATACTGAATCCCACCACCAGATCTGGCTGAAGGGCGATAACCATTTCGGTATTGATGGCTTCATTGTTTCCCAATTCCTGAATTTGATCTTGCGCAATTCTCTGCCTAGTTTTTTCGGACGAGATATAATCTGTATTTGGGAACCCAACAAGGGTGTTCTCTACACCCAGAGCCTCCAAAGCGGGAATGTGGGTAGTGGATGTTACGACTATCTTTTCAATGGGAGTGGCAATTATGGCGTCATATTTATCCCTGTCCAAGGTTATAAAGGCCAGTTTTTCCTTTGGGACCAGAGCATAGGTAAAGGCGGCTTCGGCATTTGGCCATGGAGAGGTTATTTTAATTGTGGTAACACCTGAGGCAGCGCTAGAAATGGAGAATCCTTGTGCATGCGAAATTGTATTGTTTTCTGCTGGTATCGATTCTCGGATTTGCTCTTTGGGTCCCTGTTTACAGGACCAAAAGGTCAATAAAAGGACAAGACATTGTAAAGTTTTCAAAAAATATTGATTTTGGTCTTTAGGCAAAAGTAGTATTTAATTCTTGATTGAGATTTATACCTGCCAGGACAGTTCATGTTTGGGAACCTTATCCTTGGGTCTTACTATTTCCATAAATTAAATGAAACGAGTCGATCTATTGGGATAGACCTGAATTCATGAAACTCCGTGATGATGTAAGGTCAATTCCGGGAAACAATTCTAGAAATGGTGTGACTCTTATAAAAAAGGAGTAACTTCGATCCGAATTTTGGTTCCTATTATTTTTTATAGGATTAAAAGGGAATTCGGTGAAAATCCGAAACTGTTCCCGCAACTGTAAGCTTTGCCCCAATAACGGGTGCTTGTTACAACTTCAAAACCACTGTTTATGCTGATGTATGCAGCACTTATCCCAAGGATAAGTTTTATAAATGGGAAGGTTCGTAGCAAGACGCAAGTCAGGAGACCTGCCATGTTCATAATTAAAATGAAAAGACTTTCGGGTAAAAGGTCTTCATGGATATGGGAACAAAGCAGTTACTTCTTATTTTATCACTCCTGTCTATTTGGATAGGTACCGCACAGCGCGACAGTACTATTGTCTTGGACGAGGTGATCTTGAATGACGCCAAGTTGAAGCATTTTTCCCAAGGTCTCAAGGTACAGGTACTCACCGATTCTACGATTCATAGAAATGGTCCGTCCCTGACCAATGTATTACAATTCAATAGCAATCTATATTTTAAAGAAAATGGCTATGGAATGGTGTCCTCCGCCTCCTTTAGGGGGACCAATGCTTCTCAAACGGCAGTAATTTGGAACGGGATCAATATCAATTCCCAGTTGAATGGCCAGACCGATTTCAATACCTTGAATCCACAGAACTATAATTCGGTTTCCGTTAGAAGCGGTGGGGGCAGTGTGCAATATGGTAGTGGCGCCGTTGGTGGCAGCATATTACTCAATGATTCCTTTTTGTTTGAAAAACGTTTTTCAAATACCGTACAATTGGGTTATGGCAGTTTTCACACCCGAAGATTTGATTATGGGTTGACTTTGGGTGCACCCGAAGCCGCTCTGAATTTTGGTATCAATTACAATGCTTCCGATAATGACTATAAGTATCTGGGCACGGATCAAAGAAATGAAAATGGGGAGTTTGAAAACTTAAATATTAATGCTTCTACAGGCTATGTAATTTCCAATTCACAAATATTAAAGTTTTATCATACAACCTTTTTTGGCAATAGAAACTTTTCTGGCACGTTGACTGCCCCATCAAATGACAATTATAGGGATATAAATTCGCGCACCTTGGTGGAATGGAGCCATTTTAATGATGGAAGTGTAAAGCGGGTTAAAGCAGCCCATCTCTACGAAAGGTATAGGTATTATTTCAATAGGGAACGGCCAGAATTTACCTTCGGTAGATCAAACACATATATCCTAAACTACGATACCAAATATCAATTTGGAGATATGACCGTCAATGGGATAGGAGAGGTCAACGTCATTTATGCCGATGGCTCTAGCATTGAAAATGCCACAAGAAACCAAATATCGGGGACGCTTCTTTTTTCCCATGAATTAACATCGAAATTCAATTACGGGTTAAATATCAGGAAAGAACTGGTCACCGATTATAGAAGCCCATTATTGTTTTCTTTGGATAGTAAGTACCAAGCAACACAGACCTACCAGATCAATCTAAATGCCTCCAAAAATTTTAGAATCCCCACGTTTAACGATCTGTACTGGTCTGGTGCCGGAGCGATGGGCAACAAGGATCTTGTCCCAGAGTCATCGGTCCAAGCAGAATTGGGCCATACTGTGAACGGTAAAATGTATCGGGTCAATTTTACCACCTACTATATCTCTTCTGACAATTTGATACAGTGGAGACCAAACAAGTCTGGGGTTTTCATTCCACAAAATGTCACGGAGTCCTACCAGTATGGAGCTGAATTCGAATTTGATCTAAAAAAAGAATGGAGGGGGCATGGGCTGCATTTCAATAATTTGATGGCATACACCAAATCCATGGACCAGCAAACCAAGAACCAATTGATCTATGTTCCCGAATTCAAATGGACCTCCAATATAGCGTATCAGTTTAAAAAATGGGACCTGTACTATCAATGGATGTACAATGGCCCAGTTTTCACCACAACGGATAACAGTGAAGTGCTTGCTGGGTATGGGATATCAAATATAGGTGTGGAGCACGATTTTGAGATGACCCATAAAATAAAATGTACCCTAGGTCTCAAGATCAATAACCTCTTGGATAAGAATTATCAAAATGTGGCATATAGACCTATGCCCAATAGAAATTTCAACCTTCAATTAATAACTAAATTTTAAACAATCAACGCAATGAAAAGTTCATCAATTTTGACCGGCATTTTTATTTTTGGCCTTTTAACGGTATCCTGTAGTACTGTTGATGGCGAACAGACCAATGAACCATTGGGCGCTTACGAAAATGGAATACTTATTTCCAATGAAGGACCTTTTGGAAATGGAACGGGAACGGTAACTTTTGTATCCGATGACCTTAGTATCTCAGAAAGTTCAATTTATAAGACCGTGAATGGTGAAGATCTGGGCAACGTTGTCCAATCTATCGGATTTGATGGAGATCTGGCCTATATAGTGGCCAACAACTCCAACAAAATTATTGTGGCAAATCGCTTTTCATTTAAAAAAATGGGGACCATAGCGGAAGGATTGAACAATCCCAGGTATTTTGTGGCCGTGGACAATACGGGTTATGTGACCAATTGGGGAGATCCATTTGATGAAACAGATGATTATGTGGCCATCGTTAATTTGCAAAATTTTACGGTAGAGGCAACGATACCTGTAGTTTTGGGGCCAGAGAAAATCTTGGCCAAAAACACTACCCTCTATGTGGCACATCAGGGTGCGTATGGGCAAAACAATAAAATAACCCTAATAGATATCAATACCAAGATGGTTTCGGAAACCATCACAGTGGGCGATGTACCCAACTCCCTAGTATTGGACGACCAAGAAAACTTATGGGTGCTTTCTGGGGGCAATCCAAGTTATACCAATAATGAAACCGCAGGAGTACTGACCAAAATAAATACATCAACCAATGATGTTACGGCAACATTAAAATTTCAGGGAACCGATCATCCTGGCCTATTATGTGCGGATGGAACAGATTTATATTACCAATTAAATGGTGCGGTCTACCATATGAACGTTACAGACAATACCTTGCCTTTAGGTCCAAGATTAGAGGGAGTTTCATTTTATACCATGGTTGTTGCAGATGGCAAATTATATGGGACCGATGCAAAGGATTTTGCAAGTCAAGGAACATTGACCGTGTATGATCTCGCTACCGTTAGTGTTATAAAGGAACTAACCATGGGAATCGTTCCTGGCGGAATATATTTCAATTAGACAAAAGTGTTTTAAAAGAAAAAGGGCCTAGTAAAATACTAAGCCCTTTTTTTTATGATTATTTTTTTTCTATTCCATCAAGGAAGGTAGTTCTTTGTCCAAATACATGTTATCGCGCATCGGAGTAAACATTTTAGAGCTACTCAACAAGTCGACCGGCATTTTTACAGTAAAGTCAACTTTGGCCGAAACTCCCGTAATTTCTTGGATCGCCCTTGCCAACAACGGCTCGTTTTGATCCCCTAGCTGACCCAGGTTGCTCAAGTCCTCACGGAGTTCTATATCTGGGGTAAATCCAGCGGTATAATCAAAAAATCCAACGGAATTCTCATTTCTACCCACGAGTGGTTGAATCCCCCAAGAATTCTTGGTATTGATGTTTTTTTCAGAAGAGGCACCATAGATGTAACTATTGGATGCATTATCGACCAAGGTAATGGAGAATTCATTTTTGCCCCTTGTGGTTGTTCCTATATGTACCACTTCCACATATGGGTCCAAACCGTTCATGACCAATTCACTTGCAGAAGCAGAACTTCCCGTTGCCAAGACGTAAACCTTGTTCAAATTCAAAGTATTGATGGCACTCCCAGCGCCAGTCTTATCTGCGAAATAATCATTCAATTGCGCAGAGCTGAGTTGGGGTTGTATTTTACTGTTCCAACGTTGGCGGATGTACAAATCGTTCGTGTTGGTGCCATAGACCATACTTGATAATAAACGGGAGGAATTAACGGAACCACCTGGATTGTACCTGAAGTCCAACACAAGATCGGTCACCCCTGCGGCTTTCAAAGTTCCAAAGGCATTGTTCAATTCTTCGTCAAAATTACTGGTAAAACCATTGTACATCAGATATCCGATTTTTTTACCACTGATATCGAAGGTCTTGGTTATAAACACCGGATTTTCAACCAAGCCTTCAAATTTGGTCAAGGCTACCTCTCTATTGTTGGGGGTAATCGTATTATTGCTGATGTCGGCCATGTTCAATGTATAGCTATCGGCATCGCCAAACAGTAGATCGATATAATTATCGGCATTTAATGAAACTCCATTTACCCCTGTAAAGATATCGCCTCTTTGAATGGCCTTGGTAGAGGCATCTGAATTGGGAACAATGTATCGTACATATCCAAATATGTCATTCCCCTCCCCGTAAAAGGAAAGTCCAAATTCCAATCCATTGCTCTTGGATACCCCGGCGAAGGATTGCACCAATTCTTTATAATCATCCGTAAAAAAACTAAACCTGTCCTCAGAAAAACGCAATTTGTTATCAAAGAAGAGTTCAGGGTCAAGTTCGGATTCCAAAAATGCAGTATATTCTGCATCGGTAGTAAATTTGGTGTCCGACAGGTTGGGAACGTTCCCTTGCCAAAAATACCAAAGGTTCATGGCCTTCCACATAAAATCCTGGACGGTGACATCAGTTGTTCCAACCGGGTCCGGAGTGTCAGGGTTGGTAAATAAATTCTCGTCCTTACTACAACTGGCAATAAACATACCTATCCCTAGGGAAAGGATCAATATCTTTTTCATAAATTCTTTTTTAAATCAACATGCTCAAATACCGTTCCATCTTTTTGGATGCAAAGCGCACTGATTGAGGGAGGTAGTGGGCAACTTTTTTTATAATGGTCGAATAATAACGGTGTAAATTACTGAGATAATTAATAATAAAAAATTATTTGTAACAAAAATCGTTATACTTCGTCTTGCTATTAAGAACCATTTTATGGTTTGAAACAACCAAACCAACAATGAAACAAGCTGAATTTTTAAATGTGGTGATGCCTTTTAAGGATAAGCTATATCGACTAGCAAAGCGCCTATTGATTTCAAAGGAGGAAGCGGAAGATGCCACACAGGAGATTTTGCTGAAACTATGGGCTAAAAATACCAAAATGTCCAATTATAACAATGTGGAGGCCTTTGCTATGACGATGACAAAAAATTTTTGTCTGGATCGTTTAAAGTCGAAACAAGCCGGTAATTTAAAATTGGTCCACAGTAATTATAGGGACGAGAATATTTCTTTGCAAGGACACATAGAGGCCATTGATAGCGTTGCCTGGGTCCAAAAAATAATGGAAGAATTGCCCGAACAGCAAAAAATGGTATTACAATTGCGGGATGTTGAACAGTACGATTTGGATGAGATAGGAGAATTGTTGGATATGAAACCAACGGCAGTGAGAGTGGCCTTGTCAAGGGCAAGGAAAGAAGTGAGAAATAAACTAATGGAGAAACACAATTATGGAATTGGATAGAATAGATACGTTAATGGAAAAGTATTTCGAGGCTACTACCACGGTAGCAGAGGAAGAAATGTTACGGGAATATTTTTTAAATGAAAAAGTAGCGCCACATTTAGAGCAGTATATCCCATTATTTCAATTCTTTTCCATGGCCAAAGAAGAGAAGTACAGCAAGCAACTACCTTTAAAACCTAGAAAGAACTATTTCAGATGGGGGTCCGTTGCAGCAGTTGCAATTCTGGTATTTGGCATTTATTTTGGTAATAAGTACCAAGAACAAAGAGAAGCGGAATACGCTTATCAACAAACAAAAAAGGCGCTTACCCTTTTAGCGGCCAATTTTAGTCGTGGGACTGAAAAGGCAGCCTATTTAAATGAATTTGAAGTAACCAAACAAAAAATTTACAACAACAATTAAAACAAAAAGAAATGAAAAAGATTTTCGCAATATTAGTAATGGCCCTTTTGTCCTATTCCGGGTTTTCACAGTCCATGTTCGATAAATATGAAGATTTGGACAAGGTGAGTGCGGTAGTGGTCAATGAAAGTATGTTCAAATTATTGAGCAAGATAGAGGTCGATATGGACGATCCAGAGGCCAAGGATTATATGGAAATAGCCAGGAGTATTAAAAATTTAAAAGTTTTTATCACCGAGGATAAGGGCATTTCCGCAGACATGAAATTGTCGGTAGACAAGTATTTAAAAACGACCTCCTTGGTGGAGCTGATGCGGGTTAAGGACAAGGATGCCAATGTGAAATTTTACATCAAAAGTGGCAAGGATGAAGATCACGTAAGCGAATTGTTAATGTTTGTCACCGGTATCAATGGTTCTAATATGGACGTCAATGGACGTAAAGTGGAGACTGTTTTACTTTCTTTGACCGGTGATATTGATCTGAATAAGATCAATGCCCTGACCAAAAAAATGAATCTGCCACAAGAATTGAACAAGGCAGGAAAAAACAATAAAAAGTAATACCATGAAAACATCAATCAAAAAAGTAATGCTGTCATTCGTCGCTTTAGTGTTATTGGCAGCCTGTTCATCGCATCAAAGCCTACAGGAATATTATGTAGACAATTCGGAGAACCCCAATTTCATTTCCATAGACATTCCTGCCAGTATTTTGAATTTGGACAATGAGGCATTGACCCCGTCCGAAAGGGAGGCGATAAGTTCTCTAAAAAAGTTGAACGTATTGGCCTTCAAAAAGACAGCGGAAAATGCAGCGGAATTCAAGGTAGAAAGCGCTAAGGTGAATGCCATCCTCAAATCGGACAAATTTGTTGAGCTGATGAAATTAAAATCAGCCTATGGCAATGGCGTTGTGAAGTATTTGGGAGATGAAGATGCGATAGACGAAGTCATCATATACGGATCCAGCAAGGATAACGGCTTTGCCTTGATCAGGGTATTGGGCAAGGATATGAACCCTGCCCACCTGATGACCTTAATGCAAGCCTTGCAAAAGTCGGACTATAAAGGTGAAGGACTTGGCAGTCTTAAGGATTTTATGAGAGGATAATCAATACATTGCAGCAGTTAAAAAACCTGTATCGATATGTTCGATACAGGTTTTGTTTTTTAGAATCCTAAAGACCTTAATTTTGATGCTTCCAAAGTCTTGCTAAGCCTTGTCCGAATTATTGTCCACCAACACTTGCAGATTGTTCTTGCCAAAATCCAAGGTCCTGATAGGGAAAGGGATATTGATGTTCTGCTTGTCAAAGTGTTCCTTAATAATTTTCATGGCCTTGTGGGTTGCCGCCAATCTATGTTTGTTGTTGGCCATATCAATCCAAAACCGCACTATGAAATTTATAGAGCTGTCCCCAAATTCGGTAAAAAAGAACTCTACGGATTCATCCCCTTTTTGTTCAAAATGGTCACCGATGAGCTTCACCACCAGATCTTCTACATCTTGAAGGCTACTTTCATACCCTACGCCACATGCAACGGATATCCTACTTCGCTCGGATATAGAATAATTGGTAAACGAACCATCTATAAAATTTGAATTTGGGATGATTACATAATTGTTGTCGGGCTGTCTCAGCACGATATTCCGCAGATTGATTTCAGATACAAATCCGGAATATCCATCGGATTCAATAAAATCGTCAATTTTCAATTTGGGCATAAATGACAAGATCAGACCGCCAAAGGTGTTGTTCAAAGTCCCTTGTAGGGCCAGACCAACGGCCAAACCTATAACCCCGGCACCAGCCAAGATACTGGTAAGTACCTTATTGAGTTCCAATACGCCCAGGGCCACAAAGAAACCAAGGAGCATAACTGTCACAAATACTACCTTACCAATAATATCCTGAACGGACTTTTGGCTTATACTTTTCACCAATATTTTTTGGAGCAAGTTTCTAATGATCCTTGCCAAAAAATAAAACAATATCATGACCACTAGGGCCATAACAAAATTGGGGAGTTTTAAAATTATTGCATCCAACCATCCGTCTAATTTGTCCCAAAGTTTTGAGATCGCATCTTCTATAGAGAAATTATTTTCCATTAGTTATTTATTATATGTATTAATATTTGTGTTTTCCAAAGTTGTCGTTTTGGGTGGCTTAGGAATACTTTTACAAGAGAAAAGTATGATACTTCATAAACCGAAAAATTGGCAGATAGGGCCAATGGATTAGATTCTTTCTAGGGAATTCTACAAAAGTGCAGGGAGCAAAAGAATATGGTTACAAGATAAAAAAAAGACCACCTTGAGGTGGTCTTTTTAAAATTTATTTTTGATTCAGACGGAAAGAATTCCGGTAGTTTGGCTATTAAATGCCAGTATAATTGCTCGGAGTAATCGCTTTAAGTTCCGTTTTGATGGTTTCCGATACTTCCAAGGTATCAATGAAACTGGCTATGGATTGTTGTGTTATACTATTGTTTGTTCGGGTAAGACCCTTTAAAGCCTCGTATGGATTTGGGTAGGCTTCTCTTCTCAAGATGGTCTGTATGGCTTCGGCAACAACGGCCCAATTGGCTTCCAAGTCCTGCTCAAACTTATCTTTGTTCAGCAATAATTTGTTCAGACCTTTTAGGGTAGATTGAAAAGCGATCAGGGTATGGCCAAAGGGGACACCTACATTCCGTAGGACGGTACTATCTGTTAGATCTCGCTGTAATCTGGATATTGGAAGTTTTGCCGACAAATGCTCAAATATGGCATTTGCAATTCCCAAGTTACCTTCTGAATTTTCAAAATCTATCGGGTTAACCTTATGTGGCATTGCGGAAGAACCTACTTCTCCAGCTTTTATTTTTTGTTTAAAATAATCCATGGATACGTAGGTCCAAAAGTCCCTATCCAAATCCAGGATGATATTGTTGATCCTTTTTAGGTTATCAAAAAGAGCGGCCATATGATCATAATGCTCAATTTGGGTCGTAGGGAAGGAATGGTGCAGTCCTAACTTATCCTGGACAAAGGTTTTACCAAAATTCTTCCAATCCACGCTTGGATAAGCTACTTGGTGCGCATTGTAGTTTCCTGTGGCCCCGCCAAATTTCGCAGCACTGGGAATATCATTCAACAGATTGAATTGTTCTTTCAATCGGGTCACAAATACTTCGATCTCCTTTCCCAATCGCGTAGGGGATGCAGGCTGTCCGTGGGTCCTGGCCAACATGGGTATAGCGGTCCACTCCTTGGCCAAGTCCTGTAATTTTTTAAGCAGCTCCATATATTGGGGTACATACACCTCGTTTATGGCCTCTTTTATGGAAAGGGGAATAGATGTGTTGTTGATATCTTGGGAGGTCAGTCCAAAATGGATAAATTCCTTGTAAGCCTGAAGGCCTAGGGAATCAAATGCCTTTTTAATGAAATATTCCACTGCCTTTACATCGTGGTTGGTAACCTTTTCAATTTCCTTGATGGCCTGGGCATCTTCGGAATCAAAATTTTTATAGATGTCCCTTAGGGCATCAAATTTTGAAGGATCAAAAGATTGCAGTTGTGGTAAGGGTATTTCACAAAGGGCAATGAAATACTCAATTTCAACACGTACTCTATATTTGATCAGTGCCTCCTCGGAGAAATAGGGGGCCAAAGAAACAGCTTTACTTCTATAGCGCCCATCAATAGGAGATATGGCATTTAATTCGTTTAGTGACATTTTTTAGGAAATTGATTATTTTTTGAAAGGATCAAAGATAGTTATTACCGAAAGAGTTTAAAAGTTTAAAAGGGGCAATGCACAAACAATATCTCTTTATTGATCGGTATTCTTTTAAAAATGGGGTAAATAAAGATGGTCCTTAAGAATCGGGTTGAAAATGAAACTTGGAAATTAGGTTAAACTATTGGAAGTTATATGGATTAAGATAGTGTCCTAATCCACTTTTACCTTAGTGGATATGCATTTTTGGCCTTAAATTTAGTATTTTTCTTATTCAAATTAAGGATATGAAAATAGCAAAGGGAGTAGCTTGGGTTTTATTGTTCGTATTAATAGGGATGCAGTTTTATAGTCCCACAAAAAACAGTGCGATTGGGGAACATACCGCTGTTTTTCTTTCAGAGACCAATCCGCCTAAAGAAGTGCAGCGCATTTTGGAGACCACTTGTTACGATTGCCATAGCAATAATACCCATTATCCTTGGTATAACAATATTGCCCCTGTATCCTATTGGTTGGCAGACCATATAAGGGTTGGAAAAGGACATTTGAATTTTTCTGAATGGGAAAGCTATACTCCCAAAAAGAAAGACCACAAATTGGAAGAGTTGATAGAGGAGGTTGAGGAGGGAGAAATGCCTTTAAAGGAATATACCTGGACCCATAAGGAGGCCAGGCTGACCGCTAATCAAAAGGAAATGGTCATGGAATGGGCCAGAAAATCTAGAATCCTTTATCAATTAGGTCCCCAACCAGAGTAGGCACGCCATTGGCTGCAGTTTCCTCTATAATGATCAGGTTCTTAAAGGCAGTAGGGGACATATTAGGTTTGGGGTCAATAAAATAAATAGGAGTGCGGTCCGGAGCAAAGTGCACCAAACTGGCTGCAGGATATACCTGCATGGATGTCCCAATAATCATAAGCATATCTGCTTCTTGGGTTATTTCTATGGCCTTGTCCAACATGGGCACTTCTTCACCAAACCAAACGATATGCGGTCTTAACTGACTTCCTTTTTCACAGGTATCCCCCAAATGTAGGTCGGATTCCCAATCAATGATTAGGTTTGGATCTATGGTGCTTCTTACTTTCAGCAATTCTCCATGTAAATGAATCACCTGCGAACTTCCCGCCCTCTCGTGCAGATCATCAACATTTTGCGTAATAATGGTTACCTCATAATATTCTTCCAAGAGGACCAAGGCGTTGTGGGCCTCGTTGGGAGATACGGAAAAAAGCTGTTTGCGTCTCTCGTTGTAAAAATTCAACACCAAGCTTGGATTGGAGGCGTATCCGTGAGGGGTGGCAACCTCCATGACATCATGTCCCTCCCAAAGCCCATCGGCATCCCTAAAGGTCTTAATACCGCTCTTGGCACTTACTCCGGCCCCCGTTAGGACTACAATCTTTTTTTTCATAAATATGATCTTGTATATGTTGTTCAGTATAAAAATAGAGTTTTTAGTATATTCGAACTATGATCGATGAGCAACTTTTAAGTTATTTGGAGAAGTTTATAACTTCAGAGCGCAAGGCAAAGTTTTTAAAGATTTTGGCACAGCGCACCAATCATTTAACGGTAGCCATCGAGGATGTTTATCAAATGCACAATACCAGTGCAGTAGTGAGAAGCTGTGATATTTTTGGGATTCAGTCGGTTCATTTAATTGAGAGTAGGTATGGAAAAAGGCTGGATTCTGAAATAGCCATGGGCGCCCAAAAATGGGTAGATGTTCACAGATATAACAATACCACCAATTGTTTGGATCAGCTAAGGGATCAAGGATATCAGATTATTGCTACCACACCGCATAATGATTCCTGTATGTTGGATGAGTTTAAATTGACGGGTAGGACCGCACTGTTTTTTGGTACCGAAAGGGATGGCTTGAGTGAGGAAGTGATGAAAAGGGCCGATGGTTTTCTGAAGATTCCCATGGTTGGCTTTACCGAAAGTCTGAATATCTCTGTCTCGGCCGCCATTATATTGCAATCCCTCAGTGCCAACTTGAGAAGTAGTGAGCTCCCATGGCAACTAACAGCGGAGGAAAAGAAGGAGAAAATGCTGGACTGGACAAAAAAATCCATAAAAAGTATAAATGATATCCTAGAGCGTTACTACAACAATAAATAACAAATATTCACTATATTTAAGTACAATCAAACCAAATTAAAATATGACCACGATACTGTATATTATCCTCGGAATTGTCCTTTTGATCATCATCCTATCCATGATCGGCCCAAAACATTATGATGTTTCAAGATCTATTGAGATTGAAAGGCCCAAAGCAGATGTTTTTGAATATTTGAAGTATTTGAAAAATCAACAAAAATGGTCTCCCTGGGACAAAAAGGAGCCAGATATGGAAAAAAGGTTTACTGGTACGGACGGGGAAGTAGGGGCCATAAGCTACTGGAAAGGCAAAAAAGTCGGGGAAGGGGAGCAGGAAATCACCAAAATTGTAGCAGGCGAGCGTATGGAAGGGGAACTGAGATTTATGAAGCCGTTCAAATCCACGTCTGATTGTTACCTAATTGCAGAGGAAGTTACTCCGCAAAGCACGAAAGTTATATGGGGATTTAAGGGGAAAAATGCATTTCCCATGACCATCATGGCTCTATTTATGAACATGGACAAAATGGTGGGCAAAGATTTTGAAGAAGGCCTACAAGATTTGAAAATAATTCTCGAAAAAAAGTAACTATGGAACATAATATGATCGGTTGGTTCGAGATTCCAGTCACCCATATGGAGCGAGCCAAAAAGTTTTATGAGATCGTTTTTGATCTTACCATTGAGGTGCACGATTTGGGAGGCATTATCATGGGGTGGTTTCCCTATGCGGAAGGAAAAACCGGCGCCTCTGGCTCTTTGGTACAACATGAAATGTATACTCCCAGCGATAAGGCCGGCCCCTTAATTTATTTTTCTTGTAAAGACGTTTCCATTCCACAAGGGAAGATTGAAAAGGCAGGAGGAAAAATAATTCAACCCAAGAAAGAGATTGGAGGGGGACACGGTTTCATGGCCCTGTTCTTGGATACGGAAGGCAATAGACTCGCCCTACATTCGCAGAAATAATATTAAATATAGAATATAGACGCCTCAGCCCTTGCCCAAAATCTCACGGGAATTACACTGGTGCCAATTCCTTTGGAAACGTACATTTTGGTTTCTTTGCTTTTGTACCATCCTTTTACATATCTGCCACTTCCCCCAGGGGTATATAGAACTTTACCAAAAAACGTTATTTGGCCTCCATGTGTGTGTCCGGATAGGATGAGTTTTATGTTGGCTCCCAAGCTCCTGTTGATGCGTTCTATATCGTCTCTGTATCCAGGACAGTGGTTGAGGACTATGGATTCCAAAGATTTGTTCACATTTTTGGCTGCTTGGTAAAAATCTGCTTTGCCACCAATATAGTCATCAAGGCCAATGACATTTAGGGATCTGTTTCCTTTTTTTAGGATACAATTTTCATTGATCAGAAGTTCCCCGTTATGACTTTGGTACAAATTTTTTAGGGCTTGGATATCCACGTCCCCGGAATACTCCACATTGCCCAAAATGGCAACCTTGTAAATGGTCCGATCAATCAAACTTAGGAAGTTGTTCAATAAGGCCATTCTATTGTTGTAGTTGATGGCATCCCCGGTAATAAAAAGTATGTCTGGATGCTCCTGATTGATACGGTGGGCTATGGAATGATGGAAGGTCTTGATTTCATCCAAATGCATATCCGTGATTTGGATGGCCTTTATCTTTTGGTCCTCCCGATCTGAAATATCATAGGTGGTCCAACTGATGATGTATTTTTCAAACCAGAATCCGTCCAGTACCAAGAGGCCAAAAATACCGGTAACCCCGGTGAGCAGTCTTATGACAAAATTCCTCCTATTTATCTTCATGTGTGCAAAAAAAGAAGGCTGATTATGAGCAATCAGCCTGTAAACATTTTAACAAGTGCTGTTTGGGTGTTACTCTTTAAGTTCCAAAAGCACCATATCGTAATCATTGTCCAAGGACACCTTACCATTCTTCACTTCTACCTCGGTATTCGAAAAAGTATCCAATAACTTTGTACCGTCACCAAAAAAGCCTTTTACCTTTATTTCTTTTTTACCTTTAGGAAGGTCCAAACCTACTACGACCTTATCCTTAAAATCGTCATTGCTATAGCTACGGCTGAATACATAGGGCTTTGCAGAAAGCATATTATGGTCGCCTGCACCTATGGCTGGGTGGTTGTTCCTGAACTGGCCCAATTTTTGCCAGTGCTTAAGAATATTCTGTTTTTCTGGAATACTATCCAATTCGCCCCAGTTCATAAAGGAACGCAAAGTAGCATCACCTTGGGTGCCGGGGATGATCAGGTTTCTTGATGATTCATCACCGTAGTATATCTGTGAGGCGCCAGGGGTCAATAACAGGATATTGGCATCGTAATAGGGTGTTTTTCTTTCCTTGTCAAAAGGGTTTCCATCATCATGTGAAGTCAGATAGTTCAAAACACTTTTCCCTTTTAGCTTCGTATTCAAGAGTTCGTGGTATTTTTTAAATACCTTTTCATAGTCCCTGCTTTGGGCGTCATACTTG
The DNA here is from genome assembly GCF_037203765.1 of Sediminicola sp. 1XM1-17. NCBI lineage: Bacteria > Pseudomonadati > Bacteroidota > Flavobacteriia > Flavobacteriales > Flavobacteriaceae > Sediminicola > Sediminicola sp. 1XM1-17. The sequence goes on along the minus strand of NZ_JBBCAS010000008.1, from coordinate 25,017 downwards.
AGCTCAAAGTTGATAAGACCTTTAAAGCCGTAATTGTAATAATCTACCTTTTTGTCCCCAAAATCGAATTCCCTGCCTCCAGAGATCCCATAATTGTAGACTTCCCCAACCATATAAAAGGGGTTGTTATCCAAAATTTGATCTGGATGTTTCTTTTTCCAGGTTTCAAAGGCATAGGAGGCCTCTTTATACAATTCGGCCCATGCCTGTTCTGTGGAATGTTTTACAGTATCTACCCTAAAGCCATCAATACCATAATCGTTGACATAGTCGGTTAGCCATTTGATGATATAAAAACGTGGTGCTCTGGAGTACCCGGTACGCTCAAAGAACAATTGAAGTTCGTCCAGTTCATTGCTTAAACGTCCTTCTTTCTTCCATTTTGCCAAGAGGGCATCTGGAATTCCAACAGCCTCGTCTGTTTCAGTGCGGATGTCCGGAAGGTTATTGACCAAGGTACAGCTGGTCGTATTCTCATAAGTGGAAAATTGGCACACAGGTTCTGTACGAACCCAATCCGATGGCCAGACCGGATCTTTTTCCGTTACCGGCCCGGTATGGTTCAACACCACGTCCAAAAGAACGCGAATTCCGTTTTTATGGGCAGTCTTGACCAGATTTTCCAAATCTTTTTTGGTTCCAAAATTTGGATCAAGGGCAGTCCAGTCCTTTGTCCAATAACCGTGATAGCCATAGGTCATTCCAGTGCCCTCGTCCGTGCCACCATGGATTTGTTCAACTACGGGGGTGAACCAAATGGCATTGACCCCCAGGTCAGTAAAATATCCCTCTTCAATTTTTTTTGTGATTCCTTGAATATCACCCCCCATGAAACCCCTCAGTTCACCGGTCTCTTCGTCTCTTTCGTAATTGATATCATTATCGGGGTTGCCGTTATTGAAACGGTCCGTGAGTAGAAAGTAGATGTTGGCGCCTTCCCAAACAAAGGGTTTGGAAGCATTGGAATTGGGAATGGAATCTGAAACATTCTTGACCTCCGCAACCGATTGTCTTTTTTCCTCTTTACAAGATATACTAATGGCAATAATTGCAGCGGCAATCAGCAGTTTTTTCATTTCCTACAATTTTGTCTAAAGCTATAAAATGAAATTTGAAAATGAAAATTTATTTCCAAAGGGAAAAAACTTCCAAACCTCCATAAATATTGACAAAAGTTAGAATTTCGGAATGATGGTCCAAAGAGGTTTATCTCTTTCTGTTGAGCACTTTAAACTCTTCATAACAACTACTTATGGCATCCAAAATTTGAAGGTCATTGGCGGTTTTGATAAAGGAACTGGAGTAATTGCAGTTGTTAAGTATATCTTCAATATCCACTTTTTCGATCTGCAGTAATTCAGTGAGAAGTTCGCGATCAAATTTTGAGGCCAAAAGATCCCTGATTTCATCTTCTTCTTTTACCATTCTCAATTTCCTCATTTCTTGGGGTTTTTTTCCAAAGAGGTTTCGCAATAAATCAGCAGGGTTAAGAATGGCCCCTAAGACCTTAGTCACGGCACTGGGGTTTTTGCTTCCTGCCTCATAACTTTTGGAAAGACCGGATATACTGTATTGAAACCCTTCATTAATAGGTAGATTTTTTACATCTATTTCCAAGTATCCCGTGAGTTGGTAGGGCTTAACAATAACCTCTTCCAAGGCATAGGCCAATTCCGTCAAGGCAATTTTGGTGTTCTTAAATTTGAACATGTCATTGGTGACCCTGATTTTTTGGGTTTTGAAACCAAGATAGGAAAGGTAAAGCGTGTCATTTACAGCTGCGGTTATTGAGAACTCCCCCTTTTGGTTGGTGATGGTGCCCTTTACTTGGTTTAGATTGATGACATGGACACTCTCCAGTAGCTCATCCGTTTGGGCATTTACTACGATAGCCGATAATTTTTCAGTGTCGTTGTTATTTTGATTTTCTTGGGCAACACCAAGAAAGTGGAGCATGATAAAGCAAGCAAATAAAAAGTACTTCATTAATCTAAATCCTAATTTCATTCAGTAAACTAAATAAAAAAATACGCCGAAGCGTATTTTTTTAATATACAATTAACTAAAAGAATCCGTTTTTCTTTTTGGACGATTTTCTTCCAGAGTCCTTTTTGCGACTATCGGAAGCACTTCGCTCACGGCCTTTGCCACCGCTGCGTCTTCCGCCGCGATCGCTGTCTCCGCCACCGCTACGTCTTCCGCCGAATGATTCACTGCGTCTTCCACCACTGCGTCTTCCACCGCCTCGACTTCCGCCTCCACGACTTCCACCTCCGCCACCACCAGGGTTCTTGGAGATTTCAACATTGATGAACCTTCCGTCTACCTTAAAATCGGTGAAGGTCTTTAAGATCTGCTCTGTAACAGAGGCATCGGTATTAAAGAATGAAAAACTTTCTTTAACATCTACCTTATAAATATCATCCTGCCCTAAACTCAAGGTATCCCTCAAGAAATCCTTTAAGGACATCCAGTCATAATCGTCCTTTTCACCAATGTTGATGAAATAACGAACAGAACCGTCACTAGGAATCTGGGCTGGTCCGTCAGAATCATTTCTGCGATCTCCGCCATCGGAGGTATTGAGATCCTTGGTTTTGTTGTAATAGTTGAAGAATCGTGTGAATTCAACAGAGACTATTTTTTTGATCAATTCTTCACGGTCAATGCCCTTGAATACGTTATTGATGGCAGGTAAATAACTTTCTACCTCTTCATTGATGGAAGTATCCTTTATTTTGTTGGCCAAATGGTACAGCTGGATTTCACAGATCTCCATTCCTGTTGGGATCTTTTTGGAGATAAATTTCTGGTTGATTTTGTTCTCTATAGCTTTGATCTTACGCAATTCACTACGCGTAACGATAACCATGGAGATACCGGATTTACCAGCTCTACCTGTACGTCCACTACGGTGGGTGTAGGTTTCAATCTCATCTGGCAATTGGTAGTTGATCACATGGGTAATGTCATCTACATCAATACCTCTAGCGGCAACATCAGTGGCCACCAACATTTGTATTTGTTTTTTACGGAAGGAGTTCATGACCAAATCTCTTTGGTTCTGACTCAAATCCCCGTGAAGCGCACCAGCGTTATACCCGTCTTCGATCAATTTTTCAGCAACCCTCTGCGTGTCCCTTTTGGTTCTACAGAATATTACGGAGAAAATATCAGGATTGGTATCGGCCAGTCTTTTTAAGACAGGGTAACGATCCCTTCCGCCAGCTACATAGTATTCGTGCTGTACCGTTGATGCTCCTGAATTTTTGGTTCCCACGGTAATTTCCTGTGGGTTGTGCATAAATTTCTTAGCAATGGTTGCCACTTCTTTTGGCATTGTTGCAGAGAACAACCAGGTATTTTTTTCCTTTGGGGTATTGGAAAGAATATCTTTGATATCCTCCATAAAGCCCATATTCAACATTTCATCCGCCTCATCCAGTACACAATAGTCGATTTTTGAAATATCAACCATTCCACGACCGATCATATCTTTCATACGACCAGGTGTGGCTACTATAATTTGAGCCCCTCTTTTAATTTGTCTTGCTTGATCGGTGATGCTGGCACCACCATAAATAGCTACAACATTTAGGCTTCTCTCATATTTGGAATACAATTGAAGTTCATTGGTGATCTGCAAGCACAATTCCCTGGTAGGAGAGAGGATCAATCCTTGGGTAGTTCTACTGTCTTTGTCTATTTTTTGGATAAGTGGAAAACCAAAAGCGGCGGTTTTTCCTGTTCCGGTTTGGGCCAAGGCTACCAAATCCGTATCATCTTCCAATAAGATTGGAATTGCTTTTTCCTGTACTTCCGACGGGCTTTCAAAACCTAAATCAGAAATAGCATCAATTAGGGACTTATCAAGTCCCAGTGCTTCAAACTTTGTCATAATATGTTAATCTTAATCGCAAATATGAATGTTGCATAGAGCGATTATTCTTTATAACCTATTATACTCAGCGCAACACATGCTATACCAGCGGCATTATTTCAAGCCGCAAAAGTACTGCTAATTATTGACATAGCGTTAATAATTGTGTAATACTTTGAAACCTAGGCCAAACCAGCCTTTGGAAGTATCAATAAAATGAAAATCAAGGGTTTCGCTGTATAAAAATATTCCTTGGAAGTTTTTGATCGGATCCTATTTTAGATTTTTTAAGTAGGCTATCAGTTGTTTGATAGCTTTTCCCCTGTGGCTGATCTCATTTTTAACTGTGATGGGAAGTTCAGCAAATGTTTTATCATAACCTTGGGGTTTGAAGATGGGGTCATAACCAAATCCTTCAGCACCACTTTTTTCCAAGGTTATTTCGCCCAATACAATGCCATTGAACAAGACCTTTTCTCTTTCCAAGTGAAGTGCTATGGTGGTTTTGAATTTCGCCTCCCGATGTGTCTCGCCTTTCAATTCCTCCAATAATTTGTCCATATTTGCCTCCGAGCTTTTTTCGGTTCCGGCATATCTGGCAGAATATACCCCCGGGGCACCGTCCAGAGCATCTACCATAAGTCCGGTGTCATCTGCAAAACAAGGATAACCATAATGTTCTGTCACATAATTGGCCTTGAGGATGGCATTGCCCTCAATGGAATCGGCAGTTTCCGGAATTTCGTCAAAACAACCTATGTCCTCCAAGGAGCGCAGGGTGATATGTTTGGGAAGGAGCAGTTGAACTTCCTTAAACTTGTTCTTATTGTGTGTGGCAAATACGAGTTCCATAATAGTATGCGGTTTTTTTGCAGTCCGAAGTGTATATTGTTACTTATGCGATTGCTCGTGCAAAATTACTAAATTTAAATCCTAATAGATTTTATACTATGAAATTAAAATTGCCCCCCGCTATGATATTTATCGTTTTTGGAGGTCTTATGTATCTGCTGGATCTGTTCTTGCCCGTAGGGGAGTTCGACTTTTTTGGCCGCTTTTGGCTGTTGGGATTTTTGGTGGGTTTGGCCGTACTTATAGGATGTATTTCTTTATATCAGTTTTTTAAGGCTAGGACAACCATAGATCCGCTAAAACCCTCAGGGAGTTCTCATTTAGTTACAAATGGTATATATAAATTTTCCAGAAACCCCATGTACCTGGCGCTGTTAATGTTGCTGTTGGCTCTTGGGCTCTGGCTGGGCAATGTCTTCAATACGCTCCTGGCGGCTGCATTTGTGTCCTATATGAATAAATATCAGATCATTCCCGAGGAAGAGGCATTGGTGAAACTTTTTGGAAAGGAATACGAGCATTATTGTGTTCAGGTAAGACGGTGGTTCTGAATTATCAGGTATCGTGCTTATATGAAATAATATTAGTATATTTGCTTATATTATTATATATTAGCTTTATAGCTTATAAATTATGGTTGCAATTATTACGGGTGATATTATAAATTCTGATCGGTACGAGGTGTCCGAATGGATGGCCGGATTAAAGACCTATTTGTCCACGTTGGGGAATACCCCTAAAGATTGGGACATATATAGGGGCGATGAATTTCAGTTGAAAGTAGACCCCAGTAAGGCGCTAAAAGTTGCTGTTGAAATAAAATCGATGATCAAGCAGTTCAAGGGATTGGATGTTCGCATGGCCATAGGGATAGGGGAGGAGAGCTATAGTGGTGAAGGAATAAGTGAATCCAATGGCAGTGCATACCAATTCTCGGGCAGAACCTTTGAAAACTTGAAACAGCAAAAATTGAATCTGGCCATTGCAACTTCAGATAAGGATACAGACGCGACCCTTAATCTAATATTTAGATTAGCTTTGGAATTTATGGATAGCTGGTCCATTGTTTCTGCAGAAATTGTAGCCTTGGCACTGCAGAGACCAGAATGTTCCCAACAGGAGCTGGCCGATATGCTACAGATCAAACAATCTGCCGTTAGTCAGCGGATGAAAAGGGCAAAAGCAGAACTTGTTTTTGAAGTGCTCAATTTTTATGAAAATACTATAAAGGAAGATAGTTTATGATCTTATTTATCAAGTTGATTTTGGCACATTTAATCGGGGATTTTGTGCTGCAGCCCACCAAATGGGTCATTCACAAAGAGTCGAATAAAGTGAGATCAAAATATCTCTATTTCCATACCCTCATCCATTTTGTCCTTATATTGCTATTGCTGTGGGATATGGCTTATTGGAAATTGGCACTGGCCATTAGCTTATCGCATTTTACAATAGATCTCATAAAACTGTACGCCGGAACATGGACCAAGAAAAAGAATGTCATCTTCTTTGTAGACCAAATCCTGCATCTGTTGGTGCTTTATGTCTGTGCCTATTACGATAATCTTTTGGGACATACCATATCCCTATTCCAGCAGTTGGATTGGGCATTGGTTACTGCTGTGGTATTTGTAAGCTTTCCGGCAGGTGTGATCATGGGCAAACTTTTGGAGGGATTTTCGGATCAGATTCAGATAGATCATAAGTCGCTACCCAATGCGGGGAAGTACATTGGGATCATAGAACGTTTGTTTGTCCTGCTCTTCATTATTATTGGGAGATGGGAGGTCATCGGATTGCTCATCACGGCCAAATCAGTATTTAGATTCAATGACCTCAAAGAGAGCAACAATAGGAAGCTTACCGAATACATTCTGATAGGTACCTTATTGAGTTTCGGTATCGCCATATTAACTGGGTTTCTCTATATCAGTTTACGAGGTGTTTTATAAGGGCATCCATATGAAGAACTTTGAATTTTAGGCGATTGGAATGATATGGCACCATATGGCCCAGTGTCTTGGAAATAGGGAATTCATAATTTTTGCTGTGATTTAAAATGATATTTGCAGTAATTTTGTGAGATTGCTAACACGAAACCCTTTTTAACCGAAAATACCTTAATTGAAGGAATTTAATTTTTACTTTTACTGCTTAAATTTTATACAACAATGGTAGAAGTGGGCAGGAAATATGTATTCGATTTTGACAGTACGCTTACTAGGGTAGAGGCATTGGATGTGTTGGCGGAAATTACCCTAAATGGTAAATCCAACAAAAATGAAATCATCCATGAGATCCAAAAAATCACCAATCTAGGCATAGATGGAGATATTTCTTTTACAGAATCACTGGAGCGTCGCATTAAATTATTGAACGCCCATAAGAATGATCTAGAGCCATTGGTAACAGAACTTCGTCAGAAAATTTCCAAATCCATAGCCTCCAACAAAGAATTTTTCCATAATTTCTCAGAGGATATCTATGTTATTTCCTGTGGATTCAAGGAGTTTATTGATCCTATTGTGGAAGAATACAATATCCCCTCCAACAGGGTCTATGCCAATACCTTCAAATTTGATGCAGATGGATTTATCATCGGCTTTGATGAAGCCAATGTCTTGGCTTCCCATAACGGTAAGATAGAATGCCTACGGAGCTTAAATTTGGAAGGTGAAGTACAAGTAATCGGAGATGGATACAGCGACTACGTTATGCGGGAAGCTGGAATCGCCGATAAATTTTTTGCATATACAGAAAACGTTTCCCGTGAAAAGGCCACCAGAAAAGCCGATCACGTTACACCTAACCTAGATGAATTTTTATTTGTGAACGACTTACCAAGAAAAATATCCTATCCTAAAAATAGAATCAAAATTCTATTATTGGAAAATGTACATCAGGCAGCATTTGAAAACCTTTCAAATGAAGGCTTTACCGTAGAATTAGTAAAAAGCAGTCTTTCTGAAGATGAGTTGATCGAAAAGATCAAGGGTGTTCATGTTTTGGGAATCAGATCGAAAACCCAGGTCACCAAAAAAGTTTTGGATGCCGCCGATAAATTGATGGTCGTCGGAGCGTTTTGTATAGGTACCACCCAAATAGATCTGGATAATTGTAGGCGAAAGGGTGTTGTGGTATTCAACGCCCCTTATAGCAATACCCGCTCCGTTGTAGAGTTGGCCATTGGTCAGATCATTATGTTGATGCGTAGTGTTTTTCCAAGAAGTATGGAAATACACCAAGGCCAATGGAACAAGACAGCTGCCAATTCAAGAGAGGTAAGGGGTAAGAACCTTGGTATTGTAGGGTACGGTAATATTGGCAAACAATTATCCGTCCTGGCCGAAGCCATCGGTATGCGTGTCTATTACTATGACGTTGCGGATCAATTGGCTCTGGGGAACGCCATCAGGTGCAATTCTTTGGAAGACCTGTTGAACGTATCGGATGTGGTGACCCTCCATATAGATGACAATAAGGCCAATAACAATTTTATCGGAGAAAGGGAAATCAACCAAATGAAGGATGGCGCAATGCTGATCAACCTTGCGAGAGGTTTTGTCGTGGACATTCCTGCCCTGGTCAATGGTCTTAAAAGCGGTAAATTGGGTGGAGCCGCAGTAGATGTATATCCGGAAGAGCCTAGATCCAATGGTGAGTTTATTACAGAACTACAGGGAATACCCAATGTGATATTGACACCTCATGTGGGAGGTAGTACAGAGGAGGCACAAAGGGATATAGCTGACTTTGTCCCCAACAAAATAATGGATTACATCAATTCTGGGAACACGGTAGATGCCGTGAATTTCCCCAATATTAGATTGCCAAAACAAAACAATGCCCATAGATTTTTGCATATTCACAAGAATGTACCGGGTATTATGGCCAAAATCAATGAGGTGTTGGCCAGATATGAAATGAATATAACCGGTCAGTACCTTTCCACGGACAACGAAGTAGGTTATGTAATTTCGGATTTGGACAAAGAATATAACAAAGAAGTGATCAAAGCACTTAAGAAGATAGACAATACTATTAAATTTAGAGTGCTTTATTAAACTGGTATATCATAGGTAATGCGCCTATGCAACAAATGAGCCCTATCTCCGCCAATATTTATTATTGATGGTGATAGGGTTCGTTTTTTAGGATGGTGAAAGCCCTGTAAATTTGTTCAACAATGAACAGGCGTACCATTTGATGGGAAAAGGTCATCTTGGACAAGCTCAATTTCCCTTGTGCCTTATGATAGATGGCCTCGCTAAACCCATAAGGACCACCAATTACAATGACCATTCTTTTGATTCCCGCGTTCATTTTCTTTTGCAGGTAGTTGGAAAATTCGATGGAGGTATATTGTTTCCCGTGCTCGTCCAAAAGGACCAGCACATCTGTGGGCTGTAATCGTTTTAAGATCGCTTCCCCTTCTTTCTCCTTTTGCTGAATCTCCGATAAGTTTTTTACATTTTTGATATCGGGAATAATTTCGAGCTCAAACTTTATGTAATGCCTCAATCGTTGCTCATATTCAGTGATTAATTCCTGTAAATGAGTACTATCGGTTTTTCCTATTGCCAGAAGTTTTATCGTCATTCGCCAAAGTTAAGACTTACAAAAATATCTTTCCCAATGTTGCATTTCAATTTTGGGATATGTTTTTACTAAATTAGCATCAACCAAAAAAAAGCTATGATTTCTGAAGCCCAATTTCAACGAGAGATAGATTTAATTATCAGTAATGCCATTAGAGAAGATGTAGGCGATGGTGATCATAGTTCCTTGGCCTGTATTCCCAGTTCTGCCCAAGGAAAGGCAAAATTGTTGGTGAAGGACCAGGGTATTATTGCCGGGGTCGAATTTGCCAAAAAAGTTTTTCATTTTGTAGATGAGGAGCTTCGGATCGAGACTTTTATAACAGATGGACAAAAGGTAAAATATGGGGATATTGTCTTTCATGTCAGCGGAAGCTCTCAGAGTATTTTAAAGGCAGAGCGCTTAGTGCTCAATGCCATGCAGCGGATGAGTGCCATTGCGACCAAGACTAATACTTATGTAAGGTTGTTGGAAGGTACAAAAACCAAGATTTTGGATACCCGAAAAACCACCCCAGGATTGCGTGCCGCAGAAAAGTGGGCTGTAAAAATAGGGGGAGGGGAGAACCATAGATTCGCGCTATATGACATGATCATGCTCAAGGACAATCATATAGACTTTGCCGGTGGGATTACCCAAGCCATACATAAAACCAAACAATACCTTACAGATACCGGAAGGGATTTGAGGATCATTGTTGAGGCTAGAAACCTGAATGAGGTGTCCGAAATTTTGGCATCAGGGGGTATTTACAGAATTTTATTGGACAATTTCAATTTTGAGGACACGGTAAAGGCGGTAAAACTTATTGGAGATTCTTGTTTGACGGAGTCTTCGGGTGGTATCAATGAGAAGACCATCCGCAAATATGCAGAATGTGGTGTAGATTTTATTTCCTCTGGTGCCCTGACCCATTCCGTATATAATATGGACTTAAGTCTTAAAGCGATATAGATGTCAGAGGAGATAGAACGCAAACTCAGTAGAATTCCAGTTATTGGCCGCTTGGTGGAACTTTTGAAAATTGTAAAGCTACCAGGATTTGAGGGTCTGTCTTTTTATGATCTTATTGAGATGTATTTTCTTGGTATCATCAGGGGAGCTCTTTCTACTAGAGCGAGTTCCATTTCTTTTAGTCTTTTTATGGCCCTATTTCCACTACTTATTTTTTTGGTCACCTTAGTGCCTTTTATCATCCCTTTGGTCAACGTGGGCGAAAATGATTTTGATACCCAATTGTTGATGTTCCTGGAGGCTTTTCTGCCAACGGCCACCGGAGACTATTTTAGCGAGATCTATCAACAGATAAAAGATCAGAAACAGGGAGGGCTGTTGTCATCAGCCTTCTTAATTTCCATTTTGTTGGTCGCCAACGGTGTCAACGCCATATTTGATGGATTTGAAAATTCTTACCACGTAAACCTGACCAGAAGTTTTTTTAGATCGTATGCCTATGCCTTGATGGTAGGGGTTGTTTTGTCCGTGCTCCTTATCGTAGGGGCTATTGTGTTCATTTATTTTGAATTTTACATTTTGGATTATGTAGGCGCTTTGGCAGCGAGGTCCAGAGGCTACGAGATTGATGAGGGCGACATCTTTTTGGTGGAGCTGGGTAAATTATTGTTTTTTACATTATTGACCTATTTGATAACGGCTATACTGTATTATTTTGGTACTGCTGAAGGTAAGGAAGCCAGATTTTTCTCCGCTGGCGCCATCATGACCACATTATTATTTTTGTTAACCTCCTATCTATTTGGGATTTACGTTGAGAAAATATCCAGATATAATGAATTGTATGGTGCTTTGGGAGGATTATTGATTTTAATGATTTTTATCTGGTTAAATTCCAATATCTTGCTACTTGGATTTGAATTGAATGCAACCCTGAATTACTTGCGAAAAAAAATAAACTTATATGAAAGGAATATGTAAAATGCTATTGTTTGCCATGGCAATGATATGCATGCAGTTTGGAAATGCACAAACTGTCTTTGGCAAATGGAAGACCATAGATGATAGAAACGGACAGCCCAAGGCCATTATCAAAGTCTATAAGGAAGGGAATAAGATGCAAGGTGTTGTTCAGAAAATCCTTGAAGAAGGCAGGGAAAATGCCAAATGCGTAAAGTGCGAAGGGGAGCTTAAGGATAAGGCCATTGTTGGCATGAAAATTATAGAAGATGTAGAAGAGGAAGGAGATGGAGTTTGGAAGGGCAAGACCCTCTTCGATCCAGAACAGGCCATGACCTTTAGGTGCAAGATCTGGTTAAATCCAAATAATCCCAATGAATTAATGGTAAGGGGATATTTGGCCTTTATTTACAGAACGCAAACCTGGCTAAGGGTTCTGGAATAAGATCAATTAGTTTTATGCAGCATTTTGTCAATGTAATTCTACCAATTCCACTAGAAAAACTCTTTACCTATAGGGTTACTGAAACGGAAGCCGGTTATTTGCGACCGGGTATGAGAGTGGCCGTGCCTTTTGGTAAAACTAAAATTTACACAGGTTTGGTCCACGAGGTCCATGCTGTGGCCCCAACCGTTTACGAAGCGAAAGATATACATCAGATATTGGATGAATATCCTATTGTCAATGCACTGCAATTACAGTTGTGGTCTTGGATCGCGGAATATTATATGTGTACGGTTGGGGAGGTCTTTAGGACTGCCGTACCCAGTGCTTTTTTATTGGAAAGTGAAACCTTGATTTCTAGAAATAACAAGGTCACAGTCCATGAAGGTGATCTTTTGGATGACGAATTTTTGGTATATGAGGCCTTGCAGCACCAACCCATATTAAGGGTACATGAAATTAGTGCCATTCTGGAACGCAAAAATATTCTTCCCGTTTTGGGCCGATTGCTGGAAAAGAATATCATCGATTTAAAGGAAGAAGTTTTTGAACAATATAAGCCCAAAATGGTTAGATATGTCCGTTTGGGTAAGGAATATCAATCTGAAGAAAGTCTGGAGGCATTGTTGAATGACCTAAGTAGGGCTCCCAAACAAAGTCAGGTGGTCCTGTCACTCTTTCAGCTACAGGCAGTCACCAAAAAACCTATTAAAGTGTCTGAGCTGGAAAAAACCAGCAATAGTTCATCCGGTGTAATAAAGGCATTGGTGGATAAGAATATCTTGGAAGAGTATTTTGTGCAGACCGATAGGGTGGTTTATGAGGGGGAGGAAGAAAATGCAGATCTCAAGGACTTGAATGAATTTCAGTCCCAAGCATTTTCTGATATCAAGCAAAGTTTTCAAGAAAATAAGGTTGCCCTACTACATGGGGTAACATCTTCAGGGAAGACCGAGGTCTATGTAAAATTAATTGAAGAGTGTATTTCATCAGGTCGGCAGGCCCTGTATTTGTTGCCTGAAATAGCGCTGACCACGCAACTGATAGCCAGATTGCAGAATTATTTTGGGGAAAAGGTGGCAGTGTATCACTCCAAGTATAGCGTACAGGAAAGGGTAGAGGTTTGGAACAACGTACTTCAGCAGCAATCCAAAGCGCAAATTGTGATTGGTGCCCGTTCAGCATTGTTTTTGCCTTTTTCCCAATTGGGACTTATTATCGTTGATGAAGAGCATGAGGCCTCATTTAAACAATATGATCCTGCTCCCAGGTACCATGCAAGGGATTCGGCCATTGTTCTGGGTCATTTCCACGGTAGCAATATATTGTTGGGATCGGCTACACCTAGCGTCGAAAGTTTTTACAATGTTTCCAAGGGAAAATATGGATATGCAAGTATAACAAGACGCTTTGGCAACGTGTTGATGCCAGATATAGAACTGGTGGATATTAAAGAACAGACCCGAAAAAAGAGAATGAAAGGCCATTTTTCTGAGCGTTTATTGGAAGAAATTACGGAAACACTCGAAGGGGGAGAACAGGTGATTTTATTCCAAAATCGGAGGGGGTATGCACCTATTGTGGAGTGTACAACCTGTGGACATGCGCCCGAATGTCCCAATTGTGATGTTAGCCTCACCTACCACCAGCATAGAAAGCAACTCAGATGCCACTATTGTGGTTACCATATGGCATTACAGCAAAGTTGTTTGGCCTGTGGGAGTACAACATTGGACACCAAAGGTTTTGGAACGGAACAGGTAGAGAAAGAACTTAAGGAGCTGTTCCCAAATTCCAAGGTCGGTAGGATGGATCTGGATACTACCAGGGGCAAACACGGTTATGAAAAGATCATTACAGCCTTTGAGGAGCAGGAATTGGATATCTTGGTGGGAACGCAGATGTTGACGAAAGGCTTGGATTTTAGGAATGTGAACTTGGTGGGCATCATGAATGCCGATAGCCTTTTGAACTTTCCGGATTTTAGGGCCCACGAACGCAGCTATCAATTACTGACCCAAGTAGCGGGCAGGGCAGGGCGCACCAAAAAAAGGGGCAAGGTAATCGTACAGACCTATAATCCCTATCACCAAATTTTAAAACAAGTGTCTACGCATGATTACCAAGGTATGTTCCAAGAGCAATTATACGAAAGGGAGCAATACAAATATCCCCCGGTCAACAGATTGATCAAGTTGACCTTTAAGCATAAGGACTACAATAAACTCAATGAGGCTGCGGCTTGGTTTGCTAAATCCCTGCAAAACATTTTTAAAGAGAATATTTTAGGTCCAGAATTCCCGCCCGTGGCTAGGATACGAAATCAGTACCTAAAAAATGTGATGGTCAAGATATCCTCCGAACAATCATTGGCGAAAACTAAAGGCGCCATAAAGAAAATAGAAAAGTCTTTTGACGCCATTGGTCAATTCAAAGGTGTTCGGATCATATACAATGTAGATTATATATGATTAAATCTTTTCCAGGGCCTTCTCCAAATTCTCCCTCTTATGTCTGCTCAAGGGCAAAAGTTTTCCTTCTACCTCCACATTTTTACCGCTGAATCTTTCAATCTTGTCCAGATTCACAATATAGGATTTATGGATTCTCAGGAATTTTTCCTTTGGCAATTCGTTCTCAAAGGCGGTAAGAGTGGATAATACGATGACATTGGCCTCATCCGAAACCAATTTGATGTAATCGCCCAGGGCCTCTATCCATTTAACCTTGTTGAGAATTACTTTTCTTTTTTTTAGATTGCTCTTTACAAAAATATGTTCTTCTTCATTGTGAATTCCATGTATTTGCTCATATCTATCAACAGCCCTTCTAATGGCAATATCCAATCGGCTGGGGGAGATAGGTTTTTGTAGGTAATCTGTGATGTTGTACTCAAATGCCTTTACAGCATAGTCCGGTTTTCCTGAAATGAGAATGATTTGGGGACTTTTGATCAAGGATTCCATAAAGTCAAATCCATTGATAACGGGCATTTCCACATCAAGGAAAATAAGATCCACATCTTCTTTTTTTATGCCTTGCTTAGCTTCTATGGCATTGCTGTATTCTCCTATTAGAGTTAGGTTTTTGTGGGCAGTTATTAATTTGCTTACTGCCAAACGCTGTGTTAGCGAATCATCTACAATGATACATTTTAACTTCATTATTGGTTGATTAAGGGGTGAAATCTGGGCCAAAATTATCGTCAAAAAAAAAATTGCATTAAAAGAAATGAATAATCTTTTAATGCAATTGAATAAAATATCGGTAGATGATTGTTCTACATGAGTTAAAAACTGGAGCTAAACATTGCTCAATGCTTCTGCCAATTCTGCCTTTTTGTTTCTACTTAGAGGTATTTGTCTACCCCCCACTTCAACATTTTTACTGTTGAATTTCTCAACTTTCTCTAAATTGACAATATAGGACTTATGAATTCTCAAGAATTTATCTTGCGGAAGTTCGTTTTCAAAGGATTTCATGGTAGATAGGATCACTATATTGGCTTCATCGGTAACCAATTTGATATAATCGCCAAGTGCTTCGATCCATTTGATATCATTAAGGATGACCTTTCTCTTTTTTAGGTTGCTTTTTACAAAGATGTGTTCCTCATCTTCGTTGACCCTGTTCATTTGTTCGTACTTGGCCACAGCTCTTTTCACGGAAGCGTCAAAACGCGACATGGTAATAGGTTTGTGCAAGTAATCCGTTACATCATAATCAAATGCCTTTAGGGCATAATCAGGCTTCCCGGTAATCAGAATAACCTGTGGTCTGTTTTCTAGGGATTCAAGAAGGTCAAATCCGTTGATTATCGGCATTTCCACATCTAGGAAAATTAAATCTACTTCATTGTTCTTAATTCCGTTCTTGGCTTCTATAGCATTGCTGTATTCCGCTATTAAGGCTAGGTTGGGATGGTTGTTGACCAATTTGGCCACTGCCATTCGCTGCATGGACGAATCGTCTACGATTATACTTCTTAATTTCATAAATGGTTGATTTGTGGGGTTAAATCATCGGCAAAGTACCGAAAAAACACGGTCAACTACAACAAAAGATGTGAACACAGTGTATGTTGTTGTGTAATCGGTATAATGCATGGTTTAGGTTTCAGTTAAGTTTAATTGTTAATAACTTGGTTAATCTATAACGAAGATTTTTCTATTTTCTTGTGGATAGAAATAATTATTATTACTTTTGCGCACTTAAAAAAATCTAATTATATGAATCATTACGAAACTGTTTTCATTTTAAATCCCGTTCTATCTGATACGCAGATAGAGGAAACAGTTAAGAAATTCGAGGATTTCTTAATTAACAAAGGTGCCAAAATGGTATCTAAAGAAAATTGGGGGCTTAAGAAATTGGCTTATCCAATACAACACAAGAAGAGTGGTTTTTACCATTTGTTCGAATTCACTGTGCCAGGTGAGGCCATTTCCAGCTATGAGTTGGAATTCAGAAGAGACGAGCGTGTTATGCGTTTTTTAACTGTTAAGTTAGATAAGCATGCTATCTCTTGGGCAGAAAGAAGAAGAACAAAGTTAAAAACAAAAGCATAAGGTTATGTCATCTATAGAACAACAAGCAAAAGGTAAGAAAGATGGGGAAATCAGGTATTTGACCCCATTGAACATAGAAACCAACAAGCAAAAGAAATATTGCCGTTTCAAAAAATCTGGTATCAAGTATGTGGATTACAAAGATCCAGATTTCTTGATCAAATTGGTAAACGAGCAAGGTAAACTTCTTCCAAGAAGACTTACAGGAACTTCTTTAAAGTACCAAAGGAAAGTGGCTACTGCAGTTAAAAGAGCACGTCATTTAGCGTTAATGCCTTATGTAGGTGATTTATTAAAATAAAAAGAAGCTGATCATGGAACTTATATTAAAGGAAGACGTACAGAACTTAGGTTTTAAAGACGATTTAGTAAATGTGAAGAATGGTTTCGGAAGGAACTACCTTATTCCTCAAGGGTTGGCTGCAATGGCTACACCATCTGCCAAAAAAGTATTGGCTGAAAACTTGAAGCAAAAGGCTCACAAAGAGAAGAAAGTGATTGACGAGGCAAATAAAATGGCCGAGGCAATCAAACAGTTGGAAATAAAAATTGCAGCTAAGGCTGGTGCAGGTGACAAACTATTTGGATCTATCACCAATATGGACTTGGCTGAATCTTTGGAAAAGGCTGGTCAATCTATTGACAAAAAATACATCAGCATCAATGGAGGTTCAATCAAAAGAACTGGACCTTACAATGCACAGATACGTTTGCACAGGGAAGTAATTATCGATTTCCCGTTCGAGGTTGTTGCTGAGGCAAATAGTTAACAATTTTCGTTCATAATTAATATCTAAGGCTACCTTGCGGTAGCCTTTTTTTTGTGCTATTTTTGCCGCGACTAAATTTACTAATTCAACTACATTCAAATGAAAACAAAATTTCTATTGGCAATATCCTTTCTGTTCTTTTGTGCAGGAGTTATGGCCCAGGTAACTACCTCCAATATTAGAGGTACGGTAATGGACGATGAGAATTTGCCATTATTAGGAGCCAACATTGTTGCAGTGCATACCCCAACTGGAACAAAGTATGGCGCAATCACCAATGAGGAAGGTAGGTTTAACCTATTGAACCTAAGAGTGGGTGGACCTTACATGGTTACCGTATCTTACATCGGATTTAAGACAGAATCAAGCTCTGATCTTTACCTCACCTTGGGATCTACACTGAACTTGGATCTAAAACTTGAGTCGGACAGTCAGGCACTGGAAGAGGTGGTTGTGGTATCCGATAGGGGCACAGGTACTTTTGGAAGTGACCGTACAGGAGCAGAAACTAGTGTAGGTAAAAGGGAATTGACAAAACTTCCTACCATTTCGCGTTCAGCACAAGATTTTACAAGGTTGGAACCAACCGCAAGTGGAAACTCCTTTGGAGGACGTAATGACCAATTCAACAACTTTTCTTTGGACGGGGCAATTTTCAACAACCCCTTTGGATTGGATTCGCCAACTCCAGGTGGACAAACAGGGGCTCAGCCCATTTCTTTGGATGCCATAGACCAGATCCAAATTTCAACAGCCCCTTATGATGTTACCCAATCAGGTTTTACAGGTGCTTCTGTAAATGCAGTAACAAAAAGTGGAACCAACGAAGTTCATGGTACCGTTTACGGGTTTTTTAGAAATGAGGATCTTACCGGAGGGAAAATCAAAGGAGAAGATGTTGTAAAACCAAAATTGAGCCAAAACCAATACGGTTTTAGTATTGGTGGCCCCATAGTTGAAAATAAGTTGTTCTTTTTTGCCAACTTTGAAAAGGATGAAAGAGATGATTTGGGATCCAATGGATGGGTGCCAAACACCGGATCTGGTGCCATTAACGAATCAAGAGTATTGGAATCCGATTTAATTGCTGTTCAGTCTGCATTGGCAGCTGTCGGATACGATACAGGTAGGTATGAAGGATTCACTTATGGTTCCAACTCTACCAAAGGAATCCTTAAATTGGATTGGAACATTAATGACAAGAACAGATTGGCGTTCATCTACAACTTCTTGGATGCTTCAAGTGAAAAACCAGCGCATCCAACCGCAATACAAAAAAGAGGTCCAAATTTTACCACTTTACAGTTCGAAAACAGTGGTTATGAAATCAATAACAAGTTGAATTCCGTACAATTGGAACTTAACTCTACCTTGTCTGACGAAGTGACCAACAAATTACAGTTTGGTTATACCCATTTCGATGACTTTAGAAACCCATTGTCTACTCCAGCGCCATCAATTAACATTACCAAAGGTGGTACCAACTATATTATTGCTGGGCATGAACCATTTTCAGTTAACAACAGATTGGACCAAAAAGTCTATCAGTTGACCAATAACATGAACATTTTTAAAGGTAACCATACGTATACCGTAGGTTTCTCTTTTGAGAAATTCGAATTTGACAACTCTTTTAACCTTACGGCATATGGTTTTGACCTGTTCGGAGGTGTAGATATTGCTGATTTTGATGCTACCAGCTATGACTTCGATGGCCCCCGTGCTACTTTCGAGGCCAATAATCAAGTGCCAGACGGACAAGGATGGAATTTGGCCGAAACCAATGTTGGTCAATTGGCATTCTATGCACAGGATGAATGGAACATAACAGAGGACTTTAAACTTACCTATGGTGTTCGTTTTGATAAGCCATTATTCTTTGATTCAGCGGAAAAGGCACAAGATGTTATCGATAGAGGTTTTGTGATTGCCGATCAGCCATACCAAAACCCAAACACTGGTGAAACTGTATTTATTGATAATACGCAAATGCCCAACAATGACTGGTTGATTTCACCAAGGGTAGGATTCAACTATGATGTTAATGGAGATAGGTCCTTGCAATTAAGGGGAGGTTCCGGTTTGTTTACAGGTCGTTTCCCATTCGTTTGGTTAGGGAACCAAATTGGATCCCCTGATGTGTTTTTCTTGCAGGCTGTTGATCCTGATTACAAATTCCCACAAGTTTGGAGAACCAATATTGGGGTCGATAAAAGATTGGAGAACGGTTTGATTCTTACCGGAGACGTTTCCTACACCAAAGATATCAATGGTGCCCACGTGCAACACTGGGGATTGACAGATCCATCAGGTTCTTTAAGCGGTGTTGACAATAGACCAACATATACCGCAGATGATCAATTGAATGGTTTTGGACTTGGTGCTGGGCCTTTCGTGTTTACAAATTCCGATAAGGGAAGAATTTGGAACGCATCTGTAAAAGCACAAAAAACATTCAACAATGGTTTGTACGCTATGGCTGCCTATAGCTATTTGAATGCGAAGGATGTCAACTCCATTGAGGCTGAGATTACCAGTGATGCTTTTGCGGGTAACCCAATTGTGAACAATGTGAACACGGATGTGCTTTCATTTTCCAAATACGGAGATACCCACAGATTTATCGGGGTTGCCAGTAAGAACTGGACGTATGGTAATGGTAAATGGGCCACTACCTTATCAACTTTCTTTGAGTACGCACAAGGTGGCCGTTACAACTATGTATACGGTGGTGACATAAATGGAGACGGGTCCAATATAAATGACCTTATATATATTCCAACCTCAAGCGAGATCGGACAAATGAACTTTAGTGGGGCAGGAGATGCTGCAGCACTTGAGGCCTTTATCCAACAAGATGATTATTTAAGGGATAACAGGGGAGATTATATGGAGCGTTACGCTGCCTTGGCGCCTTGGAGAGGAAAATGGGATGTGAAATTCTTGCAGGATTATAATTTTAAAGTTTCTGGGGATAAAACAAACACTGTTCAGTTCAGTATTGATATCCTGAATGTAGGAAACATGATCAACTCTGATTGGGGAGTTGTTCAACAACCAAATAGTATTAGTCCAATTGGAGTATCGGTAGATCCTGATACTAATGTGCCGACTTATAGTTTTGATGAAACTCTTAGCGATACGTACGGCTTTGATACCAGTTTACTTTCCAGATGGCAAGCTCAATTTGGTTTAAGATATATTTTTTAAATCATTTTGTTATTTAAACTTTAAAAGGCTGTGCAGTTTGCACAGCCTTTTTATTTTTGCAGCTAGAAATATATAGCTCAGGTGAAGACCTGGGTATAATCCCAAAAGAGGGGGTAAATTCAAAGACTAAAATGAAATATACAAGACTTACCAAACAACAGTTGGAAGAATTGCACAAGGAGTTCATAAACTTTTTGGCCACCCAATCCATTACGGCAGAGGAATGGGAAGATATTAAAACCAATAAGCCTGAAGTGGCTGAAGATGAAGTTGATGTTTTTAGCGACTTGGTTTGGGAAGGTGTATTGACCAAAGTGGAATATTTGGAAAATATTTCTGCCCAGAACATGCACTTATTTCAGTTGACCGAAAAGGAAATGAAACTGATTTCTGTTAAAGTAATGAACCCCAATATAGATTTAACCACAACGGAGGGTTTTGATTGGTTCAAGAAAAATTGGCAATCAGATTTTGTGGAGTATCTTACCGCTTCAAAGGCATATACAGATGATAAAAATTTGGATAAGTTTTCTTTGATAAAACAAGGGGCGGTTATTACCCGCGGGGATTTGTACAATTGGTTCGATAAATTGATCGAATAAATACCATTTGGATGCTACCGCAATAATAATAAATACCATAGTAAAGTTAAGTTACTCTAATAAAAGCAATGGCACAGAAACCAACATTACCAAAAGGAACTAGGGATTTTACACCCTCAGAAGTTGTAAAACGTAATTATATTTTTGAGATCGTAAAGAAACACTTCGCAGCTTTTGGTTTTCAACCTATAGAAACCCCATCATTTGAGAATTCGGAGACCCTAATGGGGAAGTATGGGGATGAAGGAGATAGGTTGATCTTTAAAATTTTGAATTCAGGAGATTACCTAAATAAGGTAGATGACACTACCTATGGTAAAAGGGATTCCAATCTGCTGACCTCCCATATTTCGGAAAAAGCGTTGCGTTATGATCTGACCGTGCCCTTCGCCCGCTATGTGGTAATGCACCAAAATGAGCTCGACTTTCCTTTTAAAAGATATCAGATCCAACCTGTTTGGAGGGCCGATAGACCCCAGAAAGGCAGGTTCAGGGAGTTTTTTCAGTGCGACGCTGATGTGGTTGGGGCTAATTCATTGCTACAAGAGGTTGAGTTGGTTCAACTCTATGATGCAGTCTTTACTGATCTTGGATTGACCGGTGTTACCATCAAATTGAACAATAGAAAGGTTTTGGCGGGTATCGCAGAAGTTATAGGGGCCAAAGACCATCTGATCGATTTTACGGTAGCCTTGGATAAATTGGATAAAATTGGGGAGGAAGGTGTCAAGAAAGAAATGATCGAAAAAGGTATTTCACAAGAAGCCATTGTGAAAGCTGCCCCTTTGTTTACAATGTCAGGTTCCAATACAGATCAACTTTTTGCCTTAAAAGAGCTATTGAAAGAGTCTGAAGAAGGATCCAAGGGTGTAGAAGAACTTTCGTTTATTGTGGAAACTTTAGATGAACTGGGATTACAATCGGCTGCATTGAAATTGGACGTCACCTTGGCAAGGGGTCTTAATTATTATACGGGGGCTATTTTTGAAGTAGCTGCCCCCGAAAAGGTCAAACTGGGTTCCATTGGTGGAGGGGGAAGATATGATGATCTTACTGGGATATTTGGACTTAAGGATGTCAGTGGGGTAGGTATCTCCTTTGGATTGGATAGAATTTATTTGGTATTGGAGGAATTAAACCTCTTTCCTAAGGCCATAGACCAGTCCTTGGATGTGCTATGCGTGAATTTTGGGGAGAAGGAAGCTTTGGCCTCCTTGAAGTTGGTAGGGAAATTACGTAAAATGGGTGTAAAAGCTGATTTTTACCCTACAACAGCCAAAATGCAAAAACAAATGAAATATGCAAATAATAGAAATGTACCCTATGTTGTTTTGATTGGGGAGCAGGAATTGGCAAACAATTCGTTCGTTGTAAAAGATATGGCAAAAGGGGAACAGTACACCTTTGGTTTGGATGCCCCGGAAGAATTCGTGGAAAACTTATAATTGTTTTTCTATGGCATCAATAATGGTCTGGAAATACAGCGGATCATGGGGAACATACTTTTTTGAACTGTTGTTTTGACGTAGTTCATCTATAAATACAGGAAGCGGGATAAGGGCCAAAGCCTTTACTTCGCTTTCTTGTTTTTTAAGGTTATCCAAGGATGTGTTCAGTTCAGATATATAGGTATGGTGGAATTCACAATCGATAAAATCAGCCCTTAATTCTTTGACGGATTTAAAAACGCCAACTTTTCGTATTTCCTTTTTGGTGACCACCAGTCCTATTTCCTCTGAGACTTCCCGAATGGCAGATTCCACAAGGTCTTCCCCTGCACCAATATGACCCGCCACAGATACATCCCATAATAAAGGATGGGTTTCCTTGGAAGCCGCCCGCTGTTGGATTAATACCTCTCCTTTTTTGGTATAAAACCAAATATGGACGGTAGGATGGAAAAGTCCTTTTTTATGGGCTTCTGATTTCATGAGGCTCTTACCAGTGTAATTGCCATTGTCATCCAATATATCAATAAGCTCATCCATGAGTGGGGACATTAAAAAACCCTCCTGTTGGGGAGGGTTGGTATGGTTTATTCAAAATAACTAAAATTTTCACCTTCTTTTATGGTAAGAAGTGTTTCATATATCAAACGGATCACGTTTTCCACATCGTCTTTATGAACAGTTTCTACGGTAGTATGCATATATCTTAGCGGTAGTGATATCAATGCCGAGGCAACCCCACCGTTACTGTATGCAAATGCATCAGTATCTGTTCCGGTATATCTGGATGATGCCATGCGCTGAAATGGAATTTTTTGTGCTTCAGCAGTTTCCAATATACGTTCGCGCAATTTGTTTTGTACCGCAGGGGCATAGGAGATAACCGGTCCGGCACCTATCTCGGTATGGCCTTGTTTTTTCTTTTCTATCATGGGCGTTGTGGTGTCATGGCAGACGTCTGTAACGATGGCGATATTGGGTTTAATGGTCTGGGTGATCATTTCGGCACCTCGCAAACCTATCTCTTCCTGTACAGAGTTGGTCACGTACAATCCAAACGGTAATTTAATATTGTTCTCATGTAGTAGTCGGGCCACTTCAGCGATCATAAAACCACCGGCACGGTTATCAATGGCTCTGCATACAAACTTATTGCCATTTAGGATTTGGAAAGTATCTGGATAAGTGATCACACAGCCTACGTGTACTCCCATTTTTTCAACTTCCTTTTTATCCTTTGCCCCAATGTCCACAAATATATTGTCCAGTTTTGGGGCTTCCTCCTTTGAGCTCTCCCTGGTGTGTATGGCCGGCCAACCAAAGATACCCTTTACAATACCTTTTTTGGTGTGGATGTTCACCCATTTCGATGGGGCGATCTGATGGTCACTGCCTCCATTTCGAATCACATAGATAAGGCCTTCATCAGTAATGTAGTTTACATACCACGATATTTCATCGGAATGTCCCTCAATGACTACTTTAAATTTCGCATCCGGATTGATTACCCCAACGGCTGTACCATATGTGTCGGTTATAAAGGTATCCACATAGGGCTTTAGATAATCCATCCATATTTTTTGTCCTTCCCATTCGTATCCGGTAGGGGAAGGGTTATTTAGGTATTTCTCAAAAAAATCAATCGACTTTTTGGTAAGTATCTTTTTTGAACTCATGTAATTTGTTTTGTACAAACTTAACGATATTCACTTTTATTTAATAATAACATTGTGGGATAATGATTAATTTTAGCACGATTTTTGAGTTTAGTGTTTGCATGAAAAAGGAATTGTTGGTTTTGATTATAGGGTTGATGGGTTTCTTTGCTTTGGGTCAGAGTGAAGAAGAGGTAGATTCCCTAAATACTCAATACGTAAAGATGTATGGCGATTCTATCTTCGTGACCTCCATTCCACTTAGGGAGGTGGTTGTTTTTGGAAAGTTGAATTTCTCATCCTATAAGGATAAGCTTCGTTATTACATATTAAAGAGAAAGACCTTAAAGGTATACCCATATGCTAAGTTGGCTTCGGAGCGACTAGTGAGTTTGACGGATAGTCTTGAAATGATCAAATCCAACTCAAAAAGAAGGAAATACACCAAGAAGGTACAAAAGTATATAGAGGATGAGTTTTCCGAGGAATTAAAAAAGCTGACCCGTACGGAGGGGCAGATCTTGGTAAAGTTGATACACAGACAAACAGGAATTACCGCCTTTGACCTGGTAAAGGAACTCCGTAGTGGATGGCGGGCCTTCTGGTACAATACCACAGCGAAGTTTTTCAACATAAGTATCAAGGAGGAATTCCATCCCGAAAGTGAGATGGAGGACTATTTGATAGAAGATATCTTACAAAGGGCTTTTGCGGAAAGAAAGTTGGAAAGACAGGAGTCTGTGCTGGATTATGATTATGCATCCCTTTCCAATAAATGGAAGAAGTCGGGCAATTGAAAAAAATAGTTGTGTAATTCAATTAAATCCATTAAATTTAATACCCTTTTTAAAAATAATTGTTCCTGCAATAATCTAAGAATAAGCGATTTAAAAACAACTTTAAAATTCCTTGAAAAAAAGGCGTAAAAAAGTGTTGTGGTATTGCGGAAAGGTTGTAGGTTTGCAGCCCGAAACAACGAGGGTTGTGCAGGGAAAGACGGTCGAGAGGCCGTGTTCATTGAAGGTTCTGGAGCGGCGAAAAAAAATAAAAAAAACTTTTTCATTTTTTATTTGC
>NZ_JBBCAS010000007.1:0-277820 GCF_037203765.1 Sediminicola sp. 1XM1-17 | reverse complement strand
AATGGTCCGTTCGTCTAGGGGTTAGGACGCCAGGTTTTCATCCTGGTAACAGGGGTTCGATTCCCCTACGGACTACACATTTGATTTAGGACCTATGGTCCCTTTAAAAAACATAACAATAGGATAAAATGGCAAATCACAAGTCAGCATTAAAGAGAATAAGAAGAAACGAAGCAGTGCGTTTGCGTAACAGATACCAGCACAAAACTACTCGTAACGCTATCAAAAAATTGCGTACAGAGGAGGATAAGAAAGCTGCTGAAACATTGTTGCCAACGGTTGTTGGAATGATCGATAAATTGGCTAAGCGCAATATCATCCATGCTAACAAGGCTGCAAACCTTAAGAGCAACCTAATGAAAAGAGTAGCTACTTTATAATCTACTGTAGCTTTATCATATAAAAAAAAGCCTCGTTTTTACGAGGCTTTTTTTGATGGTTAATGTTTCTGTTTAAACTCTTATTTGTCCATTACCAAATACATAATATTTATTGGTAACCAACTGCTCCAGGCCTAAGGGACCTCTATGGTGCAATTTATCGGTACTAATGGCCAATTCTGCCCCAACGCCCATCTGTCCACCGTCAGTGAATCGTGTGGAAGCGTTGTGGTAAACTGCCGCACTGTCAACCTGATCCATGAATTCCATGGCCGCATTGGACTGTGAGGTCATAATGGTTGCCGAATGTCCTCCTGAATACTTATTTATCTTTTGGATGGCCTCATCCAAGGTGTCTACGGCACCCAAACAGCATTTCATGGCCAAAAATTCTTCGTGCCAGATCGCTTCATCCTCAATGACTTCTTCATTGGGCAATATTTCACGAATTTTGTCGTCCACTAAAATGGATACTCCGTTTTCGTTCAAGACCTTTTTTAGATCTTTTACCTTCTCCTGATAGCCTTCTATATGCGTATCAACCAAAATCTTATCCAAGGCGTTGCAAGCTGAGATTTTATCTGTTTTGGCATTGAGGATCACTTTAATACTTTGGTCCCAATCGGCGTCCTTGCTCACATAAAGGAAGTTGTTACCCCTACCGCTGATGAGTACGGCACATTTGGCGTGCTCCTTCACAAAAGCAATTAGTCGCTCACCGCCCCGTGGGACTATCAAGTCCAACTTTTCGGTAGGATTTTTTAGAAACTCTTGGGTTTCTGCCCTGTTCATGTGCATTAACTTGATCCAATCTGTATCCAAGTCATTTTCTTTTAAGGCTTCGTGCCAGCAAGATTCCAATATTTGGTTGCTGTGAAAGGCTTCCTTTCCTCCTTTTAATAAGATCTTGTTATTGGCCTTGAAAGCCAAAACAGCAGCCTCAATCGTAACATCCGGTCTGGATTCGTAGATGATCATGATGGTTCCAAAGGGAGCTGTTTTGTTCTGGATCTTCAAATCGTTCTCCAGAATTCTTTCAGATTTTATTTTTCCTACTGGATCTTCTTGTTCCATGACTTCCTTAATGGATTGTATCATGCCGTCCACTTTCTTTTCATTGACTATAAGACGGTCATACATGGCCCTATCACTTTTGTCAAAAAGATCAAGATCTTTTTTATTGGCAGCTATGATAGCTTCCCTTTTACGGTCCAAGATGGTCATCATGGACTGCAATACTTTATTTTTTATATCTGTCTGTAATAATTTCATTAATACGATTTAAATTAAACTGTAATTTTTGTACCTACATTTTTCCCGCCAACGATATCTAAAATAACATTCTTTCTTTTTCCATTGGCGATATAGGTAGGGATGTTCTTATTGGCGGTCTGTTTGGCAATATTTAATTTAGAGCCCATTCCACCTCGTCCTTCGGCTTCTCCCTTGTCGATGTTTTTAATGTATTTTTCAACATTTTGATCCACTTTGACATTTTTGATTACTTCGGTATCTGCATCATCTGGATGCCCGGTGAATAGACCGTCTGTATCCGTCAAAATAATCAACTTGTCGGCTTTCGTAAGTTCTGCTACCAAACTGGCCAGCTCGTCATTATCCGAGAACATGGAGTCGGACAAGGTCACGGCATCATCTTCATTGGCTATGGGGACAACACCTTCCGACAGGAGTCCTTCATAACAATTGATCATGTTTTCCCGGTGGTCTCCAGGATTGAAATCTCTCTTGGTCGCCAAAACTTGGGCACATTTCATTCCGTAATCTTGGAAGATATTGTAGTAATGGCGCATCATCCGTGGCTGTCCAATAGCTGAATAAACCTGTCTGCGTGTTGCCTTGTCCTTTAAATTGCTTTCACCCATAACCTCCATTCCGGCTATCACAGAACCCGAGGAAACTAAAATGGACATAATGTCCTGATCATATAGTTCAGCGATCTGTTGCACCAAATGGTCCAATACAGGTTTAACAATTCTGTTGTCTTTGTTGGTCATCACATTCGTGCCAACTTTTATAACTATTCTTTGCTTGTACATGATTTATTTTTCTTCGCCTAGTTCTACAGCCCTGTTAAATGCTGAATACGCGGCTTCTTTGATTAATTCTTTTACATTGTTGTCCTCCATTGAATCGAGTGCAGCCCGGGTAGTACCCCCTTTTGAGGCCACCCTGTCCATCCATGAATTTGGGGACAGATCCGATTGGTTGAACAAGTCTACGGCTCCTTCAAAAGTTTTACTGACCAATACTTTGCTGTCATTGGCGGAGAAACCCATTTTTAATGCGGCCTCCATCATACTCTGCATAAAGTAAAATACATATGCCGGTCCGCTACCCGAAATTCCGGTGGAAGCATCTATAAAGTTCTCTGAACTTACATAAATAGATTTTCCTGTCGTGTCCAATAGGTTTTCAATGGTCAAAAGTTCTATTCTGGAAACTTCAGCGGAGGCGGTGTAGGACGTGACTCCTTTACCAATTTGCGCAGGTAAATTAGGCATGGCCCTCACTACTTTGGGTATCCCCATGGATTCCTGCATGGTACTGATGGTAACTCCGGCCATAATAGAAATAACAATCTGGCCTGGATTGGCCATTGTTTTAATTTTTGCAAAAAGCTCCTCACTGTGGTAAGGTTTTACTGCTATGAAGATCAAATCTGCCTTTGGTAGGCAATCTTCTAATTTTTCAAATACGTCGAAATGTGAAATTTTTTTAAGGGACAGGATTTTTTCAGGGGAACTGTCCAAGATCATTAAATTTCTTTTCTTTAACAATTTGGATTTGGACATTGCTTCCGCGTACGTTAGGCCCATGTTTCCTGCGCCTATGACTAATACTTTCATGTAGATTTTTTAGTTATTAATAATATTTCAGCTTATAAGTCGCAATTATCATGCGAGGCTGCCATTCTGCTGATAGAGTATGGCTTTGGTAGTAGTGAATACTATAGATAATAGTTATACCAAGCCACAAGCGTACGTCATACGTACGGTGACAGATCTAGGATGTTGCGAAAAATATTCAAAATTCTTCAAAAATGGCTCCCAATCGCTAATTTAAGTCTGAAAATGTGTCAGTATTGACATAAAATAGCAAATTTTTAGCGCAAATACAAATGGTAATACGGACGTACGTTTGAAATGCATGGGGGTATTTGGTAAATTACTGTCAATAAAATAGTAGGAATGCCGGTTACTATGAAGCAAAAAAAAACTCCAATAACCTATGGTGGTGATTGGAGTTTTATAAGTATGATAGGGATGTTCTATTGATTCATCGTCAATAAAAATTCCTCGTTGTTCTTTGTCTGTTTGATGCGTTGCTCTATAAATTCCATGGCCTCTACAGGATTCATGTCCGCCAGGTACTTACGCAAGATCCACATGCGTTGGATGGTGTTCTCATCCAATAACAGATCATCTCTACGTGTACTAGAAGACGTAAGATCTATAGCAGGGAATATTCTTCTGTTGGAAATCTTGCGATCCAATTGAAGCTCCATGTTACCGGTTCCCTTGAATTCCTCAAAGATCACTTCGTCCATTTTGGAACCTGTTTCGGTAAGTGCTGTTGCAATAATGGACAAAGATCCACCATTTTCAATATTACGGGCTGCACCGAAAAATCTCTTGGGCTTGTGCAATGCATTGGCATCCACACCACCACTCAATACCTTTCCAGAGGCTGGCTGTACGGTGTTGTAAGCTCTTGCCAAACGGGTGATTGAGTCCAATAGGATAACCACATCATGGCCGCATTCTACCAAACGTTTCGCTTTTTCCAATACAATATTGGCAACTCTTACGTGTTCTGTAGCTTCTTTGTCAAAGGTAGAAGCAATTACTTCCCCACGTACATTTCGCTGCATATCCGTAACCTCCTCGGGGCGTTCATCAATCAAAAGTATGATTTGGTACACCTCGGGGTGGTTTGCCGCAATACCATTGGCGATGTCTTTCAACAACATCGTTTTACCGGTTTTGGGTTGTGCCACGATCATACCTCGCTGTCCTTTTCCGATAGGTGAGAATAGATCTATGATTCGGGTAGATATAGTACTTTGTCTCTCGGCGAGATTGAATTTTTCCTGTGGGAACAAAGGTGTAAGGTGCTCAAAAGAGACTCTGTCCCTTACAATTTGTGGATCCAGGCCATTGATCTTGTTAACCTTGATCAAAGGGAAATATTTTTCACCTTCTTTAGGCGGGCGTACATTGCCCAGTACCGTATCTCCCGTTTTTAGACCAAATAATTTAATTTGGGATTGGGAAACGTAGATGTCATCCGGAGATGATAAGTAATTGTAGTCAGAGGATCTCAAGAATCCATAGCCGTCCTGCATGATATCAAGAACACCCTCGCTTTCAATGATACTATCGAATTCAAATTCTGGCTCCTTGTACCTGTTCTTTAAATCTTTATCAAAATTGCTATTGCCCTTGTCCTGCTTTTGGTGAACGGGCTTTTTATTTAGATTTTTATGGGGAGCTGCACTCTTGGGATGTTCCTTTTTTTGATGCGCTTCCTTGGGGTTGCTGTGCTGCGGACGTGGCCTTGGCCTTCTTTCAGTAGGGGCGGTGTCGGCACTGCTTGGCTTTCCACTGCTATCCTCGGACTTGCTGGGCGTACTGGATTCTGCAGTAGGACTCTTTGGCTTGTTCTGGGTGCGTTCCCCTTTCACAGGTGTGCCCTTTTCCTTTACAATCCTTGATCTCTTTGGTTTGGAATCTACTTGCTCTTCACTGCCGGAAGTAGCGGCTATTACTGTTTCTGTAGCCTTTGGGTTGGAGGCCT
This sequence comes from Sediminicola sp. 1XM1-17, assembly GCF_037203765.1. Taxonomy (NCBI): domain Bacteria; kingdom Pseudomonadati; phylum Bacteroidota; class Flavobacteriia; order Flavobacteriales; family Flavobacteriaceae; genus Sediminicola; species Sediminicola sp. 1XM1-17. The sequence goes on along the minus strand of NZ_JBBCAS010000007.1, from coordinate 272,622 downwards.
GAACATCTAGAATTTGGTAGACTAGATCTAGTTTTTTTAGGGTTTTGTACTTGGAAACATTTAAACCCTTAGCAATATCCTGAAGCTCAGGAAGCTTTTTTGATTTTAAATCTGAAATTTCAAACATTAAGTGTTGAATAAATTATACTTGAATTGAAAATTTTGAAGTGTATTGTTATTTGGGTATTACAGGATAATGATATCCCCTTGATGGTAAGTGTGATAACTAATAACAAAGCAATATTACAAATTATTTTCAATATTTCATGGATAATTCTTAAAAAGACGCTTATTTTTGCCAGTGAACAGGAACAAAAACAATGATTCAAAGAATACAGACCGTTTATTTAATACTTGTTATCCTTTTGGCCGGAGTGCTTCCTTTTTGGATCAACCTGTGGTCCGATGCCAATGGAAACGAAATTTATGCGGCCAACGAAATTATAGTATCTTTGATTTTCTATATTACCGCAGTATTGGCCTTGGTGGCCATATTGTTATTTAAAAACAGAAAAAATCAATTTGTGGCAAACAGATTGAACATGATATTAAATCTTTTTTTACTAGGGTTGTTTGTTTATCGATCGCTAAACTTATCCGGAGAAAGTAACATTTCTGAGAAGGGTATTGGGATGCTGATTCCTATCTTTTCTATCGTTTTTTTAGTGTTGGCCAATAGGGCCATAAAAAAGGATGAGGATCTTATAAAATCTGTTGATCGTTTACGGTAAGCCTAACATTTTAGTTTTATTAGTGCGTGAAACCCGGGGTTGTTCCCGGGTTTTTTATGGATATGATTTTCTGATCAAGCTCCTCTTTTGCCCAATTCCACTATTTCGAGATCTTTAATGTCCTTCCCATCTATGGTAAACCGCAACATGGTCCGTACGGTATGAAAACCGTGTTTGCCGCAGGCTCCGGGATTCATGTGGAGCAATCCCAATTTTTTGTCCCACATCACCTTTAATATATGGGAATGGCCAGTAATGAATAGCTTTGGTGGGTTGGCTTTGATCTCCTCCCGTATCCTTTGATTGTATTTGTTGGGGTAGCCGCCTATATGGGTAATCCATACATCCACATCCTCGCACATAAATCTATTGTCCAATGGGAACTCCATTTTAGCCTTGTGGTCATCAATGTTGCCATAAACTGCTTTTAAAGGTTTGATGGACTTTAGTACATCCGTTACTTCTAGCTGTCCGATATCACCGGCATGCCATATCTGGTCTGCCTCTTTGGCATATTTCAATATGGTATCGTCCATGTGGCCATGGGTGTCGGAAAGGAGTAAAATTCGGGTCATAAAACTTAAAATATGCTAAATTATGGTTGTGTTGGATTTCAGTTTGGGAGGATTAAGGTATCTTTGCGATCACAAAAATACAGTATTCGTTTGAGATATTTTGTTGCCTTTTCGTACTTCGGGAAGACCTACCATGGATGGCAGAAACAGCCCAATGCATTGACGGTACAACAGGTGATGGAAGAAACTTTGTCCACCTTGTTGAGGCAAACAGTGGAATTGATGGGGGCGGGGAGAACGGATGCAGGGGTGCATGCCAAACAGATGTATGCCCATTTTGAGGTTGATGCGATTGAGGATACAGATGATCTCTGTTACCGTTTGAATGCATTTTTGCCTGAGGATATTGCCATAAATGGAATATATGCGGTGCCAAAAGATGCACATGCCCGTTTCGATGCTGTTCAAAGGACATACGAATATTGGATCGTGCAAGAAAAGAATCCTTTTTATATAGATTCGGCCCATTATGTCAAACACCCATTGGATGTGGACAAAATGAACGAAGCGGCATCCCTTTTGATGAGGTTCAACGATTTTGAATGTTTTTCCAAATCAAATACAGATGTTAAAACCTTTTTATGTAAGCTAAATAGGGCGGAATGGACTATACAGGGAGATGTTTTGATCTTTACCATCACGGCAGACCGTTTTTTACGGAATATGGTTCGCGCCATTGTAGGGACATTATTGGAAGTTGGTCTTGGAAAATCCACTTTGGAGAATGTGGAAGAAATAATTAATAGTAAGGACAGGAGCAAGGCTGGGGTATCCGTTCCCGCAAAGGGACTATATCTCACACAGGTAAGCTACCCACCTCATATAAAATTGAATTCATAATATGGATAAAGATACAGGTAAAGCCTTTGATATAAGGTTGTTCAAAAGGTTGATGAGGCATACCAAACCTTATAGTGTTACCTTTTACGGGGTGGCCTTTGCAGCTATCCTTTTATCCGTATTTGCCGTGCTAACCCCAATTTTGGTTGGTGATATTGTGGATGTAGCTATTAAGAACAAAGATTCCGAAAAGTTACTGAATCTGATCGTCATCATGTCCGCTGTTTTATTGGGAGAGGTGTTGAGCCAATTATCTTTTAACTACTACGCCAACTGGTTGGGAGAGTCTGTAATCAGGGATATACGTATTGCCCTATTTAAGCATATGATCGGTTTTAGGATGAAATATTTCGACGGGTCTTCCATTGGGGTGTTGGTCACCAGGGCGGTGGGCGATATGCAGCGTATTGGAGAAATTTTTAGCCAGGGCTTTTTTGTGATCGTATCGGATCTATTGAAAATGTTTGTGGTAGCCGGCGTGATGTTGGTATGGAACTGGAGACTGTCCCTTATTGTTTTTGCCATATTGCCAGTATTGTTATACGCTACAAGATTGTTTCAAAAGGCCATGAAAGTGGCATTTATAGAAGTGAGGGCCCAGGTTTCCAATTTAAACTCATTTGTGCAGGAACGGCTCACGGGGATGAAGATCGTTCAGTTGTTCAACAGGGAAAAATTGGAGCGTGAAAAATTCCGTGCAATAAATGAGAAGCACCAGAATGCATGGTTGAAAACAGTTTGGTACAACTCCATTTTCTTTCCGATTGCAGAAATAGTATCCTCCATAACCATTGGACTAATTGTATGGTATGGCGGGGTGCAGAACGTGACCGGAATCAGTGAGGAAGAATACGGAACGATCTTTTCTTTTATATTATTGTCCCAGATGCTGTTCAGGCCTTTGCGTCAGATTGCCGATAAGTTCAATACGCTGCAAATGGGGATGGTTGCTGCCAACCGTGTCTTTAAAATATTGGATACCAATAGTTCTATAGAAGACAATGGGGACCTGGAAATGAAGGAAATTAAGGGCAATATATCTTTTCAGGATGTTCGCTTTGGATATTTGGAAGACGAGGAGGTGCTCCATGGAATTTCTTTTGAGGTGAAGGCCGGGGAGACCATCGCCATTGTTGGAGCCACAGGTGCGGGCAAGTCCACCATAATCAACTTATTGAATCGGTTTTATGAAATCAATTCCGGTACCATTGCCATAGACGGTACGGATATCAAAAAGTTTAGATTGGCTTCCCTGAGGACCAAAATAGCCGTAGTGCTACAGGATGTATTTCTTTTTGCGGATACCATTGCCAACAATATCTCTTTAAAGGATAAATCAATTTCTTTGGAAAGCATCGAAATGGCAGCAAAACAGATAGGAGTACACGATTTTATTTCCAGTTTACCTGGAGGATACCAATATAATGTAAAGGAAAGGGGCACCATGTTGTCCAGTGGGCAACGACAGCTGATCGCCTTTCTAAGGGCCTACGTGAGCAATCCGAGTATCCTAGTTTTGGATGAGGCCACCTCTTCGGTAGACACCTATTCCGAGCAATTGATTCAAAAGGCCACGGAGAAAATTACCGAGGGAAGAACCTCCATCATTATCGCCCACCGCTTGGCAACCATCAAGAAGGCCGATAAAATACTGGTCATGGATGCCGGAGAAATTATTGAAATAGGGACACATCAGGAATTGTTGAAAAAGGGTGGGTATTACAAAAACCTTTACGAAGCGCAATTTATGGCCGAAGAACTGGCCTAACTTAGTAGATCAGATCATTCTTGACCATGCTGGTCAGTTCATTTAAGTCCTTGAACAGGGTAAATTCCCCATTTTTTATGTAGGATATGGCTCCTGTTTCCTCACTAACTACGAGAGCCAGGGCATCTGTCTTTTCTGTTATGCCCACAGCAGCCCTATGCCTAAGGCCAAATCTTAAGGGAATGGAGCGTTCATTGGAGACGGGCAGGATAACCCTAGTGGCAACAATAAAATTGTTTTGGATGACCGCAGCACCATCATGTAACGGACTGTTTTTGTAAAAGATACTTTCTATTATGGGCTGGGTAACCTCAATATTCATTTTATCACCGGAAGATTTAATAAAATCCAATGAGTTGTTGCGTTCAATTACGATAAGTGCCCCGGTTTTTGAGGTACTCATTTTATCACAGGCGCCCACAATGGCTTCCACATCTATTTCTGTAGTAAGGGCCTCTTGTTTTAGAAATTTAAACTGACGCAGAAAACTACGCTTGGAAGCCACGTTGGTGGATCCTACCATGAGTAGAAACTTTCGGATCTCTTGTTGAAAAACAATGATCAGTGCGATAAGACCAATATTCATAAAGCCCCCGACCATACTGCTGATCATTTGCATTTCTACCAACTCCGTCAATTTCCATAGGGCCCAAACAATGACGATCCCAATAAAAATATTGATGGCAACCGTTCCACGGACCAGTTTATAGATGTAGAAAAGAAGAATAGCTACAAGTATGATGTCCAAAAAATCGGTAATCTTGAAATCTAGAAAATTTAAAAAATCCAATGCAGCTGTTTTTTGTAAAAATAGGAAAAATAGGTGAACCAAAAATCTCTTGATCTTACAGGATCGCCTGCTTCAATTTGATACATTCCATGGCCTCCTTTACGTCATGTACCCTGAGGATGTTGGCACCTCTGTTCAAGGCCACCATATTTAAGGCCGTTGTCCCATTAAGCGCCCCTTGTGCATCGGTGCCTAAAATTTTATAGATCATGGATTTCCTGCTAAGACCTGCCAAAATGGGCAATTCCAGGCATTGTAAAAGGTCCATTTTGCTCAGGAGTTCATAATTCTGCTCCACCGTTTTGGCAAATCCAAAACCTGGGTCAACAATGATGTCATTGATCTGTGATGCCCTTGCAGCCGCAATTCTTTCTGAAAAGTAATATAGGATGTCGTTTGTCAGATCTTTGTACGCCGTTTCGTACTGCATGGTCTGTGGGGTTCCCTTCATGTGCATCATAATATAGGGCACCCGATAATGGCCTACGGTAGCCATCATATCGGCATCCATTTTTCCTGCAGAAATATCATTGATCATGGCTGCACCCCTATCCAAACATTCACGGGCAACTTTGGCCCTAAACGTATCGATGGACAAGGTGATATCGGGGAAATTTTTTAGAAGCAACTCCACTATGGGCGTAATTCTCAGCAATTCTTCCCCTTCAGGTACATGAGGCGCCCCAGGTCTGGAACTATAAGCGCCCACATCAATAAATGTGGCCCCACCAATCAACATCTGATCTGTCTTGTCCAAAATTGCTTTCTCATCCCTATATCTGCCCCCATCAAAAAAAGAATCCGGAGTGATATTTAAAATACCCATTACTTTTGGGATATTTAGGTCGATTAAGTTTCCTTTGCAGTTAATGGTCATAGGATTGGATTAGAAAAGAGGATAGCTATAAAAGTAAGTTTGATCCGTGAACTTTGAACAATTAAAAATTTTAAGCGAAATTTACACAAATTAGAATTACTACATGCAGCAAACCTCAGAACAATACGACGCAGTCGTAAAAATTTGTCGAGATCTGTTTTTGAAGAAGATGAAGGATTATGGCTGTGCCTGGCGTATTTTGCGACTTCCATCATTGACCGATCAAATCTACATCAAGGCACAAAGAATCCGTGGATTACAGGAAAACGAGGTCCGCAAGGTGGAAGAGGATGAAAAATCGGAATTTATAGGTATCATCAATTATTCCATTATGGCCCTCATTCAAATTGAAAAGGGGGTGGTAGAACAACCCGATCTTTCGGCCGAAGAGGCACTTACCTTATATAATAAGCATATAAACAATACCAAAACCCTTATGGAGAACAAGAACCATGACTATGGTGAGGCCTGGAGGGAAATGAGGGTCAGTTCCCTGACGGATTTGATCCTTCAAAAACTATTGAGGGTCAAACAAATAGAGGACAACAAAGGAAAAACATTGGTGAGCGAGGGTATTGATGCCAATTATCAGGATATGGTCAATTATTCCATTTTTGCCATGATATTATTGGAATCCCAAAACAAATAAAATAACGGTATTATCATTATATGAAGTATTTAGTAGGGTTTAGTAGAATTTTTGTAGGCATATTATTTATTATTAGTGGTCTTATAAAACTGAACGACCCAGTAGGGTTTTCATTTAAATTAGAAGAATATTTTAGTCCAGGCGTCCTGGATTTGCCTATTTTGATGCCATATGCCTTGGCTATTTCCATCATTGTGGTTATACTGGAGGTGGTGCTGGGGGTAATGCTCTTGGTTGGTTTTAAAGTGAGGTTTACCGTTTGGAGCCTCTTGCTCATGATCGTGTTTTTTACGTTCTTAACCTTCTATTCTGCGTACTTTAATAAGGTTACGGATTGTGGTTGTTTTGGTGATGCCATAAAATTGACCCCTTGGGAATCGTTTACTAAAGATGTGATCTTGTTGGTGCTGATTTTAATCCTCTTTTTTGGGATCAAACACATTAATGCCATCTTTGGGGAAAGAGTAGGGGCCCTGGTTTCATTGGTTGCGGTAGTGGCCTGCGGATTTTTTGCCAACCATGTATTGAACCATTTGCCGGCCATTGATTTTAGGCCCTATAAGATTGGAGTCAATATAGAGGAGGCCATGTCCGTTCCGGATGATGCTCCAAAGGCTATTTATGACTATGCTTGGAAATTCAAGGTTAACGGAGAAGAGAAGGTCATAGTGACCCAAGGTGGTTATCCTACCGTAGACGGGGAGTTCATTGATGTGGAGACAACGGAAATACAGAAAGGATATGAACCACCTATTCACGATTTTACCATTGAAAGGGATGGGGAGGATATGGCAACATCACTTTTAAAAGAAGATAAGTTGGTTATGGTCATTGCATATGATCTGGCGAAAAGCAATTTAAATGTCTTTTCGGATATAAAGAAAGTGACGGATCTGGCCAACAGTAAAGGTTACAAGGTCATAGGAATGTCTGCCTCCAACGATCGATTGACCAAAATGATCGTAGATCAGTACCAATTGGACTTCGATTTTTATTTTACAGATGAAACGGCACTTAAGACCATAGTGCGATCTAACCCAGCTGTGCTGGTACTAAAGAATGGTACCATTGAGCAGAAGGTACATTATAAGGATATAAACGAATTAAAATTCAATTAAGAAAAGTTAAAATACAACAAGATGAGAAGTAAAATAGTTGCAGGAAATTGGAAAATGAACAAGAACCATAAAGAAACTGAGGCATTGCTCACGGAACTGTCGGCGAAACTGCCGGATACATCTGCCGAGGTGATGGTAGCTCCAACTTTTGTGAATTTAGCTTCGGCCGTAGATCATATGGAATCATCGGCCATTGAGGTCATCGGCCAGAATATGCATTTTGCGGAGAACGGTGCATTTACCGGAGAGATATCCGCAGATATGCTCTTGGATATAGGAGTAAGTACGGTCATTATAGGACACTCTGAAAGAAGGGCTTATTTTGGGGAATCTGACGAGATTTTGGCAAAAAAAGTGGTAGCTGGCCTTAACAAGGGTATGCGCATCATGTTTTGTTTTGGGGAAGAACTACAGGATAGAAAGTCTGGAGATCATTTCAAGGTTGTAGCCAGTCAGTTAAAGAACGCCCTATTTGGCTTGCCCGAAAGTGCGTGGTCCAAAATAATTTTGGCGTATGAGCCAGTCTGGGCTATTGGAACAGGTGAGACTGCCTCGCCAGAACAAGCTCAAGAAATGCATGCCTTTATTCGTAAAACCCTTACAGAGGCCTACAATGCCAAAATAGCCAATAGTGTATCTATACTTTATGGTGGTAGCGTAAAGCCGGGTAATGCCGTCGAAATATTTTCCAAGCCAGATGTGGATGGCGGACTTATAGGTGGTGCTGCCTTGGTTGCAGATGATTTTATTGCTATTATAAAAGCGATCTAATCGCATTCAAGAGCTAAATATATTTTTAATAAAAAGGGGATTTCATTGACGGAATTCCCTTTCTTTAATCATGGCGTACATATGCAAATCAATTCATATATCGAATATACATTTACCGTGAGCCCGTTACAACCGGCAACGGATATATTAATTGCCCAACTGGGTGAAATAGGCTTCGAAAGCTTCGTGGAAACCGAGGATGGTGCCTTGGCCTATATTCAAAAGGATGACTGGTCCGATGACATGTTGTCCTCCGTTCAAATCCTCTCCAATCCCAATTTTGAGATTGATTATAATATTGCGGAAATAGAGCAGGAAAATTGGAATGCCACCTGGGAACAGAACTTTGCTCCTATTCAGGTTGGAGACGCCTGTGTGGTAAGAGCTCCCTTTCATGAGAAGCCAAAGGTGACCTATGATATCGTGATAGAACCCAAAATGAGTTTTGGAACGGGACACCATGAAACAACCTATATGATGATGCAACATATCCTGAACCACGACTTCACCGGAAAATCTGTACTCGATATGGGAAGTGGAACAGGGGTATTGGCCATCCTTGCGGCGATGAAAGGGGCCGCTCCCGTAGAAGCCATTGATATTGACAACTGGTGCTATATCAATGCCATGGAGAATGTGGAACGTAACCAGCATCCCGAAATAAAAGTCTTTGAAGGGGACGCCAGCTTATTGGAAGGTAAAAAGTTTGATGTTATCATTGCCAATATCAATAGGAATATTCTTTTGGAGGATATTCCAACCTATGCCAAGTGTTTGAACTCGAAGGGATTGTTGTTTCTAAGTGGTTTTTACCAAGAAGATATGGAGATTATAAGCGATAAATGTAAGGAGGTTGGATTGGAGTTTGTAAGTAACATAGAAAATAATAAATGGGTTGCTGTTAAATTTCAAACTCTCAACTAATATTGTTAAATAAATATCATAAAATCAAAATTTTGTAATATATTTCTGTAATTATTGTAAGTAAATTCTTAACAACTCAAACTTTTATTTAATTTAATTACAGAAACTTATTATGAAAAATTTAAAAACTATCACCGTTCTTTCCCTTTTTTTGGCGGTCTTTGTATCCTGTCAAAAAGAAAATGATTTCAATCAGGACGTCAATGAAAATTCATTGGAAGCTATTCCACAGGAATTGTCGTTGGAGGTAACGGATGACATCATTAGCTTGCTAAAAAACAATCATTATAATGTTGGTGATACACAAGTAATCGATTTCTTATTGCCAGATGGGAGCACGGAAAAGCGCATCCAGGTGGAGGGTGACATTACTTTTTCAAAAGCCCAGTTGGAAAGCTTAAAGAATCTTAAAAAAAGTGATGATAAGAATTATCATACCGATAATCTTGTCACTCCAAGAACACTTACAATTATTGGATATACAGGTGGTAGCCAGGCACTTTCCAGCAAAGAGCGCACGGCTTTGCAGTATGCCGTGGATAACTATAACAACCTGAATTTGACCATTACCCTTTCCTTATCTTTTGGTACCAATTATCAGAATAAGGATATGGTTGTTTATTACAATCCCAGTGGATCAGGTTCTGGTGGTTCTGCAGGATTTCCAAGCAACGGGAATCCACACAAGTATATTCAGATCTACGGTCTGGACAACTATTCTACCGATGTGAACGAGCATGTAATTACACATGAGATTGGGCATTCTGTTGGTTTTAGACATACCGATTGGCAAACCAGACAGAGTTGTGGACAGAATACCAACGAAGGTACTGCCGGAGTAGGCGCAAATCCAATCCCGGGAACGCCTGAAGGTTATGATCCTACATCGTTGATGTTGGCTTGTTTCAGTGCCAGTGAAGATGGAGAATTCAATGCCAACGATATTATTGGCTTGAATTATCTGTACTAAAAAAAAACCATTACAACTTACTTACAATAGCTGAAAAGTGCCTTCATGGCACTTTTTTTTATGTCTTATTCTCGATCAATTCGATACATCTAAAACTAAAAATTATTATATTCGTTAAAAATAGTTTTCCATGAGTACAAAAGAAAAACTCTCGGAACAATTGCTTCTCGAGGAAGATACGGTCAAACAAAACGAGATAATTCTATTCAATGACGACGTTAATACTTTTGATTACGTCATTGAAACTTTGGTTCAAGTTTGCGACCATACCTCCGAACAAGCGGAACAATGCTCATTAATTGTCCATTACAATGGAAAATGTACCGTTAAGACTGGAGAGTATAGTGATTTGAAACCTCGATGTAGCAAATTGTTGTTGGCTGGGTTAAATGCAGAGATTGTTTAGTGTTACTTTGGTTCTATGGTTGTGAATTAAAGTTTTACTGTAATGGAATCATATGCTCTGAAGCGTACCATCTTTTAAACCAATAAATTTGAGAGTTCACTATATCTATCTCTTTCTTCTTTGTTTATTTCCTTCATTTTTATTTTCTCAAGAATTACCACCCATACAGAACTTTTCTCCAGGGGATTACCAAGGGGGTAACCAAAACTGGATGGTTTCCCAAGCCTCCAATAAATATATCTATGTAGCCAACAACGCTGGGTTATTGGAATACAATGGGGAGAAATGGAAGTTGTACGAATCTCCAAAAGGAACTATTATCAGGTCGGTAAAGGTTATCGATTCCTTGATTTACACGGGTACCTATATGGATTTCGGATACTGGGCCAAAGATATTTATGGAGACCTTGTATATACTTCACTGAGTGACCAATTAGAACAACCACTAGTTGAGGACGAGCAATTTTGGAACATTCTGGATTTTGGGGATTGGATGTTGTTCCAATCATTGGACCGTATTTATATTTACAACACCAGGGATAGGTCCTTTGAAATTATAGATGCGAAAACTACCCGTTCCAAAATATTCAAAGTAGGAAACACTGTTTATTTTCAAAAAATAAACAAAGGGATTTTCAAGATTGAAAATGGTTCCGGAGTCTTGGTTTCCTCCGCTCCAAAATTTCAAAAGAATGTATTGGTTGGTGCCTTTCCATTGGGTAAAGACATCGTATTCCTTACTGAACTGGGAGAATTTTTCCTTATGAGGGAAAATGTACTCTCCAAATGGAATATTGCAGCCCAAGAAAATTTAGAATCTCTCAATATCTACAGTGCACACCAATTGAGCAACGGTAATTTTATAATAGGAAGCATAGCCAATGGATTGTACCAATTGGACCGTGAGGGAAGATTTTTGCAGAACATAAATAAGGAAAAGGGGCTGTTGAACAACACGGTACTCAGTATTTACGAGGATTACGATAAAAATGTTTGGCTGGGGCTGGATAATGGCATAAGTATGATCAATTTAAATTCCCCGTTCAGGGAATTCAATGATTTAAAAGGTAGACTGGGGGATGTTTATGCTGCAGAAGTATATGAGGGAAAACTGTACATCGGTACCAACCAAGGCTTATTTTTCAAAGATGAGAATACTCAAGAACCCTTCAAACCGATAGAATCAACATTTGGACAGGTGTGGTGCTTAAAGGTCATTGGAGAAAACTTGTTTTGCGGTCATAATAATGGTACTTTTTTGGTTAAAGGGGCCAAGGCCACAAAAATATCCGACTATCCTGGCACCTGGGATATTAAAAGGATAGGTACTGACCCTAACCTGTTATTACAGGGCAATTATTCTGGGCTCAGTGTTTTGGAGAAGAAAAAAGGACAGTGGACTTTTAGGAACAAGATATCAGGGTTTGATATTTCTTCACGGTTTTTTGAGTTTGTAAATGATTATCAATTGTTGGTCAATCATGAAATTAAAGGGATCTATACCTTGGATATCGATACAAAATTTGAAAAAATTGTAGGTCAAAAAAGTGAGCCATCCTTCGGTTTTGGATCAAGCTTGGTAACCTATGATGATACAATTTGGTATACGTCCAATAATGCTGCGGGGGTCTATTCGTACAATATCTTGGAGGGAAATTTTCAAAAAGATACCTTATTGTCATCTCATTTCTATCCTAGGGAAGACGGGGTCTTGGGGACCCTTATTTCGGATCAGGAGACGGGGAAACTATGGGGGTTTGCCAACAATAATCTTATTTACATAACACCTGGCAAATTCAATTCCAAGCCTCAGGCCGTCCGTATACCCATTACAGCTGCTTTGCGAAGAAGCCTTGGAGTTTCGGGATTTGAGTTCATGAAGCACTTAAATGGCGATAGTTATTTAATAGGGGCTTCCGATGGTTATATGATCTTAAACTTGGACAAGGTCATCCATAAAACATACGAGGTCGCCATCAATAGGATTTCCAAGGAATCATTGACAAATACCAAGGAGCAATTGGCCTTGAAAGATGATAGCGAGATCCATTACAAGGAGAACAACATCGATATATCCTTCAGTGCACCGGATTTTGACAAGTATACGGAGGTCAAGTACCAATATGTATTGGAAGGCATTTATGATCAATGGAGTCCATGGTCCAAAGATGCAGAGGTTTCGTTCAAAAACCTTCCTCATGGCAAGTATACCTTTAAGGTTAGGGCATTAATAGGAAACCAGCTGTCGGAAAACGTGGCCACCTATTCTTTTGTCATATTGACTCCCTGGTTTGCCTCTACGTTGGCATGGATACTATATCTGATTCTGGCCATTGCCATTTCCGTGGCCATACACAAAAGATATAAATCATATTATAAAAAGCAGCGGGAAGCTTTGTTGAAGGAAAATGAGAAAAAGAACAAGCGAAAGAAATTAAAAGCACAACGAAAGATCGTTCAGATCAAAAATGAAAAATTAATACAAGAGATCGAAAGTAAAAATCGGGAACTTGCAGTTTCCACCATGAGCATTATTAAAAAGAACGAGTTTCTGAATGCCATCAAGAAGCAATTGAAAGAGGTTGAAAACAGCTCGAAAGTGAAGTCGGTCATAAAAACAATCGACCGCAACATCAACAATGAGGACGACTGGAAATTCTTTGAGGATGCGTTCAATAATGCCGACAAGGATTTCTTGAAGAAAATTAAGTCGGTTCATCCAGATCTTACTTCCAATGACTTGCGATTATGTGCCTATCTCAGATTGAACCTGTCATCCAAGGAAATAGCACCTTTGCTCAATATTTCTGTCCGTAGTGTTGAGGTAAAAAGGTATCGTTTGAGAAAGAAGATGGACCTTCCCCATGAAAATAGCCTAACAGATTATATTCTAAACCTTTAAGCTCCCACAACAATCATTTATTTTACCACAACATTACCCATACAATATTGTTTTTCTTAATGTTCTGTTAAGGAAATTCTCAAGAATTACATTTTTTGAATTGTCAATAAATCAGGGGTTTGTGAGGCTTATTGTCAAATTTTGGGCCTATCAATTTCATTATGTATATTTTTTGTAGTGGTAAATTATTAGAATGGTAGATTTTGATATGATAAATTGTCATTTCAAAAATTAACTACAAATGAAATACACTTTATTAATTCTTACCATGATTATTTCTGTTGCCAATGTTTTTGGCCAGGAGTTTACAATCAATGGTACGGTAAAAGATGCGAGTATTAATGACATACTTCCTGGTGTCAATGTACTTGTTAAGAATCAGAATAGGGGGACCACCACTGATTTTGATGGCAACTTTACCATAACCAATGTAAAAGTAGGGGATGTGCTCTCCTTCTCCTATATTGGTTTCGTGACCAAAGAAGTTGCCATTAAGAATTCCAGTGATTTAACGGTCTTGCTCCAAGAAGATGTAAGTGCCTTGGATGAAGTAGTTGTGGTGGGTTATGGTACGTCTACAAAAAAGGAGATTACGGGTGCCGTTACGGTGGTTGGTTCGGAAACCATTGAGGATTTGAATCCTACACAAATAGAGCAAGCTCTACAGGGTCAAGTGGCCGGTGTTCAAATATCTGCACAATCTGGTTCTCCAGGTAGCGCTTCCAATATTCGAATCAGGGGTATATCCACGAACGGGGACAATCGCCCATTGATTTTGGTGGATGGAAACGTAATCGAAGATCTTAGTGTTATCAACCCAAGTGATATAGAGTCTATAAACGTACTCAAAGATGCGACTGCTGGTATCTATGGGGTTCGTGCTGCCAACGGAGTTATTTTAATTACTACCAAAACAGGAAGAAAAAATACCGAATTGAAATTCAATTACGATTTTTTTGGAGGTTACCAAGAAACTTCCAGAAAAATCTCTTTGTTAAATGCTACCGAATATGCATTGTTGGCCAATGAGGCTTTTGCTTCTGGTGGACAAGCGGTTCCTTTTCCAAGTGTTGCAGGTTTGGGCATGGGAACCAATTGGCAGGATGAGGTCTTTCAAAAGGCACCCATCATCAATCAAAGTTTAACCATGAGTGGTGGTACCGAAAAGTCAACCTATTCTGTGGGATTCTCTTTATTGAATCAAGATGGTATTGTAGGGGGCAATAAAGATAACTTCAAAAGATATACATCAAGGATCAACTATAACAGGGATTTGTTGGAGAGTCTTAAGCTAACAGCCAACATGATCTATACGGGGACCAATAAAAAATCACTTCCCGTAGGTGGTCTCGGATCAATTTTGTTTAACGCATTGAACAATGCCCCTACTTTTGAGGTTAGAGATCCAAATGGAGAATTTACACTTGCTGAAGGAGTTGGTTTAGGAGCTGAAGTAAGAAATCCGTTGGCAATGATTGAGAATACTTTTAACTCTGTTAAAGTAGATAAATTAAGTGGGAAATTAGGTTTGAATTATAGTTTCTGGAATGATTTTGTGGTAGAAACTAGTTTACAGTTCAACTATGCAGAAGTACAAGGGAGAAATTTTGAGCCAATAGTAAATTATGGTGCAGGTAAAATTGGCAACAATCAGAGAATTACACTAGCAGAGAACAAGGATATTTTTAAAGACTACACTTTTGATACTTTCTTAAATTACGATAAGAATATAGATGAGGATCACAATATAAAGGCAACCTTGGGGATGTCCGTTTTCGAAACTAGTGGACTATTTTCGGGAAGCACACGAGGGTTTTTTGATAACCCCGTGGATTTCGCCAATGCAGATATAGCAGATGCCGTAGATTTAAGAAACGAATTAAAATTGAGTGGGGCAAGCGGGAGGTTTAAAGAGCGTTTGCTTTCGTACTTCACTAGACTTCAATATAACTATAAGGGTAAATATTTACTTTCTGGAATCATAAGAAGGGACGGATCTACAAAATTTGGACCGCGCAACAAATTTGGTTATTTCCCATCGGGCTCCGTAGGATGGATTGTTTCAGAGGAGGAATTTTTAAGGGACAACAATGTTCTATCCTTTATGAAACTTAGGGGAAGTTATGGTATAATTGGTAACGATCGAATTCCAGGCAATGCATTCCGTGGCATCTTGAACGGTGAAGCAGCTTATGTGTTGGGTGGTCAATTGGTTTTCGGTAATGCCATTGGTATATTGCCAAATCCATCCATACAATGGGAAGAGCAGAAGACATTGGACATAGGGGTAGATCTAAAATTATTCAATGACAATATTGATATTACCGCTGATTATTTTAGAAAAAGAACTGAAGATCTCTTACTTCAGCCTCAGTTTTCGGGAATTTTGGGGGCTACTGCACCGGGATCTTCCTCACCTGTTGTTAATGCCGGTTCTGTGGAGAATAAGGGATTTGAATTCGCCATAGGCCATAATAGTGATGGCTCCAAAGATTTTTCTTGGGGTATCAATTATAACGTGACTTTTTTGCAAAATGAAGTACTCTCTGTAAATAATTCAGTAGGATTTATACCGGGAGGAGGCTTCGGTGTTGGTCAAGGTGATCTGCCATCCCGTATGGAAGCAGGAAAACCAATTGGATACTTCATTGGTTTACAAACGGATGGTATATTCCAGAACCAAGCAGAGATTGATGCCTATGGCGCACAGCCCAATGCAGCTCCCGGGGATATCAAATTTGTGGATGTAAATGGGGATGGAATTGTCAATACAGAGGACCGTACGGATATTGGAAATCCAATTCCTGATGCTACCATGGGTCTTAACTTGTCCTTTAACTATAAGAATTGGGATTTTAGCAGTTATGCCTTTGCAACCTTAGGAAACGATATCGTACGTAATTACGAACGTACTGAGAGCTTGGTTAATAAGTCTGTTTATGCATTGAATAGGTGGACAGGCGAAGGATCTACAAATTCCTATCCACGACTAACCACAGATGCAACTAATAATACTCTTTTCTCAGATTTCTATGTGGAGGACGGTTCATTTGTTAGAATCCAAAATATGCAATTAGGATACACGTTGCCCATAAGAACTGTGGAAAAATTGGGGCTTGATAAACTTCGTTTTTATGTATCCGCCAATAACGTATTTACTTTTACAGAATATAAGGGATATGATCCTAGTGCATCATCCGGAGCTCCTATTGGAGCCGGTATAGACGGTGGTTTTTATCCAGTTCCAAGAACATACCTTTTAGGTGCAAATCTTAAATTTTAATGGCTATGATTATGAAATATAAAATATTGAAATCTTCAATTATCGCATTCCTGATAGGGGCTGTAGCTATCTCTTGTAGCGATTCCTTTGTAGATGTGGACTCTTTTGATGAGGATTCAGAAAGTTTTTTCAATTCGGAGGAAGATTACCAAAGTGCCTTGATCGGGGCGTATGATCTATTGCAATCTACTTACTTGAACGTGATGTTGGGTGAGATTGCATCAGACAATACCTTGGCAGGAGGAGAAAGCGCTACCGACGTTCCGGGAATACAGGAGGTGGACAATATGTCACATACTCCTCTAAATGCCCAACTACGAGATATCTGGAGTTGGATGTTTGCCGGTGTCAATCGTGCCAATTACATTTTGGAATTTAAGGATAAGACAGATTTTGCAGGTAAGGAACAAGTTCTTGCAGAGGCTACATTCCTTAGGGCCTATTATTATTTTGAATTGGTGAAGTGGTTCGGAGATGTTCCATTGTCAGTGGACAAACGTTTGTTGTTTGGGGACCAGGACATTGTGGAGCGTACCCCTAAAGCTGAAGTGTATGCCCAAATTGAGTTGGACCTTATTTTTGCGGCAGCCAATTTACCGGCAGTGCAGTCCGAAACAGGACGGGTAACCAAAGGAGCTGCCCAAGCATTATTGGGTAAAGTGTATTTATACCAAGATAAATTTTCAGAGGCCGCTACGGTTTTGGAGGAAGTGATCAATACCGGACCTTATGATTTGGTGACCGATTATAACTCCATTTTTGAACAGGCCGGGGAGAACAATATAGAATCCGTTTTTGAGGTACAGTATACCGATGTGGAAGGTGCGGGATTTGGATGCCTGCAATGTAGTGAAGGAAACGTAGCCGTTGGTTTCAACGGGATCCGTAACTATACCGGTCCGGATTTTGATTCTGGTTTTAGTTTCAATGTTCCTACACAAGAAGCTTATGATGCTTTTGAAGCTGGGGATATCAGAAGGGATGTCGCCATCTTGGACATAGTCGCGTGGGCTGACCAGACTGGTGCTACTTATGTGGAAGGTTTTGAGCATACCGGTTTCTATAATAGGAAATATATAGCCCGAAAAGGTGATCTGAATACAGGGGATGCCAATTTGACCAATCCCAATAATTACAGATCTATCCGTTTTGCCGATGTATTATTGATGGCTGCCGAAGCCAACAACAGAAAATCTGGTGCTGATGATATCAAGGCTCAAACTTATCTGAATAGAGTGCGAAATAGAGCAGAGCTGGGGCCAGTCGTAGCTACTGGTGCTGCTTTGACAGATGCTATCTACAGGGAGCGAAGGGTAGAATTGGTCGGTGAGGGACATAGGTTCTTTGATCTGGTAAGAACCGGAAGGGCTGCACAAGTTATACCTGGCTTTACGGCCGGTAAAAATGAATTATTCCCAATTCCTTCCATAGAAATAGAATTGGCAGGAAACCGTTGGGCTCAAAACCCAGGATATTAATAAAATTAAATTAAGGACAAATGAAACATATAAAGAATCTACTGGTATTATTTTTAGTCATCAATGTATTCCAATCCTGTACGGAAGAGGAGGTATCTTATGCATTGGATGACATATCGGCTCCTACGAACGTAAAGGCCATTTTTAACATTTCCCAAGATGATACGGGAACGGTAACCGTTACTCCTACGGCCGAAGGCGCATCAGCTTTTGAAGTGTTTTTTGGAGACATGGAGAATGAAACTCCTTCTAAAGTTGCCCCCGGAGAAACATTAACGCACGTATATGCGGAGGGCGAATTTAATTTAAGGGTTGTTGCCATTGGGGTTACCGGCCTTACAAGTGAATTGGTACGAGTGGTGACCATTTCCTTTTCTGCTCCTTCAGAATTGGACTTTACTGCGGTTGTTTCGGATACAGATCCATTTGAAGTGACTGTAACACCTTCTGCCAACAATGCTACGGTTTATGATGTTTATTTTGGTGATGTTGAAAATGAAGAGCCAACAACAATAATGGATACCGAATCTGCGACACACGTTTATGCCGAGGTTGGTGAATATGACATTCGCGTAGTAGCAAGGGGTGCAGGGTCAGCTACAGTAGAATTGACAAAAACAGTTACAATTACTGGAGCTTCCAATGCGGTAGCGTTGCCAATTACTTTCGATAATGCTACTGTAAATTATGCTTTTGGAACGTTTAACGGCGCCAGTTTTGAGGTTGTGGACAATCCAGCTCTTTCTGGAGCCAATACAGTTGCCTCTAAAGTGGGTGCAATTACCAATTCAGGAGCGCAATTTGAAGGGGGAGCCTTTAATTTGGGAACTCCGGTGGACTTTAGTGGAGCCAATAAGACGATCACCATGAAGTTGTGGTCTGAGGTTTCTGTGCCTATTTTATTAAAATTTGAAGGAGGAGTAAGCGGAGAACGTCAAAATGAAGTGGTTGTAACCCACGGAGGTAGTGGATGGGAAGACTTGAGCTTCGATTTTGCCAATGATGCTAAAACCAGTTATATAGACAATAACGATCCAGGAGGACAGCCATTTGTTCCTACTGGGAAGTATGCTACTTTGGTGATGTTTGTGGATGGTCCTGGAACTACGGCCGGAACCTTTTATTGGGATGATATTAAGCAAGAGGCTGCTGCTGCAGCAGCCAAACCAGAGCTTCCCATTAATATGGAATCAGCTACTTTGGATTACACTTGGAATGGATTTGGTTCTTCAGATTTCGGACCTATACCGGCTGCAGTAATCAATAATCCAGACAAGTCTGGAATAAATACTAGTAATAAAGTATTGGAGATCCAAAAACTATCTGGAGCTCAAGTATGGGCAGGTGCAAGTTTGGATTTAGCAGGTCCAGTTGATTTTGCCTCGGGTACCACCATTAAAATGAAGGTATGGTCTCCACGTATAGGAACCCAGATTTTATTTAAAATGGAAGATTCAACCTCACCACCGGACGGGAACGGAAATCCTAGTACTGTTGTAGAAGTTATTGCCAGTAGTACCGTAGCTATGGCCTGGGAAGAGTTGACATTTGACCTAACTACTTTTGGTGCATTCAGTACGGCCAATTCTTACGATAGGGTAATTATATTTCCTGACTTTAACAATGGTGGACAAGGGGAAGATTTTTATTTTGACGATATCGTCCAAGCCAATGGTTCCGGTGGTGGATCATCTAGCGGGAAGGTTAGCTTCCCTGTAGATTTTGAAACTCCAGGAACAGGAGCTGATGCTGAATGGATTGTTTTTGAGGCTGACACCGCTCCTTTGGAAATAGTTGCGAATCCTAGTGCTTCTGGAATCAATACTTCAGGTACGGTTGCCAAGCTTACAGCTACACCAACAAATGCTCCTTATGCAGGAACGATCACCTCCATAGAGACACCGTACACCTTAAGTACCTCGAATAGTGTAATTAAAATGATGGTTTTTAAGGACAAAATAGGCCCTGTAGGGGTTAAATTGGCAAAAGGCCAAGGAACTGTAGATGAAATTAAAGTCAACAACACCAAAATCGGGGAGTGGGAGGAATTGACTTTCGATTTTACAAGTAAGATAGGAGCCCCAGAGGCAAATGGCATCGATGCATTGGTTGTTTTCCCAGATTTTGAAAATAGAACAGCAACAAGTGTTACCTATTTTGATAACATCACACGAAACGCTTCCACAGGTGGAAGTGGTGGAGGAGGTACTTCTTCAAGTGCCCCAACATCTGCAGCACCAGCTCCGACGAGGGCTCAGGCAGATGTAATTTCTATGTTCAGTAATGTTTATACAAATGTACCAGTAGACACTTGGAGAACGGATTGGTCAAATGCTACATTGGAAGATGTTAACATCGCAGGGAATGCTACAAAAAAATATAGTGCGTTGGGATTTGTTGGGATTGAAACGGTTAGTACTCAAATAGACGCAACTACTATGACCCATTTTAGTATTGATGTTTGGTCATCGGATTTTACACAATTTAAAATTAAGCTGGTAGATTTTGGACCGGATGGTGCCTTTGAAGGAGGTGATGATAAAGAGCACGAAATAACGATCAATAGCCCAGCGCAAGGACAATGGGTTACGCTAGATATTCCCTTGTCCGATTTTACTGGACTTACAACAAGGGCTAATATTGCACAACTAATATTGGTGGGTGAACCATTCGGCTCAACTACGGTATTTGTCGATAATGTTTATTTCCGAAAATAAAATCATATACCTATGAATAATATGAGAAAAATAAAAAGTGTATTAATATGTTTTCTATCGGCAGCCATGCTTTTTGGCTGCCAAGAAAATGAACCCAATTTGGAGGCGTTGGTAGTTCCGACGAATCTGACTGTTTCCACGGATATCAGTGACGATGGTTCCGGTACCGTGGTATTTACCGCCACATCGGATAACGCAATTTCGTTTAAATATATATTTAGTGATGGAACATCGGAAGTAGCCCCAAGTGGAAAAGTCACAAAAAGATTTACCAAGACAGGATTGAATACTTATCAAGTATCGGTGGTTGCTTTGGGGACTGGCGGTATAAGTACCTCAAAAACGATTGAAATTGAAGTCAGAAGTGATTTTAATGATGATGAGGCCATTCAATTATTGAGCGGAGGATCAACTAAAAAATGGTATTTGGCTGCTTCAGAACCCGGGCATTTGGGAGTAGGAGGAACATTCAATGATTTCCCGGACCAGTACTGGTTTGCTGGCTTTTACAATGCGGCACCATTTGAAAAATGTAATGATCCCAATGCAAGTTGTTTTTGTGATGATGAATTGACTTTTACCTTGAATGCCAATGGAACCTTGACTTATCAGCAAGACAATAAGGGAACAACCTTTTTCAACGGAGCGCACTCCGCTGTCGGAGGAGGCTCTGGATCTGGTGACGATGTTTGTTTGGATTTCAATACATCTGGCACCAGCACGGTTAACTTATCTCCGGCTACAAGTAATTTGCCAGAAGGGGAATCTAGGGGTACTGTGATCAATTTGTCCAATAATGCATTTATGATGTATTATGTGGGATCCTCATCCTATGAGATTTTATCCATTACGGATTCTACATTATATGTGAGGGTGTTGGATGCACTAAATCCAGTTCTGGCTTGGTATTTGAAATTTTCTACTACCCCAGTTGGTCAGGAAGAAGAGCCGACAGGTTCGGATTTCAACACTCTGGTTTGGGAGGATGATTTTAATACGGCCGGTGTGCCAAATCCAGCTAATTGGACCTATGATTTAGGTGCAGGAGGTTGGGGCAATGGGGAGGCCCAAACTTATACCAATAATGCATCTAACGTGATTGTGGAAGATGGAGTTCTTAAGATTACTGCCAGAAAAGAAGGATCTGGTTATACTTCCGCAAGGTTGAAATCTGAGAATTTGCAGGAATTCACCTATGGAAGATTTGAGATCAGGGCCAAACTACCATCTACAGCAGGTACCTGGCCTGCGATTTGGACATTGGGAGCTAATTTTGATACAGTAGGTTGGCCTACGTGCGGGGAAATGGATATAATGGAACAAACGGGATGGGATAAAAATACGGTTCTAAGTACCCTTCATTATCCTGGTAATTCTGCGGGTAATGGTCCCACCGGATCAAGGCCATTGAACACGTCTACATCGGAATTTCATAACTATACCATTGACTGGTCAGCCGATGTCATTAAGTTTTATGTAGATGACAAACCCGTACATACTGAATTTATTAATTCGTCCACTACACCATTTAACAGCGACTTCTTCTTTATAATGAACGTCGCCATGGGGGGTACACTAGGTGGGACTATTGATCCCAACTTTACCCAGGATACGATGGAAGTGGATTATATCAAGGTCTATCAATAAAAATTTGAGTTGTTTTGTTTTTACCAACGGTAAGGCCTACCATCTTGGGCCTTATCGTTTATTTAAGATTTTGTGATTCAAAAGGAAATTGTATTTTCGATATCCAAAGAAACCAAACTAACACCAACCAAAAATGAAAAATGAAGTTACCGAAAAAATGAACAAGTCCTATACTATCCTGATCAGCCTGATCGTTGCTCTTGGTGGTTTTTTATTGGGATTTGATAGTGCCGTTATCTCAGGAGCGGTAAAAGGAATTACCCTTTATTTTGAAATGACCGAGTGGCAGCTTGGCTTTGCCGTGGGCTGTGTCGTATTCGGAGCCATGGCCGGGAACT
Source organism: Sediminicola sp. 1XM1-17 (assembly GCF_037203765.1). Lineage (NCBI taxonomy): Bacteria > Pseudomonadati > Bacteroidota > Flavobacteriia > Flavobacteriales > Flavobacteriaceae > Sediminicola > Sediminicola sp. 1XM1-17. Next base: position 249,838 of record NZ_JBBCAS010000007.1, on the reverse strand, counting down.
TGGCGGCAGGACCACTAAGTGATCGATATGGACGTAAAAATTTGTTGATCGTAATTGCAGCCTTATTCTCTATTTCAGCTATATGGTCAGCCTTTGCAACAGGATATACCGAGTTCATCATTGCCAGAATAATTGGTGGTGTGGGAATTGGAGGAGCAATTTTAATTGCTCCGATCTATATTGCGGAGATTGCACCACCAAAACTAAGAGGTAGCTTGGTTTCCTTCAACCAATTGAATATTGTTATAGGTATCTCCGTGGCCTATTTTTCCAATTACTTTTTAGTGAATTTGGGCGAGGATAGCTGGCGATGGATGTTAGGTGTAGAGGCAATACCCGCCATAATTTACTTTTTCGCCCTTTTTACAGTACCTAAAAGTCCACGATGGTTGATCCTTAAACTGAACGAGGTGACCTTGGCCAGAAAGATATTGATGCGTATTGGAGGGGAAGAGTATGCGGTGGCTACCCTAGCAGAAATTCAAAGAGGATTGGACAAAAAAGAGGAAAAAGGAAAGCTGTCAGATATTTTCAAGCATAAGTATGCTACCATTATGATCATTGCACTGGGAATCGCATTTTTTCAGCAAATTACCGGGATCAATGCGGTGTTCTATTATGCACCAACCATTTTTGAACAGGCCGGAGGGAGTACGGATTCATCTTTTTTACAGGCTATTGTGGTTGGACTCACCAATCTAGTTTTTACGTTTGTGGCCATTTGGTTGATAGATAAATTGGGAAGAAAACCTCTTTTGCTTATCGGAACAACCTTTATGACCGTGGCCCTTATAATGGCAACTTTCGCCTTTAATAATGCGACTTATAACTTTAATGACACTACCTTGGGCAAAGTCAACAATAAGGAGATCGCAGTAGCTTTGTCCGATTTGAACGGTCAATCGTTTGACGGTCAGGCGGCATTGTTTACAGAGGTCAGTTCCAAATTGGATGAAGATCTGTTCTTGGAATTTAAGCGCAATGAGATCACCAATTTTATCTCTATCAATGCAACCTTGGTACTGATCGCCATACTTCTTTATGTGGCTTCTTTTGCCATTTCCTTAGGACCTGTAATGTGGACCCTTATCTCGGAGATATTCCCTAGTAAGATAAAAGGGATAGCCATTTCCGTAGTGGGCTTTTTCAATTCATTGATCAGTTTCTCCGTGACCCAGGTCTTTCCATGGGAGTTGTCCAACCTTGGACCAACAGTGACTTTTGCCATCTACGCCTTATTGTCATTTTGTGCCATATTCTTTGTGTACCATTATGTGATTGAGACCAAAGGAAAAACCTTGGAAGAGGTAGAAGAACTATTAATCAATAAATAGAATCAAAAAATGAAGCAATTACTATACATTCTCAGTATCTGCTTGTTTATTTCGTGCAAGAACGACCCCAAAAAAGGGGAGACGGAAGGACAGTCAAGTGAAGGTCCAGCCAAAGTTGAGGTCACCAAATCTGGCAATAAATTTCAGTTAATGGTCAATGGGGAGCCTTTTTATATTAAAGGTGCCGGCTTGGAATTTGGTAATGTGGCGGCTTTGGCCGAGCACAACGCAAATTCTTTTAGGACCTGGCGTACCGACAATGGAAAAAGATCTGCAAAGGAAGTTCTGGATGAGGCCCACGAGCATGGATTAATGGTGGCCATGGGAATTGAAGTGGAAAGAGAGCGACATGGATTTGACTACAATGATGAAAAGGCGGTTGAAGAGCAAAAAGAACGAATAAAAAAGGAGGTCTTGGAAATTAAGGATCATCCGGCCCTGTTGATATGGGTCATAGGAAATGAACTAAACCTTAATTATTCCAATCCTAAGGTGTGGGATGCCGTAAACGATATTTCCAAAATGATCCATGAATTGGATCCAAACCATCCTACCACAACAACCTTGGCTGGGATTTCGCAGCAAGAAATTACCTATATTAATGAAAGGTGCCAGGATTTGGATATTTTATCCGTACAGATGTATGGAGACCTGCCCGATGTGCCCAAATTGATCAGGGAATATGGGTGGAACGGTCCGTATATGGTTACGGAGTGGGGTGCCACAGGACATTGGGAAGTTCCCAAAACAACGTGGGGCGCACCCATTGAAGAAAACAGCACCATTAAAGCAGCCAATTATCTAAAGCGTTACAAAGGAGGGATTGCTGCCGATACCTTACAATGCATTGGATCTTATGTTTTTCTATGGGGTAACAAGCAAGAGCGGACACCCACTTGGTATGGGGTGTTTCTCGAAAATGGCAAGGAAACAGAATCCGTAGGGGTGATGCATTATATTTGGAATGGAAAATGGCCGGAAAATAGGACGCCACAGATAGCTTCTTTTGTTTTGAAAGGAAAAACTGCCTATGAAAATGTTATCTTGGATGCTGGTAAGGAATATCTTGCCGAAGTGAAAATAAAAGATATTGAAAACGATCCTATTACCTACAGATGGGAAGTGCTGCCCGAGAGTGAAGAAGTGAAAGAAGGGGGTGACCACGAGGCAAGGCCAGTTGCGGTTAATATTGATATCATTGAGGAAAAAGATGGTACATTGAAATTTAAAACACCGGCAGCTGGAAATTACAGATTGTTTGTTTATGCAGATGATGGTTTTAATCACGAAGGCACGGCAAATATACCGTTCAAGGTCAACTAAAAATACAAATAGAGTTAGATGTATAAAAGCCTCAATTGAATACAGCTGTATTTGATTGAGGTTATGAATTTTAATCAATTAAAATAGGTTCCATGATGGGAAAACAAATTTATATAGGAAAGAACCCAGCGCATTTTACGGACCACAAGGTTGGCGGAGAATACGTAGAAATTGAAAACGAAACATACTATAGGATATCCAATAACGATGCCATGAGACCATTCTTTATGAGCATTGTGAGTGACTCGAATCATTGGATGTTCCTGGCAAGCAATGGAGGGATAACCGCAGGGAGAAAGGACAGTGATATGGCACTTTTTCCATATTATACAGATGATAAAATTACAGAGTCTGCAGATGTGACTGGAAGCAAAACAATGGTTCAGGCCCACCTAAGTGATAAAACGGTTTTGTGGGAACCTTTTTCAGAGAACCAAAAAGGAGTCTATAATACCCGAAGGAATTTATATAAAAACAAAATTGGTAACAAAATAATCTTTGAAGAATCAAACTTAGACTTGGGGCTTACCTTTAGATATCATTGGAACTCGAGTAATGATTATGGTTTTGTAAGAAAAAGTGCGCTGATCAACGATACCAATGATGAGGTGCAAGTGACCCTTTTGGACGGAATTCAGAATATATTGCCTTATGGTATATCCGCTGCCCTACAGAATAACAGGAGCAATTTGGTGGATGCGTATAAGAAAAACGAACTTGAGGCAGAGATTGGGCTGGGAATCTTTGCCCTTAGTGCCATAATAGTGGATAAATCGGAGCCGAGTGAGGCCCTAAAAGCAACCATAGCCTGGTCCTTGGGTTTAGAGCATTGTTCCTACCTGATTTCCTCCCGCCAGTTGGATTCTTTTAGAAAAGGACTGCCCTTGTCCCAAGAAGTGGATGTAAAGGCTGAAAAATCGGCCTATTTTGTGCATTCCGATTTAACATTGGGTGCAAAAAAGTCCAAAAACTGGATAATTGTAGCCAATGTCAATCAGGGCCCAAGCGATGTAGCGCATATCTCCAACCTCCTGCGAACTGAAAAGGACCTTCAGCAGAAGATCCAGGCAGATATTGACCTGGGTACTAAAAACCTCAAGGAATTGACGGCCAGCGCGGACGGTTTTCAAGCTTCGGCAGATGAATTGAGAACAACCCGACATTTTGCCAACGTGATGTTCAATATCATGAGAGGTGGCATTTTTGACCATAATTATCAGATAGAAGCACAGGATTTTAAAACCTATTTGAAAAAGGCCAATCAGGAAGTATTCAAAATACATAGTGATATGCTGAAACAACTTCCGGAGGTTTTTTCGTTGTCGCACCTAAAATCCTTGGTCCAAGAACATAAGGATCCGGATTTTAAACGACTTTGTATGGAGTATATGCCACTGAAATTCAGTAGGAGGCATGGGGATCCAAGTAGGCCATGGAACAAGTTCTCCATAAATACCAGAAGTGAGGAAGACGGTTCCAAGGTGTTGGATTATGAGGGTAACTGGAGAGATATCTTCCAGAATTGGGAGGCCTTGGCACATTCCTATCCGGAATTTATGGAAAGCATGATCTTCAAATTCTTGAACGCTTCCACCTTTGATGGGTACAACCCCTACCGTGTTACCAAAGGAGGTTTTGATTGGGAAGTCATAGAACCCGAAGACCCGTTCTCCTTTATTGGCTATTGGGGCGATCACCAGATTGTCTATCTATTGAAATTCTTGGAGTTTATAGAGGACTATTATCCCAATACCTTGGCAAGCTACTTTAACGAAGATGTTTTTGTGTATGCCAATGTTCCTTATAAAATCAAAGGTTATTCGGATATTTTGAATAATCCAAAAGATACCATTGTATTCGATGATAAATTGGATCATATTCTACATGGAAGGAAGAAAGAGCTCGGGGCAGATGGACTTCTTTTACTAGATCAAAGCAAGGCCATATACAGGGTCAATTTTATTGAAAAGCTCTTGGCCACAGCATTGGCCAAATGCTCCAATTTTATTCCGGAAGGGGGTATTTGGTTAAATACCCAAAGACCGGAATGGAATGATGCCAACAATGCCTTGGTAGGGAATGGAGTGTCCATGGTGACGCTGTTCTATTTGAGGAGATTTTTGAAGTTCTTTAAAGGGCTTACCGAAGATACAAACATCAATGATGTTGCCATTTCAGAGGAGGTAATTGAACTATTCCATGAAATCTTCACTACCCTAGAAGGGTCCAAGCACGTATTGAAAGGGAAGATTTCCAATGCAGATAGAAAAACAATCGTAGATGGCCTGGGAATGGCAGGTGGTGCCTTTAGATCAAGGATCTACCAAGAAGGTTTCACGGGTACAAAGAAATCATTGACCAAATCGGAGCTCACCTCATTTTTTGATGTGATGATCGCTTATCTGGACCATTCCATACAAGCGAATAAGCGAGCTGATAACCTCTACCACTCTTATAATTTAATGAGTGTTGAGAACGATAATGAAATTTCTGTCTCCTATTTAACGGAAATGTTGGAAGGGCAGGTAGCTGTTTTGGCTTCCGATTGCATATCCTCCGAGCAGGCATTGCAGGTGCTGGATGCCCTGAAGGAAAGTAGATTGTACAGGAAGGATCAGTCCAGTTATATCCTCTATCCCAATAAGGAACTTTCCAGGTTTGTGGCCAAGAACAACATTCCGGCGGAAAGGATCAAGAAATCCGAGTTGGCACTTCAATTAATGAAGGACGGTAATACCAAAGTAATAGAGCGGGATATTAATGGGGCGTATCATTTTAATGGTTCTTTTAACAACGCGAATAGTTTAAAGGATGCCTTGGAAAAATTACCGGAACAATACCAGGAATTAGTAGCCAAGGACAGAAAACTATTGTTGGACATATTCGAAGAGATTTTCGATCATAAATCCTTTACTGGAAGATCTGGAACCTTTTTCGGTTATGAGGGCTTAGGTTCCATTTATTGGCATATGGTCTCCAAATTGTTGTTGGCTGTACAGGAATGCTGTTTAAATGCCATTGAAGATAATGCTGGCAGCGAGGTGGTCAACGGATTGAAAAAGCATTACTACGAAATTAGTGAGGGCATTGGAGTTCATAAATCCCCCGAACACTACGGAGCCTTTCCAACCGATCCATATTCCCATACCCCTGCGAGCAAAGGAGCCCAACAACCTGGAATGACCGGGCAGGTGAAAGAAGATATTCTGAGCAGATTTGGAGAATTGGGAATACGTGTTGAGTCTGGCAAATTGTCCTTTAACCCAAAACTTTTGAAGAAAGAAGAGTTCTTTAAAGAAGAAGCTACCATGGACTATTTTGATGTGGAAAAAAATGAAAAAAAGCTTCAGTTGCCTAAAAATTCCTTTGCATTCACCTATTGTCAGATTCCTGTAGTCTATGAGCTTGGTGGTAAACCTGGTCTAGAAATACTTTATAAGGATGGTACCTCGGACAACTTTGGGGAACCCCTGTTGGACGAACCCACCAGTAGACAAATTTTTGAAAGAAAGGATGTTATTGCGCAAATACGGGTGGCCTTGGATAAGCTTTAATAAAATAGCTCATCGTTACCAACATAAATTGATCCCTTGGCACTTTGAACAAATGATTCTAGTGCCAAGGGATCATTGTTATTGTAATGCACCTTAAAACAGTATGTCACGGATGCGACTGGAATGTGGATTAAAGGTATGAGGTCAACCTCAAAATTTCCATCCGCTGATCTTGGATTCCATTACCAGTTTAATGTGGAAGTTTATTTCGAAGGATCCCATAGACAAAAGTCCCCAATAAGGCCGCAGCAATAAGGATCAACATGGTGAAAACTCCGGTTCCCAAAAGAATGTACATGGGTCCTGGACATGCTCCTGCCAAAGCCCATCCCAATCCAAAAATGGTACCTCCCAACATGTAACGAGCGAAACTCTTGTCTTTTGGAGGTAAAAAGATCTCTTTGCCTTCGGTACTATGTACCTTAAACTTTTTGATCAGCCAAACCCCTAAAACTCCCAAAAATACCGCGGAACCTATAATGCCGTACATGTGAAAGGATTGGAACTTGAACATTTCAAAAATACGATACCAAGAAACTGCCTCGGATTTGACCAAAACGATACCGAAAAATATGCCGACGAACAAAAATTTTAAAAACTTCATGCTTAAAATATTAATGGTAAAATAAAATGGGTCATGATCAGTCCACCGATAAAGAATCCGATAACTGCGATAAGGGAAGGCAGTTGTAGATTGCTTAGACCTGTAATGGCATGTCCGGAAGTACATCCTCCAGCATAACGGGTACCAAAACCAACAAGAAAGCCACCGATGATCAGGATAGATAATCCTTTTAAGCTCAGTGCATTCTCCCAACTGTAAATTTCGGCCGGTAAAAGTGTTTCCCCAATGTTGGTCCATCCGAAATTCCTTAGATCTGAAATGGTCTCTTCGCTCAATGCGATCACGGAACCGTCAGAGAGGAATTGGGTAGCAACAAAACCGCCAATAATGGCTCCCAGGACCACCGTGAGGTTCCAACGTTGGGCCTTCCAATCAAACCTAAAGAAGTCCGAATATTTGCCCGCGCCACCAATGGTACATAACGTTCTTAGATTGGAGGACATGCCAAAAGTCCTACCGAAATAAATCAACAGCAACATGACCAAGGCTATAAGTGGCCCTGAAACATACCAAGGCCAAGGTTGTAAAATAAAATCCATAGCTAAAATAATTTGTGCAAATATAAGTGGAAATTTAGAACGACTATGTAATAATGGTTACACAAGAGGCATATTGTTTAGGGGCCTGTAAATACACATTTTATATGGTTGTATGACCATTGTCATTGGTAGACTCTAAGAAAGCCAATAGATTTAGATTCCTAAAATAGATTACAATGAAGGTTATATTTTATGCTACAGATCGAACTGAAAATTCTGCACCCGTTCTCCGTTATGCCTATGAGTTGAGTTCCAAATTGGGAGCACAGCTGGTGGTATTCAATACCCATGAAATGGATCCAATTCGGGTTATGGTTTCTAGACCTCCTGAGCAAATTGAATACCATGTACTAGAGGAGCAAAAAGAAATTCTGGCCACCTATTGTGGCAAGCATCTCAAAGGGGGACTGGAAGGTAAAAACATTAAATTTGAGGTGGTTTCAAGTGATTCCATCACGGAGGGTATTGTAGAAAATTCCAAGAACCTTACTGCCGATATGGTCATCATAGGTAGAAAGGACAAGCATACGGAGCGTGGATTATTTGTTGGCGATATAGGGAAGAGTTTGGTTGAAAAACTATCTTGTCCCTTGATGATCGTGCCAAATTCCGGGAGTAACCCTATTAAGAAAATACTGTATGCCACGGATTTTATGGAGGCCGATATTGCGGCAATCAAAAAACTGGTTCCATTGGCAAATGTCCTAGATGCCAAAATTCATGTGGTCCATATTTCAACAGAAAAGGAATATGCCGGAAAGGAGCAAATGGAATGGTTCAAGGATATGTTGCAGCAAAAAGTGTCGTATGCAAAGATTGATTTTAAGTTAGTTTTTTCAGATCACATTGAGGCCGAATTAAAAAATCAGGTGGAGCAGCTTGGGGCAGATTTGTTAGTGCTTTTACAGCGTGAGGAAAAAGGTTTTTTAAACAAACTTTTCCATACCAGTATGGTTAAAAAGTTGGAGGGTCATATTCCCACTCCGCTTTTGAGCTTTAACCAATCCAATCTGTAAGAAGTCGTAGCATCATGGCTAAAAATAGGATAACCCGATCAAAATTATTTTTGATCGGTTTTTTTTAGGAGCAGTACCCTGGTAATTTTCCTTGTTAAAATATAGATAATACCCCATGCCATTGATGTTAACTTAGGTACATTTGTGCCTCGTACGAGTTGAGATGATCCTCGTTTAAAAAGGGCATAGGTATGATTTCCAAGGGTATTTTTCTGATGATTATAGGGGCCATAATTGCCGTGATAGCCTATAGGATTTTGGAAAAAATAAAGTTGCATTCCACCACTAATGTTATGGAAAAACCTAAAAAACAACGTTTTAAAGGTTTGTTCGGTAAGTTTTTGGGGGTTGTTGGTGTGTTGACCTTTTATTTAGGCGTACTCATGCTCATCTTGCGCTATGCTATTTCAAGATAGGAATCCGATCTTCTTTTCTGGGTTTACCTTTTGCAAAGGATAGGACTTTCATAGGATTACCTTCGGTTTTCCTGACAAAGCTCCCCTTTGAAAATCATGCTATGTACATCCAGTTGATTGAGGGCCAAAGGGTAGTACGAGAGCTGTTTTGTAACAGGATTACCTTCGGTTTTCCTGACAAAGCTCCGCTTTGAAAATCAACTGTTAGGCACTCCAAGTCCACCCACAAAAAAAAAGAAAATCCATCGGGGATCAGAATCAGGATTGGCTCCGCCCTTCCTGCAAAGCTCCGCTTTGAAAATCAACTGTTAGGCACTCCAAGTCCACCCACAAATAAAAAAGAAAATTCAACGGGGATCAGAATCAGGATTGGCTCCGCCCTTCCTGACAAAGCTCCGCTTTGAAAATCATGCTATGTACATCCAGTTGATAGAGGGACAAAGGGTCGTATGATAGCTGTTTTGTAACAGGATTACCTTCGGTTTTCCTGACAAAGCTCCGCTTTGAAAATCAACAAAAGAAAACTCACTGCACTAAAAAACAAAAGCAAGCTATGTTTTTTAGCTTGCTTCGTTTTCAACATTTGTTGATTTATTCGTGACCTCGACAGGATTCAAACCTGTAACCTTCTGAGCCGTAATCAGATGCGCTATTCAGTTGCGCCACGAGGCCTTTTTTAGCGATTTCCGCGCTAACGGGCTGCAAATATATTTCTTTTTGTAATTACAGCAAAGAACAAATGCAAAAAGTAATGAAAATAAGATTTTTTAGAGGATTTTCAAGAACTTGGTAGAGGACTTTTTTGGGATTTTGCATGGAATACGGTACCAACTGTCTATTTTTGTACAAATCCAATTAAAGGTCAATCGGCAAAGAGGCCACTTTGTACCATAATCATTGTGGATAATATTAAATAATCAGTACGTGAAAAACTTAACACTTAAGGATCTATCCAAGATCTTAAATTTGTCACCTTCCACGGTCTCCAAAGCACTGAACAACAGTCCTGAGATTAGTGAGCTTACCAAGAAAAGAGTTAAGGAAGTAGCTTTGAAATACAAGTACAGGCCCAATTCCTTAGGTTTAAGCCTCAAAAAAGGTAGGACCAAAACCATTGGGGTGATCATACCAAGTGTTTTGGACCGGTTCTCTGCAAAGTTGTTCATTGGGATAGAAAAGGTTGCCCATATTCACGGCTACAATGCTATATTGTGTACTTCCAACTACAGCTCGGAAAGAGAATCTGAAAATGTAGATTTTCTCAGTGATAAGGGAATTGACGGTATCATCATTTCCTTGACCGATGAAACCATTGGTGTTGGGCAATATGATCATATAGTAAAGGCTGTTAATTCTGGAATGGAAGTAGTGCTTGCCAATAAGGTGCCGGAAGAATTAAGGGTGCATAAGGTAAGTATAGACTTCTATGAAGAGGCATATAATTCCATCAAGAATATTGGGATATCCAATACGGACAAGGTACTGGTCGTGGATTCATTTTCCGATGCCATATACTTGGATAGACGGAAAAAAGGTATTCTGGATGCCTTGGAAAATGAACATCAATACAAAGATGTGGAATTGATGAAGTCCAATGGTGAAGAATCTTTTGTCAAGGAAGTAGTGGCTAATATCAAATCCAAAAAGATAAGCAAATTGATTATTTCGAATCAGTACCTTTTGGAAACAATCATAAATGATATGGAAATCCGTAAGCATTTGGGAACAGACCAATTGCTAATTTATGGGTATTCCAATCAGAAATCGACTTTTGAAAACATCAAAGGGGTATCTGCCATTTCACAGCGGGGCAAATTTCTTGGAGAAAAGTCGGCAGAGCTGTTAATTTCCCAATTGGAAAAAAAAGAGTTGGATACCATGCAGACCATGCGCATAGATAGTATTGAGAAGAAGATATATTGATAGTTCAATCCAGGGCGTGCAGCGTTACATAATAACGCCATCCAATGATGGCCATCTGAAATTTTGAAGCTTTGGCAAGATCCAATTGTTTTTTGGAGTAGGAGGGAAGGAAAAATCGGTTCACCTTGGCCAAAAATTTGAAGAAGTGTTTTCTCATTGAAATTTTTTCCAAATATAAAGGTTATTTACAATGAAAAGGGTGCCTTGCGGCGCCCTTTGTTTTATATAGGCCTATTGTGTGTTCCTTACGCTAATATCATGATCAGTGACATTAATACAAATAATAAAATTTTAGCAAGAGTGATCATAATTTGTTGTTTTAAGGTTAATAATTAGGATTCGTATAATCGATTATTATCTCAATATACCATAATCCAACCCATATTTCCAAGCCTGAGCCATTGATTTAATGTATTTGCATATAGATTTGTAACTAAATAAATCAATATTATTTTAATGTTAAATCATCGGCCTTAATAAAAGTTCCAAATTGTAATAAATTTTGATTCAGATGTAAAAATCTGTAAGAGCTGAAGGGGGATTTGTGCTCGTATTTTAAATACCTAGGGCATTTTGATCCTCTAAATTATAAAAAATAATCGTTCCGTCTTTTTTTACATAAAAAAAACGCTCTGGATGAGAGCGAATTTAAAAGAATCAAGCAACTATTATTGTTTCTTCTTGGTCCGGATTTTTATAATAACAGTGTTATTTTTAGCATCCTGCTTGCCGTTATCTTTTTCTTCTTTTAAGACATCAAAGGTGGCAATTTCATCTGGTGATAGTTTTTGCATTTCGGCCTTCGTAGACTCCTTGCCATCAATCATTATTTTGAAATCTTCGCTATCCGCCAAATTCATTAGGGTAGAGTGGATTAATTCTTCTTCATAATCTTCCTCAATTTCCTCATCGCCATTCTTCATTATGAAAACAGATTTCATTTTCTCTTTGTTTTTATGATGCCCCATATGTAATTTCATCTCCTCAGCTTCCATCTTCATCTTCATTTTGTCAAAATCTTCTGGAGATATTTTTTTCCCGTTGACTTCAATGGTCTTTTTGCCGTCAACTTCTTTGATAATTATCTTTTGTGTTTTGTTGCCAGGGGATTCAATCCAAATATTGTCCTCTCCATCGCCTTGCTGTATTTTTTTAATAATAATTTCCTTATCATGATCCTCTTTTTCCATCGCTTCAAACTCTTCCCGGGTCACTTTTTTGCCATTGACCAAAATGGTTTCCTCCCCATTTTCTTGTAAAACAACTACATGCTTTTCTTTGTCATTATAGGCGGCACTGTGCTCCATGTCCCTTTTGGCACGACCAATCTCCTTTCTGATTTTTATATTCTTGGAAGCAGCATGCATTCCACTTGGACCAAATGGTATATCATGATCCCCAGACACAATAAACATGCCGCCCGTAGTATTCGTTCCAAACAGTATTGGTTCTATGCCATTGTCTTCATTGTATCTGGCCCTTACCATCCCTTTTTCCTTATCCTGAAATTCGACGGTGATAGCAGAAATTTCTCCCGCATCATTTCTTTTGAGACCATTGATTTTTAAGGTGCCTCCATGGTTGGATTTAATTTCCTTCTTAAGTTCATCCAAATCTTTATTGGATTGTTCTTTAGTAATGGTGAATACCACTTCCTGCTGCTCTAACTCTTCACTATTTTCTGTTCTGTATTGGGCAACGGTCTCTATGTTGAAAAGGAAGATGAACCCAATGAGCATAGGAATAATTAAGGCGTATTTCCACGCCTGCTTTTTGTTTGATTTTGATTTGTTTAACATGACGATTCGTTTTTTGATTAATGAATTAAAAAATGGATTTACAATGGAGAATTGATGACTTCCCACGCTTGATTTAAGTAATAAATATTGATAGCTTTTGAGGTTTTGATTGATTTTGGCGGTTTCATGATCCGCAATGAATTCAAGATTTTGCTCCATATAGGTTTTATAGAGCCAGATGAAGGGATTGAACCACAAGAAAATCGATACTAAATGCATAAAAATAATATCCAACGAGTGTTTGCCCGCTACATGTACTTTTTCATGGGTTAGAATATTGTTAAGTTCTTCTTTTGTGTAAACAGGTTTGTGGTATACGATATAATTGAAAAAGGAGAAAGGGGCAATGATTCTTTGGGTTTCTGCAATTTTGTATGGCCCGCTACCAGCTATTGTGCTTTCTTTGATCAGTTTTTTAAGCGATAATAGTTGAACAATAAATCGTAATAAAAGTATAGAACTACCAATGGCATAAAGCGGAAGTAAAAGACCTTGCCAATCAAAAACATCTTGGATTGCATGGTTGGGTGAAGGTATTGTTGTCATTGTTGGTAGTAGCATACTAGTTGTTTCGATCCATATGGTTTTGGTAAAAGTTACCAATGGAAGTGCCAGCGAAATGAGTAGTCCCAGATTCAAAAATATCCGATTGGCCTTAAACGCTGTTTCCTTTTGTAGAAGTACGGCATAACACAATAGGAACAACAACACCAAGCCTGAAGATTTTAAGAGATAGATTATAAAGGGTTCCATACTATTTGTTCTTTTCAATCAGGTTGATAATTTCTTTTAATTCGTCCACAGAAATTTTATCCTCTTTGGCGAAAAACGAGACCATGCTTTTATAGGAATTATCGTAATAATCAGCCAAAGTGGAATTTATATATTTCTTCCGATAGTCCTCCTTGGAAATCAATGGGTAATATCTGTGGGTGTTCCCAAAAGCCTCGTGGGCAACATACTTCTTGTCCTCCAAATTACGAACTATGGTGGACAGGGTGTTGTAGTGTGGTTGGTCATCTTTTATTTCGGCCATAATTTCTTTGACAAATGCTTTTTTTAACTGCCACAGTATTTTCATAATCTCCTCTTCCTTATTCGTTAGCTTTTGCATAATTCACCAATTTTAGACCAAACATAAAACTAAAATTATAGTTAACAAACTATTTTAGTAGTTATTTAACTAAAAAAATAGTAGATGTGGTGTTTTTTGGTCCAAGCTTAAAGTTGGTTGGGATTCATTTATATTTACAGGTAAAACCTTAAGAATGCAGAATATCCTATTCGTCATCTTGGGGCTCACAATGCTGATCATGGGGGGTAATTGGCTGTTAAAAGCGGCAGTTGCCATTTCTTTGCGACTGAGCATTCCTAAAATTGTAGTGGGGATGACGGTAGTGTCTTTTGCTACTTCGGCCCCTGAATTGATCGTGAGCATCAACGCAGCCCTAGATGGTTTTCCTGATCTGGCATTGGGCAATGTGGTTGGGTCCAATATTGCCAACTTGGGCCTTGTATTGGCCATTACCGTAATTTTGGGTCCCATAGATGTTCGCAAAAATTTTTATACCACCAATTGGCCGGTGATGATGGTAGCCTCACTATTATTTTTTGGCTTTATATATTTTGATGGAAGGTTGGGACAAGGGGAGGGGATCGTTATGGTTGTGGTCCTATTTTTGTTTTTGGTCTATCTGTTAAGATTTCAAAAAACGGCCGTTGTGGACGAAATGCCGGAAGATGATGTGCTACTGCCACTGGATAGAACGGTTCTGTTCTTGGGTCTTGGGGGTGTTGGACTCTGGGGTGGGTCGGAGCTGCTTATCAATGGGGCAGTCGGTCTAGCATCGTTCTATGGGGTAAGTGATAGGGTAATTGCCGTAACCGTGGTATCTGTTGGAACCAGTATCCCTGAATTGGCGGCTTCGGTGATTGCGGTCATGAAGAAGGAAAAGGCAATCTCCCTTGGAAATCTCATTGGTTCAAATATATTCAACCTTTTGGCTGTTTTGGGTATAACTGCCATGGTAACCCCAATCGACGTAATAGATCAAGGTCTTTTGAGTAGTGATATCTTTTGGATGTTGGGCATATCATTTTTGATCCTGCCCTTGGTGTTCTTTCCCAAAGGCTTGCGCCTGGGCTGGCGAGATGGTCTGGTACTTTTGGGATTTTACCTGGCATTCATTTACCACACCATATCATAAAAAAAGAAAAGCCTTTGGATTTCCAAAGGCTTTTCAAAGTATTCAACAATTAATTTATCTTCAGGATTAAACCTTTGCAGATTTAACCGTTTTTACAATTCTACCTGCAATCTTGTATGGATCACCGTTAGAAGCTGGTCTTCTATCTTCCAACCATCCTTTCCATCCTTTTTGAACGGTAATGATAGGAATTCTAATGGAAGCTCCCCTATCGGATACACCATAGCTAAAGTCATGGATAGATGCAGTTTCGTGTTTCCCGGTCAAACGCTGATCGTTGAACTCACCGTAAACGGCAATATGTTCAGCGGTAACAGGTCTAAAAGCTTCACAGATCTTCTCGTATACTTCTTTGGAACCACAAGTTCTCAAAGTCGTGTTGGAGAAGTTCGCATGCATACCGGAACCGTTCCAATCTCCTTTGATCGGTTTTGGGTGGTATTCAATATAGTAACCATATTTTTCAGTCAAACGGTCCAACAAATATCTGGCAACCCAAATTTCGTCTCCGGCTTTCTTGGCACCTTTGGCGAACAATTGGAATTCCCATTGTCCACTGGCAACCTCTTGGTTGATACCTTCAAAGTTCAATCCGGCTGCAATACATAAATCGGCGTGCTCCTCTACAAATGCTCTTCCGTGAGTGTTTTTTCCACCAACAGAGCAGTAGTACATCCCTTGTGGACCTGGGTAACCACCTACAGGGAAACCTAATGGTAATTGGGTGGTTTTGTCCATGATAAAATATTCCTGCTCAAAACCAAACCAGAAATCGCCATCCTCATCATCAATTGTGGCTCTTGAGTTGGATATGTGAGGTGTTCCATCAGGATTTAAAACTTCAGTCATTACTATGTATCCATTTTTCCTTGCTGGATCTGGATATATGGCAACAGGCTTTAAGAGGCAATCAGATGATCCGCCTTCAGCTTGTTTTGTAGAACTTCCATCGAAAGACCAAATAGCACAATCTTCCAACTTCCCACTAAAATTATCTTCAACTTTAGTTTTACTTCTCAGGTTTGCAGTTGGTTCGTAACCGTCCAACCAAATGTACTCTAATTTTGACTTGCTCATAATCTTGGTAGTTAATTTTAATCTTTAAGACAGGCAAAAATATATATTTTCACTTACCTGTCTAAATTTTAAGGGGGCAATTGTGTTAAAGTTGGTTCTTTTTTTGTTTACCCTTGTATTAATGGGGGTATTTTGATTTAAATTTATTTTTTGTCCATTAAATTATTAAATTCTTAATTTTGCGCAAAACGTAATTGTACACATATGTCCAAGCTAAGATTTTCCTCCATTAAGGAGAGTAACAATAGGAATCGCATTGCTGTGGAAGAGAGGGGCAGACGCTCAGAACTTTTCGCGGTAAATGTTTTCAACGAAGACAAAATGCTCCAATACCTTACTAAAGATGCTTTCGATCGAGTAAAGGGAGCCATCTTTTCAGGGACTAAAATGGACCGTAAAATAGCCGATCAGGTTGCCGAAGGAATGAAAGCTTGGGCCATTCAAATGGGAGCTACGCATTATACGCATTGGTTCCAACCGCTCACTGGGGCAACAGCGGAAAAGCACGATGCCTTTTTTGATCTTTTGCCAGATGGCAAGGCTTTGGAGAAATTTGGTGGCGGACAATTGGTTCAGCAAGAACCCGATGCCTCAAGCTTTCCCCATGGTGGTATCCGTAATACCTTTGAGGCAAGAGGCTATACCGCATGGGATCCCACTTCCCCCGCATTTATCTATGGATCTACCTTATGTATCCCAACCATATTTGTATCCTACACTGGAGAGGCCCTGGACAACAAGGCACCGTTATTAAGGGCCTTGAGTGCTGTAGATGAGGCTGCCACAGCAGTAGCCAAATACTTTGATAAAAATGTATCCAAGGTAAATGCCACTTTAGGCTGGGAACAGGAATACTTTTTGGTAGACAAGGCTTTGGCCTATTCCCGTCCAGATATATTATTGACAGGGAGAACCTTGGTGGGCAATTCTGCCGCCAAAGGGCAACAGTTGGATGATCATTATTTTGGGGTGATCCCTAGCAGGGTGCTCAGTTTTATGAGCGATTTGGAGAAAGAGTGTACCAAGTTGGGAATCCCGGTAAAGACCCGTCATAACGAGGTGGCACCCAATCAATTTGAATTGGCACCCGTGTTTGAGGAGGCCAATTTGGCGGTAGACCACAACCTATTGTTAATGGACGTCATGGAAAAGATAGCCGACAAGCATAGCTTTAAAGTGCTCTTTCACGAAAAACCATTTGCAGGTATTAATGGCTCTGGAAAACACAACAACTGGTCCTTGGCCACGGATACAGGGGTAAACCTGTTGAGCCCTGGGTCCACGCCCATGAAAAACCTACAGTTTTTGACCTTTTTTATCAATACTATCAAGGCAGTGGATACCTATGAAGAGCTTTTGCGTTCTTCCATAGCCTCTGCGAGTAATGACCATAGGTTGGGGGCCAATGAGGCACCGCCGGCGATATTCTCCATTTTTATAGGGAAGCAATTGAGCGATGTGCTCGATGAGTTGGAAGGGGTTTCCCAAGGGAAATTATCCCCGGAGGAAAAGACAGAGCTGAAATTGAATGTGGTAGGGAAAATTCCGGAGATCTTATTGGACAATACCGATAGGAACCGCACCTCTCCTTTTGCCTTTACGGGGAATAAATTTGAAATGCGTGGGGTTGGATCCAAGGCCAACTGTGCGAAGCCAATGACCATTCTCAATACCATTGTGGCCAAGCAGTTGATAGCCTTTAAAAAGGAGGTGGATGCCCTGATAGACAAGAAGAACCTAAAAAAGGATGAAGCTGTTTTCAATGTCCTAAGGGAGTATATCAAAACCTCCAAGAAGATCAGGTTTGAAGGGGACGGTTATAGTGAGGATTGGGAAAAGGAGGCCAAGCGCAGAAAATTGAGCAATAATAAATCCACACCCCAAGCTTTACAAATCTTGACATCCAAGGAAAGTTTGGCACTG
The DNA here is from genome assembly GCF_037203765.1 of Sediminicola sp. 1XM1-17. NCBI lineage: Bacteria > Pseudomonadati > Bacteroidota > Flavobacteriia > Flavobacteriales > Flavobacteriaceae > Sediminicola > Sediminicola sp. 1XM1-17. Next base: position 232,102 of record NZ_JBBCAS010000007.1, on the reverse strand, counting down.
CTGAAGTCCATGAACGTCATGAGCGAGGTGGAGGTAAGGGCTAGGCAGGAAGTGGAATTGGAAGCCTATATTCTTCATTTGCAGATTGAGGGCAGGATGTACAATGAAATTGTATACAACTATTTGATACCTGCGGCCATTACCTATCAGAACAAGCTGATCAAAAATGTCATGGGGCTGAAGGACATCTATGGGGCGGCGCATAAAACGCTTACCGAGGGCCAGCTTTCTATGATTGAGAATATTGCAGAACATATCAGTGCCCTCAAGAAAAAGACCGATGCCATGACAGAGGCCAGAAAGAGCGCCAATGCCCTGACAGATGTCAATAAAAAGGCCTTTGCCTATTGTGACAATGTGCGTCCTTATTTTGAGGAGATCAGAAACCACTGTGATAAATTGGAACGTTTGGTAGATGACCAGCTTTGGCCATTGACCAAATACAGGGAGCTGTTGTTCATTAAATAGTCCATCCAAAACCTTCTTTATGTAAAAGCCCACTTTTTTGTGGGCTTTTTTTATGGATTGCCCTATTTTTGTGCCAAACAACAGACCATGAGCGCTTCCAATAGTGAGAGATATAAGCAAAGAGGGGTTTCCGCCTCCAAAGAAGATGTGCACAATGCCATAAAAAACATAGACAAAGGCTTGTTTCCAAAAGCATTTTGTAAAATAGTCCCGGACTATCTCACCAATGATGAGGACTATTGTTTGGTGATGCATGCCGATGGGGCAGGTACCAAATCTTCCCTGGCCTATATGTATTGGAAAGAGACCGGGGATATCTCTGTATGGAGGGGTATTGCCCAAGATGCCCTGATCATGAATGTGGACGACCTGATCTGTGTGGGAGCCACGGACAACATCATGCTCTCCTCTACCATCGGGCGCAATAAAAACTTAATCCCCGGGGAGGTGCTTTCGGCCATTATCAATGGTACGGAAGACCTTATTGCCGACCTGAGGGAACATGGGATCACCATTCACTCAACAGGTGGGGAAACTGCTGATGTAGGGGATTTGGTACGTACCATTATTGTGGATTCTACCGTTACGGCACGTATGAAACGCAGTGAAGTGATCGATAATGCAAATATCGAGGCAGGGGATGTCATTGTTGGTTTGGAATCTTTCGGACAGGCCACTTACGAAAAGGAATACAACGGCGGAATGGGAAGTAACGGACTTACCTCGGCCAGACATGATGTTTTTTCCAAGTATTTGGCTGATAGATACCCGGAAAGTTATGATCATGCTGTACCATCGGACTTGGTGTACTCAGGGAATGTGAAATTGACGGATGCGGTGCCAGATTCGCCTTTGGATGCGGGTAAATTGGTGCTATCGCCAACGAGGACCTATGCGCCCATTGTAAAAAAAATACTGACCAAATATACTTCCAAAGATATTCATGGGATGGTGCACTGCAGTGGTGGCGCGCAGACCAAGATATTACACTTCATAGACGAGCTTCATATTGTAAAAGACAATCTTTTCCCGGTACCGCCCTTGTTCAAATTGATCCAGGAACAATCCAAGACCGATTGGAAAGAAATGTACCAGGTTTTCAATTGTGGCCATCGCTTGGAATTCTATCTTAATGAAGCCATTGCCCAAGATGTGATCGCCATAGCAAAAAGCTTTGGGGTGGATGCCAAAATAGTGGGTCGGGTGGAAGAAAGTCCTGTCAAAAAATTGACCATAAAAAGCGAATACGGAATCTTCCAATATTAAGATATACGAATCCTTCCTTTTAAACGTTGTCTTATTAAAAGATAACTAGCTATGGAAAGAAAAAAATTTTTAATGAGCCTTGGAGCGGGAGCTGCTTTTGCCCTGGCATTCCCTTGTTTGCATGGGTGTTCATCGGGAGGTGAAGAGGAAACTATAAACGAAACCCCTGTGCCAAAAGGGGTCGACTTCACTATTGATTTGAACTCTTCAGAGGCCAATAACCTTAAGACCAATGGGGGATTTATTCTGAAAAATTTAGTGGTGGTCGTCAGAAATCTGGAGGGGGCCTACGTCGCTGCCAGTCAGGTTTGTAGCCATCAAGGCACAGAAAATGTACGCTTTGTAAATGATAACGGGGGTATTTTCAATTGTTCTACTCATGGAGCAAGATTTGATCAGGCCGGGACGCCTTTGAACAATATTACCAGTAGACCGTTGAAAATTTTCAGAACAGAACTCAATGGCGATATCCTTCGCGTATTTGAATAAAAGCAGATAAGCGTAAAACCCCACACTGATGCGGAAATTATTATGTATTTGGCTGCTTTGTCTACCCATGGCGCTTTGTGCCCAGGATTGGAATGATGATTTTAAAGATGCCATGGCCATAGCCAAGCAGGAAAATAAACCCATTATTTTGGTTTTTTCTGGCTCGGATTGGTGTGCGCCCTGTATTAAATTGGATAGGGAAATATGGCAATCCAATGAATTTAAATCGTACGCCAAGCAAAACTATATCCTTTATCGGGCAGATTTTCCACGTAAAAAAGAGAATAGATTAAAGGAACAGCTGGTTAGGGAAAATAAAGAACTAGCCGAACGCTATAATCCAAAAGGATATTTTCCATTAATACTGGTGCTCGATAAAAGCGGCAAGATCCTTGGTGAGACCGGATATCAGAAAACCACACCAAAAGCATACATCACCCTTCTAAATTCTTTTGGAAAGTGAAAAGAATGCTCCCTTTGTTGTTCTTGATGTTGACCGTGAATTTAAATGCTCAGGAACAGCAATTTGTTACGGTTCAAAAGGTAATGAAATTGATGGGGAGCAGGTTTGAGATCACCGTGGTTGCACCCAATGAGGAAATAGGATATATCAACATAGAAGAGGCCGCCGCCGAGATCCAACGGATTGAGCGGTTGATTTCTTCATGGGATGAGGGTTCCGAAACCGCAAAGATCAACCGAAATGCCGGTATTAAACCCGTAAAAGTCAGTAGGGAACTTTTCAAGCTGATCGAACGATGCAAGCAGGTTTCCGAAATTACAGATGGGGCTTTTGATATTACTTTTGCCTCTATGGATCAGATCTGGAAATTTGATGGCTCCATGAAATTTCCCCCAACAGAAGCTGAAATCAAGAATTCCGTTTCCAAAGTAGGTTTTAATAAGATTATTTTGGATGCCGAGGCAAGTACGGTACTGCTGAAAGACCAAGGGATGAAAATTGGCTTTGGTGCCATAGGAAAGGGGTATGCGGCCGATAAGGCCAAGGAACTTTTGGTGTCCAAACAGGTAAGGGCCGGTATTATCAATGCTGCAGGTGACCTCACTACTTGGGGTACCAAGGTAAGTGGTGAAAAATGGTTGATCGGTATAGCCAACCCGTTGAGCAAGGATAAGATTTTTTCCTGGTTGCCCATAGTGGAATCCTCCGTGGCAACTTCTGGCAACTATGAAAAATTTGTAACCTTTGGTGGGGTCAAATATTCCCATATCATAGACCCTCGTACAGGGTATCCCTCTACTGGAATCAATAGTGTTTCCATTTTCACAAAAACAGCAGAACTGAGCGATGCGCTCGCCACTGCCGTGTATATCATGGGGGTGGACACGGGATTGGCGCTGGTGGCACAATTAAGGGGCACCGAAGCCATAATTGTGGATAGTGACAATAAAATTCATAAGAGCAAGGGTATTATCTTCGATAATAATAACTAGATTTAGGAACCCTATATCATTTTACAACAAAATCCAATGACAAGATTTCTATTGATTCTTTTTTCTGCCATATCATTGACCTCCTGTGTAGCGGTAAAGGAATATGATAAGGTGTATTTGAATGATGAAGAAATGCAGTTGGCCATTAAAGGTATGGAGCAGTTTGAGGTTAATTTTCAAATTTATCGAGAAGCGGCATCCGGTGGCAATGGCGGAAAAACAGGTGGCGGCTGCGGCTGTAATTAATTGGTTATGAGAAGAATTTTCCTTGGTGTTTTCTGCCTTATCACATTTATCGTATCTGCCCAAGATACCCTTTCAACCGCATATAAAAAGCGTGTCTTGGAAGCAACGGAAATAGATCTGCTCTTCAGTCATTACAATCAGGATGGGATACATGCTGCAGTTTCCGGTGGTGATGGTACCGAGGAATTAACAGATGTTACGTCGAGTTTAATTGTAAGAATGCCGCTGAATGAGGATGATGTTCTTACCGTGGATGTGGGAATTTCTGCCTATACCTCTGCGTCCTCCAGTGATGTTAATCCATTGGATGGGGATCCGAACCGTCCTGTAAGTTCATATATAGCTTCTTCTGGTGCCTCCCGAAGCGATGTGTTGACCCATTTGACTCCGTCATATCAACATAGTTCCGATGATAGGAATACCATATGGGGGGTGAAGGGGTATGTCTCTTCTGAGTACGATTATTTTTCCGTGGGTTTTGGCGGGAGTTATACCCGCTTGTTCAATGAAAAAAATACTGAAGTAAGCGCGAGCGCTCAGGTTTTTCTGGATACTTGGAACCCCCAATATCCCATTGAACTCAGAGGGGGTTTTTTTGACGACCGGATTATGGGGAATGGGACGTACTCCCCGGTTTTCGAGGCCTTTGCAAATGAGAATAGAAATTCCTATTCCCTATCCCTCAATTTCTCCCAAATATTGGGCAAAAGGGTACAGGGATCCTTGTTTATGGATCTCGTTTCCCAAAACGGATTGCTGAGCACGCCATTTCAGCGGGTATACTTTGGGGATAGGGACGACTTCTATATTGACGAATTTCAATTGGCCGATGACGTAGAACGTTTACCAGATACTAGGGTGAAAGTCCCACTGGGAGGGCGCCTAAATGTTTATGTCAATGATCTGTTCGTAGTTCGATCCTATTACAGATTTTATAGCGATGATTGGGGGATTGCCTCACACACCGCAAGCTTGGAATTGCCTGTTAAAATTGGGAATGCCTTTACAATTTATCCCATGTATCGCTTTTATACCCAAACAGCTGCGGATTATTTCTTCGAAAAGGAGGTGGCATTGTCAACTTTCCAATTTTATACCTCGGACTATGATCTTTCTGCTTTTGATGCGCATCAATATGGGATGGGGATCCGATATAAGGATATTTTTACTTCAACAAAAGTATTCAACTATGGTCTAAAGACGCTAGATCTCCGCCTGAATCAGTATGATAGGAGTGATGGTTTGAGCTCTTTTATAGTCACTTTTGGGGCATCCTTCGTAGCTGATTAGCTTGGGGCAAACGAAAAACCTTGACGCAATCTTCTGATTTTCATTTTCTTATGATTCATGCCAAACTGTGGAAACATATTTTTATGCCGTGATGATTAGAATGGTTTTGCCACCAAAAAAATTGTAAATTCGCAGTCCAAGGGAAGTTTGAATATGTTAGATAAATTAAATTACGTTAAACAGCGTTTCGATGAGGTCTCCGACCTGATCATCCAACCCGATATTATTTCGGATCAGAAGCGTTATGTGCAGTTGAACAAGGAGTATAAAGACCTGAAAGCCTTAATGGATAAAAGGGAGGAATATATTGCCCTGACCAATAATTTGAAGGAAGCCGAAGAAATATTGGCCGATGGCAGTGATCCAGAGATGGTGGATATGGCTAAAATGCAGTATGAGGAAGCCAAAAGTGGTATTCCAAAGCTGGAGGAGGATATAAAATTCATGCTGATTCCCAAGGATCCTGAGGATGCCAAAAATGTGGTCATGGAAATCCGTGCCGGAACCGGTGGGGATGAAGCCAGTATTTTTGCGGGAGACCTTTTCAGGATGTATACCAAATATTGTGAATCTAGAGGCTGGAGCACCAATGTCATCGATTTGAGCGAAGGTACCAGCGGAGGTTATAAGGAGATCCAGTTTGAAGTGAACGGGGAAGATGTATACGGAACCCTGAAATTTGAAGCTGGGGTGCACCGTGTACAAAGAGTTCCACAAACAGAGACTCAGGGAAGGGTGCATACCAGTGCCGCAACGGTCATGGTATTACCTGAGGCGGAGGAGTTTGATGTACAGATAGATCCCAAGGAGGTCCGTATCGATTTCTTCTGTTCTTCGGGACCTGGAGGCCAGTCGGTGAACACCACATATTCTGCAGTGCGATTAACCCACCTTCCCACAGGTTTGGTAGCGCAATGTCAAGATCAGAAATCGCAGCATAAGAACAAAGAAAAAGCCTTCAGGGTATTGCGTTCCCGTCTATATGATATGGAACTTGCCAAAAAGCAGGAAGAGGATGCCGCCAAAAGAAACTCCCAAGTGAGCAGTGGTGACCGTTCCGCAAAAATTAGGACCTATAACTACCCACAGGGAAGGGTAACCGATCACAGAATTGGACTTACCCTTTATGATTTGTCCAATATTGTGAACGGAGATATTCAGCGCATCATTGATGAGTTGAGCTTGGTAGAAAATACCGAGAAACTAAAAGAAGCCTCTGAAATTTTTTAAAGTATAGAAGCCAACTGGGAACAGTTGGTTTTTTTTTATAGTACCATCATTGCCATGACCAATAAAGAGTTAGTAGACCAAATACGCCTTAAACAATCTTTCCTTTGTATAGGATTGGATGTAGATATTCATAAGATCCCAAAACATTTACTTTCGGAAGAAGACCCCATATTTTCATTCAACAAGGCGATCATCGATGCCACGCACCATCTTTGTGTGGCCTATAAGCCAAATATTGCTTTTTATGAAGCTCATGGCTTAAAAGGCTGGAAATCCTTGGAGAAGACCATACAGTATCTCAATACGCACTATCCGGAACAGTTTACCATAGCAGATGCCAAACGCGGGGACATTGGAAATACTTCTTCCATGTATGCCAAAGCATTTTTTGAAGACTTGGGATTCGATTCGGTGACCATTGCACCTTATATGGGAAAGGATTCCGTGGAACCCTTTTTGGAATTTGAGGATAAGCATACCATTTTATTGGCACTGACCTCAAATGAGGGGGCCTTTGATTTTCAGACGCAAATGGTAGATGGTATGGAATTGTACAAAAAAGTGCTGTCCACCTCCAAATCCTATAAAAATTCTGGTAACCTAATGTATGTGGTTGGTGCCACCAAGGCTACATTTTTAACGGATATCAGAAAAATAATTCCCGATAGCTTTTTGTTGGTGCCAGGTGTGGGCGCCCAAGGCGGTAGCCTTAGTGAAGTGTGCAAATATGGTATGACCAAAGATGTTGGTCTTTTGGTAAATTCGTCAAGAGGTATTATTTATGCCTCCTCTAATACTGATTTTGCAGAGGCGGCGAGAATCAAGGCCGAAGCGCTACAGGAGCAGATGGCAGTAGAATTGAAAAAGGAACTTTAAATATACCTACAACAGCCCTTCGAGCATTTTACTGATTTTTGAAGCCTTAAGCTCAAAAAATTCACCTAGTTTGGCGTCTGAATTTTTGATCTGTGAAGCCTTTTCCATAAAGAGGGCATACTGATATTCCAGAAAGCTGATGGCATTGCTGCTCTTGCTTATGGGAGTGGAAGTACCTACCTTGCAGTATTGATTTTCCATGGTTTATTTTTTCTTTCAAAGATAGGTGCAAATTGAGAAATTTGTCTGTTAATAAATTGTTATATATCTAATAATCAGGCAGGTTGTCCAAATGCCCTTTTTTTTGGGGATACATAATGGAAAATGGCGAGTTGTTTATACAAGGAACGGTACTTTGGAACATATTGTCCCTAAAATGCGGTATTGGGCAGTAGATAAAAGATTTTAATTTACTTTTATAAAAAAAAATCGTTTGTTAAACTATAGCACGTATAAACACCCAACTTCACTAAAGTGGGTCACCTTTGTCCATGGGGCAGGTGGCAGTTCTTCCATTTGGCACAAACAGGTGAGGGAATTCAAGGAGCATTTTAATATACTCCTTCTGGACCTTAGGGGGCATGGTGACTCAAAACCCCATCTGAAGGATGCGTTCAATGACAAGTATACTTTCGATTCAATAACCAAGGATATCATTGAGGTCGTAGATCATGAGAGCATTAAAATATCCCATTTTGTAGGCATCTCCTTGGGTACCATTTTGATCAGAAATTTGGCCGAGAAATATCCGGATAGAGTGGAGAGTATGATCATGGGAGGGGCTATCATGAAATTAAATTTCCGGTCCCAAGTCTTGATGCGTACCGGAGTTGTTCTGAAATCCGTAGTTCCCTATATATGGTTATACAAGTTTTTTGCTTTTGTGATCATGCCCAATAAAAACCATAGGGAATCAAGGTCGCTCTTTGTAAGGGAAGCCAAAAAACTATATCAAAAAGAATTTATACGTTGGTTCAAACTCACGGCTGAGATCAATCCCTTACTGCGCTTTTTTAGGAGTATGGAAATCGGGATTCCCACATTGTATGTAATGGGAGAGGAAGATTATCTGTTCTTGCCCACCATCCGTAAAATTGTAGATTCCCATAAAACTTCTGAGCTTATCGTTGTGCAGAATTGTGGTCACGTGGTGAATATAGAACAGCCTAAATTTTTTAATGATACCGTGATAGGGTACCTTTCAAGTAAGTAATTGGCTTTGGCTACTCTAAACTTATAATTTAAAAAGAAAAAGGTCGACCAAGTGGTCGACCTTTTTTATTGTCACGAACTAAAGTGAATTAGTTCACATCCCAGAATAATGGGGTGTACAAGTCATCTCCACCAATAGCAGATGAGGCTGCATTGTAATTGGCACCGTTGACAGATACTTCAGTTACAGGATAGATCATTCTCTTTGGAACTGGCAACTGTGACTGGTCACTTAAAGCCAAGGTAGGCCAATCCAATCTTCTGTATTCAGTCCAAGCTTCAAATCCTCTATTGAATAAGGCTATCCATTTTTGAGTTCCTATTTTGCGCTTGTAATCACCTGTAGCTGTTAGGTAGTTAACACTAGTCTGAGCCAAGTAAGAAGTAACCTCTGCGCTGGTACCTCCGTAGTACAGGATAGAAGCCTCTATTCCTGCATTGTAAAATGCTTGTGCGCTACCAGCAATAAAGCCCCTTTCCACAGCTTCAGCCAAGAAGAAAGCAACTTCGGCATAGTCCATGATCGTTCCAGGATATGTTGGGTCACCAACGATATCAAAGTTGATATGGGTGAAATTTGCATAGGCATTGTTAGCACCTGCAGGGCCACCAATATAAGGAGTCTCGTTATCTGCAAAGTAATCATCAATCCTAGGATCGTTCAACATGGTCAACATATCCACAGATGTTTTGTTCGCAATGTAGTCTTCCCTACGGTTATTCGTTTCGAACAAGTTGTAAAGTGGGTTGTTGTTGTCGGTTGGTGCAGATTCATATCGAATAACGGTGTTATCATCATTTGATTCAAAAACACCTGCATTGAAAGCTTCACTAACGGCCGTAGCTGCAACAGAAGGATTAACATCTGCAAGCCTCATTCCAATTCTCAACTTTACAGAATTGGCCAACTTTCTCCAGGCCACTACATCTCCACCGTAGAAAATATCATTCGATCCAAATGACTCTCCTCCACCAGCTAATGCTGCTTGAGCGGCGGAAATTCTAGACAAAAGATCCAAGTAGATCGTTTCTGCATCATCGTAAACAGGGAATAAATTTGTGATATCCGCTGCTTCGGAATAAGGAACATCTCCATTCAAATCTACCAAATGTTGGTAGGTATAAACATTGATCACCTCAATGATAGCCAATTGATTGGCTTTCGTTTGAGCGTCTAAAATCTCGTCAGCTTCAATAATAGTCACTGCAGATTTCAAATCGTTGATCACATTGTTGTAATAAACAGTCCAATAAGCAGAAGAAGGGTCCCTACCTATGATATCATAGTTGGATTCATCCACATAAGTAGCCTGTGACCAACTTTGGGCCCATAGTCTGAATACATTGGATCCACTGATGGTGGTTATCCTATCCGCCAAGTTCTTTTCAGCGTTAGCAACCAACGTAGCTGCAGGAACTACTGTTGGAAGTTTAGGGTCATTGTTGTAATCTGTAATATCCTCGGTACAACTTGAGATACTAATACCGGCAAGCAGTATAAATACTAATTTTCTCATATTTTTTCTAATTTAAAAGTCTAATTTAACGTTGAATCCATACTCCCTAACTGAAGGGTAGGCACCAATTTGGAAACCTTGTACGTTACCAGCTCCAAAACTTTGCTCTGGATCAGCGTATGGTAAATCTTTATCAATGATCCATAAGTTTCTACCAACAGCTGTAAAGGTTACGGCGTTGAATGGTAGCTTGCTCAAGATTTTTGCAGGTAAAGAATATCCTAAAGTTACTTCTCTAAGCTTTACGTAAGATGCATCGTAAACGAATTGTGCATCTGGTGCGTTTCCATACCTACCCAATGGGTTTTGATATGTGGTGAAATCACCTCTAACCGTGTTAGGAGTGCCGTCAGCTTGAACTCCTGGAAGTATGATGCCACCAGAGGTGTTATCTCCTGTAACAGGGTCTCTTAATGGGTTTCCAAGATCATTAAGACCTGCAGTTTCAGGATAAAGACCAGTAGCCATACCGAAGTAAAGGTCACCCGTAAATACGCTTCCACCTTCCTGAACATCGATCAAGAAGCTAAGGTTTACATTTTTGTAAGTGAAAGAGTTGGATAGACCAGCTTTCCAATCTGGATTGATATCTCCAAGGACTTCTTGGTTGGAGGCTGTTTTTAGATACTTACCATTGGTGCCAACTACTTTCTCGCCATCTAGGTAAACATAATCTGTACCTCTTAGTGTACCGTAAGCTTCTCCTTTGGCAGCGTTCAAGGAAACACCGAAGAAACTGTTGATCAAGATATTTTCAGAATCTTCAAATAGATCCAATACCTCACTCTTGTAGGTAGAGAAGTTCAAGGTAGTTCTCCATTCAAAATCAGAAGATTTTATGGCAGAACCATATAATTGAAGTTCAAGACCTTTGTTGGAAACCTGTGCAGAGTTAACAACCGTGTTGGTAAATCCAGAAGCTGGCGTAATCTCAACTGGGATAATACCATCACTTGTTACCTGCTCGTATAAAGATAGTTCAAAGCCCAATCTTTTTCTCCAGAAGTTCATTTCAAGACCAATCTCTTTACTTTCAGTTCTTTCTTCCCTTAAGTTGGGGTTATTGGAAGTACTTGGATTGGAATATAGATTTGCACCACCAAAACCAGCAATTGGGTTGTAAGTGTTTCTTAGGTTATAGGGCTCAGCACCGTTACCGACCTCTGCATAACCTGCCCTAAGCTTACCAAAGGAGATGACATTGCTATCAAACAAATTGGAAAAGATAAAACTGGTAGATATGGATGGATAATAAAAAGAGTTGTTTCCATCAGGAAGTGTAGAGAAGGTGTCCTGTCTTAAAGATCCTTCCAAGTATACTGTGCTGTCATAGTCAAAGCTTGCGTTTGCAAATACACCAACTACTCTAACATCTGCATCAAATTCAGATCCCGCACCAAATACGATAGGGTTGATGGAGTTGGAAAGTGCGAAAATACCTGGTAATTTCAATCCGCCATTTGTGGCAGCGGTAACAGAATTGCTAACGGTTTGTCTGTAATTGGAACCAACAACACCGGATACACCAACTTTTTCAGTTATTTGTTTGTTGAAGTTCAATAACAAGTCATAGTTGTATTCAGAAAAATTAATATTTCTTCTAGAATATTCTGGAGTGTCAATTCCTCCAACTTGATTTCTCTCTTCTCTGATCTCAGAATAGGTGTCGACTGTAGCTCTACCAAAAACTTCTAACCAATCAGTAGCTTTATAAGAAAGACTTCCAAATCCGAACAATCTGCTGCGCTCGTCATTGTTGAAGTTCTCATAACGTGTAAAGTAAGGGTTGTCCCAGTATTTTGGTCCTAAACTGTTAGGGCCGCTAGGGTTCCAGGAAATATTCTGACGCGTTGCGAAATAGGCTTGTCTTTGGTCTTCCAAGTCAGCATTAACAGCCCACCATTGTCTGAAGTTGGTCATTAAGTTTTCAGCATCATAACCTGTACCATATCTACCAAGGCCTCCACTTTTAGTGTACGTAGCTTTACCGGTAACGGTCAATTTGTCGGATAAATTCATGATACCAGATAAATCTACAGTATGACGTTTGATCTCACTGTTCGGCATGATACCGGTCTGATCCAATCTTGTATAGCTCATCCTCATGCTACCGTCTTCGCCACCGTGACTTACTGCAACGTTCTGACTGTTGGTCACACTGGTCTGAAAGATAGAGGCTGGACCGTTTTTAGCCGCAATCCAAGGACTTTGTTGTAGGTAAGTATCCAATTGTGGATAGTAAGAGTCCCATTGGTAAACCAATAGATTGGGATCAAATCGAAGTCCAAAAGATCCATCTTCACCTGTTGGAGGTGTTAGGTCATCGGTACCATCACCATTGACATCCGCCGAATCTATGTAGCCAGCGCCGTAGTATGGTCCGTAACCTTGACCATATTCGTCTTGATATTTTGCGAAAGTATCAGCATCATAATTACCAAAGGTTACTCCAGAATTGATGGAAACACCCAATCCTTTTTTGGAAGTTCCTTTTTTTGTGGTGATGATGATAGCTCCATTTGCAGCTCTGGATCCGTAAAGTGCAGTTGCAGCCGATCCTTTAAGAACGTTGATTGTTTCAATGTCCTCAGGGTTAATATCACTGGCGGCATTACCGTAGTCATAACCATCACCTCCAGTGGCCTGTGTGCCTGTGTTGAATGTACTGTTGCTAATTGGTACACCATCAACTACAAATAGGGCTTGATTGTTCCCTGTAATAGAAGAATAACCCCTAATAATTACGTTGGTAGAACCACCTAAGGTTGAACTTTTCTTAATATCAACACCCGCTACTTTACCAGAAAGTGAGTTTACAAAGTTTTGATCTTTAGCAGTACTTACCTGATCTCCACCTATCTCTTGTGTGGCGTATCCCAGCGATTTTTTCTCTCTACTGATACCAAGTGCAGTAACTACCACCTCGTCCAGGGCCTGAGCGTCCTCTAATAGGGAAACATTGATAACGTTGGAAGCTCCAACTGTTCTTTCATCGGATTTTTGTCCGATGTAGGAGAATACTAAAACATCTCCGGATTTTGCTTGTATGGCATAATTTCCATCAAAATCGGTTTGTGTACCGGTTGAGGTTCCTTTGACCACAACACTGGCACCGGGCAAGGGAATATTATTCTGGTCAGAAACCGTACCCGTAATAGTTTTCTCCTGCGCGGTCACAAAGAGCGACAGTAGAAAAATCTTAAAAAATAGAAAATACTTCATTTTCATAAAGATTAAATTTGAGTTAATTAAAAAGGTTTTTAGTAAGGTTAAAAAAGCTAGCTTATTTCTTATAAGTAGCTAATTCAAATAAAAAATGAATGCAAAGCATCTGGTATGGAAGCAATGATTGTAGCTAGCCTTTTAACCTGCGCGCAAATTAACAGAAGAGGGTTGTTAATCTTATTGTTCCCGACCTAGATGAATTAAATCCGATGCAGGTTAACGCTTACAGTTTCTGTAGCAGGTTGATATTCAACAGCATGTAAGAATGACCGATGAAAGTTAAAATATTAAGGAAAAGTGTTGGGTAGTGGCTTTTTTTTAACGTTTAGGGGTGTTTGGATTTAATGTATTCCATGGGAGTCATGTTTTTTCTCTTCTTAAAAGCCTTGTAAAAAGAGACCCTGTTGTTAAAGCCCGACTCATAAATCAAATCATTGACCGTTTTGATTTCTGTGCTATTGTTTATAATGCTTATAGTTTCTTCTACCCTATAATCGTTGATGAATTCGTAAAAGTTTTTGCCAAACTCCTGATTGATGACCTGCGATAAGCTATAGCGATCCGTATTTAATTCCTGGGCCAACTTTTCCAAGGTAATATTATTGTCCAGATGTGGCTTCTTGTGCTTCAACAACTCGTATAAATCACTCTTTAGTGTGGCAAGCATGTCCTCTGTAAGTCCCGAATTCTTGTACTTTGGATTGTGGTCATCACTTTTGTTGTCCGCCAGTTCCGGATTGGTAATGATTTGTGGACTTATATAGAGCATTAATCCTGAACAACAAATAAAGATCGATAATAGAATGGCGGCAAAGGATTTTGTTAGAAAGTCAAAATCACTGATCTGCTCACTAGTAGTCCTGATATAGAGCAATATCAAAATAACGGCTATGAATGACAACAGCAATACCATCCAATTTTTATTGGGAGTGCTCACTGTGCCTTTGTATTTGTTAAAAAGTCCGATCAGCATTATAAAATATAGGGTGGTATGGGCCGATTTGAGATACAAGCTGTTCAAAAAGATTGCGATGGTGCTTGTGGTAATTGAATTGCCCGAAGGATTCAGGTTTCCAAGAAACAATAGGGATATAAAGGCAATGATGAAAATGCCGTAGTGTGTGACTATTTGTTTTGGGGAAAAGGACGATGTTGGATCTAATTTGTGCTTCAGGTATACATACAATGAAGGCAGCCAAATAAAAAATTGGACCCGGAAAAATGAAATTTTGGGTTGATAATTTAGATTGGTCCACCAATATAAAGCCAATTCAAAAAGCATTAAGGATAGTCCTATAATGAATAGACCTAAAAAAATATTATGTCTATCTGTTTTCTGATATTTCGATATTAACCTCAATCCTATAAGGGTTCCTATGGCCGAGATGATAATAAAAAGGTAGTTTAATAATTCATGTTGAAGGGAATTATTGTGGATTACTATGGTTTGGTTGGAAGTTGCACTGGTAACCATAGCATTTTTTTTAGCATTTCCATCTTTGGCGCCCTTGTTATTGGTAGAATTACCATTGCTTTTGTTCATTGCGCTATTGAGGGCTATTTCATTAAGCTGGGAATAGGTGATCAAAAGTTCTCTATTGCTGAAACCTTTTACTTCGGCATTTTTGAAATAATCCTCTGCCTTTGCATAATTTTCGAATTTGTACTCGCAAACACCCAGTTGAAATACTTCATTTGCACTTAGGGAAGAAATATTCTGTGTTGCCAATCTACTCAATTCATTGATATCACATTGAACAGTTTTGACATCCTCAAATTGTCCAAGTAAAGGTTGAAAAAAGGAGAAGGAAAGGATAATGAATAATCTCGACAGCATAGATTCAATTTCAGCGGGCAAAAGTAGTGGTATTTGTTAACAAGAAGTACCAATGTTGCATTAAAATTGATTAGACACTATTTTCAACCAAAAGTAAAGTGTGCCATTGTAATTATTTTGATGATCCTAGGTCGGGCACAAAGGGCGGGTGTGCATTTTTGGTATAAAATGGTTGTTGGGAATTCCCGGTTGGTAATTGGCCTTGTAGCTATGGAGGTACAGAATAAAAAAACCGGTGCTCCCACCGGTTTTAAACTAACTAACTC
Organism: Sediminicola sp. 1XM1-17; assembly: GCF_037203765.1. Taxonomy (NCBI): domain Bacteria; kingdom Pseudomonadati; phylum Bacteroidota; class Flavobacteriia; order Flavobacteriales; family Flavobacteriaceae; genus Sediminicola; species Sediminicola sp. 1XM1-17. Next base: position 216,725 of record NZ_JBBCAS010000007.1, on the reverse strand, counting down.
AAAAATTACTAACTCAAATAAATCAATGCAAATATTGCATTTTACTTGAAAATAGAGCTGACATAAGTATTACCATTACGTTATGTTAGCTATACTTTAAAGTAACGAATTTTTTTTTAAAATATTGTCAGATTTCCAATTAAAATAACTCATTATCAGTCCTGTAAGGCAAAAATTTTGCGAAGTAGTGCCGTAGTCCTTGAGGAGACATTGGTCCTTATTTCCTTTTCCTCCACAGCGATCATGGTATATACACCTGATAGGGCCTCTTGGGTGACATAATCAGTGAGGTCGGGATTGACATTGTTGGTTAGGGGAAGATTGTTATAGCGCGTGATGATATTGCTCCAAATTTTATCTGCACCCACCCGTTGAAATGAATTTTTTATTATCGGATTGAATTTGTTGTACAGTTCTGTTTGGGTTGTATTTTTTAGATATAGGGTGGCAGCATCATCATTGCCCAAAAGAATATTTTTTGCGTCCGTAAAGGTGATTCCTTTCACGGCATTGATAAATATAGGTGTGGCTTCGCCTACAGCTTCCTCTGCCGCCCTGTTCAATACTTTTAATCCTTCATCGGCAAGACTGCCCAGTCCAACATCCCTAAGGGTTCTGTCTACTTTTTGCAGTTCTTCCGGTAGCAATATTTTGACCAATTCGTTCCTGTAATAGCCATCTTCCTTGGTGAGCTTGCTGACCTGTCTTTCAATGCCCTTGTCCAATGCTTCCCTTAGTCCGTTGGCTATTTCCTCATTGCCTATGCCGTAGGTTCCCTGGGGAAACTGATCAACAACTTGCTGCAGTTCCGCACAGGCTACGAGTTGGAAAATCACTGTAATCAGTAATATTTTTTTGATCATATCCATATTTTAGTAATGTAATTTATTTTATAACATGTCATTTGGCTTACAATAAAGTCGCCAAAGATGTTTTAATTAGGAAAAAATAACGGTCTTGTTATTGTACACCATTGTTTTTCTTTGGATGTGCAACTTTACAGCCCTGGATAATACTATTTTTTCCAAATCCTGACCTTTGGCTATAAAATCCTTAATGGTATGTGCATGCGTCACGGTAACCACATCCTGTTCAATAATTGGGCCAGCATCCAATTCTTCCGTTACATAATGACTGGTAGCCCCAATGATTTTGACTCCTCTTGCAAAAGCAGCGTGGTATGGTTTTGCACCTGCAAATGCTGGTAAAAAGGAATGGTGGATGTTAATGATCTTATTTGGATATTGGTCAATGGTTTTGGGAGGGATGATCTGCATATACCTCGCCAGCACAATAAAATCGATTCCATGTTGCTCCAAGAGCTCCAAATGTTTGTTCTCGGCTTCCTCTTTATTGTCCCTGGTTACAGGAATATGGTAAAAGGGAATCTGGAACTGTTCCGAAATATTCTGAAGATCTTTGTGGTTGCTCAAAATAAAGGGGATATCCACCTCCAATTCACCAGAATTAAATCTGCTCAACAGATCATAAAGGCAGTGGTTGTACTTGGATATAAATAAGGCCATTTTGGGTTTTATACCACTAAGGTGAATTTTAAAATCCATATCGAAGGGACCCGCTATTTGCTTCTCAAATTGGGACTTGAAATGTTCAAATGAAATGGTGTTTTCATCAAATTCACTTTCCAGCCGCATAAAAAAAACGTCGGCCTGCTTGTCCACATGTTGGTCTATATAAATTATGTTGCCCCCTTTATTATGAATAAAACCTGTTACTGAGCTTATTATTCCGGCCTGATCTGGGCAATTGATTAGAATAGTGGTTTTCAAAATGGTTCATTTTAAGGGGTAAAATTAAGGTATTCAGAATTGAAGACTCAATCTCATTGGTATTTTTATAATATTCCGATTTATACTTTATATACTTTGCACTTTTCGTAAATTGCGCATCTAAAAATGTCTCTAAATTACATATGGAACAAATAAAGCCTTACACTCCAAAAAATAAAGTGCGAATCGTAACAGCAGCATCTCTTTTTGACGGTCACGATGCCGCCATCAATATAATGCGTAGAATAATACAATCCACAGGAGTGGAAGTCATCCATTTGGGACATGACCGAAGCGTTACCGAAGTCGTAGATTGTGCCATACAGGAAGATGTTAATGCTATAGCGATGACGTCCTATCAGGGAGGGCATAATGAATATTTCAAGTACATGTATGATCTACTCAAGGAACGTGGGGCATCGCATATAAAAATATTTGGAGGAGGAGGTGGAGTCATCCTTCCCGAAGAGATCAAAGAATTGATGGATTACGGAATTACCCGTATCTATTCCCCTGATGACGGTAGAACTATGGGCCTACAAGGAATGATCAATGATCTGGTAGCACAAAGTGATTTTCCTGTTCCTTCTTTGTTGCTTCCAAAAGGGAAATCTTTGGTTGCCTCATTGGAAGAAAAGGATGTGAATACTTTGGCCCGTTTGATTAGTTTGGCGGAGAATAGAAATGATCAGTTTAAATCTCAATTTTCTGCCGTAGATCATAAAAAAAATAAGGTGCCCGTATTGGGAATTACCGGAACTGGAGGATCAGGAAAGTCGAGCTTGGTTGATGAATTGGTTAGAAGATTTTTATTGGATTTTCCCGAAAAGACCATTGGTATTGTTTCCGTGGATCCATCCAAAAGAAAGACTGGCGGGGCATTATTGGGGGATAGGATCAGGATGAATGCGATCAGTGATGACCGGGTCTATATGCGTTCATTGGCGACAAGACAATCCAATTTGGCGTTGTCCAAATATGTGGAAGAGGCCGTTCAAGTATTGAAGGCCGCGGGATTTGACCTGATCATCTTGGAGACTTCCGGAATCGGGCAGTCAGATACCGAAATAATAGAGCACAGTGATGTGTCACTTTATGTGATGACCCCAGAATTTGGGGCAGCCACACAATTGGAGAAAATTGATATGCTCGATTTTGCAGACCTTGTGGCTATCAATAAATTTGATAAAAGAGGTTCCTTGGATGCCCTTAGGGATGTGAAAAAGCAATATATGCGGAACAATGACCTCTGGGACACTCCCCAAGAGGATCTTCCTATTTTTGGGACTATTGCATCCCAATTCAATGATCCTGGCATGAACAGGCTTTATGGGGCCATAACCGCCAAGCTGGTGGAAAAAGTGGATGCCGACCTAAATTCCTCTTTTGTGGCAACCCATGAGATTACCGAAAAGATTTTTGTTATCCCTCCATCAAGAACCAGGTACCTATCTGAAATAGCGGAGAATAACAGGGCTTATGATGAGATGGTCAATGCGCAATCAAAAGTAGCGCAACAATTATACGGCATATATAAAACCCTTGAAGGTCTTGCAGATGGAGCTCTTGGTCTGACCAAAATTGGTGTAGATGACGAACAGTTAAATTTAGAGCACCCAGAAAATGGGCAGCTTATGGCATTGCTCTTAAAAGAGTTTGATCGGGTTAAGATGGACCTGGATCCATATCATTGGGATAGTATCATCAATTGGGAATCCAAAGTCCAGAAATACAAGGACCCAGTCTATAGCTTTAAGGTAAGGGATAAAGAGATCAAGATAGAAACCCATACCAAATCATTGTCCCAGGTAGACATTCCCAAGATAGTGCTTCCAAAGTACAAGGCATGGGGAGATCTGTTGCGTTGGACCTTGCAAGAAAATGTTCCAGGGGAATTTCCGTATACAGCCGGACTCTATCCTTTTAAAAGGACAGAAGAGGATCCAACGAGGATGTTTGCTGGTGAAGGAGGTCCTGAACGTACCAATAGGCGTTTTCACTACGTGAGTTTTGGTATGCCGGCCAAACGTTTGTCCACGGCATTCGATTCGGTAACCCTTTATGGGAACGATCCTGATCACAGGCCCGATATCTATGGCAAAATTGGAAATGCGGGTGTTTCCATATGCTGTTTGGACGATGCAAAAAAATTGTATTCCGGTTTTGATCTCAGTGGGATAATGACCTCTGTGAGTATGACCATCAATGGCCCGGCTCCCATGTTGTTGGGATTTTTTATGAATGCCGCTATTGATCAGAATTGTGAAAAGTACATCAAGGAGAATGGCCTAGAAAAGGAGGTAGAGGCAAAAATCAATGCTATCTACAAAGATAAGGGGGTTGAAAGACCTAAGTATATTGGAGAACTTCCCAAAGGTAATGACGGGTTGGGACTTATGCTTTTAGGGGTCACTGGGGATCAGGTTTTGCCTAAAGACATTTATGACAACATCAAAAAGACCACGCTGAACCAAGTTAGGGGAACGGTGCAGGCCGATATCTTGAAAGAGGACCAGGCACAGAACACCTGTATTTTCTCAACCGAATTTGCATTGCGACTTATGGGTGATGTCCAAGAATATTTCATTCAGAAGGAGATCCGCAATTTCTATTCTGTTTCCATCTCTGGATATCACATCGCAGAGGCAGGTGCAAACCCGATCACGCAATTGGCTTTTACCCTGTCCAATGGGTTTACTTATGTGGAATACTACCTGAGTAGAGGGATGGATATCAATAAATTTGGACCTAACCTTTCGTTCTTCTTCTCCAACGGTATTGATCCCGAATATGCCGTAATCGGTAGGGTAGCAAGAAAAATCTGGGCAAAGGCCTTAAAGCATAAATATGGAGCTGATCCTAGGGCCCAAATGTTGAAATATCACATTCAGACCTCTGGTAGGAGCTTGCATGCACAGGAAATAGATTTTAACGATATCCGTACCACCTTGCAGGCATTGTATGCGATCTATGATAACTGCAACTCCTTGCACACCAATGCGTATGATGAAGCAATTACCACGCCAACCGAGGAGTCGGTAAGAAGGGCCATGGCCATACAGTTGATCATTAACAAGGAATTGGGCTTGGCGAAAAATGAGAATCCGTTGCAGGGCTCGTTCATTATTGAGGAATTGACCGATTTAGTGGAGGAAGCTGTGCTTTTGGAGTTCGATAGAATTACAGAAAGGGGAGGGGTTTTAGGCGCCATGGAAACCATGTATCAGCGTTCCAAGATTCAGGAAGAAAGCCTTTATTATGAGACCCTTAAACACACTGGGGAGTTCCCAATTATTGGTGTTAATACCTTTTTGAGTTCCAAAGGATCCCCTACCATTCTACCTGCAGAGGTAATCAGGGCCACTGAGGAAGAAAAAGAGGCGCAGATCGCAACCCTCCAAAACTTGCACAAACGAAATGATGCCATTGTGGAAAAGGAGTTGATGGAGTTACAGGATAGGGCAGTCAATAATGAGAATATCTTTGAAAAGCTGATGGAGGTCACCAAAGTATGTTCCTTGGGCCAAATAACAAAAGCTCTTTTTGAAGTCGGAGGACAATACAGAAGAAATATGTAGCAATAAAAAAGCCTCGATGTAAATCGAGGCTTTTTTTTTATAGAAAAATATCGGTTTCCAATTAAAATCCAAAGGACTCATTCAGGCCCCAATTGGTGTCCCCTTGGTCACCTTTTAAAGAACGCTTCCATTTTTTATAGAGCCTTCTGAAATGTTTTATTTCTCCCCTCAATAAATTGATATACTCTTTCTCCTTTACACCGTCTTTTTCGAGTCCATTGCAATAAGAAAGGATATTTCTAATCATTATATTGATCAGGGCAATGCTCTTTATTCGGACATCATAGGATTCGGTACATTCCGCCTGTGCAATTTTCTGTGGGATAAGGATAGAATCGGTTATCAGGGAATCTGCAATAATGTCCCGTAAGCTATTTGATTGGTACAATAACAACAGGTCTTTGTTATATGAAACATACGCAGCTATTTCCCTGCTCATCATGCAGAGTTCCAAAGCCTTTCTATATACAGGCACCGTGCGTAAATTTTTATAGGACATTTTTTACTTCCATAAGGATTATATTATAAAATTACGTAGTAATCAGCAAAATTATCTTTGGATTTAAAAGTAATAATGTAATTTAGCTATTGAAAATAAATTATTTTAAATTTAAAGATTTGAATGTAAAGATTGATGATTTAAATTGGGGAATCCTGAAATGTTTACAGGACAATGCAAGGGAATCCTTTGCAAATATTGGCCGTAAAGTGGGACTGACTCCACCCGCTGTTGCGGAGCGTGTAAAAAAAATGGAGGACATGGGTATCTTGGAGGGGTATAAGGCCGTAGTGTCGCATACCCAAACCGGATATCAATTGCGGGCCATTATTACATTGCGTGCTTTTATGGGTAAACTAAGGCCATTTTTGGATACCGTAGGAACTTTCGAGGAGGTGTTGAACTGTTACCGGATTACCGGAAATGAAAATATCATTATGGAGGTGGTTTTGAAAGATCAATTTCATTTGGAGCATTTTATAGACAAATTGATTCAGTACGGAGAGACCAGAACACATATTATCCTATCGGATGTTGTTTCGGACGCACCTATTAAAAAGCGAAGAAATATGTAGTGATGTGTATGTTCGTGGCTATCAAAATACTATTTTGTAGTCTAAATAATTATTGCTGAATATAATCTATGGACCTTACGGAATTTATTAACTTTATTTCGCAATCAAATTGGCTAGATTTTTGATGCACCCATTGGTATGAGAAAAATAATTTTCCTTTTGCTTATCAGTAGTACCTTTAGTGTTGCTGCTCAAGATTTGACCTTTAAAAAAGGAGTAGTTACAGATTCGGTATTCATCAATGATTCTATTCAAGAATCATTTGCCCTGTATATGCCGAAGAATTTTGACAATGCCAAAAATTGGCCCGTCATATTTCTTTTCGATGAGGAGGGGAGGGGTAGGCAGTTGGTAAGATTCTTTCAGGAAGCCGCAGAACAAGAAGGGTATATTTTGGCTGCCTCCAACAATGTCCATGATTCCTTGCCCATATCCAAGAATATCTTGATTTCGAATCGCATGTTCAATAGGACGTTTCAGCTTTTTTCAATACATGCCAAGAGAATTTATACGGGTGGAATATCCGGTGGAGGAAGACTTGCAAGTGTAATACCTGTATTTGTTCCAAATATTGAAGGTGTAGTTTCCTTTGGTGGAACTTTGGGGAATGTAGAGGTCTTGAGTTCGAAAAACTTGTTTCACTATATTGGCATTGTCAGTAAGGAGGATTACAATTACCCTATGATGTTGTCTGATGAAATATTGCTCAATAAGCTAAAATTTCCCAATCAATTGCTCTTGCTGAACAATGGGGATAAGTCAAAGGAACTTCTCCAGTTACAAAAAGCCATGCAAATTTTCACCCTCTCCGCTATGGCCAAAGGAAATATTGCCTTGGATGAGCCATTTGTGCAAAAGATTTATGACGAAAGCCTTAGGGAAATAGAAGAATTGATGGCATCCAAAAAATTGTTGGAAGCAGAGAAATTGATAGAAGAAACACAGTCCGTGTTCAGGGTGCACAAAAGAGGAGACGATCTCAAGGAGAAATTGAAATCTTTAAAAAGGGACAAGCTTTTTAGATCGCAAAGTCGAAACGAAAGCAATATGTTTTTTAAAGAATCCTTGATCAAGGAGGATTACAACTACTATTTGGAGGAGGATGTGCTGACCTATAATTTTAATAATTTGGGATGGTGGAATTACCAAATGGAGGAATTGAAAAAATATGAGTCAAGCCAAAATGAGGCAGAGCGTCAAATGGGGAAGCGTTTGTACGGATTTGTAAATGCATTGGTGGATGATATGGAGCATATATTGGCAAATGAAGCCAAGGTAGATGAGGATGCCCTTCTATTTGTTTTGATGCTAAAAACCATTACGAACCCTAAGTCATACGATGCTTATCTGAAAGTAGTGTCCTACAGTTCTAAAATGGAAGATTATGGCACTGCTCTTTTTTATGCGGAAGAATTGCTGAAAAATGGGTTTACCGACAAGACAGCGTTATACAGTCTAGAGCACACGGCCTTACTGAGAATAACCCCGGAATTCAATGATTTGGTGACCAAATATCTAGACGACGCCCGTTATGAGATCAAGGAACAATAAGGTGTGGAATTTTGTTGAGGTCCCAATCAATAACCAATCCTTTGGCCAATGATTGGGCAATTTCCTTGCCATATAGATATTCACATAAATAAAGGGCGGCTTCAAAACTTTTGGCTCCTCCAGCCGAAGTGATGTATTTGCCATCGTGAACAAAAAGGACGCTATCCTTTACTTTTAAATGTGGAAATTTAGTGCGGTATGTCGCAATGTCACTTGGAAAAGTTGTAGAGGTTACATGGTCCAAAATACCTGCCTGTGCCAAGACAAAAGCACCATCACAATGGGAAGTCACGAATAGGGCGTTCCGGTCCACCTTTTTTATAAAGTTGATCATGGTCGTGTCCTTTAGATCCGAATCCAAATGGTGCTCCGCACTCGGCACTACCAAGATATCTATTTGGGGCAATTTGTCTTTGGTGTAATCAAAGTCTGGCAAAATACGCAAGCCTTCAAAGGTCGTGACAGGTTGTAAGGTATTGGCAACCGTAAAAACGTTCATCGACTTGATTCGTTCCCTGTATTGGGTATGTTGAAAGATATCAAAGGGTGCCGTAAATTCCGTATTGAAGGTGCCATCCATCACCAAAAAGGCTACGTTGTATCTATGGGGAATTATTTTGGGTAATTGTCTTTCGGCTGTTGGCATGCTATTTTGGGCTTCTTCTTGTTGGCCGCATCCTAGGAAAAGGGTACAGATGATAAGCGCATAGACTTTAAATGAGTTTTTCATTTTTTTGATGTGTTTGGGTGTATCTGTTCAATAGTAAAAGTAATATAATGCCAAAGACACAGATCATGACTATGGCGTACCATGTTATAGAAAAACCGTAATTGGCAATGGAGCGCATACCATAATTATGGGCAAAAACATGGGAAAAGGAGAAGGCAATACTGTAAAGAGCCATATATTCCCCTTGGTTACCCCTTTTTGAGCGTTCCATGGCATAGGCATTGGAAAAGGGAAAGGCGATCATTTCCCCCAAGGTCATAAGTAACATGCCAATAATGAGAATGCCTATCCATGAAAAGAGATTTAATACCAAAAAACTTAAGGACACCAGTAGAAACCCAACGATCATGTTGGTGATTTTGGACCATGGTTTGCGTTCCATGTATTTGATGAGCGGCATTTCAAAGGCAAAAATAAGGAAACCGTTCATGGCCAGGATAAGACCTATCTGCAGTTCACTCAATTCATACGCCTTATTGTAGTAAATAGGGATGGTAGAAAAATATTGCACAAAGGAGAAACCGAACATGACCATCGCAGCTATAAAAATCCAGTAAGCGGAATCTTTGTAGGCAGAAGTCGGGTTCAGGTTTTTTTGGTTGTCCATGACCCTGGCTTTCTTTGGATTCAATATGTAAAACAATAATAGTCCGGCAGAAATGCAGGTAATGCCATCTACCCAAAACAGACCTGCGTACCCTATGGAGGTTATGATGATACCGCCCAAAGCGGGCCCTGTAGAAAAGCCGAGGTTTATAGCCAACCGTATCAAGGTGACCGATCTGGTCTTGTTCTCAGGTTTGCTATAGGCAATTAAGGCTACAAAAGCCGCTGGCCTAAAGGCATCCGCTACGATCATCAAGATAAAGATACCCCCGCAGATGGCATAAAAATCCTCCAAGAATTGCAATCCGACAAAGAGCACCCCAGATAAACTTAGACTGATCAGCATGACCTTGTAGTATCCAATAATATCCGTGAGCTTTCCCCCGATCCACGCGCCGATCAATGACCCAAGGCCAAAACAGGTCATAATGGTCCCAACATGATCTAGGGCAAAACCTAAATTTTGGGTCAGATAAAGGGATAGGAAAGGAATCACCATGGTTCCGGCCCTGTTGATCAACGTGATCAGGGCCAACCACCAAACTTCTTTGGACAATCCCTTAAAGGAATCAGTGTAACTGAGGTAGATATTTTTCATGGGTATGTTGCCCGACATAAAAAAAGCCCGACGCAACGGTCAGACTCTCGGTTTTTCAATTGATATTTCTGGTTTTGAAAATGTGCTGTTCCGAACTATCAATTTTTCATTGCCTACTTTGGAGTAACAAAACTAGATAAAAATATGGTATGTTGTATTTTTGTATTTCCAACGACTTTAATTCATTGCCATGAGAACTTTTTATTTGCTTTTGCTCTTACTTGCCCTGGGATGCCAAGACAAGAAATACCATTCAGAAACCAAGGGGGCAACAGCCGCAGATACAACCAAGACAGTAGGCGAAATATTGGAATTTCAGCATAAAATGAACCAAGAATTTAGAGACCCAGAGACGTCGCCACTTCCCGATCGCTACCGTAAGAATTTTGAGGGATTGTCCTTTTTTCAACCCGATACGAGTTTTAGGGTTGTCGCTAAATTTGTAAGAACTCCCGAGGCGGTACCATTTATGATGCCCACAACTACGGATAGGGTATCCCAAGAGGTCACCTATGGTGTGGCACACTTTGTATTGAAGGGTAAGAAATATGAATTGGAGGTTTATCAGAACCAAGAGCTGATGTTGGAGGAGAATTATAAGGATTATCTGTTTCTCCCCTTTTTGGATGAGACCAATGGAGAGGAAACCTATTCCGGCGGACGCTATATCGACCTGAGCATTCCCGAAGGGGGTAGTATGATCATCGACTTTAATAGGGCCTATAATCCCTATTGCGTTTACAATAAAAAATATTCTTGCCCCATTGTCCCGAAAATCAATACTTTGCCCATTGAGGTCAAGGCCGGACTAAGGGCATTTGAACCAAAGGCAGATTAAAAAAAAGAATCCTAGCAAATACTGCTAGGATTCTTTAAGAAATATAAACTAAGCTACTTATAATTTAGAAAGAATATACTGCTGCCAGGACAAATGAGGATAGGCTCTTGGTCGGAGTAAGGTCATTGTCAATGAAGGCATCATCAGAAGCACTGTCCAAACGCAATTCTGGTTTGATCATGAGGTTGCCAATAGTGGCGCTTCCGGTCAGGGTAACTGCAAATACGCTGGAATCCTCGACCCCTGTTCCAATAGCTCCAAAGTCACCGGTCTCCGTGAAATATTCCCCTCTCAAACCAATGGTAAAGGTGTCTGAGGTTGCATACTGTGGGTATAATGCTGCGCCAGCGAATCCTACGCCATCATTGTCAAAATACGCTGCATTGATTCCCAAGAAAAACTCATCCGAAACATCAAAACCTCCAGTAAAGTCGATTTCATAAGCCCCGTCATCGGTAATGAAATTAAGATATTGTCCGCTGTAACCCAATTGGGCTCCATAGGCATAGTTTCCGGTAGGATTGAACTCTGTAAGGTCTGTTGGGTTCATAACCGCAACCATGGCCGACCAATCGTTGCCCAAATCAAAATCTGCCTTTAGGCCTGTATGGGAAAATGGACCATATGAGAAAAGGTAGGAGGTGCTATAGTTAAAGTTTGCTACGGGCGAAATTACCTCGTACCCCAAAAAGGTATTGAAGTTACCAAAGGTCAATGTTACCTTATCGCTCACATTCCAGTAAACATATAGCTGGTTCACGATATTTCCGGTAGCGGAATACATGGGGGATGCAAATATGGCATCGGTTCCACGTGGGCCAAAAACCAGGTCGGCAACAAAACCAACATCTTCCCCTTCATAGCTGGCAATTACATTTGCCATGCCCAATGCAAATCCTGGAAGATTGGCAAAGGATGATCCAGGCGCTATGGCATCCTCATCATTTGGGGCACTTAGGTTGGCCCTGTAATAGGCATCAACAGATCCGCTCAAGGAAAACTTAGGTTTGGTTTCTGCTTCCTCTTCCTGGGCAAAAAGTCCAGTGGTCAATAAAGCTATAGCGAAAAAAAGTAATTTTTTTACGTAATTTGTATGGATAATCGTTTTCATAATTCAATGGTTTAATTGTCCTTATTAAAAAGGAATGATTGATTGTTGTTCTTGAAGTTTTATATGTGAAAGGGTTATGTAACGGAGCGTTCTGCAAAACGCTCCGTTTTTATATGTGTGTACTTTATTAGTGTTGGTTCAGTCTGAAATCGGGATAGGCATCCATTCCGTGTTCGTGTAGGTCCAAGCCTTCTATTTCTTCTTCTTTGGACACACGGATTCCTATTGTTTTCTTAAGGGTGTACAAGATGATGAATGCTGTCAGTGAGCAAAATACTGCTGCTGCACCAACCCCGGCCAGTTGATATAAAAACTGATCGCCACCAGCCTTGGCTCCAAAAATACCTACGGCCAAGGTACCCCAGATACCGCAGATCAAGTGTACTGCGATAGCACCCACTGGATCATCCAATTTAATTTTGTCTATAAGGGCTACACCAAGTACAATGATCACACCGGCTATAAGACCAATTATAATGGCTTCCAAGGGAGACATTAGGTCCGCTCCGGCAGTAATGCCTACCAATCCACCAAGGATACCATTAAGGAACATGGTAAGGTCATAATTTTTGTATAGGATGGTAGAAAAGATAAATGCTCCCACACCGCCCGCAGCTGCTGCCAAACTGGTAGTGACAAGTACCAAGGAAGTGCCGGCAGGGTCAGCGGAAAGTACGGATCCGCCGTTGAACCCAAACCATCCCAACCATAGGATCAAAACTCCAGCTGCTGCAAAAGGTATGTTGTGTCCAGGGATCGCATTTGGTTTGCCGTCTTCTCCAAATTTCCCGATTCGTGGGCCCAATAGGTATACAGCGATTATTGCGGCCCATCCACCTACGGAGTGAACTAAGGTAGAACCGGCAAAATCATGAAAACCTGCGTCATCACCGCCCAGGGTGGATAGGAATCCACCTCCCCATTGCCAAGATCCCACGATTGGATATACCAATCCTACGTATATTATAGTGAAGATCATGAATGGTCCCAATTTTATACGCTCCGCCACTGCTCCAGAAACAATGGTCGCTGCTGTTGCTGCAAACATCGCCTGAAAAAGAAAGTCTGTCCAATACGTGTAGCCGCCACTGGCGTACTCCACGGTCATTCCCGCTTCTCCTGGGTCCAATCCAAACCCTGCAAATCCGATATATCCATTAAAATCCCCAGGGTACATGAGGTTAAATCCGCCTATGTAGTATAGGAGAAGTCCCACGCAGATAATAAAAACGTTTTTAAATAATATGTTGATTGTATTTTTTTGTCTGGTCAACCCGATTTCCAAAAGGGAGAATCCTAGGTGCATGAAGAATACAAGTGCTGTACAAATCATCATCCAAACATTATTGGCTGTAAATAATCCTGCTTCCATTTTTTGTTTTGTTTAAATAATTCTACTTGAGTTAGTTGATACCTGCGTGTCCGTTTTCTTTTGTTCTAATGCGATAAGCATCCAGAACTTCGGAAATAAATATTTTTCCATCTCCTACATTACCGGTACTGGCTGTCTCTAAAATGGTGCTAACGGTTTTGTCCAAGAAGTCGTCGGAAACTACAATGACTAGATATCTTCTTTGGATATCCGAAGTACTGTATGAAATACCGCGATAAACATGGCCTTGTTTTTCATTTCCAACTCCTGTTACATCCCAGTAGCTGAAAAAGTTAACCTCAATTTGATGAAGTGCTTTTTTTACTTCGTCAAATTTTGACTTTCTGATAATTGCCTCTACTTTTTTCATAATTGATTTGTTAATTATGGTCCAAAAGTATGTTAAAAAAATTAACACCCCTCAAAAGTTAGGGGTGTATTCATAATTTTTATGTTTATAATAATTTACCCCCTAAAAAATTATGGGTATGATTTTTATTAATTAAAAAAATGAATTTATGATTATTGTTTTAGGGAGATTTATGGTAATAGTTGATGTATGAAGAAGTTTTTCGACAAAATGTTGCGAAATAATCAACGAATAGCTTGAAATGGTAATATTAATATATTGTAGTGGTCTTGGTCTAGTGACTTATCACTTATACCAATTTGGAGATCCAAAGGCCAATGGCTACAGCGATGATCCCAACGATCATGCTAGAGAGCGTATATAGGGAGAAGTTGAGTATTTCACCGGCCTTGAGGAAGGTGAAGTTTTCATGGGCAAAAGAAGAAAAGGTGGTAAAGCCTCCACATAGACCGGTTGCCAACAACAGGGTCTGGTTTTGTGTAAGATAATTTTGTTTGGCGGAAAGCCCCAATAGAAACCCTATAATGAGGCATCCAAGGCTGTTGGCCAAAAAAGTTCCTAAGTAAAAATTGGTATAAAGGGGATTGTAGGATTTGGAGATCAGAAAGCGCAGCATGCTTCCCAATCCTCCACCTAAAAAAACAAGTAACATTTGTTTCATACCCTAAAAGTATAAAACTAAATGGCTTTTTTGTAGTTGGAAGAACTTAAATCTATAGGATAGATTTTTGAGGTTGAACCTTCTAAAGATTGTTCAGAAACTTTCGAACTTTTCTTATTGGTACGGTTCACGCTAAAAATTAAAAGAATGGCATTGATTACCACCAATGTAATGAGAATGTTAAAAAATGTTACCATTTGTCCAATTAGTTTAGCAGTATAACGCAAAAGTACGTCTTTTCTTATATTATACGTTGTATTTGGACTTTATGTTGTGTAAGTGGTCGTTTTTGTGGTGTGAGCAGTTAATGTGTTAATTTTTAAGCAAATACTTAATTATAAACAGAATTATTATAAAGGTAATAAAGGTTATGCCAATCCACTTGACCCCCTTATAATTTTTTAGGTGTAGTTGCTTGTCTTGTTTGTATGAAAAAATCATGACTGCAATAAACACAATCACAAAAACGGCAGCAAAAATTAATTGTCCCTTACTGAACATATTTTTTATTTTTACGCAAAGCTAACTTAAAATACAACAACAATGAAACGTAAACTACGAGCAGTTGAGCAATTCCATAGTTCGTTTGGACTGGGTATTTCCGAGACCGCGAAAGCTGATTTGGGGGTCAATAAAAACTTGCTGAGGTTCAATTTAATGGATGAAGAGAACAAGGAATATTTGGAGGCCGCCAACAATAATGATCTGGTAGAGGTTGCCGATGCTCTGGGGGATATGTTGTATATATTGTGCGGAACTATCTTGGAGCACGGTATGCAGTATAAGATAGAGGAGGTTTTTGAGGAGATACAACGGAGCAATATGAGTAAATTGGGCGAGAATGGCAAACCTATTTACAGGGAAGATGGCAAGGTGTTGAAAGGACCCAATTACTTTAAGCCGAATATCAAGGAGATCTTGGAAAAGAAATAAAAAAAGCACCTGGTCAAGGTGCTTTTTTTATTTTGATTTTAAGTATTCTTACAATTTATACCTCCAGCCAAACTTATCTTCGGCTCTGTTGTATTGTATATCAGTGATGCGTTTCTTCAATAAAGAAGCATAACTATTTTCCAATTCTGGAAGTTCATAATCCTTTTCCTGGTATCCGAAGGCTGAGATAGGTGATATTACCGCAGCGGTTCCTGCACCGAACATTTCCATCAAGGACCCGTTTTTTGAGGCTTCAACTACTTCTTTTACCGTGATTTTGCGTACCTCAACATCAATTCCCTCGTCCTTTGCAAGTTCAATCAAGCTTTTTCTGGTAATACCATCCAATATCCTGTCGCTGGTCGGACTGGTGATCAGGGTGTTGTTGATCCTGATAAATATATTCATTGCTCCCGCTTCCTCGATGTATTCGTGGGTGTTATCATCGGTCCAGATCACTTGGTTGTAACCTTTGGCAACGGCCAATTGGGTAGGGTAAAACTGACCGGCATAATTACCACCAGCTTTTGCAAAACCAACACCGCCATTTGCTGACCTGGAATAGGTTTCCTCTATCAATACCTTCACCTTTCCAGAAAAGTATGGTCCAGATGGGGCGCAGGCAATAATGAATTTGTATTCGTTGGCAGGAGAGGCGTGGAATCCTTTGCCAGTAGCGAATACAAATGGTCTAATGTATAAGGAGCTTCCTTCGCTCTGTGGAATCCATTGCTGGTCCACTTTCAAAAGCGCCTTCAGGCCTTCCATGAAATACTCCTCCGGAAATTCTGGAATAGCCAATCTTTTAGATGAAATATTGATTCGTTTCTGATTTTCCAAGGGTCGGAATAGCCAAACATTATTGTCTGAATCCTTATAAGCCTTCATTCCTTCAAAAACAGATTGTCCGTAGTGGAATATTTTAGAGGACGGATCCAATGTAATGGGCTGATAGGGAACAACCTTTGGGGTTTCCCAGGCACCATCCTTGTAATCGCATACCATCATGTGATCTGTAACAATACTTCCAAAGGACAGATTGTCGAAATCCACTTGGTCAATTTTTGATGTTTTCGCTTTCTCAACGATAACATTCTTTACACTCGCATCCATTCAATATAAATTTATGGCAATAAAATTAATGAATTATCACTAGTTGCACTTCTTTTTTTGTTTAAAAAAGACCAGATTTGTAATCTGGAACAAAAATTTATCAGATATGAAACGTTTTAACATTTTGCTTGTTTTTATGCTAGTGATTGTCTCTTGTAAAGAGAAAAATTCCACTCCGGCAGAATCCACAACCACTGTAGAGACGGTAAAATATAGTACCTATGGTGATGAAATTCAGTCTGTTGGTGCCATTTCCCATACAGAAATGTGGGGGGATTATAAAAATTTGGCAGTATCGGACACGCTTACCGCCAAATTTACGGCTACTGTTGTCGAGGTGTGTCAGTCAAAAGGATGTTGGATGAAATTGAAATTGGAAGATGGAGAGGAAGCTATGGTGCGGTTTAAGGATTATGGTTTCTTCATGCCCAAAGATATTATGGGTAAGGAAGTTGTTGTCAACGGGAAGGCGTTCATAGAGGAGCAATCCATTGAGGACCAAAAACATTTTGCCAAGGATGCGGGTGATTCGGAGGCACAATTGGCCTTGATTACCGAACCCAAAAAAACCTATAGCTTTGAAGCTGATGGGGTATTGGTAAAACAATAACATGAAAAGAAAGATCATAACTACTTCCGATGGTTCCAAGACCATACAGATAGAGGACTGGGATGAGCAGTACCACTCCAAGCACGGTGCCGTCCAGGAGGCATACCATGTTTTTATAAAGCATGGACTTTCGCTTTTTGACCATAGGAAAATTTCCATCCTTGAGATTGGTTTTGGAACAGGTCTCAATGCATTGATAACATTGAAGGAGGCCCAGAAGCTAAACTTGGAAGTGGCTTATACCGGAGTGGAAGCTTTTCCGGTGACCAAGGAAGAGGTAGCACAATTGGATTATATCAAGGAACTCGGTGCTGAATCCCTGACAGCGGAATTCGAACAGATGCACAATTCCCCTTGGGAAAGGCCTATTTCATTGACAGAAAAATTTAGCCTTCAAAAACAACAAAAAGATTTCATGGAAATTGAGGATAGCAACAGCTATGACCTTGTTTATTTTGATGCGTTCGGCGCTAGGGTGCAGCCAGAACTTTGGACCGAGGTTCTTTTTCAAAAAATGTACGATGCGCTCAGCCTAAATGGCGTATTGGTTACCTATGCGGCAAAGGGGAGTGTTCGTAGGGCGATGTTATCCGTAGGTTTCAAAGTAGAACGTTTGCCAGGTCCTCCAGGGAAGAGAGAGATGCTGCGTGCCACAAAAACTGCATCGGAACAGGGGAAAGGTTAAATAATAACATAATTTTATACTTTCCTTAAGTTATTGTTGGCCAATACTGTTAAACCTTAATTAAAGGGTTTGACCTCCCTGCCTAAAACCTATATCTTTACCTCAAAAATTAGCATGAAAGTATTGATAACGGGTGCGACAGGTTTGGTGGGGTCAGCGATTGTTGAGTTGTGCCAGAAGAAAAATATTGACGTTAATTATCTTTCTACGAGCAAAAACAAAATTGTTTCCAAACCAAATTATACCGGTTATTACTGGAATCCTTCCAGAGGTGAAATAGACCTCGCTTGCTTCGATGGGGTTACCTCCATCATTAACCTGGCCGGTGTTTCCATATCCAAACGTTGGACCAATAGCAACAAAAAGGCTATTCTAAACAGTAGAATAGACAGTTTGAGAACCTTGAGAAATGGGTTGGAACAGGCCGATCCTTCAAACATAGAGTCTTTTGTAACTGCCTCGGCCATAGGGATCTATCCCAGCTCCCTTTCCAATTATTATGCCGAGAACGAACAAGCAGTTGATGATAGTTTTTTGGGTGAAGTAGTTGAGGCATGGGAAAGCGAAGCCGATACTTTTAAGAAATTTAATTTTAGTGTTGCCAAAATTAGGATAGGACTTGTACTTTCCGCAGAAGGAGGGGCGCTACCTGAAATGGCAAAACCTATCAATAATTATGTTGGAGCAGCTTTTGGTTCGGGCGACCAATGGCAATCATGGATACAAATTAAAGATCTGGCCAGAATGTTCCTATTTGTGGCCAACAATAAATTACAGGGGGTTTATAATGGGGTAGCACCAAACCCAATCTGCAACAATAAATTGGTCAAAGAGATCGCCAAGCAATTGAACAAGCCGTTGATTTTGCCAAACATCCCAAAATTCGCAATGAAACTGATATTAGGGGAAATGTCCTATATATTATTTGCGAGCCAACGTGTCAGCAGTAAAAAAATAGAAGAGGAAGGATTTGTTTTTCACTATCAAAATATTTGTAAAGCCCTGGAGGGCATCTATTCCGTGACAGATAAGGTAAAGCAGGAAGATACTGTTTCCCAAACTGAGTTTTTAAGGTGATAGGCCCACGAATTTACGTAAAGTACCATGCCAATAGAACATCCGCCTAAAGTGGGTGTTTTTTTATAAAGTTTAATGACATTTTGACATTTTTAAAGAATTGGCAGTACTTTTGCCATCTGATTTTACTACGATATTAAAGATACACAAATGAGCAAGAAAAATAAAGCAGAAGAAATGGAAGAAATGGTTTCTGATGCACATACCAATGACGAGATGCAAGAGAATGAAGGGAGCGTTGTTGAGGAAAATAATGAAGGAAGTGTCGAATTGACGGCAGAAGAACAATTGCAGCAAGATTTGGCAAAGGAAAAGGATAAATTTTTACGTCTTTTTGCAGAATTTGAAAATTACAAAAGACGTACCTCCAAGGAACGCATGGAGCTCTTCAAAACAGCGGGACAGGAAGTGATCGTTTCCTTATTGCCCGTTATGGACGATTTTGAACGCGCTATGAAAGAACTGGCCAAATCAGATGATAAGGAGATGTACAAAGGTGTTGAGCTGATCAACAATAAGCTCAACGAAGTTTTGAAGGCGAAAGGATTACAGGTCATCGAGGTGAAACAAGGAGACCATTTCGATGCTGAGGTTCACGAAGCCATTACACAGATACCAGCACCGGACAAAAAATTGAAAGGTAAAATTATAGATGTGATAGAAAAAGGTTTTACCCTTGGGGATAAAATTATTCGTCATCCAAAAGTAGTTGTTGGGAACTAAATTTAAAGTATGAAGCAAGATTATTACGACATTTTAGGAATTGGCAAGAACGCGAGCACGGCCGAAATTAAAAAGGCATACCGCAAAAAAGCCATTGAATATCACCCGGATAAAAATCCTGGGGATGCCAAAGCCGAAGAAATGTTCAAAACAGCAGCTGAGGCATATGAGGTTCTCAGTGACCCTAATAAAAAGGCGAGATACGACCAATATGGACATGCTGCATTTGAAGGCGGTGGTTTCGGTGGTGGTGGCGGCATGAATATGGATGACATATTCAGTCAGTTCGGCGATATCTTTGGCAGCGCATTTGGCGGTGGAGGCTTCGGAGGCTTTAGCGGCTTTGGTGGCGGAGGCCAGCAGCGCAGGGTAAAGGGAAGCAATTTGAGAATCAGGGTAAAACTTACCCTGGAAGAAGTTGCCAATGGCGTTGAAAAGACGGTCAAGGTCCGAAGAAAGGTCCAAGCCGAAGGCGTTACCTATACAACATGTGCTACCTGTGGCGGAAGGGGACAGGTGACAAAGATCACCAATACCATTTTGGGAAGAATGCAGACTGCCGCAACTTGTAACGTTTGTGGTGGTAGCGGTCAGACCATAGATAAAAAGCCCAATGAGGCCGATGCCCATGGAATGATCGTTAAGGAAGAAACCGTTTCCATAAAGATACCTGGTGGTGTTGAGGAAGGGATGCAACTGAAGGTTTCCGGAAAAGGTAACGATGCCCCTGGCAATGGTGTTCCAGGAGATTTATTGGTCGCCATTGAAACAGAGGAACACAATACCTTGAAAAGAGAAGGCGATAACCTTCATTATGATCTGTACATAAGCTTTTCGGAAGCTGTTTTGGGAACTTCCAAAGAAATAGACTCCGTGACGGGCAAGGTGAGAATCAAATTAGAGGCTGGGATACAGTCCGGTAAGATCTTAAGATTGAGAGGAAAAGGTATTACGAGCCTTAACGGATACGGTGCCGGAGACCTTTTGGTACATGTGAATGTGTGGACACCAAAGGAAGCCAACAAGGAGCAACGCGAATTTTTTGAGCGCATGCAAAATCATGAAAATTTTATGCCTAACCCAGAGAAATCCGATAAATCGTTTTTTGAAAAAGTTAAGGATATGTTCTCTTAAGTATTTATAGTTTTCATTTTAAATAAAAAACGTATATTTGATCTAATATTGGGAAACCAATATTAATTTTCTTTTTCATAGCAATTTTTTTCCCATCCTTGTCTCTGATAAGGGTGGGTTTTGTTTTTAAATAAACATCCTAATCTCAAATATCCTTTTAAAGCAATTAATTATCTTTGGAAAAATTGCGTACATGAACTCTATTTTAGTAGCTGAAAGTGTCTCCAAACAGTTTGGTGACCATGCAGCGCTTACCAATGTTTCTCTTGAAATCCCCAAGAATAGTATTTACGGTCTCCTTGGGCCAAATGGCGCTGGAAAAACGACGTTGATCAGAATAATTAATCAAATTACCTATCCCGATAGCGGCCGGGTATTTTTTGATGGAAAACCACTACAACCCCAGCATATTTCCATGATCGGGTATCTTCCGGAAGAAAGAGGGCTTTACAAAAGTATGAAAGTAGGGGAGCAGGCTTTGTATTTGGCCCAATTGAAGGGTTTAACAAAGGCCGAGGCAAAAGAACGTTTAAAATATTGGTTCGACAGATTGGAAATAGGGGACTGGTGGGGTAAAAAGGTGCAAGAACTTTCCAAGGGAATGGCACAGAAGATCCAGTTCATCGTGACCGTACTGCACCAACCCAAGTTATTGATCTTTGATGAGCCCTTTAGTGGTTTTGATCCCATAAATGCCAATATCATTAAGGATGAAATCCTGCAGTTAAAGGAAAATGGAACGAGCATCATTTTTTCTACCCATAGAATGGAATCAGTGGAAGAGCTATGTGAATATATTGCCCTTATCCATAAGTCGGAAAAAATACTGGACGGAAAACTGTCCGAAATCAAGAAGGCCTATAAAAACAATGTGTTCAAGGTTGGGCTGGAAGTGCTGGATGGAGAAAGCCTGTTGAATGAGCTGCAGCAAAAATTTACCATATCCGCCCCTATTTTTCTAAGGGAAGAAAATCAATTGGATTTCACCATACAATTGCCAAACAATCATACCGGGCACCTGTTGGCCCATTTATCTTCCAAGGCAAATATTAATCATTTTGTGGAGACCATTCCATCGGCCAACGAAATATTTATTCAAACCATCCAAAGTAAAAACACCCATGAATAAACTGCTACTCATTATTAAGAGGGAATACTTGGCCAAGGTCCGGAATAAATCCTTTGTCATTATGACTTTCTTGAGTCCCATTCTAATGGTTGGAATGGTGGTGCTCATTGCCTATTTGACCAAGGTGAACGACAGTGAGGAGCGCGTTATAACCATCTTGAACGAAAGTGATTATTTTTCCAGCGATTTCTTATCCACGGAGCATCTTTCCTATGTTAATTTTAAGGATATTAGTCTAGAATCGGCCAAAGATTCAACTGCGAGTTTGGGCTATTATGGCCTGCTGCATATACCTGACAATGGCAACTTGGAAACGGTGGCCCAAAATGCTGTTTTTTATAGCAAGGATTCGCCAAGTACATCCATTCTGGAAATCTTGGAAGATACTTTTCAAGACCGACTAAGGCTTGGCAGAATTCAGGATTTAGGAGTTTCTGTACAGGATTTTGAGGCTATGGACAAGCCCTATGAAATTAATGCCACTACTTTTAGTGGCGAACAGAACTTAAAAGGCATCAATGAAATCAAGGCCATCATCGGTGGTGGATTTGGATATCTGATCATGATGTTCATTATCATATATGGCGGTTTTGTAATGCGAAGTGTCATAGAGGAAAAAACCAGTAGAATTATCGAGGTAATTATTTCCTCGGTAAAACCATTTCAATTGATGCTGGGAAAAATTATTGGAACATCACTGGCGGGCATTACCCAATTCGCCATTTGGATAGTTTCGGGAGCATTGCTACTTTCTATAGTCATACTTATTTTTGGCTTAGAACCCGCAGCCCTTGGCAATGGGAGTCCAATGGGGGCAGAGGCAGTTGGGGGGATCACCCCTAACAGTGCCAATGAAACATTACAGTTGTACGCCAATGAGCTATTTCAGATACCATGGGCCATGCTCATCAGCTTTTTTCTGGTCTATTTTGTTCTTGGCTATTTGATCTACAGCTCCATTTATGCCGCAATTGGAGCGGCCGTGGACAATGAGACCGATACGCAACAGTTTATTTTTCCAATCATATTGCCCCTCATGTTGGGCATCTATGTCGGATTTTTCTCGGTATTCAATAACCCCCATGGACCCATTGCAGTTGCTTTTTCCTTATTTCCGCTAACCTCGCCCATTGTAATGCTGATGAGGTTGCCGGGCGGACTGGGAGAAGGGGGGGTGCCGGTATGGCAGTTGATTACATCCATAGCACTATTGATCGTTACTTTTGTGGGTATAGTATGGTTGGCTGCAAAGATCTACCGCGTAGGTATTTTAATGTACGGGAAAAAGCCAAGCTATAAAGAACTTTTTAAATGGTTGAAGTATTAAAATGGATAAGATTAAGGTAGTTTGGTCAGAGTTCAAGGATTTTTTGTCCATTGAGGTTTTCCAGAGTGATTCGATAGATATTAATGTGGGTACCATTTTAACGGTCGTCGTAGTCCTTATATTGGTAACCTTTTTGTTAAAATTGGTACACAAGGTGGTGACCTCCAAATTACCCGAGGAGGACAAGAACAAGTTCGTGAGCATCTTCGGGTTCTTTAAATACCTCCTGTATATTTTTGTTGTCTTAACGGTGTTGCACGCTTCAGGTGTTAATTTAACAGTCCTTTTGACAGCTTCTGCAGCGCTTTTTGTAGGTCTGGGTTTTGCCCTTCAATATTTGTTCCAAGACATAATTTCCGGTATTCTGATCATTTTGGACCAATCATTACATGTGGGGGATATCATTGAGGTGGAGGATAAGATAGGAAGGGTTTTTGAGATTAGGCTAAGGACAACTAGGGCCATAACCCGTGATGATAAGGTCATTGTTATTCCCAACCATATATTTTTAACAGATAGTATTTATAACTACACCCAAAATCACCGCACTACTAGGGAAAGTGTAAAAGTAGGAGTAGCCTATGGTTCCGATGTGCGATTGGTGACCAAATTACTGGAAGAAGTGGCGGCTTCACAGAAAGGGGTTTTGAAAAGTCCAAAATCCTTTGTTTTGTTTGAAGATTTTGGGGATTCTGCCCTTCTGTTTTCCATCAATTTTTTTATCAACGACAGTTTCAGTGATCCTAGGTTGAAGAGTGAAATAAGGTTTAAGATCAACGATAAATTCAGGGAGCACAATATAAGCATACCTTTCCCGCAAAGAGATGTCCATATCTTTCAATAGAGGGTGAAATGAGATATGCAATTTTCAGAGATTGCTGGTAGGAAGTTATAGGGAAGTCAATTTGGCATGAAAAATGGTCTCTTAAACGTCATACCAAAGTAGTACAATAAACGTTAGTAGTTAATAAGTTAGAATAGATGTCAAAAATATTGGTAATTGAAGATGAATCGGCCATTAGGAGGGTTCTAGTGAAAATATTGAGCGAGGAGAATGATGCCTACATTGTTGAAGAGGCAGAGGATGGTCTAAAAGGCTTGGAAAGCATAAAAAAGGAAGATTATGACCTTGTTTTGTGTGATATTAAAATGCCAAAAATGGATGGTGTCGAAGTATTGGAGGCTGCCAGAAAATTACGACCTGAAATTCCCTTTATAATGATCTCCGGACATGGAGATTTGGATACGGCTGTGAATACCATGAGAATGGGGGCATTCGATTATATCTCCAAACCACCCGATTTGAACAGATTGCTCACCACAGTGAGAAATGCCCTGGACAAGAAGGAATTGGTGATTGAAAATAAGATCCTAAAGAAAAAGGTCAGTAAGCACTATCAAATGATCGGTGAAAGCAAGGCCTTGGGAATGATCAAGGACATGATCGAAAAGGTTGCTCCCACAGATGCCAGGGTACTGATCACCGGTGCCAACGGAACGGGCAAAGAATTGGTGGCGCATTGGATCCACGAAAAGAGTCAGCGCAGTGGTGCGCCGTTTATTGAAGTGAATTGCGCAGCCATTCCTTCTGAACTCATTGAAAGCGAACTTTTTGGTCATGTTAAGGGAGCTTTTACTTCAGCGGTAAAGGATAGGGCAGGAAAATTTGAAGCTGCCAACAATGGTACCATTTTCTTGGACGAGATAGGGGATATGAGCCTATCGGCACAGGCAAAGGTTTTGCGTGCCCTTCAGGAAAGCAAGATCTCAAGGGTAGGGTCCGATAAGGATATTAAGGTAGATGTGCGGGTGATTGCAGCAACGAACAAAGACCTAAAAAAGGAAATTAATGAAGGCAACTTTAGGGAAGATCTTTATCACAGGCTTGCCGTTATCCTCATCCAAGTTCCCGCCTTGAACGACCGAAGGGAAGATATTCCTTTGTTGATCTCCTATTTTGCCGAAAAAATTGCAGAGGAGCAGGGGACAGTCACAAAAGTATTTTCAGATAAGGCAGTTGATATACTTCAAAAATACGATTGGACAGGCAACATACGCGAATTGCGGAACGTTGTGGAACGATTGATTATACTTGGGGGCAAGGAAGTCACGGAAGAAGACGTTAAGCTCTTTGGCAGTAAATAATAAAAAAGTCCTTCTCAGAAGGACTTTTTTATTGTTGAAACGATTACTTTGAATTTTTTCTGCAAGCCTCCAACTTTATAAGGGCCTTTTCAGTGATCGACTTTGTTTTTAAATTATAGTACATTTTGGCCTCAGTTATATCGGTACGCAACAATTGCTTTTCACAGTTTTGATAGACATTTATGGCATAGGCATAGGCCTCATTGCAATCCAAGGAATTTACCACATTGGAAAGGGACTTTTCATAACTTTGTAGGGATTTGTCGATCTTGTCATGTAAAATAGGCTGCTCTGGAAGGCGCATTGCCGTTTTTTCCCTCTCGGTTTCCTTTGTATTTATGGCCAAGACATCACTGGCGTATTTGCTCTTGTGCAGCTCGTGTTCACTAATTGCGTCCAAACCGCCATTTGCATTGTGTATCGCTTTTTCCAAAAGAATTCTGGTGCTTGCCATGGTGGTGGCACGAGTCGCATTTTTTAAATTTTCAGCGGTCTCATCAATAGCGTTTGAGGCATATTCACAATCACAATTTTCCAATTGTTTCTTGGATTTATCTATAGCACTCAAAGCTTTATAGGCATAATATCTGGATTTGTTGATATTCTCTGCCTTGATTGCCATTTCGGTCTGAGTTTTTATATAACCAATATTGGAACTGGCATAGTCACAGGCTTTGTTGATGTTAAAGGAAGATAAAATGCACAAAGCCATTGCACTGAGCAAAAAGTATTGTGTTTTCATAACGTAGGTTTTAGGTGTAAGGATTTGGGTATCTTACAGGTTTAAAGTTAGTTAGGCTTGCCTATACACAATTATTTAATCGATAAAGTGCCGTTTTACTATATGTTCGGGGCAAATGGTGCAATTTTCGGACCAAAAACTGACCAAAATTGTTGTTCAGTGATATGAGGAAAGGCCAAATTATAATTATATTCATGGCATGAAGAAAGTTAATACCGAAAGTTATAAGGTAACAGGTCCAATTACCTTGGCAACTTTGGATACGTCTGAAGATCTAAGGGCCTCCGAGAAGAAATTGAAAAGTGAGCTGGAAGAAATCCGACAGGAATTGAGCAAACTTCAAGATGTGCTCTATGCCCATGGAAAATATGCCGTACTGATCTGTCTACAAGGCATGGACACCGCGGGCAAAGATAGCCTCATACGTGAAGTTTTCAAAGATGTGAATGCCAGAGGGGTGGTAGTGCACAGTTTTAAGGTCCCTACTGAATTGGAGCTGAAGCACGATTACCTATGGCGCCATTACATTGCCCTGCCGGCCAAAGGCAAATTTGGGGTTTTTAACCGCACGCATTATGAAAATGTTCTGGTTACCCGGGTACATCCCGAATATATTTTGGGGGAGAACATTCCGGGAATTCATGAGGTTGCGGATATAGATGCGCATTTCTGGGAAAAACGCTTTGAACAGATTAATAATTTTGAAAGGCATATCGCTGAAAATGGAACCATCATATTCAAGTTTTTCCTACACCTTTCCAAGGAAGAACAACGGCAGCGTTTGCTGAGAAGGCTTGAACTGAAGCAAAAAAACTGGAAATTCTCTCCAGGGGACCTAAAGGAGCGTAAATTATGGGATGCCTATCAAGATTGCTATGAGGATGCGATCAATAAGACCTCAGGGCCAAAAGCACCTTGGTACGTCATCCCGGCCGATGTAAAGGCAGGGGCACGTTTAATCGTTGCATCCATAATATTGGAAGAGTTAAAAAAATACAAAGATATCAAGGAACCCGAACTCGACGAGGAAATAAAGGCTAATTTAGAAGCCTATAAATCTCAACTAGAAAAAGAGAAAGCATGAGAATACTTGGGCTATTGTTGTTTTTGACAGTAACTATTGGGTTTTCCCAAACAAATGATGAAAAACAGATTAAGGCAATCTATAATGCCGCATTGACAGATGGCAGGTCCTATGATTGGCTCAATTATTTGTCCAATCAGATTGGGGGAAGATTATCTGGATCCGTTCAGGCACAACAGGCGGTAGAATATACCAAAAAACAGATGGATTCCCTTGGGTTGGACAAAGTTTGGCTACAGCCGGTCATGGTTCCCAAATGGGTCAGGGGTGCCCCTGAATTTGCCTATATAGAAAATCAACCGGGTATGACAAACAACGTTCCCATCTGCGCATTGGGCGGCTCCGTAGCTACACCTGGTGTCGGAATCAAGGCCGATATAATAGAGGTAGAGGGAATTGAACAGCTCAAGAAATTGGGCAGGTCAAAGATTGCCGGTAAGATAGTTTTTTTTAACCGACCTATGGATCCTACCCTGATCAAGACATTTGAAGCATATTCTGGTTGTGTCGATCAACGTTACTCAGGAGCTGAAGAAGCGGCAAAATTAGGGGCGGTAGGTGTCATTGTCAGATCCATGAACCTTCGATTGGACGATTTTCCTCATACAGGATCCATGAGTTATGGTGATCTGCCCGTGGAAAGTAGGATCCCTGCAGCAGCCATCAGTACCAATGGTGCCGAATTGCTCAGTACTACTTTGAAACTTAACCCAAAGGTAAAATTCTTCTTTCGACAGAGCTGCAAACAATATGAGGATGTAGAGTCCTTCAACGTTATTGGTGAAATTAAAGGCAGTGTCCATCCCGATGAGATCATTGTTGTAAGTGGACACCTGGACTCTTGGGACCTAGGAGATGGATCCCATGACGATGGGGCCGGTGTGGTGCAGAGTATGGAAGTGCTTCGACTAATGAAAGTCAATGGCTATAAGCCAGAACGTACCATTAGGGCCGTACTGTTCATGAACGAGGAAAACGGACTCCGTGGAGGTAATAAGTATGCCGAAGTGGCCACGAGTAAAAAGGAGAACCACATCTTTGCACTGGAGAGTGATGCGGGAGGATTTACGCCTCGCGGTTTTTCTTTTGATAGTTCGGATGCCAATTTTGAACGGTTATTGTCATGGAAAACTTTGTTTGAGCCATATCTGGTCCATTTGTTCGAAAAGGGGCACAGTGGAGCGGACATTGGCCCGTTAAAAAACAAACAGGTGGTACTGGCGGGACTGGTACCCGACTCCCAGCGCTATTTTGACCACCACCACGCGCAGAATGATACTTTTGAACATGTAAACAAAAGGGAATTGGAACTTGGAGCAGCTACTATGGCAAGTTTGGTCTACTTGTTCGACAAGTATGGGATTCTACCCAACTAAATATGGGACTGAAGTTATTTCTGGCTCGAAACATGGGGAACTGTGAAAACAGTTCCCTTTTTTATGCTCACAGTTTTAAAGATAATGGCACATATTTTAAGAAGAAAAATAAATCCGTACCTTTGCCGTTCATAAAAAACGAGCAAAATGCAAGACGGAATATATGCTAAATTCAACACCTCAAAAGGAGAGATTTTAGTGAAATTGACACATGACAAAACACCGGGTACGGTGGGTAATTTTGTGGCCTTGGCAGAAGGTAACATGGACAATAGTGTAAAACCACAAGGCACGCCTTATTATGATGGAATCTCCTTTCATAGGGTTATTCCAGATTTTATGATTCAGGGTGGCTGTCCTCTGGGGACAGGTACCGGTGATGGTGGTTACAAATTTGATGATGAATTCCATAAAGACCTAAAGCACGATGGTCCTGGGGTACTATCCATGGCAAACGCAGGCCCTGGAACCAATGGAACACAATTTTTTATTACCCATGTGGCAACCCCGTGGTTGGACAATAAGCATACGGTATTTGGCCATGTAGTAGAGGGACAGGATATCGTAGATGCTATTTCTCAGGGAGATAAAATCAAAACTTTGGAAATAGTACGTGTAGGAGAAAAAGCAGAGGCATGGAATGCTGTTGAGGCTTTCCGAACTTTTGAAGGTTCTAGGGAAAAAAGGTTGGCTGAAGAAAAGGCTAAACGCACCGCCGAATTGGACAAAGTAGCTGCCGGCTTTGAGGAAACTCCAAGTGGACTTCGTTATAAGATCATCCAAAAGGGGAGCGGAGCCAAGGCAGAAAAGGGTCAGACTGTTTCAGTGCACTACGAAGGGGCATTGGTAAACGGTACTGTATTTGATTCTTCTTACAAGAGAAACCAACCCATCGATTTTAAACTGGGGATCGGACAGGTAATTCCAGGTTGGGATGAAGGTATTAGCTTGTTAAAAGTTGGTGATAAAGCCCGTTTTGTTATTCCTTCCAATTTGGCGTATGGCAGTGCAGGCGCTGGAGGTGTGATACCTGGTGATGCCACCTTGGTATTTGATGTGGAGCTTATGAAAGTAAAATAGGGCTGATTATTTTCAATATCCTTTTGTTGTATGGGATATTAAAATACAGACTTGATCAATGAATGAAAGGGGTGCCAAATTTGGTATCCCTTTTATGTTTTCCTGGAGGACCGATTAACGCTAATTACCAATAGTAAAATGTTAATTGCCAGAAGTAGTGATAAAATGCCAAAGAAGGTAGTCATTACGATAAAAATTGATGGTCTTGGTAAGGCCGGTTTTTATAGTAACACCCAAAAGTAGAAAAACCCTACTTTTTATTTTTTAGATTTGGCATTGTTGACGCTTATAACCAACAATAAGGCGTTGATCGCAAGCAATAATGATAGGATACCGAAAAATGTACTCATCTGGCTGTTTTTTATTTGGGGGAGGTTATTATTCTCTTAGATGGCCCAAATATAAATAGGTTGCGTACTTGAATATAGAATTTTTACTATTTTTTTGATGAAAGGCTGCCCCTTTGTTTTTAAATAATTTTAAATCAGGTGTTTAAGTGTTTAGAAAGTAATCACTGGAAGTGGTGTTTATTTTTAAGCCCTACAATTAGAAAAAAGGCATGGTGTATTTTTCAATTGGGATATGAGGTGGTATCAGAGCATAAAAAAGCCTGTCAATTTAAATTAACAGGCTTCTGTCCTTCAATAAAAAGTTAAAGAGTAAGTATTAAATTACTTTTACATTTACTGCGTTCAATCCTTTTTTACCTTGTTCCAATTCGAATTCTACTTCATCTCCTTCGCGAATCTCATCAATCAATCCTGAAATGTGTACAAAGTGATCTTTGTTTGTTCCTTCTTCAACGATAAATCCAAATCCTTTAGAGTCGTTGAAAAATTTTACTGTTCCTTTATTCATTACTAAAAATTAAAAAATTATATTAAGTGCAAATGTAGGATTAAATATTTTAAGTTGGTTGTTTTTGAGGAGTTTATATTGTTTTTTTTGTGACATGAAGGGTTGAAAGTCGAAAATATTCTTCAAAAACCCCGCTCAATCCCCTATGTAACCTTGGGTTATCTTGTAATTTCGCTATTTCCTTATGTTTTGTTCTTTTTGGAATACAGATAGAGATTTTCTACTTTTTCCCTTGCCCATGGGGTCTTTCTCAAGAATTTTAAACTGGATTTAATAGAGGGGTCGTTGTTGAAACACTTTATGTTTATCCTCTTTCCCAGATCAAACCAGCCATATTCAGCCACCAAATGCTCCAAGATATCAACTAACTTAATACCATGAAGCGGATTGTTTGCTTGATCTCCGTTTTTATTGGTTTCCTTCATTTGTTGTTCCATAGTGTACAGCAATTATTGGTCTTTAATTTAAGGCATATATTTTTAATCCTACTCAGGGTTCGTAGTATTCTAAACAGGAGGATTACCTATTTTTTCTTATCGAATCTTTAGTTCGGAGCGCTCTGTGTGTAAAATTTCCTTCACGGCAGCTCTATAAGCCGCAATATCTTTTGCTTTTTTTATTTTCTTGTACACCTTTTGGGGATTGGAAAAGGAATTGCTGAAATATTCCCAAAAGCCCAACATCTTCATGCGGATAGGTGTTGGTCCGGACAATGCTTGGTCATAAGCGGTAAAAATGGTGTCGTGAAAATCGCTAAAAATAGTTATCCTATCATCGGGATAAATGATGGTGTCATTTTTTATCATCATGGGTAGAAATGGATCTGCAATTAACCCGCGACCAATCATCCAATGGTCTATTGCTGGAAATTTTTCCTGCATCTCCCTAAATACCGATACCGAGGTGATATCACCGTTGTAATAGATTTTATGCGAACTATGGTCCAGGCAACGTTGAAATGCTTCCAAGTCGACCCCACCCTTATAAAGCTGCTTTCCAATACGCGCATGAATGGCAATGTTCTTAAGGGGATAGGTGTCCAACATTGGAAGAACCTCCAAAATTTCTTCGCTATTTTCATAACCCATCCGCATTTTCATGGAAACCAGAATATCTGTTTCGGTATGGACCCTATCAAGTATGGCATTTATCTTTTCAACATCACTGATCAAACCCGATCCCATACCTCTTTTGGTCACCATGGGATAAGGACATCCAAGGTTCCAATTCAATTCCTTGTAACCTAATTCCTGGACGTACTTAACTACAAACAGAAACTCATCGGCATCGTTGGTCATCACCTGAGGAATAACCTCCAAAGAAGAATTGTTTTCCGGTTGTAGGTCTCGTTGGTAGGATGATTTGATAATTAATTTTCCATCCAGACGGATATAGGGTGCGTAAAAAGTATCAATGCCCCCAAAATATTGGTTAAAGGCATTTCGAAATTTGAAGTCGGTAAATCCTTGCAAAGGGGACGAAAGAAGTGTGCAGCTCATAATTGGATACAAGCTGCAAATATATTTATTTTTTGCTACAACCTTCCAGATCTTCAGAGTCCCATCTCAGGATTATCCAAAGTCTCGCCCTATCTGTCAAGGAGGGGTTACAATTATCATTTGGTAAGCCGTAAAAATTTCATTCATTTCAGCTTTACGTGGCTCATGGTCCAGATTCACAAGGGTTACAAAAACGCTTCCATCCTTCCTGCTGGTTGGAAAAGCACAGACATCCTTTTTTAGAAGTTTATGTCCAAGCAAGAGGCACTTTCACAGGGAGGGAAATGCTATCGCCTCAGTCCAATTCAAATTCTTCTTCCCAACTTTGAATCTATAGGTATCTTCCAAAACATACAGCATTTCATTTTGTAAATGGTGCACAGGCACGGGTGTTCCTTTTCCTGGGGAATTCGATATTGGTTCAAATACGGCAAGTACAACTTCAGTGTCACCTCCAGATACTTGTAGGTCCAGAATATTCTTGTGGAGACCTTTTAATTTGATAGGGCCATGAACCCCAATTTCACCAGACTTAACTTTTAAACCTGTGTCATTGGTTTGGGATTAAGTACGATTTGGAGTAAAGGAGAATAAAGGAGTGGCCGCCAAAATCATCGCGATCTAAATAATGCCAATTCTTTTTGTGGATTTTAGAATTGGGGCAGATTTTCCCGTATTACAAGTAACTTAGTTAACAAGAGCATATGTGAATTTGTGCACTATCATAATACAAGCACATGATAAGGACTTGTTTGTAATTTTAGGCGCCAAGGGTGAAACTACAATAATGTGGTTTTAGCCAGCCCATAAAAAAACCTCCCAATGAAAAGGATCGGGAGGTGCATTCGTAATTTTATACTTTGCTATTCTCAATAAAAACTTGACGAATAGGTCATGCCATTTTTTAAATATTGGGTTGAGGTGTCATCCTTAAATACGGTTTCACTTCTACGACACCTTTTGGAAATATGTTAACGGCATCCGCTGTGGCTATAGACGGACTTACCACTACATCATCGCCATGTTCCCAATTGGCTGGGGTGGCCACCTTGTGATAAGCCGTTAATTGCAGAGAATCTATCACCCGTAATAATTCGTGAAAATTACGCCCTGTGGATGCAGGGTAGGTGATCATCAATTTCACCTTTTTATCCGGGCCTATGATATATACCGATCTTACAGTTAAATTATCATCGGCATTGGGATGGATCATGTCATAAAGATGGGATACTTTTTTATCTTCATCTCCTATGATGGGAAAATTTACCGTGGTGTTTTGCACTTCATTGATATCTTTGATCCATTCGGCATGTGAGGTAGTACCATCCACACTCAATGCCAGCATCTTTACATTTCTTTTGTCAAATTCGTCCTTAAATTTGGCAGCCGTTCCCAGTTCCGTAGTACAAACTGGTGTGAAGTCGGCCGGATGTGAGAATAGGATACCCCATCCGTCTCCCAAATAATCATACAAATTTATCATTCCCTGTGTACTGTCTGCCGTAAAATCGGGTGCAATATCTCCTAATCTTATAGTTGCCATAGTAATCATTTTAAAATTAATTATCCTATAAATTTAGTAGATTAATGAATGTCGGAATTAAATTTGGGGTTAAATTAGTATTAAAATTTAAAGTCCATAATTATGTTCGGTGATGCCAAATTTTACACTCGGTTTCTTATTTTTAGAATATGGAAAATATGGATATAGAACAACTGCGCTACCCGATAGGGCAAATGGCGCTCCCGGAGAAAATCACTCGCGAACAGATTGATGAATGGATTTCAGTATTGGAACACTTACCAATACGATTGGAGAGATTGGTCGTAAATCTTACAGAGGAGCAATTGGAAAAGCCCTATCGACCGGATGGTTGGACGGTGAGACAAGTGGTGCACCACATTGCCGATAGCCATCATCACAGTTATACGAGGTTTAAATGGGCCCTTACTGAAGACCGGCCATTGATCAAAGCATATGAAGAAAAGGATTGGTCCATGCTTTTTGACGCACAAATAGGACCCATCGCCCTATCATTGGATTATATAAAAGCCCTCCATGGAAAATTGGTTTACATGCTCAAAGGTTTGTCCGATTTGGATCTAGAGCGTGTTTATTTGCATCCAGATGGAAATGTTCCTGTAACTGTAGCTCAGAATATAGGGAAATATGCTTGGCATGGCAGCCACCATATCGCCCATATTGAAAACCTATTGTCAAGGGAGGGCTGGCTGTAACCTATAGGACTTTTAGCGTAACAGTGGAAAAATTACTTTTTCCACTTGATATTACAGCCCATACTCGGTTTTTGCTCGGCGGGAATTTGTGCACCTTTCAATAACTGGTCCATGGCATGTTTCAGGTCTTTTCCGGTTACC
This sequence comes from Sediminicola sp. 1XM1-17, assembly GCF_037203765.1. Classification (NCBI taxonomy): domain Bacteria; kingdom Pseudomonadati; phylum Bacteroidota; class Flavobacteriia; order Flavobacteriales; family Flavobacteriaceae; genus Sediminicola; species Sediminicola sp. 1XM1-17. The sequence continues at coordinate 182,552 of NZ_JBBCAS010000007.1, read as the reverse complement.
GGGATTCCATTGCCAGGACGGGAACCATCCAACTGTCCCCTGTAGACCAACTTCAATGTATTGTCGAACAAGAAGAAATCTGGGGTGCATGCTGCTTGGTAGGCCTTTGCAACCTCTTGGGTCTCGTCAAAGAGATAGGGAAAGGAAAAATCAAATTTATCCGCAAACTTGGACATATGCGCTGGAGCATCTTGTGGATAGTTAACGATGTCATTGCTGGATATGGCAATGGTTTTTATACCTTTTCGTTGGTATTCCTTGGCTATCCGTGATACTTCTTCAATTACATGAATCACAAAGGGGCAATGATTGCAAATAAACAAAATCAGTGTTCCCTCCTCACCTTGCAGATCAGAAAGGTTCAACTTATCTTGGGAAACGGTATCCGGGAGTAAAAAGTTGGGGGCCATTGTGCCCAACGGCAACATATTACTGGGAGTATTGGACATAAGTATCTTTTAATTCTGTTAATTGTTGATGTTATAAATTTACGGGAAAAAGGTGTTTTAAACAATTAAGATATATTTTTAAGGGAAACCATATGGGATCCATGTCTTTGGTTTAACCTTGCTGTTTATTACAACATGGGTAATTGAAGTTTTCAATGCATGTATGCCTTAGACGGATTTTTTATCATTTAACCAAGAGCTATTTCGGTTGTGAAACCAGTAGATTTTTTAGAAGAATTTATCTGCTTGATGGCATATGTTGTCTGTGATCAGGAATATGACCAATACCACTGAATTCAATATGATAGTCCCATGTATGAAGTATAAAATAAAAACAAAAAGATGAGTGAATCACTAACCTGGCCTGAATTTACAAAGGTGGATATGCGGGTCGGAACCATTTTGGAAGTACATGATTTTCCAGAAGCCAGAAAACCGGCCTACCAATTACATATCGATTTTGGAAAGGAACTGGGCATAAAAAAAACATCCGCACAAATTACCAAAAGGTATAAAAAAGACGACCTTTTGGGGCGTCAGATTGTGGCCGTGGTCAATTTTCCCAAAAAGCAGATTGCGAATTTTATGAGTGAGTGTTTGATATTGGGGGCTGTGGAGGGTGAAGATGTGATCTTGTTGCAACCAGGTATGGGAGTCCCCAACGGATTAAGAATATCCTAATAAAAAAGGCATCCACCGAGCGTATATTGCTCTGGTGGATGCCTCGTAATATTTAGCGTTTTGGATTACATGCTTTGTCCAAAGAAAATAGCATTCATCAATAATTTATTGGTGCCATACCAAAAGGCTCTAAAATTCGTATTATCGGTGAAAACGATGACCCTTCCTCTTCCCATTCTATTTACTTGAAAAGGAACACTGTTTTTAAGAAGTTTCAAATTTTCTTCCGAAACATATCCGCTCAGCAAAGGATCGTTTGTGTATTGAATAGGATTGTTATAGCTGTCCTTTGATGGTTCTATATATACATTGGTATCCCTGAACATGGGTAAGGTGTTGTTCTTGTAACCGAAATTGATCGGGTGGGAGCGATCCAATCTAGTTTGGAATATGGCGCCACCGGTCTCTTGGGCCCCAAAGAATTTTTCTCTTTGTTCAAAAGATATGTTTTTGGCGAGCAAAGTATCTTTCTTAAAAGTGAATTTGGTCAGTTCATTTTTGTTGAACCACTCAGCAGCATTTTTATATCCAATGACGGTTCCTCCACTGGATACCCAATCTTTTATCTGCTCTGCAATTTTTTTGTCCAAACTACCACGTGTACTGGGTACAATGATAGCAGTATACCTGCTCAAATCCGCTCTTGTAAAATATTCGGTATCAATTTTAGTGATTTTCATATCATAGCGCTGATCGAACAAATGCCAGATTTCTCCCGCATCGTAGGATGAAATTCCGTTTCCGACCAAAATAGCCACCTCCTGCTTCTTGATAAGGTCGAAATCATTACTTCCTAAATCAATACCCTTGGTAAGTCCAGTGCCAACACTGGTTATATTTATCCTACTCTCTTTGGCAACCTCGTCCAAAAAGGCATATAGGGCCTTAGGGTCCATTTCTTGGTTTTGTACAGGTACCATGATGGTGCCATAATCATATTGCCTACCTTCCAAAGTAAAAGGTGATTTGGCTACCTTCGCTCTAATGTCCTTGTTTAAGATCCTATTGAGAGCTTTTGGAGTATAGTATTCATTCCATTCAAAAAGATAGGCATAATTGCTCATGGCATCAACTCCCCCTGTCAATGGTTTAAAATCGGTGATTTCCTGTCCGGCATTGGAGAGAGAGCCCATTTCCGAATAATCTACGTTAAAGGCCATTGGAAATGTCCAGCCAGAAATATCATAGAACAAGCTATCTGTAAATGTTGTGCGTTTTTCGAACATGGCCTGTATCAACCTATTGTTCTTTTGATCCATGGGTACCACATAGCTACTTCCTTTTTTGTAAGCAACCCCATTAATGGTAGCGTCCTTGGAAAGTTCGTGGAATTTTATTTTCTGTCTGTTGAGGATTTCTGCCAAATGCCAAGTTTTATTAGCGTCCTTGGCATCGCCAAAAACAATGGCCTTGGTTTTGCTTTTGGCGGCATTGGCCCTAGTGTCCTTGTAGAAATCCCGTTGGTATGAAAGTATTTTGGTTCGCATGTTTTTAGCAGCCTCAATGGTAGAAAGGGCTGTGGTAAACTGATTTCTAATAGTAAAGGGAAAGGTCAATAGGCCATTGTCACTTTCTTGGATATGTCCCCTGGAACTACCCTGTTCAAATAATATACCGATACTACCTTGAACGTCGGGGTAAGTAGAGCCCTTACCGTAATAATAGTCATCGTAATTCTCTTCAGAATAATAAAAGGAACCTATCTTGTCCAATGCCTTTGCATGATAAGATCCTATCTCCGCAGTGAGCTCCTGATTAATTTTTGGTGTCAATGGATGCACCCTTGTAGGCTCACCGGGCTGAAAAAAGAAAGAGGAGTTGGTTCCCATCTCATGGTGGTCCGTAAGGATATTGGGCATCCATTTGTGAAATGATTCGATTCTTGCGCGACTTTCAGGAAGTTGTACAGGAAGCCAATCCCTGTTCATATCAAACCAATAATGGTTCGTACGGCCCCCTGGCCATACTTCATGATATTCCCTTTCATTGCCATCGGGATTTAGATTTTTACTTTTATTCGTGTTTGCCCAATAGGCAAAACGTTGAAGTCCGTCAGGATTGAAGGAAGGATCCATCAATATGATTTCCTGATCCAATAAAGCTTCAATTTCAGGTCCTTGAGCAGCTGCCAAATAATAGGCATAGGCTAGTCCTGCATTGGCCCCACTAGGCTCATTCCCATGGATGGAGAAACCTTGGTACACCACTATGGGCATATTCTCCAAAGAAGCATTGTTTCCGTTGTTGTCGGTCAATGCTAGATGCGCTTGTCTGATCTGTTCTAAGTTGGCATGATTTTTAGGGGAGGTAACGGTCAGTAACAATATAGGCCTACCTTCATAGGTCTCCCCTCTATTTTCAATGGTTATCCGATCACTGGCCTTGGCCAAAGTCTGCATGTAAAACATAAGTTTATCATGCGTCACATGCCATTCCCCAACTTCATGACCTATGACGTCGGCTGGTTTGGGAATACTGGGATCGTACGTGATGTTCTGGGGTAGGTAGTAGTTGAGGTCTAAGGATTCTTGGGCCGTAGAAATTTGCATGGTGGCCACGAAAAGAAATAGTAATAATTTTTTCATTTTCTGGTTTTGGATTAGTCTTTTGCTAAAAATAAAAAACGGTCCTTAGAAAAAAGGACCGTTAAGTTTTATTTAAGAAAAAAAGTGGTTAAATGTCGTCAAAATCCACATCGGTGAAATTATCCAGTGGTGTTTGTATATTGTCTGTATCCTGTTCTTCTTTTTTGAAATCTTTTTGATGTCTTTCAGAAATTACCTCAAGACCTTTTTCATCCACGATGTAGGCCATCATTTCATCCAAGATTTCTTTAAATGCGGTAAAATCTTCCTTGTATAAATAAATTTTGTGTTTCTTATAATGGAACGATCCATCGTCATGTGTAAATTTCTTACTCTCCGTAACAGTCAAATAATAATCTCCCGCCTTTGTACTTCTAACATCGAAAAAATAAGTTCTTCTGCCTGCTCTTAAAACTTTGGAATATATCTCTTCTTGATCCATTAAATCTTTTTCGCTCATTTCTTGTAGTGTCTAGTTACGCAATAACTTGTTAGTCCATCAAAAATGGAAAAAAAAAGCAACACTAACAACATTTTTCTAGTTTTCTTTCTCCGATAGCTGGTTGTGGTATAGGTCTTTGTAATAACCTGCATTATTTACCAAATCATCGTGTGTACCCTCTTGGAGGATCTTGCCATCTTCCAGGACAATGATTTTATCTGCGTTCTTGGCCGAAGATACTCTATGGCTAACGATCAAGGTGGTTCTATTACGGGACGCCTTTTTAAGGTTGTTCAGGATTTCTTCTTCCGTTTCGGTATCAACCGCGGAGAGACAGTCGTCGAACAGATAAATCTGTGGATCTTTCAGGAGTGCACGGGCAATGGATACCCTTTGTTTTTGCCCCCCGCTGAGCGTAATGCCCCGCTCACCCAGAATGGTGTCATAGGTTTTGGTAAAGCCCATAATGTTTTTGTGCACCACAGATTTTTTGGCCACTTCTATGATTTCCTCATCCGTGGCATCCTCTTTGCCAAATTTGATGTTGTTTTTAATGGAGTCCGAAAAAAGGAAGGCGTCTTGGGGAACCGCACCAATAGACCTACGGAGACTGTTCAAGTTCAATTTCTTTATGGGGACATCGTCAATCAATATCTCTCCAGAACTCACATCGTTCAAACGGGCTATGAGATCCAGAATGGTCGATTTACCAGATCCAGTCTTTCCAATAAAGGCTACCGTCTCCCCATTATTAATGGTAAAGGATATGTTTTTCAGGGCCGTAATATGGGTGTCCTCATAGGTGTATGTTACGTCATTAAAGGTTATTTTACCCTGGATAGGGGTGTCTTCCTCAATTTCATTCCTAATGTCTGGCTGTACCTTTAGAAATTCATTGATACGCTCTTGAGAGGCTTCGGCACTCTGAACTATGGATGTCAACCAGCCAACCACGGCGACGGGCCAAGTGAGCATATTAACGTAGATGATGAATTCCGCTATGATTCCAATAGACTCTATTTCTCCATTGATGTACTGTTTACCACCGATGTATATCACAAATATATTACTGATACCTATTAATAAGATCATTAATGGAAAAAACCATGCATTTACCTTGGCCAGGTCCATGCTCTTCTCCTTGCCCTCATGGGCCAAGCTATGTAGTTCTTCATTGATCTGGGGCTCCAAGCCGTACGCTTTGATTACGGTGATTCCAGAGAAGGATTCTTGTGTGAAGGTAGATAAGCTGGATAAAAATTGTTGAACTATGGTGCTTCTTTTGTGAATGATCTTACTGATCTTGTAGATAAGAACAGATAAAATTGGCAATGGCAATAAGGTATAAAAGGCAATGGTCGGTGCTTTGATGAACATAATGGGCAACAAACAGGCAAACAGTGTCAAGGTCTGTATGCCGTACATAATAGCCGGCCCGGCGTACATCCTTACCTGGGTAACATCCTCACTGATACGGTTCATTAAATCGCCCGTTCTATTTTTTTTATAGAAGCTTAAATTCAAATACTGATAGTGGTCGTACACCTCATTCTTTAGATCGTATTCAATATATCTCGATATATTGATTATGGTCTGCCTCATTAAAAAGGTGAAAAAGCCCGAAAGGAGTGCGGCTCCAATGATGATTAGGATAAATTGCAACAATTCACCTTTTACCACCTCCAAATTACTGCGGTCACCTGTGAGGTAGTCCTCCATGACCTTTATGGATTTGTTCACATAAGGCGGCATAACCAAAGAAAAAATACGGGCAATGATGGTGATGATGATCCCAAGGACTAATTTGCCCCAGTATTTTTTAAAATATTTGTTGATATATTTAAGTTCTTTCATGAAGTATGCCCCTGTTGTAGGCCGTGTTTTGGTAATAGTTTGCAAAGATAGGTGTTTGCCACAAAACCAAATGTTATAAAACTGATAAGATAAAGCAGGTTCATCTAGGTGGGAATGGAAATATAATACTATTTTTGCGCCGTAAAAGTTTAATTAATCTTAGCTAAAGTTCTTTAAAAATGCTTACAAGAAGGCATATCAGGGTTAAAGTGATGCAAGGTATTTACGCCTTGACACAATCGCACAGCGATTCATTGGAAAAACAGGAAAAGTTTTTAAAGGTAAGTATCGAGAACATGTATTCACTGTATCTATTGTCCCTGGGACTTTTGATAGAGGTTCAGCAAATGGCCAAAGACCAGGTGAAGCTGTCTTCCAAAAAATATTTGGCCAATGCTACCGATGTTTTTCCCAATAAGGAAAAGTTTGTGAACAATGAACTATTGCTACAGTTGGCCAATAACGGACCCCTAAAGGACGAACTGGAACGCAGGAAACTCAACAATTGGTATTTGAACGAAGAGTACGTTAGAATCATCTATCGTGAAATCGTAGCGAGCGAATCTTACCAAAAGTATATGTCCATACCTACAAGCTCGTACCAGGAGGACAAGGAATTGATCATAGACCTCTTCAGGAATGTCATAGCTCCCAATGAGAAAATATATGATCATTTTGAAGATGACAGGCTTACTTGGGTAGACGATATTCCCATTGTCAATACCTTTATTCTCAAACAACTGAAGAAAGTTACTGCCGATAAGCCCAATACATACTTTTTGCCACAATTGGTGCAAGATGAGGACGATCTTGATTTTGCAAAAAAGTTGTTGGTGAAGACCTTGCTGAACAATGAGGTTCTGGTCAAGGAAATTGAAGGGAAGACTCCTAATTGGGATAAGGACAGGATTGCAGATGTTGATGCCATTCTTTTGAAAATGGCGATTTGCGAACTATTGAACTTTCCATCCATTCCTGAAAGGGTGACTATCAATGAGTACTTGGAAATAGCCAAGGAATACTCTACGCCGAAGAGCAGTATATTCATCAATGGCATATTGGATAACCTAGTCAAGGAATACAAAGCCGATGGAAAACTTAAAAAAGTAGGCAGAGGTTTGTTATAAAAGAATAATCCTTAATTTTGAAAATATTAAATAACAATTATAGCAAAGTAAAAATGAAAAGAACAGTCATTACCTTAAGCTTAGTTTCTGCGCTGGCTTTATTTTCTTGTAAAGAAAAAGCATCCACTAAAATTAATGCTGAAAACGTTGAAGTTGCAGCAGAGAGAGATACAGCGGCAAAAAGCCTACCTGTCATGAGTTTTGATAAAACAGAACATGATTTTGGTACCATAGAGGCAAACACACCACAGGAGACCATATTTTCCTTTACCAATACAGGGGATGCACCTTTGATTATCACCGATGCAAAAAGTACTTGTGGATGCACCGTTCCAGAATTTCCAAAAAATACGCCAATTGCTCCTGGAGAAACGGGTCAGTTGTTGGTAAAATTCAACGGTTCCGGCCAAAACCAAGTGACCAAGACCGTTACAGTTACTGCAAATACTGCCAAAGGAACCGAGATTCTTAGAATTCAGGCCTTTGTTAACCCAAAAGGAGCTCAAACAGCTGCTATTCCATTAAAGAAATAATCTAAAAAATGTTAGAACAATATCCTTTTCTTCCTCTTGTATTGATTTTTGTAGTGGCTTATTTTTTTATGATACGCCCACAGATGAAACGTCAAAAAGACGAGAAGAAATTTGCGGAACAATTGAAAAAAGGAGATAAGGTAATTACCAAAAGTGGTATGTACGGTAAGATCATGGAATTGAACGACAATGATTTTTCATGTGTATTGGAAACCATGGCAGGTAAACTAAAATTTGACCGATCCGCCATTTCAATGGAAATGAGCAAAAAATTGAATGCTCCTGAACCGGAAAAGAAATAAGTATCATTTTCAACTGAAATTATAAAACACCGAAGGTTTTCCTTCGGTGTTTTTTGTTTTAGGGATTTATTTCCTGTACGAATCGTTCAATCCTATTCCCTTTAAAATTAAGTCCAGACTTTTCTCCAATCGTGTGAGTTTGGTTTTTTCTTGTTTTGCACTGGATATATACTCGTAGTATTCCTTTTGCTTGTAAGGGGTAAGTGATTGGAATTGAATCTTTGCTTCACGATTGCTTTCCAACGCTTCTTTCAATAGCACCGGTATGGCCAGATTTGAGCTCTTTTCCTTCTGTAGGACCATGCCTTTTTTCTGATTGGCAATGGCTTCTTGCATATATTCCAGGACATCCTTCTCATTAACCTCTTCGATGTTTTTAAACTTCCAATGTCTCATCGCCTTGGTTTTGCCTTCTTGGGCATTTTCCAAGACCCCTTTGGGATCTTTTAGAAACACCCCGTTAAAAAACCAGAGTCCGAAATGTTCTTTAAAGGCCATGATGCCCAAAACATTTTTATTCTTGATCGTATAGACCGGGGCTCCCCATTTTAAAGTTTCTTCCAATTCAGTCTTTTTTGCCAGCCTGCGCAAGAGGTCTATTCCATCCTTAAATGGTTGTTCCTTAAGATAAAAGGCTTCTATTTTTTCTGCTTTGTCCATCATATTTGGTTTTTACTGCAATTCAATTCACAGATTTTTACAATGACCTCCACTGCTTTTTGCATACTTTCCACAGGTACGTATTCGTATTTGCCGTGAAAGTTATGTCCTCCTGCAAAAATATTGGGACAGGGAAGTCCCATATAACTTAATTGGGAACCATCCGTACCCCCTCGTATTGGTTTTATTATAGGGGTTACTCCTACGGCATGCATGGCTTCCTTGGCCAGTTCCACAATGTGAAATACGGGCGCTACCTTTTCTTTCATATTGAAATATTGGTCCTTTATCTCCAAGGATAGGCAACTGTCATATTGGTTGTTTAGTTTGTCCACTATTGCCTGCAAATCGCTTTTGCGCTTTTCAAAATGCTTTAGATCATGGTCCCTGATGATCAATTCTATGTTTGCCAACTCAATTTCTCCCTGTATGGTGTGCACATGAAAAAAACCCTCCCTGCCGGTAGTTTTCTGTGGGACTTCGTTTGTTGGCAAGTGGCTCAAAAATTCTTGTGCGATTAATATGGCATTCACCATTTTTCCTTTCGCATAACCCGGATGGACACTTTTTCCATGGATGGTTATTTTCGCTTCGGCAGCATTGAAATTTTCATATTCCAGCTCACCTATTTGGCTCCCATCCATGGTATAGGCCCAATCGGCTCCAAATTTGGCAACATCGAACTTATGGGCTCCACGCCCTATTTCCTCGTCCGGGGTGAATCCTATCCTGATTTTTCCATGTTCTATTTCCGGATGGTTGATAAGATATTCCATCGCGGTAACAATCTCGGTTACCCCGGCCTTATCGTCAGCCCCCAAAAGGGTAGTGCCATCTGTGGTAATAAGGGTTTGATTTTTGTACAATAAAAGATCATCGAAATAGGAGGGCGATAAAATGATTCCTTTCTCCTTGTTCAGGACAATATCCTCTCCATCGTAATTCTCTACGATCTGAGGTTTTACATCGGTACCACTAAAGTCGGGAGAAGTATCGAAATGGGATATAAACCCTATGGTCGGGACCTGTTTGTCGGTGTTGCTCGGCAGGGTAGCCATGATGTAGGCATTTTCATCAATAGCAACATCATCCATCCCGATGGACTTTAGTTCTTCCACCAGCTTATTGGCCAAGTTCCATTGCTTGGAAGTGCTGGGGGTCGTATTGGAATTTGAATCGCTCTGGGTGTCGATGGTCACATATTTGATAAATCTGTTTATGATGTGCTGCATGTTTGGTTTTTGTCCAAAAATACAATTTTGATTGAAGATTGTAGAACTACAAAATTTTGCTTCGAGGGTAATATTATTTATCTGATTATGAGTTGATTGCGATAAATTGCTTACCTTTTACATGGAATATTAACTCAAACTACACTATTATGAAGAAAAATTACTCAATTTTCATGGTGCTGTTTTTGGGCATACTCAGCTTCGCTAGTGCCCAGATAACAGGAACCGTTTACGATGATGAAGGTGCACCATTACCCGGTGCTTCTGTTGTTAAGAAGGGTACCACAACTGGTACAACCACCGATTTTGATGGAAAATTCTCCATTAATGCCGAAGTCGGTGATATACTGGTGTTTTCTTATATTGGTTTTCAAAAAAAGGAAATGCCGGCCACCAGTGCAGCTATGAGGGTAACTTTGCTTTCCGGAGTAGCACTTACAGAGGTGATTATAGTTGGATCTCGTAATCCAAACAGGACAGCAACGGAAAGCACTGTGCCTGTAGATGTTATAGACATGAAAGAGCTCAATAATGTGGCTCCACAAGTAAACCTAAATCAGATATTGAATTATGTGGCTCCTTCGTTTACCTCCAATACACAAACAATCTCCGATGGAACCGATCATATTGACCCTGCTTCTTTAAGAGGTTTGGGGCCGGATCAAGTATTGGTCTTGATCAATGGGAAAAGGCGACATACCTCTTCCTTGGTAAATGTAAATGGAACTTTTGGTAGGGGAAGCGTAGGAACGGATTTAAATGCCATTCCTGCCGCGGCAATACAGAGAATAGAAGTATTGCGTGATGGTGCCGCTGCCCAATACGGATCTGACGCCATTGCGGGGGTCATCAATATTGTATTGAACAAATCTGTGAATGAATTGACCACTACGGTTACAACGGGTGCCAACTTTTCCAAAAATGCCAACGACCAAACAGGGGGTGTTGATGGGGAGACCACGAATATAGCAGGTAGTTATGGTCTTCCTCTTGGCGAAAATGGTGGCTTTATAACTTTCTCTGGTGATTTTGATGTGCGTGAGGATTACAGCCGTATGAAAGAATGGGAAGGTTCTATCTACAATCTTTATAACACCGTTGAAAGAGTGGCCAATAACGACGGTTATAATATTGCTAATTTGTTGGACGATGATGTGAATGATGTGATACAATATACCGATCAAGCGGGAATCAATAGAAATGGAGCAAGCACTAAAGATGAGCTGAGGACTTTATTATCTGCGGATAATACAGATGCAGAACTTACGGCTAGGGGACAACAACGAAGTGATTTTAATATGAGGGTCGGCCAGTCGGCTTTAAGAGGCGGACGACTGTTTGTCAATTTTTCGTTGCCTTTGGATGATAGTGGTACCGAGCTCTACTCCTTTGCAGGGATAAGTTCCAGAACAGGTAATTCTGCAGGATTTTACAGATTGCCGAATCAGAGTAGAACCTATACTCCTGCCTATATCAATGGTTTCTTGCCCGAGATCAATTCCAATATCAAGGATAGGTCCATTTCTCTTGGGATTAAAGGGGTTGTAGGGGATTGGAATGTGGATTTTAGCAATACTTACGGAAAAAATGCTTTCCTATATACGATTGGGAATACCTACAATGCCTCATTGCAAAATGCATCGCCTACCACCTTTGATGCAGGTGGATTTTCCTTTGCGCAGAATACGACCAATTTGGATATTACCCAGTTTTTTGACGACGTGATGTCCGGACTTAACGTAGCTTTTGGAGCGGAATATAGGGTAGAGAATTATGAGATTGTAGCTGGGGAAGAACCTTCATATGCGCAATATACCGCTAATGGACAGGTCATTAAACTAGCTTCACAACAACCTTCCCAAGATTTCTTTGGTGCCAGTAGGCCAGGTGGTTCACAGGTTTTTCCTGGCTTTGCCCCCAGTAATGAACTGTCAAGGGGACGAAGTAGTGTAGCGGGGTATTTTGATGTGGAGGCCGATTTTTCTGAAGCATTTTTGGCCAGTTTCGCTACTCGATTCGAAAATTACAGTGATTTTGGATCTACACTAAATTTCAAATTGGCAACACGCTATAAGGTGACCGATAATTTCAACATTCGGGGAGCGGTGAATACCGGTTTTAGGGCTCCCTCCCTGCATCAGATCAATTTTAATTCAACGTCTACCATCTTCGATAATTTTGGGAACCCACAGGAGGTGGGTACATTCGCCAATGATAGTAGGGCTGCGGATTTATTGGGGATTCCTCAACTGAAGCAAGAGACCTCCAGTAGTGTTAGCCTGGGGCTTACCGCTAATATTCCAGATGCCAATTTATCGGTGACCGTAGATGGATATTTTGTTATGATCAATGATCGCGTGGTATACACAGGTCAGTTCAAGGGCCCCGGTACTGGAACAGAGCTGGATAACTTACTAAGACAGGCCAATGCTACAGCTGCCTCCTTCTTCGCCAATGCCATTGATACGGAATCCAAGGGATTGGATATAGTGATTACCCATAGGACAGATTTAGGAGCTACTTGGCGATTAAAATCCGATTTGGCAGGTACCTTGTCCAAAACCAAGAAGGTAGGGGATATCAATGCTTCACAAGTACTTCGGAATGCCGGTTTGATAGACACTTATTTTCCTGAGGATAGTCGGGTATATTTAGAAGAAGCTGTTCCAAGGACTAAAATTAACCTGTCCAATAGCCTTACTTCTGATAAATTCATCATCTTTTTACGAAATGTATATTTTGGAGAAGTAACTGAGGCGACAACCACCATCGCCAACCAACAGGTATTTGGCACTAAAGTAGTGACAGATTTATCTGTAGGATATAAGGCGACCAATGCCTTAACTTTTACTTTGGGGGCCAATAACCTTTTTGATATCTATCCCGATCGGGCAGAGGAATCTTTTGGCAACAGAAGTTCAGGTAGATTCGATTGGTCACGAAGGGCCCAACAATTTGGAATTGGTGGACGTTTCTTATTTGCCCGTTTAAACTTTACACTCAGATAAACTTTTCAATAGGTATTTTTTCAAGGGCCACCTTAATAAGTGGTCCTTTTTTGTTTCATATGCGGATTATTTATTTGTACTGGATCTGAAAACTGTTAAATTCTGTTTATATCTTAGCAAACCAAATCCATTAAACATTAAAAGGGACATGAGGTTAATTCAAGTAAAGTTGTTCATAGTGTTTTTATTGCTATGCTCACAGGGATGGTCCCAAGACTGTACCCTAGGGATTGGAGGGAAAGATGATGAGACCATTATCCAGGTTTTTCAATTGAATGCAGAACAGGTTGTAAAAATGAAGGAACTGGGAGCAAAACTTGAAGAGGAGATATCCCCTATAGAACTGCAGAGCAGACAACTTTTAGATACCCATCCACAAAGTACCCCGGAAGAATTAACGGAATTGGCCGTGAAATTTAAGGTGCTGGAAAATAGAATAGTACAAATTTCTTTATCGTATGATCAAAAGCTTTTGGGCCTTTTCAATCAGAAACAATATCAGCGATATTTGGAATTGTGCCATGAAGTGGCGCGTACCCCGTTGAAAGCAGGAACTGTCCCGGAATAATATTTTCAATGTTGTGTTAAAAAATTCGTAGGGATACCACTGTCAACATGGTATGAGTTTGTATTTTTGTTGAAATTTTCAAACAAACCATGTACAAACTCATTCTAAGACCCCTATTTTTTCTCTTTGATCCAGAAATGGTACATCACTTTTCGTTTACCATGATCAAGGTTCTTTCGAAAATCGGTTTCTCAGGATTGTTCAGGTCGTTGTACGTTTTGGAGGATCCAAAACTGGAACGGGAAGTATTTGGTTTGAAATTCAAAAATCCGGTAGGATTGGCAGCTGGATTCGACAAGAACGCTGTGCTTTACAACGAATTGGCAAATTTTGGATTTGGGTTTGTTGAAATAGGGACGCTTACCCCAAAGCCACAGGAGGGGAATCCAAAGAAAAGGCTTTTCCGTCTCAAGGACGATAAGGCAATCATCAACAGAATGGGTTTTAACAACCTTGGTGTTTTTGAGGCTGTGGAACAATTGAAGAAGGACCATAATGTTCTTATAGGAGGTAATATTGGAAAGAACAAAGTAACACCCAATAAGGACGCTGTTAAGGATTACTTGATTTGTTTTGATGCCCTTTTTGATTATGTGGATTACTTTGTCGTGAACGTGAGTTCTCCCAATACACCTGGACTAAGGGAATTGCAGGATAAGGAGCCTTTGACCGCCCTGTTGAAGGAACTGAAAAAAGAGAATACCAAGCTGGCATTGAAGAAGGATGTAAATGAAAGACCCATTCTCCTGAAAATAGCCCCTGATCTTACAGATAGTCAATTGCTTGATATTATTCAGATTGTTGCGGATACCCATATAGATGGCATTATTGCTACAAATACCACCATAGGAAGGGAAAACTTAAAATCTCATCTGACACTTGCCGAGGAAATGGGGGGGTTAAGTGGCAAGCCATTGACAAAGCGAAGTACGGAGGTTATTCGGTTTCTAGCGGAAAAAAGTAATAAGGCCTTTCCTATTATTGGTGTGGGGGGTATTCATTCTGCAGAGGATGCGTTGGAAAAATTGGCTGCAGGGGCAGATCTTGTCCAAGTATGGACCGGTTTTGTGTATGAAGGCCCTGGCTTGGCCAAGAAAATCAACAAAGCCATATTGAAGGCGTAAGTCTTTTGACACCATACACCTACTGCGCCCAGTAATCCACTACAAGGACATCTTCCAAATGCGGCGTGAGTAGGGCTCCAAATGCTTTATGTTCTGGATGAGGTAAATAAACATCGCGATCTTCTTCGGTTTTAAATGTTAAGAAATAACAATGGGTAAACCCCTTGTTGAGTCCTTCTGGACTATTGTTCAATCCCCATTCAAAAGTATGTATGGCTTTTATTTTGCTGGGAAGCGTGTTAAAAGCAGCTTCTATGGTGGCAACTTCCATTGGGGATGTACCTTCTTTAAACTTGAAGAGCACTACATGTCTCAATACACGATCCTGTGATTTTTGATGGTTGTATTCCAAGGGAGTGGTGTTTATATCTGGAGAGGTAAAGCTCAGGATTATGCCTATTATTATCGCAATAGTGATTGAAAATATAATTTTCATTTTTTGATCAAGATATAAAAAATAGGGGAACAATAATCCTTAATTTGTATTTTCGATTTTTTAATACTGTCTATTGAATTACGATGTTCTATCTGCCTTTATAATGGCAACTGCTGCCCTTGCAGTGGCTCCTGGCCCTGACAATATTTATGTGTTGATGCAGAGTATCGCTCATGGAAAAAAATACGGATTGGCCACCGTTGCGGGTTTAATATCCGGGTGTCTCATACATACCTCCTTGTTGGCCTTCGGTATTTCGGCCATTATCAAAGAAAGTGACACCATATTTTTTACCATAAAGTTGATGGGGGCTTTGTATTTGTTTTTCTTGGCGTACAAAGTATATGGGAGTGCTCCAGAGATACAATTGGGTGATTCTCCCGTTGCGAAAAAAGGACTTTGGCAGCTATATAGGAAAGGGTTTATCATGAATGTCCTAAATCCGAAAGTAACTATATTTTTCTTGGCTTTTTTTCCTGGATTTTTGTTTAGCAAAGAATTAAGTACGGTAGTCCAGTTTTACGTATTGGGACTTTTGTTTATGTTGGTGTCCTTTGTCATTTTTGGGCTGATAGCATTATTGTCGGGAGCAATATCAAATTATATAACAAGACATTCGGGAGTAGGTCAATTTTTAAAATGGATGCAGATTGTTGTATTTATAGGGATTGGACTTTATATCTTATTTTCGGATAAATAGTAGTAATTTTGAAATCGTATAAATAGAATTCATGTCCGAAAAGGTCAAAATCATAGAATGCCCAAGAGATGCCATGCAGGGAATAAAATCGTTTATCCCTACAGAAAGCAAAATTAAGTACATACAATCCCTTTTACGTTGTGGCTTTGATACCATAGATTTTGGCAGTTTTGTATCTCCAAAGGCTATACCTCAGATGGCGGATACCGCGGATGTTTTGGCAGGATTGGATCTATCAAGGTCCCAGAGTAAGCTCTTGGCCATCGTGGCCAATGTAAGAGGGGCGGAAGATGCCTGTCAGCATGCTGCCATTGATTACTTGGGTTATCCATTTTCTATTTCCGAGAATTTTCAAATGCGGAATACCCACAAGACCATAGCTGAATCGGTAACAGCCCTACAGGAAATTCTAGACTTGGCAAATGCAGCCAACAAAGAAGTCGTTACCTATATTTCTATGGGTTTTGGTAATCCCTATGGAGATCCTTGGGATGTGGAAATAGTGGGGGAGTGGACGGAAAAATTGGCATCGATGGGCGTTAAGATATTATCCCTTTCAGATACCGTGGGATCTTCCACACCTGAAGTTATCGATTATTTGTTTTCAAATTTAATATCCAAATATCCGGAAATTGAATTTGGGGCGCATCTGCACACAACGCCTTCCAGATGGCATGAAAAGGTGGATGCAGCTTACAAGGCTGGATGCCGAAGGTTCGATGGGGCCATCCAAGGTTTTGGGGGTTGTCCTATGGCCAAGGACGAATTGACCGGTAATATGCCTACGGAAAAAATGCTGTCTTACTTCACCAAAGAAAAGGCAGATACCAATGTAAATTGGATGACTTTTGAAGCAACTTACAATAAGGCAACAGAATTATTTTCCTTATATCATTGATATTTAAATAATTATATTTTTTATTTAGATTTAGTATAAATAAACTTTGCAGATAGTAAAGTGGGTACTATATTTGTCCTCGAAAATTATTTTAATCAAATCTAAATAAGAACAGTCATAATGAAAAATTATTTTATCCCTTTGTCTTTTGCCGTTTTGGGCCTATTGGGTGCCTGTAGCACTGATGATACCGACATCATTGAGGAAGGTTCCAAAATCAATAATCCAACTACTTATAGTTTTGAAAGAAATGGTGAAAATTCAGTCGACTTCAATGGACAGTCTACAAGGTTGAAAATGGGAGGTGAGCTTGAGAAAGGTTTAAAGAATACTGGGCAAACCGCCACCGGGTTATTAAATATGTTTGCACATGAAGAAGGACAAAATAATTTTTCCTCTCCTTCTCTTAATGCTTCCAATAAAAATTTAAGAAGTAAGACAGCTGCTTCTTTTGATTATTTTTCTGTGAACGCTACAGACCAATCGTTAATACGTCTTGATTTCGAAAATTGGATCGAAAATCAAGTAAATGAGGTGTTTCCAAACTGGAACACTCCGGCTTCTGCAGGGGTTGCAGGTCAGATCGCAGATGGTTCAGCTACCCGTTATGTTAATGCATTGGGTCTTGAATACGATCAAATGGTCGTAAAAGGACTGATTGGAGCTTTGGTCGTGGATCAGACATTGAACAATTATTTGAGCCCAGGAGTGTTAGATGAAGGAAGTAATAGAGCTAACAACGATATGGGCATTGTTGAGGAAGGCAAGTCGTACACTTCAATGGAGCATAAGTGGGATGAGGCATATGGTTATGTTTTCGGACTGAACGCCGATCCTGCCAATCCAAACATAGATTTAGGAGCAGATAGTTTCCTGAACAAGTATATAGGAAGAGTAGAAGGAGACAATGATTTCGCTGGAATCGCCGATGATATTTTCCAAGCTTTTAAATTGGGAAGAGCCGCAATTGTGGCCAATAATTACGAAGTTCGTGATGCCCAGGCAGACATCATCAAGACAAAAATATCGGAAATTATAGGAATTAGAGCCGTTTATTACTTACAACAGGCCAAGCCTTCGTTGACTCAAGAGGTGCCTGCGTACGGAACTGCATTTCATGATCTTTCTGAAGCTTATGGATTCATATATAGCTTACAGTTCACTAGAAAGCCAAATAGTAACGCTCCATATTTCTCCAAAGCAGAAGTTGATGCATTCCTTTCGGATCTTATGGATGATGGTCCTAATGGTTTGTGGGATGTACAAATATCTACTTTGGATGAAATTTCTGTTGCCATTGCAGGGCAATTTGAA
Source organism: Sediminicola sp. 1XM1-17 (assembly GCF_037203765.1). NCBI lineage: Bacteria > Pseudomonadati > Bacteroidota > Flavobacteriia > Flavobacteriales > Flavobacteriaceae > Sediminicola > Sediminicola sp. 1XM1-17. The sequence goes on along the minus strand of NZ_JBBCAS010000007.1, from coordinate 164,639 downwards.
TTTACCTTAGAGCAGGCGGCCGAATAATGAACATAAAAAAAGCAACCTTTTATTAAAATATAAAAGGTTGCTTTTTGTACTTTTGCTTAATTAGAATAAATAAAAATAAGCTATGAAAAAAATGATACTGTTTACTATGAGCATGGTCCTTTTTTGGGCATGTTCTTCAGATGGTACAGATGATATTCAAAATCCCAATCCCACTCCGGTCAACTTTGATAGGGGTGCCATGTTGGAGAATTGGGCAGATAACATAATCATTCCTTCTTATGAGGCTTTTGATGTGGAAATGTCCGAACTTAACAATGCTTTCCTGGTGTTCAAAGCGGACCGGTCTACGGCTAACCTGAAAGCCTTCAGGGCTGCTTGGTTGGATACTTATAAAATGTGGCAGCGTGTTTCCATGTTTGAAATAGGGCCTGCAGAAAATGTAGGACTACGTTTAAATGTAAATATCTATCCCACAAATACCCAAAAAATAGATGATTATGTAGTATCCGGCACTTATGACCTATCACTATCTTCAAACCGTGATGCCAAAGGATTTCCAGCCTTGGATTATTTGATCAATGGTTTAGGTGAAACGGACATGGATATTGTGGCTAGGTTTGCTGCTCCAGATCAGAATGGCCTTATAGCATATACCGAATCTGTATTGTCTGATATGACCAATTTGACAACTACGGTATCCAATGGGTGGAAAAATGGCTATAGGGATGTTTTTGTTGCTAATGATGGGGCATCGGCCACCGCTTCCGTAGACCGCTATGTGAACGATTATATTTTTTATTATGAAAAGTTTCTTAGGGCCGGAAAAATGGGCATACCACTGGGTGTCTTTTCTGGAAGTACCCTCCCTAAAAATTTAGAGGCCTATTATAAGGGTGATATTTCCAAAGAACTGTTTTTGGAAGGTCTTTCCGCGATTCAGGATTTTTTCAACGGCAAGCACTTTAGGGCATCTGCCTCCGGAGAAAGTTTGGCTAGTTATCTGGATTCCTTGAATATTGTTAAGAATGGCGTAGATTTGAAAGCTGCCATAAACGCTCAGTTTAATACAGCTAGAGCGTCAGTAAGTGCACTTTCCTCATTCAGGGCTGAAATCGAAAATAACAATCCGCCAACGGCCATGTTGAGTGCTTATGATGAGGTTCAAAGAGCTGTCCCGTTATTAAAAGTGGATATGGTTTCTGCCATGAGTATTAGTGTTGATTTTGTAGACGCTGATGGTGATTAATACATGAAAGATCGTATACAACAATATTTAGTCAAGCCTGTGGAGGCCGCCCCTTTGGCGGTCTTTCGCATTTTCTTTGGCATAATGATGTTGTTGAGTATCATCCGTTTTTGGAGTTACGGTTGGATTAAAAAATTATATATAGAACCCAAGCTTTTCTTTTCCTACTACGGTTTTGAATGGGTTAAACCTTTTGGGCAGTATACCTACCTCCTTTTTGTTATTTGTGCCTTGTCCGCAGTGTTTGTGGCACTGGGTTATAAATATAGAATGGCTATTATCATGTTTTTTATAAGTTTTACTTATATAGAATTGATGGACAAAACCACTTATTTGAATCACTATTATTTTATAAGCATTTTGTCCTTCTTAATGATCTTTCTTCCGGCCAATGCTTATTATGCCATTGATGCCTTTAAGAACCCAGACAAGGCGTTTGAGTATGTGCCGGCATGGAGTATCAATTCCATAAAGGCTTTATTGGCCATCGTCTACTTTTATGCCGGTTTGGCCAAGTTAAATTCGGATTGGCTGGTCCATGCCATGCCCCTTAAGATATGGTTGCCCTCAAAGTTCGATATTCCTGTTTTGGGTGATTTCATGCACTTTGAATGGGTTCATTATGCTTTCAGTTACGGTGGGGCTATATACGATTTGGCTATTCCTTTTTTGCTGTTTTTTAAACGGACAAGAACTGTTGCTTTCATTTTTGTGGTTATTTTCCATATCCTGACCAGGGTCCTTTTTCCCATTGGAATGTTTCCCTATATCATGATTGTTTCGGCCCTCATATTTTTTGATGCAAGCTTGCATCAAAAGATATTGGGATATCTAAGCAAGCTGTTGCATGTGAATATCAATAACTTTAATACCCAACGGGTATATGAGCCGGCGAACAAATTAAAAGCAAGAGCTTTGAAAATTGTTCTGGTTTGTTTCTTTGCTATACAATTGCTCCTTCCGTTTCGATATTTGGCTTATCCCGGGGAGCTATTTTGGACGGAGGAAGGATTTCGGTTTTCATGGCGCGTTATGCTCATGGAAAAATCAGGTTATGCAAATTTTAAAGTGGTGGATGGTCAGTCGGGGAAATGGTTTTATGTGGATAATTCAGATTTCCTGACTGCGTTTCAAGAAAAGCAAATGTCGTTTCAACCTGATTTTATTTTGGAGTATGCCCACTTTTTGGAAGACCATTTCTCCAAAGACGGATTTAAGGATATAGCCATTTATGTCGATTGCCAGGTTGCGCTCAACGGTAGATTGAGCAGTACATATATAGATCCAACGGTAGACCTGACACAGCACCAAGAATCATTTCAGCACAAAACGTGGATAATAAATTTTAAAGATGAGATTAAAGGATTTTAATATTGCCATATGCTTGCTTTTCTTTTTTCAATGGTCTCATGCCCAGTTTGAATTGAGGGGGACTGTAAAGAATACCGAGAACAACAAGGTTCCAGATGCCGAGGTGTATCTTAAGGAATTGGAAAAATTTGCAAGGGCCAATTCTGATGGAAATTATAGCATTGATAATATTGCCCCAGGTTCCTATCAACTTATTGTATTTGCCTATGGATATAAGGTGAGGGAGGAAAAAATCCAGATCGCAGCAAATACGGCTATGGATATTTTATTGGAACCTTTGTCCGAGGAATTATCTGAGGTTGTTGTTACCCAACAACGGGAAAAAATATTTGCACTCAAGCAATTGAAAAAAGTAGAGGGCACGGCTATCTACGCTGGAAAAAAAACCGAGGTTGTTCTCTTGGACGGCTTAGTGGGGAATTTGGCGGCCAATAATGCCCGGCAGGTATATGGGCAGGTTGTTGGCCTCAACATCTATGATAATGGGGATGCCGGCCTGCAATTAAATATTGGGGGCAGGGGATTGGACCCCAATCGTACGGCTAATTTTAATACCCGTCAAAATGGGTATGATATCAGTGCGGATGTCTTGGGATATCCGGAAAGTTATTACACCCCACCTGCAGAAGCACTACAAGAAATTCAAGTGGTGCGTGGAGCTGCTTCCCTACAATATGGGACACAGTTCGGCGGTTTGGTCAATTTTAAGTTCAAAACACCCGAACCCGACAAGAAAATAGCTTGGGTAAGCAGGCAGACAGTAGGTTCTTATGACCTAAGAACTAGCTTTAACAGTCTTAGTGGTACTTTGGGCAAGTTTAGCTATTACACGTATTTCAATTATAAGGAGGGTAATGGTTTTAGACCCAATAGTAGTTATGGGAGCCGTAATTATTTTGCCCATCTCGGATATCAATTCAATGACCGGACAAAAGTAACCCTGGAGACCACATTCCTGAACTATTTGGCCCAACAGCCAGGTGGTTTGACAGATTCACAATTTTTGGAGGATCCTACTTTTAGCAACAGAACCAGAAATTGGTTCGATGTGGATTGGAAATTATTTTCACTTCGATTGGATCACGATTTTTCGGATTACACGAATATGAGCTTAAATGTTTTTGGTTTGAATGCATCAAGGAAAGCCCTGGGCTTTAGAACCAATCGCGTTTCACAACCCGATGATCCCTCGGAACCTAGAGAATTATTGGTGGACAATTTTAAAAATTGGGGCGCAGAACTAAGGGTATTGAGCCGTTACAACTTGGGAGAGCAGGAATCTGCCTTGTTGCTCGGGGGAAAAATCTATAAAACGAACAATGACCAAAGGCAAGGACCTGGTACCAATGCCTCCAATGCTGATTTTAACTTTGCTGACGATACGTATCCCAATTATGAAAGACAGTCCGCATTTGATTTTCCAAATTTTAATCTGGCCTTTTTTGGTGAAAATGTGTTCAATATCAGTGACAGATTTAATTTAACACCTGGATTTCGATTGGAACATATTAAAACCGAAAGTGTAGGAAGTTATAGGAATATTGTGCTGGATTTGGCGGGGAATCCTTTGTTGAACGAGGAGATTGAAGATAACCGTACTTTTGATAGGACCTTTCTATTGCTTGGATTGGGAGCATCTTATAAATTGAACCCTTCAGGGGAGTTTTATGGCAATATTTCCCAGAATTATCGTTCTGTAACCTTCAGCGATATTCGTGTGGTAAACCCTTCCTTTCAAGTAGATGAAAACATTGATGACGAGAAGGGTTTTACGGCGGACCTTGGATTTCGTGGGCGATTAAAGGATAAATTATCCTATGATTTGGGAGCTTTTACCCTACTTTATGACAATAGGTTGGGCGAGGTTCTGAAAAGTGAAACACGTACCAATTCGCAGGGTGAAGAGGTGGAGACCGGTCGTATTGTCCGTTTTAGAGGGAATATCGGGACAGCTTTGATGTACGGTTTTGAAGGGTTTGCTGATTGGAGCCTAAAGGAGACTTTTATGCCCAGTATAACAAAGATGAAACTGAACTACTTTGTAAACCTTGCGCTGACGGAATCTGAATATATCTCATCCGAGGAAAATAATGTGGAGGGAAATCAGGTGGAATTTATTCCCAAGGTAAACCTAAAAACAGGTCTGCGTTTTGGATATGGCGACCTGCTTGGAAGTTTTCAATATACGTATTTGTCCAAACAGTTTACCGATGCTACCAATGCACCACAAGATGTCAATGACAATCAAAGGGGTATTGAAGGAGCTATTCCTGCCTATGATATCTTTGATGCTTCTTTGTCCTATACATTAAAAAAATTACGCTTGGAAGCTGGTGTCAACAATGTCCTGAACAACTCGTATTTTACACGAAGGGCAACAGGTTATCCCGGACCCGGAATACTTCCGGCGGAGCCAAGAACTGCATATATAACGTTACAACTAACCCTTTAATTAAATCCTATGAAAATTCTTAAAAAAATTCTGATCGTACTTTTGGTAGCTTTGGTTCTTATCCAATTTTATCGTCCCGAGAAAAATAATGCCGAATACAGGGATGTAGCGTCCTTTGAGGCCGAGACAAAACCAAGTCCGGAAATGAAGGCCGTATTGGAAAACAATTGTTATGATTGCCACAGCAATAAAACGGAGTATCCTTGGTATGCGGAAATAGCCCCAATTTCATTTGTTATTGCCGATCATGTGGAGGAAGGTGCCGAACACTTCAATGTTTCGGACTGGGATGCTTATACCGTGAAAAAAAAGGATCATAAGTTGGAAGAGTTGATCGAAGAGGTGGAGGAAGGTGAAATGCCCGAAAAGGGGTATTCGCTCATCCATGGTAAGATGACCGACAAAGAAAAACAAGAATTGATAAATTGGGTCAAAAAGGCACGCGAAAATTATGTGGTCGGAGATGGTATTCAGTAATATAACCAATAAAAATCACTACATTTGCACGCAATTATATAAATAATTGCTATGCAAGCTCATCTTGATAAGATTGTTGGTGAAGGTTTAACCTATGACGATGTACTGCTCGTCCCGGCATATTCTGAAGTTCTTCCCAGGGAAGTGAACATTCAAACAAAATTTACTAGGAACATTACCATAAATGTACCCATTGTTTCTGCTGCCATGGATACGGTAACAGAATCCAAAATGGCCATTGCCATGGCCCAAGAAGGAGGAATTGGTGTGCTTCATAAAAATATGAGTATTGAGAAGCAGGCCATGAAGGTCAGAAAGGTAAAACGTGCCGAAAGCGGCATGATCATCGATCCGGTGACTTTGCCCCTGAACTCTGTTGTACGTGATGCCAAGGCTAGCATGAAGGAATACAGCATTGGTGGAATTCCCATTATTGATGGTGAAGGTAAACTTTTGGGAATCGTTACAAATAGGGACCTGCGTTTTGAGAAAAATAATGATAGGCCAATTGCTGAGGTGATGACCTCTGAAAACTTGGTTACAGTGGCCGAAGGCACCAGCTTGGCACAGGCCGAGGATATCCTACAACAACATAAGATTGAAAAGTTGCCTGTTGTCAACAACGACAATAAATTGGTCGGGTTGATTACGTTCAGAGATATCACTAAACTTACACAAAAACCTATTGCAAACAAGGATCAATACGGTAGACTAAGGGTTGCCGCTGCACTTGGGGTAACTGCGGATGCTGTTGAAAGGGCAGAAGCCTTGGTCAATGCAGGTGTTGATGCTGTTATTATCGATACTGCCCACGGACATACCCAAGGGGTGGTAAGGGTTTTGAAAGAAGTAAAAAAGAAATTTCCAGACCTGGATGTTATTGTTGGTAATATCGCAACAGGGGAAGCTGCAAAATATTTGGTTGAAGCTGGTGCTGATGCCGTCAAAGTAGGTATTGGACCAGGATCTATCTGTACCACAAGGGTTGTGGCCGGAGTAGGTTTTCCACAGTTTTCAGCTGTTTTGGAAGTTGCAGCTGCCATCAAGGGCAGTGGTGTTCCGGTGATAGCTGATGGTGGGATAAGATATACAGGTGATATTCCCAAGGCGATTGCCGCTGGGGCCGACTGTGTTATGTTGGGATCCCTGTTGGCGGGTACCAAGGAATCTCCGGGTGAAACCATCATTTACGAAGGGAGAAAATTTAAATCCTACAGGGGAATGGGTTCTGTGGAAGCCATGAAGCAAGGGAGTAAAGATAGGTATTTCCAAGACGTTGAGGATGATATCAAAAAATTGGTGCCGGAAGGAATTGTAGGACGTGTTCCTTATAAAGGGGACTTGTTCGAAAGTATCCATCAGTTCGTTGGAGGTCTACGTGCAGGAATGGGCTATTGTGGTGCCAAGGATATTGAATCCTTGAAAGAAAATGGAAGGTTCGTTAAAATTACGGCCAGTGGTATCAATGAAAGCCATCCACATGATGTTACCATAACCAAAGAGTCTCCAAACTATAGTAGGTAGTTCAGGATCTAAAATAAAAAGAAAGCCCAAAACAATGTTTTGGGCTTTCTTTTTATAAATGGTTTCTAATTTATTTGCTCTGTCCTGTATAGGTTTTCCAATCTTTCTCTTTGTAGATATTATCCCCGAAATATTGGGCAATATTTAAAAATGGTTCCGGTTTTTGATATCCAGGAACCGGTGATAACATGTTCAGCTGTTCGTCCAAAAAGATGGTGGTGGGATAGCTCAATTTGCCCTGCATCAAAGCTGCAGCAAATTCGTGGTAGCCAGTTCGTCCCTGTGCCACAAACTTATAGGTCTTGCCTTTGAAATCAATAGGTTCTTTGCCTTCCCCGTCCATTTTTACCATATAAAAGTTCTTGGTCATGTAGGCGGCCACTTCTGGATTCTGAAAGGTATCCTTATCCATTTTTTTGCACCATCCACACCAATCAGTATAGACATCGATAAAGACTTTCTTTGGCTTCTTATCGGTTTGCGACTTTTTTACGGCCTCATCCCATGACATCCATTTTACTTCCTGAGCGGTCATTGTCAAGGAAAAAAATCCTATGCATATGAACAACAGGAGTTTGGTATTGAATATTTTATTTAAGTCCATCCAAGTATTTTTTACGGGATTAGTCCAATAAGTATACCAAAAATAACGAAAATAACGAATGTTTATTTTACAGTGGCCTTTTCCTTTTTAACAGCAAAGAGGTCTTTGGTGTCTATCTGGTTCCTGATCAGGTCCTCAAAAGTCTCGCGTTCCCTGATTAGAATGGCTTTTCCTTGATGCCATAATACCTCGGCAGGCCTAAATCTGGAATTATAGTTGCTCGCCATGGTAAAGCAATAGGCTCCGGCATTTTTAAAACACAGTATATCACCTTCCGATATTTCCTTGATCCTTCGGTTGCTCGCAAAAGTATCGGTTTCGCAAATGTAACCTACCACAGAATAGTAGCGTTCCCTACCTTCTGGATTTGAAATGTTCAGAATGCTATGTGTTGCACCATATAACATAGGTCTTATCAAGTGGTTAAATCCTGAATCAACACTCGCAAAGACCGTAGACGTGGTCTGTTTTACCACGTTTACCTTTGCCAAGAAATAGCCAGCCTCACTGACCAAAAATTTACCCGGTTCAAACGCCAAGGTCAATTCCTTGCCGTATTCCTTGCAGAAATCATTAAACTTTTCGGTCAATTTTTGTCCTAGTTCTTCTATGTTGGTTTCAATATCGCCCTCCTTGTAAGGTACTTTAAATCCACTTCCAAAATCGATAAAGTCCAGATTTTTGAAATTTTTGGCGGTATCAAAAAGAATTTCAGAAGCATATAAGAATACGTCAATATCCAAGATATCGCTTCCGGTATGCATATGGATCCCATTGATGTTCATTTTTGTAAGATCAACAATTCTGAGCAGATGGGGAATTTGATGTATACTGATCCCAAATTTACTGTCTATATGTCCTACGGAAATGTTTGAGTTGCCGCCCGCCATTACGTGCGGGTTGATACGGATACATACAGGAATATTTGGGTGTTTGCTCCCAAACTGTTCCAGGATGGATAGGTTGTCAATATTGATCCTGACGCCCAAGGCCGAAACCTCTTCTATTTCTTCCAAAGACACGCCATTGGGAGTGTATATGATGGATTCCGGTTTGAAACCGGCCAACAACCCGAGTTTTACCTCTTGTATGGAAACGGTATCCAATCCACTGCCCAAACTGTTCATCAGTCTGAGTATGGAAATGTTGGACAAAGCCTTTGCGGCATAGTTCAACTGCAGATGTTTTACCCCCTTAAAGGCATTTGTCAATCTGTTGAACTGGGATATGATTTTTTCTGAATCATATACATATACCGGATCTCCATATGTTTTGGCAATATCTAATAAATCGGAGTGCTTCATGGCCTAAAATATTTTGTGCAAAGCTAACCTACTTCGGGGATGTGAACAAGAAATGCGACAACTTATTTGAATAATACAACAAATTGTTATAAATACAACAATATAAAATAGCTGGTTTTTTTGCCTTCCATGCTTACATCTTCTATTTTTAATAAAAAAAGATCATGAAACTTCCAATGTTTCCGCTTCAATCCGTATTCTTTCCCGGTGAAAGAGTGGCCCTTCATATTTTTGAAGAGCGGTATAAACAGTTGATCCAAGATTGTTTGGCGGAGGCGATTACCTTTGGTATTCCGGTTTATATAGATAACACCGTAGCCTATGGAACGGAAATGAAATTGGTGGAAATTGTACACACCTATCCCAATGGGGAAATGGATGTGGTTTGCAGTGCCCAAAGGGTATTTAAGGTAATGACATTTGACAATGAGATGGAAGGTCGACTTTATGCCGGGGGGATAGTGACCTTCTTGGATTATATAGAAGATGGACTCCAATCACAAAGGGATTCCGTTATAGAATACACCAAAATGCTCTATGGTCTAATGAATATTCCTTTTGACCATATTTATAAAGGAGCTCTTACCTTGGACAAACTCATCCACAAGATCGGTCTCACGTTGCATCAAGAGTACCATTTGTTGAAAATGGTGCATGAAAGTGAACGATTGATTTATATAAGATCTCACCTTATTGCTACCACAGAAGTTTTGAAACAGGTTAACCATATGAAAGATGTTATTGAGATGAACGGTCATTTCAAAAATTTTGATCCGTTGGATTTCAAGGATTTTAAAATATAATATGCCGATGTTTCTTTTTTCATTAGGGTAATTACCTAGGGTTTCCTATTTTTGCTACCGAACAAAAAGATACCATTTACATATGAATCTTCACGAATATCAAGGAAAAGAAATATTAGCAAGTTTTGGTGTACGTATCCAAAGAGGAATCGTGGCACATAATGCAGCAGAAGCCGTTGAGGCCGCAAAACAACTTACCGAGGAAACAGGAACAGGATGGCATGTGATCAAAGCACAGGTCCATGCGGGTGGACGTGGTAAAGGTGGTGGTGTGAAACTTGCCAAAAACTTGAGGGAAGTAGAAGAGATCGCAGGAAAAATAATAGGGATGAACCTTATTACACCACAAACCTCTGCAGAAGGTAAAAAAGTTCACCAAGTATTGGTTGCCGAGGATGTCTACTATCCAGGTCCAAGTGAGACTTCCGAATTTTACGTTTCTGTTCTCTTGAACAGGGGGACTGGAAAGAATATGATCATGTATTCTACCGAGGGAGGTATGGATATTGAAGAGGTTGCTGAAAAAACACCGCATTTGATTTTTACGGAAGAAATTGAACCTTCTGTTGGTTTAATGCCTTTTCAGGCCAGAAAGATAGCTTTCAATCTTGGGCTTTCGGGAACGGCTTTTAAAGAGATGACGAAATTCGTTACTTCTTTGTACAAAGCCTATGTGGAAAGTGATTCCAATATGTTCGAAATAAACCCAGTGCTCAAAACATCAGATGACAAGATCATGGCGGTAGATGCCAAAGTATCCATCGATGACAATGCATTGTATAGAAGAAAGCAATATGCTGAAATGCGCGATTTAAGGGAGGAGAATCCTATCGAGGTGGAAGCAAGAGCCGTAGGTCTTAACTACGTTGACCTTGACGGAAATGTTGGGTGTATGGTAAATGGTGCCGGATTGGCAATGGCTACCATGGACCTGATCAAGATGGCTGGTGGAGAACCTGCCAACTTTTTGGATGTAGGTGGTACTGCGGATGCCAAACGTGTAGAGGAAGCTTTTCGTATCATCTTAAAGGACGATAATGTAAAAGCGATCCTTATCAATATCTTTGGTGGTATTGTAAGGTGTGATAGAGTTGCCCAAGGTGTTGTTGATGCTTACAAGAATATGGGAGATGCCATAAAGGTGCCGATCATTGTTCGTTTGCAGGGAACCAATGCCGAATTGGCAAAAGAAATTATAGACAATTCCGGATTGGCCGTTCATTCAGCGGTTCAGTTCCAAGAGGCGGCAGATAAAGTGAAAGCTGTTCTTGCTTAAGAAATTAAATAGTCCAGACTTAAAAGAGCCATGCTGAAAAGTATGGCTTTTTTTTTGTTTTAATGTAACGACGTAGTAGTGCTTTTTACTTGTTTCCATATGATTTGTGATAGGGCTTACCGTTGGAGTTGGAATAGCCGGACATGTCTTCAAAATCCTTAAAATCAGAATTTTAATTAAAAAAAGAGGCTGTTTCGCGTAACATTTTCGATTTAGGATAGTCTTTCTAATGTAACATCATCAATCATAAATCAAACAATCATGAAAAAAATCAAATCAATTTTGATAGCTGCAATGCTATTGACCGTCGGAAATGTTTTAGCAAATGATCTTGAATTGACAGAAAGGTCGATCGTGGATCCAGAAAATAATTTGACCCTGCAAATAGGGGAGATGTTAATGGATAATTCTTTTGTTTATAATGGGAAGGATCTACTTGCAGAAGTGCGTTTTACATTGAACAGGCAAAGTGAAATTGTGGTTTTATCCGTTATGACAGAAGAAGGGCCTATGGAAAGCTTTGTGAAAAGTAAATTGAACTACCAGAAAGTTAGTCAATCTGGTTTTGAGGAAGGCAAAATCTTTACCGTCCAAGTAAGGGTTTGTCAATAGGATTAGCTGAAAAAAAATCCTGAAACCTTTCAGGATTTTTTTTTGTTCTTATATTTCACATAACTGATATCTGGTATGTTCTCTTTCTTTGGTCTTGATTTATAGGACGGCTTTGTTGTCGATTGGGCTGGTTTGGAAGTCTTGGTCGCCGTTTCTTTGGTTCTATAAATAATTTCTTTGGGTATTTTTGGATTTTCCTTGGTTCCTCGTAGATGGATCACGAGGCCATTTAAAAAATTACGCAAAATCTGATCCCCGCATTCCACATATTTTGGGTGATCCTCTTTCCTGAAAAAGGCGCCTATTTCACTTTTGGATATATTGAAATCTACCAACTTCAAGATTTCTACGATCTCATCATCACGCAGCATCAGGGCCACTCTCAGTTTCTTAAAGATGTCGTTATTCGTCATAAAAAATGAATTTCCTGCAAGGTACTACAAATATGTTATGTGGTCTGTATCCAATAATATTTTCGACTTGCAGTATACGAAATATGTCCTTTTTTTAGTTATATAAAGTGTTGGCATCCAGTAAACTAGTTCTAAAAGAGAAATGTATGAGCACTTTTGAGGAAAAACTAAGCATTCTCTCGGAAATGATAGCATTTGCCAGAGTGGACAACTCCGTAAAAACAGAGGAATACAACTTTTTGTTGAACGTAGCGAATCAATTGGGTGTTGATAAACTGACCTTTGATTCCCTTTTTGATAAATCCTCGGCACCCATTTTCTTAAAATCCGAGGCCGAGCGTATACTTCAGTTCCATAGATTGGTCTTGTTGATGAATGTAGACAGGACCGATACTGCATTGGAAGTAGCCCTGTTGCACAATATAGGACTGGGGATGGGTTTACCGCCAACCGCCATTGAACAGGTATTGACCATCATGCACAAATATCCTGACAAAATAATACCACCGGAAATACTCATCAATATATTTAAAATACATTACAACTGAACAAAGCGACATAATGTCGCTTTATTTTTGCACTTAAGCGACATAATGTCACTTAAAATGCATTGGTATATAATTTGCCATTAGACTATAAAAAACAATAAAAGTCTAATTAAAATATTGATAGTCATGAGTACAGTAAAAAGAAATCACCCATTGTTTCCTTCTTTGATGAATGAAATTTTCAAGCCAGATTGGTTTGGAGGATTGGATAACTATAACAGTGCAGTACCTGCAGTTAACATCAAAGAAAATGAAACCAATTTTGAATTGGAATTGGCAGTTCCTGGAAGAAAAAAAGAGGATTTCAACATAGAAATGGACCACGATGTCCTTACAATCTCTTCCGAAATCAAGCAAGAAGAAAATATCTCTGAAGAGCAATATACCAGAAGGGAATTTTCCTATTCTTCATTTAAGAGAGCGTTTACATTGCCGGATACCATTGATTCCGATAATATCAATGCATCTTACGAGGATGGAATTTTAAAATTCGTTCTTCCGAAAAAAGAGGAGGCCTTGCCAAAACCAAAAAGAATGATCGAGATTGCCTAACGAGTAAAGGTTTGTTTAGTTGATTTGTTTCTAAGGGCACCATGTTATGACATGGTGCCCTTTTTAGTTTGGAATAGGTTGGTCCAATATTGACAAACAACTTTGTATACCTTCCAAAAAATTGCCCAATCTAAAATTTTCATTGGGACCATGGATATTGTTATCCGGATTGGGAATTCTTATAGAAACGGCCGGTATCCCCAAGGTCTCAATAAAAGCCCCTATAGGTTGTGAACCTCCGGTAGTGCGCATATTGACCATGTTATTTCCAAATATGCGGTTCATGGCCCTATTGAGCATCAGACCAACATTGGAGTCAAAATCGGTTCTAAAGGCTTTTGAACCCAGCTTATAGGTGAAGGAAGCCAATTTGGGGTATTGGTTTCTTTCTATATCCGAAGGAATACTGTCAACCAAGTGGAAACCCTCGTTGATGATAAATTGTCGCAAGGATTTCATCAACCGCTCCCCGTTGGATTCCGGGACCAATCGCATATCAATTTCTACAATGACTTCATTGGGAATAATGGTGCGTACTTCTTTGCCCACATAAGCGGCCTCCATGCCTCTGATATTGAGGGAAGGATATTGTAGTGTTTCTTGGTAGGTGTCACCAATCGCGTCATGGGCTGCAATGCCCAATTCTAACTTGATACTGTCCAGGTTCTCTGGAAGGCTGTTCAAAATATTTTTTTCCGTGGCTGATAAATTGATGCCATCGTAGAATCCCGGTAGGGTTACTCTCCCCTGATCGTCTTTTAGTTTGCCAAGCAGACGGGCTGTATTGAACACCGGGTTGGGGGCAAAATTGCCATATTGACCACTGTGCAGCGCTACTTTTGGACCAAAAACTTTGAAGGTTGCGGTTGCGATGCCCCTGGCACCGTAGGTAAGGGTGGGTAAATTGGATAAATGCCTTGTTCCATCCATGATCAGGACCATTTCTGCTTTCAACAGGTCCTTGTTCAGTTCCACAGCGGTAGGCAAGTGTGGGGAGCCCAGCTCTTCTTGGAAATCCATGATGACCTTAATATTGTAAGCTGGCTTCTTCTTCTGATCTTGTAAAATCTGTAGGGCGCTGATCAAACACATGGCCGGACCTTTGGAATCGGAAGAGGATCTGGCAAAAATTCGCCATTCCGGGTTAAAGTTATGCTGAATATTATCAAAAGGGATGGATTCCCATTGATCTTTGCCAACAGGATTTTTGAGTACTGGAAGAAAAGGATTTTTTTGATCCCATTTGGTCGTATCCACCGGTTGTCCATCTATCTGGAGGTAAAAAAGGACCGTTTTCGCATTTTGATGAAATACTTTCTGTGCGAACAACAAAGGCGCTCCATTTGTTTTGATAATTTGGGATTCAAAGTCCAACTCCGCAAACAAGGCCTGACATTGTTTTAGGTTGGCTTGTATCTGTTGGGGATCATGGCCGTCATTGGGAATTTCCAAAAACGTTTTTAATTGGGTTACGGCTTCAGGGAGTTTCTGTTTTGATAAATCGATTATCTCCTGCTTGGAGAGTGTCTGGGATTGTCCAAAAAAATTAAATAAGAAAAGCGCCAATAAGATGATGGTGGATGGGTTTCTTACTTTTTCCATGGTATGTTATTATTCCTGTTCCTGAAGCATTTTTATCTCGTCCCTCAACTTGGCCGCCTGCATAAAATCAAGCTCCTTGGCGGCTTTCTCCATGGCCTTTCTTTTGTCCCGGATAATCTGATCTTTTTGTTCGCTGGTAATGTATTTTAAATCGGGTTCGGCAGCCCGCATTTCTTCTTTCTCAAAATGGTAGGCTGACACCGAGTTTTTGGTCAGTGCATTGTCCAGGCTTTTGTTCAGGGCCATAGGAACCAAATTGTGTTCTGTATTGTAGGCAATTTGTTTTTCTCTTCTGTAATTGGTCTCGTCAATGGTCTTTTGCATGCTCTCCGTAATCTTATCGGCATACATAATGGCAATACCGTTTAGATTTCTAGCCGCCCTACCCACAGTTTGTGTCAGTGATCTTGCACTGCGCAGGAATCCCTCCTTGTCCGCATCCAGAATGGCTACCAAGGAAACCTCTGGTAAATCCAGTCCTTCCCTCAAAAGATTCACCCCAATAAGGACGTCGAAGATGCCCTTTCGGAGATCCTGCATAATTTCTACCCGCTCCAAGGTATCCACATCACTATGGATATAGCGACATCTTACATTGATCCTGGTCAAATATTTGGCAAGTTCCTCCGCCATACGTTTGGTCAAGGTGGTCACCAAGGTCCTTTCGTCCCTTTCCACCCTCAGTTGTATCTCCTCTACAAGATCATCTATTTGGTTTTGGCTTGGGCGTATTTCTATGACAGGATCCAAAAGTCCCGTTGGGCGAATGACCTGTTCCACATATACGCCCTGGCTCAATTTCAATTCATAATCTGCGGGGGTGGCACTTACGTATATGGTCTGGTTCTGCAGGGCTTCAAATTCTTCAAATTTTAAGGGCCTATTGTCCATGGCCGCCGGCAATCTAAACCCATAATCCACCAAATTGACCTTTCTTGACCGGTCACCGCCGTACATAGCGTGTACCTGGGGTATGGTGACGTGACTTTCATCAATAATCATCAAATAGTCGTCCGGAAAGTAGTCGAGGAGGCAGAAAGGACGGGTGCCGGGCTGTCTGCCGTCCAAGTATCTGGAATAGTTTTCTATGCCAGAGCAGTACCCCAATTCCCTGATCATCTCCAGGTCAAAATTGGTGCGCTCTTCCAAGCGTTTGGCTTCAAGTGGTTTGCCTATTTCCTGGAAATAGGCGATCTGCTTGACCAGATCGTCTTGGATCTGATGAATGGCATTCTGTAAAATATCCGGGGAGGTAACAAACATGTTTGCCGGGTAGATGTTCAGACTTTCATAAATTTCCACCACCTTGTTCTTGAAAGGATCAAAGGCTTCAATTTCTTCGATTTCATCACCAAAAAAGTGGATCCTAAAGGCATGGTCCGCATAACTGGGGAAGACATCAACGACATCGCCCTTGACCCTAAAATTGCCATTCCTGAAATCGGCCGTGGTTCTGGAATAAAGACTCTGCACTAGTTGGTGTAGAAATTTTGTTCGTGAAATGACCTGGTCTTTGTGGATGGAGATTACATTTTTTTGAAATTCCACAGGGTTTCCTATACCATACAGACAAGAGACAGAGGCCACTACCAATACATCCCTTCTTCCCGATAGGAGGGATGAGGTGGTACTCAATCGCAATTTTTCTATGTCTTCGTTGATGGAGAGGTCTTTTTCAATGTAGGTTCCCGAGGTAGGGATGTAAGCCTCCGGTTGGTAGTAATCGTAGTAGGAAACAAAATACTCTACGGCATTTTCCGGAAAGAACTGCTTGAACTCCGAATATAGCTGTGCCGCCAAAGTTTTGTTATGCGCCAAGACCAAGGTTGGTCTCTGAACCGATTCCACAACATTGGCAACGGTAAAGGTCTTTCCAGATCCGGTAACACCTAATAGGGTCTGGTACTGCTCATTGGATTCAATGCCTTCTACCAGTTCCTTGATGGCTTTAGGTTGGTCGCCCGTAGGTTTAAATTCCGATACTACTTTGAATTTCATCTTGTAAAATTACGAAAGAAGGGTGGTTAATGCGATTCAAAGCAACTAATTTTAACGTAACGTTTGTATCTCAAACGGTTTTTAAACCAGCGTAAATAGGAAAATGATCCGAGGTAAGGGAGTGACTTTTCCTAGTACCCAATATTTATAAATCCCTTTTTTTCAACAGGGCATAAGACCCGTAAACAAAAATGGCGGTCCATAAAAGGACCAAAAGTATTTCATACCAGTGCACGGCATAGTCCATATTGAATTTTTCACCGATCTGGTTTGCCACAGATTGCACCGCCCCCAATCTTGAAAAGGGTTCCTTCAATAAATTGGACATGGATTCCAGGGGAAGAAAATTCATGGCTTTTTCCGAGGCCTCCTTGCCAAGAGTACCCCAAACCAGAAAACGGATACCCAGATTTTCAAATATGGCCCAGAGGATCAAAAATCCAAGGGCGAAGGCCGACCGCTTTACCAAAATGCCCAAAAAGAGACAGAATGAAAAGAAACCAACCAATTTTACGAAAAAGGCCAGCAAATATTCCAATTGGGAAAAAATGATAGCAACCTCATTGTAATCAGAATAGATCAGTCCCAAAATCAAGGACACCGCAAAGACGAAAACTGTGGATACCAGGGCAAAAGTGATGACCGTAAGAAATTTTGATAGTACAAACTCTTTTTTGGACAGGCCGTCTATCAGGTTTTGCTTTATCGTTTTGTTACTGTACTCATTGGCCATCATGGAGACGATGACTATGGCCAGGAACAGTTTAAAGATGGCGGTGATATAGGTGTTAAAGTGCCAGATATATGGGAAATTAAAAATGCCTTGATCTGCCAAATGAAATTTCACGGGACCTATATCAAATTTAACTGCAGCTATCAATGCTATGGAGGTAAGGAGAATAAAGTAAGATATGATCAAAAACTTACTGGCCCTATTGTTCCATAATTTTATAAATTCTATTTCTAACAATCGTTTCATAATGGCGTTGGTTCTATGGTTCAGGTTGGTTGGGATATCCCTTTAGTTGGCATTAATTAATTCAGGTGAGGTTTTTGTCAGGGTCAAAAATTGTTCCTCCAAACTCTCTTTGCGTTTTACCAGATGGGAAAGCGTAATCCCATTTTTGATAAGTTCCCTATTGAGCTCTTCGGCATCCAAATCTTCAGAAAGAAATGCCGTGATGAGGCCATTTTCCTCTTTTATGGACCTGAAATGGGAATCCTGTTTTAGATGCTCCACCAAGGTTTTTAAATCTTTTGATTTCAATTCAAAATAACCGTGACTTCCCAACATACCATCAACAGGTCCTGCATATAACTTTTCTCCCTTTCTTAAAATGACTACATGACTACATACTTTTTCAACTTCATCCAATAGATGGGAGGCCAATAAGATGGTAGTGCCCTGGGCTGCAATTTCTTTGATGATTACCCGAATTTGGTGTATCCCCTGCGGATCCAAGCCATTGGTAGGTTCATCCAGTATCAATATTTCCGGATCGTTCAGAAGGGCAGAGGCTATGGCCAAACGTTGCTTCATTCCCAAAGAATAGGTGCGGAACTTACTGTTTTTCCTGTCCAACAGACCTACAAGTTCCAATTTCTCCTCAATTTTCTCTGTGCCCACATTTTTGATTTTGCAGACCAGTTTAAGATTCTGAACGGCCGTCATATACGGATAGAAGTTGGGTCGCTCTATAATGGCACCTACCCTTTTAAGGGCATCGTGGGTAGAGACACTCCCGTTGAACCAATCAAAGGAACCAGCGGTTTTGTTGACAACATTCAGGACAATGCCAAGGGTAGTTGATTTGCCACTGCCGTTGGGTCCGAGGATGCCGTAAACATTTCCTTTTTCTATGGAAAATGAAAGATTTTTTACGGCGGTAAGATGGCCAAATTTTTTTGTCAGATGGTTTACGGATAGGATGGTTTCCAAAATAGGACTGGTTTTTGCTATGTTTATAGTAACTTGACGAAGAAATCATTAATTTGTTACAATTAAACGTCCCATAAAAATTTGAAGTAGCGTATGTCGGAAAGATTAATGTCCAAGAAGAAGCCAGCTTTTCCTGTAAATGCCAAGCTAGATGCTTATTTGCATCACTATAGCCGAAAAATAGAGATTCCTATTTTTTACGAAGATCTATTGCGTTTTAACGGATCGGTGGTGGTCTATGATGCCAATGAGGAGGATACCATGTGGATCAGGGTCTACTATTCGGAATTTGAACGCCAAGAAATAGATCTAAGCCTAAAAAAAGTATATTCCATTTTGCATTCTGATGGTAGTGAGAATATCATCCAATATCTCAATGTGGATGCAGTGGATTACTGCACATTTGGGAATTCCAAACCTTTTAGGATCAAGATCAGGAATATCCTCAATGACAATTTTACGTATTTCTATGTGAAGAAAACGGACGCTTCCCGGGTGTATGGCCTGGAACTGGAGCATATGCTTTCTCCTTATAACCTCAATTTTTTGGTCTATAAGGATACCTTGATAGAAGAACATATTTCGGGAATACCCGGTGATGTTTTTATAAAGGAAATGTTGCCCAAATGTACGGAGTCAGAAAAGGCCCAATTGGCCAAGGAGTTTGTGAAATTCAATGAAAGATGTATGATCAGGCTGTTGGGGGATATGCGCTCCTACAATTATGTGATCGTTCCTACCCATGATTTTGACCACGTAGTCTATAGGATCAGGGCAATAGATTTTGACCAACAATGTTTTGAGGGAAAACTGAAGGTTTACAGGCCACAGTTTTTCAAGGAGAACTTGGTGATGGTAGAAATGGTCCGCAAGAAATTGCAGAACCACTCCATAGACCAGTATAAAATAGAAGAAAGATCCATTGTTGCGAAAAGGATCTTGAGTTCAGGTAAGCGGATCAAGAAATTGGTAACCATCTGCAAAGGGGATAAAATTTCAAATATTGAGAACGTGAAATTGTTGCGCGAGCAAATATTTGAACTTACCTATGATCCCAAATTAAAAAGATGTCGAACCATGGGCCAGGTGCTTGGCAATGCCCTGGATTATGTCAAGCGGAATTATGAGGATGTCAGTATGAAACAAATCCTGGAAAACAAGATCCAGGTGTAAATAGTGGATACTCGACGAAAGATCAATAAAAAAAGGGTGCATAGAAGTATGCACCCTTTTTTATATATGGAAAAAACCATGCCAGATGGAATGGCCTAGCTCTTTTGCTCCTTATTGAAATAGACCAGATAGTAGTACATCTGACGCTCTTCGTCCCAACCCTTTTCCACAAATTTCTCCGCAGATTCCGGGTTGATAAAATCCAACTTGATCTGGATGTTCGTATCCAGATTGATCACATTTTTAATCTTCTTTCTGGCGTCGGAAACGGCCTTGTTGGCTATATCAAAATTGGATACATCCTCGATACTGTATTTGGGGCCTTTTTCAACTTTGTAATGTTTGAACTCGGGAATGAGTTCTGGGTTGTCCATGACCTCGTTGAGGAAATTGGTTTCCTCAAAGGCGTCATTTTTGGCGAAGTGGTTCACGGCCCTGTTCATGAACAGGACTTCTTGCTGTTTGTCCTCCGCTGGCAATACCACATCCTTGGCAAAGTTCTGACAGAACTTTAAATAATTTTTAGTCTTGAAATTGTCATCGGACAATGGTTCTGCACCCAAGAAATTCTCCAACCAATATTTGGTGTCATACCTGTTGCTGTCCACGGACAAAATTTTATAGCCATCTTCCTTTTCGGTGTTGAATATAAGACATCCTTTGTCCAGCTTATTGATGTTGATTCCTTGTTGTACCAGAATGTCGAGATTGTTGCCCTTCTCCTCAAATTGGAGAAAGTCATGTTTCAACTCACTTTTAAAGACACCAACGGCATTCACTTTTTTGTTGTCCAACAGTAGATCGGTGAGGTAGGCAATGTACACTTCCCCACTTTTGATGTGCGGATGGTTCGATTGCTCAAAAAGGTAATTAGCGATTTTTTTGGAATTGGCATGCGCACTGCTGGGGTCATCGAAGACATCGGAAACAATTTTGTAAATCTCATTGAATTCCACATCTACCTCATTGTCGAACTTGAAATAGTTTTCTTCTTTTTCCCTGAATGGCTTAAAGAAGTATTCCTTTAGCAGACCGGTGGTCTCATCGTTTAATGCAAACGGTTCGGAGGAAAGAAAAACTCCCTCTCCCTTGTTTTTGTTTCCAACCCGGTGTAGGGAGATACTCTCAATTTGGGTACTGTATAAATTGATCATAAGTGGTCTATAAAGCGATTAGTTCCTTTGGTCAAGGAATTGTATGGGTTAAGTTTTTAAGTTCTTGAATGTGTTTGGAATGGTATTGAAAATCAGTTCCAGTTTTCATCAAAATCCAAGTCCTCGTAATTATCCAAGGTGTCATCAAAATCGAACATCGGGTCCGATTCAAAATTTTTCTCCGGTGGGGAATCTGGCAATTCACCAAAACTGAACAAAATGTTGGGATAGGCCCTACCATCTTCCTTTTCTACGATATCTGCCAATTCTACAAAGAAGGTCCACATGCTCAAAAAGTCATAAACATAAATGAGTTTCGGAGTGTTTTCTGTTAGCAGGTCTTCAATTTGTGTTTCCTGCATGTAACGCACATCAGAACCGCCATCTCCCATATCTGACAGTGCAATTTCTTCTTCTTGGTTCCACTCGTCATCGCAGGTATAAAAGGAGGCCATTTCGTTGCCTAAAAACCCAAACGATTGTGTAATGGTGTTGTGAAATTCTTCCAGTGATCTATTTCCTTCAATTTCAATATCCCTAAAGACATCGTCTTCCGCATCAAGAATTACTCGTATTTTATAAATCATTGTCAACTACTTTTAAGAGGATGCAAAGTTACAAAGTTTTGAGGGTTTTACCTGCTTTTACGGCTTCCAAAACCAAATAGAATTGTGCCCCGAATAAAAGTGCAGCTAACATCAAGTGAACAGGTTGGCTACCAAAGGGGAAATCGATGTATACCATTAATATTCCCGATAGGACTTCCAAAAAAATTAGGGCAATGACCCAGACCATTTTGGGATATCCCAGTCGCAATTTTGAGATGCGATAGACAATCAAAACATTCAGTAAAATTACCAAGATGGAAAAAGATCTGTGCACGTAGAATATCAGGGTAGGGTCCTGAAGCCATAAACTCTTGGCATATTCTCCATGTACATCTATCTGTTCGTCCACAAACTGTCTTACCTGTGTACCCATAATGATCTGCACCATGGTAACACCCAAGGCCAATGCCAATAGAGTGGTCAATGACTTATCTGGTTTATTGTCCTTTATCTTGTGCTCTGAGATGTGTATGATGTAGAGGAGGGCTGCTACGATCACCAGTGCCATGACCATATGCATGGTTATCTTGGAGGGGAGCAGAACCGAATACACCACGGTAGCCCCGAGCCAGGCCTGAAAGCCCATTCCAAAAACGACCAACCAGGACAAATTAGGTATTAGTTTATTCTTTTTCCAATAGCTGAAAGACAGCACGGCCAAAACCAAGGTTGCCAATCCGGCCAAGGCGCCAAAAAGTCGGTTGATAAATTCAATCCAAGTGTGCAGTGGATTAAAGATGGCATAATCATGTTTGGTATAAGCCTCCCAGTTTTCTTCCTTGTACGTCCCACCAGTCTCAAAATCGGCCTTGGCAACTTTCAGGGATTCGTCAACTATAATTACTTGACCTTTTTTGAAAACCTTATTGGGTTGAAACTGTAAATCGGCACTATCCGTTGGAGGTATATAGTATCCAAAACACTTGGGCCAATCTGGGCAACCCATTCCACTTCCCGTCATACGGACCACTGTCCCGGCCACAATAACCAGATAAACCAATATTAGGGCTGTTTTTGCTATTTTTCTGAAGGAATGCTGCATGGTAACACTAATTGAAATACAAAATTACTATAGTTTTTGGTATTGTTTAAAATATTAATGTTATTATTAAACAAAAATTTCAGATTACAGATGTGGCTTCTTTCGAATTGGGATGAACTTATGACACTTTGGACAGTCCCATACTCTTGCCTTTTTCGATCATATAAAGTTTTGCAGCCTCATACTCGTTAGGGATCTCTCCTTCTAGTATGGCTTCTTTGATAGCATCTTTTATAATACCTATTTCCTTGGAAGGTTTAAGGCCAAAGGTTTCCATGATCTCCTCTCCACTCACCGGTGGCTGAAAATTCCTTACATGGTCACGCTCTTCTACCTCTACTATTTTTTCACGTACAATTTTAAAGTTGTTCTTGTACTGTTTTTGTTTTTTTGGATTTTTTGTGGTGATATCTGCCTCACAGAGCGTCATGAGATCATCCACATGGTCACCCGCATCAAAAATAAGTCGTCTTACAGCAGAATCGGTGACATAATCCTCAGAAAGCACAATGGGCCTGGAACTCATTAGGACCATCTTTTGGACAAACTTCATTTTATCGTTCAGGGGCAAACGTAGCCTCTTAAACAATTTATAGGTCATTTTGGAACCAACAAATTCATGACCGTGGAAGGTCCAGCCTATTTTTTTATCAAACTTTTTCGTTGGTGCCTTGCCTATATCGTGCAACAATGCCGCCCAGCGCAACCAGAGATTGTCCGTGTTTTTGGAAATATTGTCCACCACCTCCAAAGTGTGCCAAAAATTATCTTTATGTTTTTGTCCCTCAATTTCTTCAATTCCCTGAAGCGCCGTAAGTTCCGGTAAGATATATTCCAACAGACCTGTTTTGTACAAAAGCCCAAGACCTAGGGATGGAGTGGTGCTCGATAGAATTTTATTGAGTTCATCAACAATACGTTCTTTGGAGATAATCTGAATGCGGTCCTTGTTTTCCGAGATGGCATGTAAGGATTCTGGAAAGATGGTAAAGTTTAGTTGAGAGGCAAATCTTATGGCCCTCATCATACGAAGGGGGTCGTCGGAATAGGTAATGTCCGGATCCAGTGGGGTGCGGATCAATTTTCTGTCCAAGTCCAAAATGCCTTCGAAAGGATCCAATAAGGTGCCATAACTCTCTTCATTGAGAGAAATAGCCAGTGCGTTTATCGTAAAATCCCGTCTTTTTTGATCATCTTCAAGTGTCCCGTCTTCAACCACAGGTTTTCTGCTATCACGATGGTAACTTTCTTTCCTGGCGCCCACAAACTCCAATTCGATCCCTTTGTTTTTGATCATTGCCGTTCCAAAGTTCTTGAAAACGGAAATTTCTGGTTTGCCGGATAGTTTTTCAGCCACCTTTTTTGCAAGGTCTATACCACTGCCAACAGCAACAATATCGATATCTTTTGGGGTGCCCCTTTCAAGAAGGTAGTCCCTGACAAACCCGCCAATGACATAACATTTTATGTCCATTTCATGGGCAGCTTGGGCTATAACGTTAAATATGGGATCTTGTAAGGCTTTTTTGTGGTTCTGATGCGTCATTTTATTCTCGGATCACTTTAACAGTTCCATCATTGCCGAGTTTTATTATGGATGAGGGAGTGCTTTTCTCTTTATCGCGGTCCAAATTTACTACATAGTCGACACCTTTTAAAATCTCAGGGCTTATTTCTTTGAAACTTGCAGGGGTCGGTTCCCCCGCAATATTGGCAGAGGTCGAGACCATTGGCTTTTTCAGCCTTTGGATCAGGTGTTGACAAAACTTGTCTGATGCCACACGAATCGCCAGAGTATTGTCTTCTGCAACGAGATTGTTGGCCACCCCTTTGGGATGGTCATAAACAATGGTTGTTGGCTTGGTGGCCATATCTATGATGTCATAGGCTACATCCGGGACCTTTTGAACATGTTGTTCCAGCATAAAGTCATTGGCAACCAAGCAGATCATAGTCTTGGTACTGGCCCTTCTTTTTAATTCATATATTTTTGATACCGCCTCCGCGTTGGTAGCATCACAACCAATGCCCCAAACGGTATCGGTAGGATACAAGATGATACCTCCATTTTGTAGCACATCCAAACAGGTCTTAATTTCTTCAGTCATCATTTCATTTAAAAGTCCAAAGTTAATATGTTTTTGCTGTTTATGCTATAGGGCGGTCAGTCTAAAGTGATCTTGAAATGTTCTGAAACCGCCAACCACTGAGTCCTATTTTTATCCTTGTCAATATTGGTACTTTTTAAGGATTCCTTTTGGGACCCTAAAATTGGAATGGGGTAATCTGCCTTCTTACTGGCCTCTCTTGAAAGTGTTCCTTGTAATGTGGACATGGCTTTGAACCAAAGATCATCTGCCTTTGGGGTCAATTGTAAAAAAAGGTCCTTGTTGGTGGCTTCTGAGTATAATGCTTTGGGAGGGTACAATACGCCCCCTGCCCCGATAGGAATAACGGCCTTGGGATTGCGTGTTCCTTGATTTGGGTATGTCCATTGTTTGTAGGGAAGGATTTCCCCTTCGGAACTTGTTCTGATGTATCTTGTTTGATTGGCGATTACCTGCTTCGGATATTCCAAATGTTCCTGGTAGAGTAGTTTTAGCCAATTTCTTCGATATATAAGGTCATCGTCACAGGTCACAATAATCTCATTGCCGTATAGTTCCAAGCTATGAATCAATTTTCTGTGGGAACAGGTCAGTTCTGAAAATCTTATTTCAAATCGGTCGGACAATAATTTAGATAGCTTTTGGGGTATGTCGTCTTTAAGGCTATCATTCAGCCACAGTAATATTTTTTTTGGGACCACCTCTTGGTCCAAAAGGCTCCTGATGACAATGTGAAGTGTTTGTAGACGTGAGGGAATAGAGGTCAAGGAGACGATTACCGGAACTTCCTTCCTATCGTTATTTTTCAGGTCACCCTCCATTTTGGATAATAGTCTTAGGGTGTGATAAATGGAAACGGGAATTTCTTTAACCTTCATAAGTCCAATTTATAAGCGTAGCCCCTTAGGTTTGTTATAGGGATATCATGATTATTGATGGAAATTCAAAGATATACAATAAGAGTTTTATATTTTTACCCTCTAATTGAATAAACCATGACGGCTCCCAAGATTTCTATAATTGTAAGCACCTATAATTCTGAGGATTGGCTCAAGAAGGTATTGTGGGGATTTAATTGTCAGACATTTAAGGACTTTGAAGTGGTGATTGCCGATGATGGATCGGGTCCTAAAACCAAGGAATTGATTGGGCAGATGCAGGAAGAGGTTTTTTATCCGATTGTGCATGTATGGCAGGAAGATGAGGGTTTTCAAAAATCGAGGATCCTGAACAAAGCGGTGGTTGCCTGTAATTCTGAATATATTATCATGACCGATGGGGATTGCATTCCACGGGAAGATTTTGTGGAAGTACATTATATCAACAAGTCAAAAGGTTATTTTATTTCTGGAGGCTACTATATGTTGCCCATGAACATCTCCAAAATGATCAGTAAGGAAGATATCGAAAAACAGAACTGTTTCAATATACACTGGTTAAAATCCAAAGGCATTGCCAAAACTTTTAAGAACAATAAACTTACTGCAAAAGGATTCATTTCAAAACTGTTCAATAAACTTACTCCGACCAATGCGAGTTGGAACGGCCATAATTCCTCTGGTTGGAAGGAGGACATCTTGGAAGTCAATGGTTTTGATGAAAGGATGCAATATGGGGGACAGGACCGTGAGCTAGGGGAGCGTTTGTTCAATCTGGGTATTCGGTCCAAACAGTTGCGATATAGTGCTGTTTGCGTTCATCTGGATCATAAAAGAGGGTATAAAACTCCAGAGTCGATTGCTAAAAACGTGGCTATCCGCAAAGAGGTTAAAAGGACCAAAAGTCACTGGACGCCTTATGGCATCATTAGGAAGTAAGCTAGTTCATTTTTTTTTTCCAGCTCCTTCAGCTCTTTGTAGCGTTCATAATCTCCAAGTGCATTCAGGTAGCAGATGATAATTCCTTTTTTTCCGTCCAAAATACCCAAACGCAAAATGTAATGGTTAAAGAATTTCCAAGCGGGTTTAAGGATCAACAGGAAGTAATTGAACTTTTTTTCTTTGTAAAACGCTTCTTTGGCTTTTAAACGGCCATAATTCAACATTTTACTTTTGTAGTCGTCGTAGTTCTTGTAGCAATAATGGATCAATTGCTCTTTTAAGATTCCCGAGGAACCGTCAACGTCCAAGGTTTCATGTACAATTTTTTTGTCCGAAAACTGGGTTTTGCTCTTTCGGAACAACCTATAGTTTTTGTCGGTCTGCCATCCGCTAAAGTGCAATGGCCTGTTCTCGAACATAAACTTTCTGTAGAACCAATAGGCAACATGCTCATTGGTGCTGTTTACGGTAGTTGTTATTTCTGTTTGTAAATTTGGGGTCACCACTTCATCGGCATCCAAAAACAATACCCAATCATGGGTGGCCTGTTTCAGGGCAAATGCCTTTTGAGCCGTAAAGTTTTCAAAGGGATTTTGGATCACCTTTACTCTTGGATGACTGTTCAGATACTCGTAGGTGCCATCGGTACTAAAAGAATCCACAACGATGATTTCATCAGCAAATTCAATGGATTGGATACATTTTTCAATGTATCCAATCTCATTGTAAGTTATAATTAACGCCGTGATTTTTTCCTTGGGACTACTCATAAAAGTCGATAACGTAAGTGCTCTTTAAAGTCGCTCACAAAAGTATAACAAAAAAAAGAAGGAAAAATTATATGTCGCCATAAAATTCCTACAATTTTCTACACGGCCACGTTATATTCCCTAAGGGCGTCGTTCAGAGAAGTTTTCTTATTGGTGCTTTCCTTTCTCTGGCCTATAATCAGGGCACAAGGCACTTGATATTCCCCTGCAGGAAATTTTTTGGTATAGCTTCCGGGGATTACAACAGATCTTGCAGGAACAAAACCTTTGCGTTCAACCGGAGTATCCCCTGTAACGTCTATAATTTTGGTAGATGCCGTTAATACCACATTGGCACCAAGTACAGCTTCGGTACCTACACGTACCCCTTCTACTACAATGCATCGCGATCCAATAAAAGCATTGTCCTCTATGATCACGGGAGCAGCTTGCAATGGCTCCAAAACACCACCAATACCGACACCACCACTCAAATGCACGTTCTTGCCGATCTGGGCACAGCTTCCTACCGTGGCCCAAGTATCCACCATGGTACCCTCATCAACATAGGCTCCGATATTGACGTAACTGGGCATTAATATGGTACCGGCCGAAATGTAAGCTCCATGGCGGGCAACAGCATTGGGCACCACACGGATACCTTTTGCAGCATATCCTTTTTTGAGGGGCATTTTATCGTGATACTCGAAAATACCGGCCTCCAAAGTTTCCATCTTTTGGATAGGAAAGTATAGTACTACCGCTTTTTTTACCCATTCGTTGATCTGCCATCCATCTGCTGTTGGCTCTGCACAACGGAGTTCACCATTATCGATCAAATCAATGATCTTGCGAATGGCTGCTTGGATATTTTCCTCTTTCAATAATTCTCGGTCATCCCAAGCTTTTTCTATGATCTGTCTTAATTCGGTCATTATATAATCAGTTTTATAGCAAATATAAACCCTAGGTGCTAATAAACCTTCCAAATTTATAGTTATAACATTTTATGCTTATTTTTGCCAAAAAAATAGAGGTGGCGAGGATTGTTGCATTGGATTTTGGAAAGGTGAGGACTGGGATTGCGGTCACGGATGAGCTACAGCTTATCGCGTCCGGACTGGAGACGGTGGAAACCAAAGGCTTACTGGATTTCCTCAAAAATTATGTGCAACAGGAGAAGGTAGAAAAATTTGTTGTTGGGGAGCCGAAACAAATGGACAATACCCCTTCGGAATCTGAAGCCCTGATCAAACCATTCTTGATCAAATTGGCCGAAGCCTTTCCGGAGATACCCATTGAGCGCCATGACGAGAGATTTACCTCCAAAATGGCATTTCAAACCATGATAGACAGTGGCTTGAAGAAAAAACAAAGAAGAAATAAGGCGTTGGTAGATGAGATAAGCGCAACAATAATCTTACAGGCATACCTCCAAAAAGCTTCTTTTTGATGATGGTGGGTTTGGAAATATGGCTCAAAAGGAAGGCTCAGCAGTATTTTGAGAATTTTTACAGTTCTAGGGATATAGCCAGGCTGAAAAACAAGAATTTTGTAATTGTGAGTCGAAATTGTTGGGGAGGCCAAGTTTATCAATGGTTAAAATTGCCATATAATACGCCTTTTGTAGGGTTGTTTATTTATACCCCATGTTATATCAAAATTCTCAAGGACTTTGATCACTACATGAACTTGGAACTTGGGTTTGTAGAAAAATCCAAATATTCGGAGTATCCTACAAATTATCCCATCGGTGTTCTGGATGATGTTGAAATTCATTTCAAACATTATGAGGACGAAAAGGAGGCAAGGGAAAAATGGGTCAGAAGAAGGGACCGCATGTTCGAAAATAAGGACATGGACAATTATTTTTTCTCCATATGCAGCTGGCGGGGTCTTACAACAGAAGATTTAAGGGAATTTTATAAGTTGCCCTTTAAAAATAAGCTCTCTTTTGATGGAAAGGAAATTTTGCAAAGGGATGAGGACCGACATATTACTTTGTACAAGGATAAAAATAACGGCAGTACCAATGCCCCAAACGGGAAAAAGCTTTTTAAGTTAACCTTCCTTTATTTGGATTTGGTGGCCTGGTTGAATACCGGAAAAATTTATAGAACAAGATTTAAAGATTAATAATAGATGATTTTACCAATTGTAGCCTATGGCGATCCCGTTTTGAGAAAAGTCGGGACTGATATTGACAAAGATTACCCTAATCTATCCTCTTTGATAGACAATATGTGGGAAACCATGTATCATGCGCATGGGGTAGGTTTGGCAGCTCCCCAAATAGGACTGCCCATTAGAATGTTCATGGTAGATGCAACCCCTTTTGCTGATGATGAAGATTTGACCGAAGCGGAACAAAACCAATTAAAGAATTTTAAGCGTGTTTTCATAAACGCTGAGATCTTAGAGGAAACTGGCAAGGAGTGGGCCTTTAACGAAGGGTGTTTGAGTATTCCGGATGTTAGGGAAGATGTGGTCAGAAAGGATACAGTGACCATTAGTTACCTGGATGAAAATTTCGAGCACCACAAGGAAACTTTCGATGGGATGTTGGCCCGTGTGATCCAGCACGAATATGATCACATTGAAGGTGTTTTGTTCACCGATAAGTTGTCGTCCTTAAAAAAGCGCCTGTTAAAGGGTAGATTGGCCAATATATCCAAAGGAAAAATCAATGTAGATTACAGAATGCGTTTTCCAGAATTGAAAAAAGCACGTTAAAGTAATTTATTTATCAGAGTAAAAGTGTAATATTTGCCCCCACAAATTTAAAAGTAGGAAATGAGTTTAGATAAAATTTTATCCATAGGAGGAAAACCAGGACTTTATAAATTGTTGACACAAACCCGTTCGGGTTTTGTTGCCGAATCCTTATTGGATGGCAAGAAAATAACCGTAGGATTTAAGAATAATGTCAGTGTACTTTCTGAAATTGCCATTTATACCCTTGAGGAGGAAGTGCCATTGAGGGAGGTATTCCAAAATATTCAAAAAAAGGAAAATGGTGGAAAGACCTCGGTAGGACACAAGGACGACAAGTTGAAATTGGAGGAATATTTCTTTGAAATATTACCAAATTATGACGAGGATCGCGTGTACATGAGCGACATTAAAAAAGTAGTACAATGGTACAATATATTGCAGGAACAGGGGATAACCGATTTTGCTGCAAAAAAGGAAGATGAAGTAAAGACCGAAGAAAAGGAATAAACCTTGTCGAATCGTAATAACAACATAAAAGCCTTCGGTTACGAAGGCTTTTTTTATGGTGTTTGCACACGGAATTATTCCCTATATTTAGGCGACTAATTTTAAAAAACCTTTATTCAATGGCATTCCGGAGCAATTGGCATTTCACATCATTACTACTATTTTTAGGCGTCTTTCTTGGGAATGCGCAACAAACAAAATCAGATAACGATTCGATAAAAAAAGCGACAAAGGAACTCCCCTTGGAGCCGGAACGTACCATATCCTTTACCACCGACAAGGGAACATGGATATCTTTGGATGTCAGTCCAGATGGCAAATCAATTGTATTTGATCTTATGGGAGATATTTATATGATGCCCATAACAGGAGGGAAGGCCACTGCATTGACAAAAGGATTGGCCTATGATGTTCATCCTAGGTTTAGTCCGGATGGAAAATCGTTGGTTTTCATTTCGGACAAGAGCGGATCCGACAATCTTTGGACCTTGGAAATTGACACCAAAAAGGATAAACAGCTCAGCAAAGAGAAAAAAGAGAATTTTTTTGCTGCCGAATGGACTTCTGACGGACAGTTTATCATTGGATCCAAGGGAAGAAGAACCCCCAAGCTTCATATTTTCCACAAGGATGGAGGAAAAGGAAATACATTGTTCAGCGAGCCTAAAGATCTAAAGACCATTGACCCGGCCATAGCTGCCGATGGGAAATTGATCTACTTTTCCCAACGAAAAGGTGCGTGGAACTACAATGCACAATTGCCACAATATCAAATTGGCACTTATGATATGGTCGATGGGGATATGGCGACCATAACGTCGCGCTATGGGTCCGCATTTACCCCTACTTTGTCCAATGATGGGGAATGGATGGTTTATGGGACTAGATTTGAGGAAGAAACCGGATTGATACTCAGAAATTTAAAAACTGGAGCAGAAAAATGGCTGGCCTATCCCGTACAACGCGATGAGCAGGAATCCATTGCACCTTTAGGGGTGTTGCCGGCTATGTCCTTTACACCTGATAATCGAAACCTGATAGTTTCTTATGGGGGGAAGATCTTTTCTATTTCTTTGGAAAACAATACAGCCAATGAAATACCCTTTGAGGTAGATGTACAATTGGATCTTGGTCCGAGATTGGACTTTAAATATCCCATAGAGGATGCCAAAGAGGCCATGGTCACCCAAATTAGGGATGCCAAACCATCACCAGATGGCAAGCAGTTGGCTTTTACTGCCCTGAATAGGCTTTATGTGATGGATTTGCCCAATGGTACACCCAAAAGGATTACCAACCATAATTTTACGGAAGCCCATCCCTCATGGTCGCCGGATGGAAAATATCTGGTGTTCACGACATGGAAAGCCGGAGGTGGCCATCTCTATAAAGCCAATGTTACAGGGCGTATCAAAGTTGAGCAATTGACCAAAGAACCCGGAATCTATACCAATCCTTCATGGTCTTATGGTGCAAATAGAATTGTTTTCCATAGTGGTTCGGCACAAAACTATGATAATGCCATCGATACTTTTTCTGATAGTGCCCAAGAAGATTTGGTTTGGATCGCTTCGGAAGGAGGGAGCATTACTTATATCGATAAATCAAAAGACCGAAGCTACCCACATTTTACCAAAGTGGATGATCGTATCTATCTTTTCGATAGCAAAAAAGGTTTGGTGTCAATTCGTTGGGACGGTTCGGACGAAAAATCGCACCTGGAGCTAAAAGGCATTGAAACCTATGGTTCTTCTGATGTTTTTGGAAAGGATCACGACATCGACCATTACCTTCCATCGCTGATGCCTTCTTCTGAAGAGGGTTGGAGGGCTGAGGAAAAAGGATCGAAGGCCAGTCTTATTCTGATATCCCCGGACGGCTCAACTGCTTTGGCCAAAATCAATAATGATATTTATTCCGTGATCATCCCCAGATATGGTAAAACGCCCTCCGTATCGGTAGCTAAGCCACAAGAGGCAGCTTTTCCGGTCATGAAACTTACCATCATGGGAGGGGAGTTTCCCGTTTGGTCCTCCAACAGTAAAATGGTGCATTGGTCCTTAGGGGCTAGCCATTTCAAATATGATCTGGAGGCCGGAAAGAAATTCAATGACAGTATAGCGGACATTAAAAAGAAGGAGAAGGAATTAAAGGATCTTGGTAAAAAGACCGACTCCATTAAGGAGGGTAAACCCAATGGGGAAGATGCCAAAAAGGATCCAAAATTCAAGGCCGAGGAATTTAAAATAAAGGTGGTTTATAAAAAGGACATCCCAACAGGGAACTTATTATTGAAAGGGGGGCGCATCATTACCATGAATGGTGATGAGGTTATCGAAAATGGGGATATTCTGGTTGTAAACAACCGCATTAAACAGATTGGTCCATCTGGAAGTTTTATTTCTCCTACCGGTACCGAGGTTCTAGATATGTCTGGAAAAACGCTAACTCCAGGATTTGTGGATACCCATGCCCATATGTGGCCCAATTGGAACGTTCACAAGAGCCAGGTCTGGATGTATTCTGCCAATCTCGCCTATGGCGTAACCACTACGAGAGATCCGCAGACGGCTACAACGGATGTGCTTACCTACTCGGATATGGTAGATGCCGGGATGCTTCATGGACCACGGGTGTATAGTACAGGACCTGGGGTAGGCTATTGGTCATACCAGATCGAAAGTTTGGATCATGCCAAGGATGTTTTAAAACAGTATAGCGAATATTACAATACCAAAAGTATCAAGATGTACCTGGTAGGCAATAGACAGCAACGGCAGTGGATTATCATGGCGGCCAAAGAGCTTCAGCTTATGCCCACCACGGAAGGCGGATTGGATTTTAAACTGAACATGACCCAACTTTTGGATGGTTATCCTGGACATGAACACTCCTTGCCGATCTATCCTATTTACCAAGATGTGGTGAAGACCATAGCAGATGCAAAAATGGCGGTAACACCAACACTACTGGTTTCTTATGGAGGGCCATGGGCAGAAAATTATTTTTACGCAACGGAAGATGTATGGGGCGATCAAAAATTGCAATATTTTACGCCTTACGAGGAGTTGGCCAATAAATCAAGAAGAAGACCGGGATGGTTTATGGAGGAAGAGCATGTATTTAAAAAACATGCGGAATTCATGAAAGATCTGGTGAAGGCAGGAGGCTTGGCAGGTATTGGCAGTCATGGTCAATTGCAGGGTCTCGGATTCCATTGGGAATTGTGGTCCGTGGCAAGTGGTGGAATGTCTAACCACGATGCTCTTAGGGTAGCCACTATCCTTGGGGCTAAGTCCCTGGGGTTGGATGGCGATTTGGGAACCCTTGAACCGGGCAAATTGGCGGATATTTTGATACTGACCCAGAACCCCTTGGAGGATTTAAGAAATACCAATACCCTGCAACAGGTCATCAAAAACGGAAAAGTATATGATGCCAATAATTTGGACGAAGTTTGGCCCAAAGCCAAAAAGGCTGATAAATTTGATTGGCAAACGAAAAAACCTATAGGAATTCCAGGAATGGAAAAATAGAAGATATAAGTCTGTCGCGTAAAAAAGCCCTCATGACTGAGGGCTTTTTTTATGTGAATGTAATGGGTTCTTTATTTTTCAGTGGGAATGGTTTTTATTTTTCTTTTCCAATCTATTATTGGTGAAGGATAATACTTCACCTCCATACTTTCCAGATAGGGAACTTGGTTGGCCAGTCGGACCTTAAAATTTTCCCAATCCCTATTCCCTTCAGTGCTCCAACCCAATTCAGCGTATCCTATTATTCTGGGAAAGGCCAGATATTCCAACTCTTCCATAGTGCCAATGGTTTCCGACCATAATGGGGCTTCAACCCCCAATATATCTTTGGCTTGCACTCCTTTAATGTATTTTTCGGGACTCCATTGGTAGGCAGAATCCACTGGGATATGTCCGGCCCAATCCAGTCCAAATTTCGAAAGTGAATCGTATTTCATGTCCAAATATGCTTTTTTGGCAGGGGACATGATTATTTTATTACCCTTTTCCAAGGCAGTTATTGCATTGGATGGATTGCTCCAATGTTGTGCAATGGTTGTAGAATCTATATCGGCCTGTACAATTTCATCCCATCCGATCATCTTTTTTCCATATTTATGGACTATTTTTTCCACATTGTCCACAAAATGGATATAATCCTTTTTCTTGGTGACATGACTTTCATCCCCTCCAATATGGAAATAAGGCCCTGGTGTCATTTCGCTTATCTCCCGTATGACATCATCCAAAAAAGCATAGACCGTATCTTTCTTGGTATCAAAAGTACTAAAGCCCACCCTGGTGCCGGTATAGGGTTTTACCACCTTTCCATTGCCGTTCAAAAAAGGATAGGAGACCGATGCGGCATTGGTGTGCCCAGGCATGTCGATCTCAGGAATAATGGTAATATGTCGTTCTGAGGCGTATCTGACAATTTCTTTGTAATCCTCTTGGGTAAAGAAACCGCCTTCGCCACCACCCACTTCGGTTTTGCCGCCCACAGCGGTAAGGTCAGGCCATGATTTTATTTCAATCCGCCATCCCTGATCATCCGAGAGGTGCAGGTGCAGGACATTCATTTTGTAATAGGCCAATAGGTCCAAATACTTTTTCACGTCCTGGACTTCAAAAAAATGCCGTGCCACGTCCAGCATGGCCCCCCTATAGCCAAAATTAGGATGATCCCAAATTTTCCCGGTAGGTATCAACCACATTTTATGATCGGTGAGGGTATCATTGCTGGTTTCGGGGATAAGCTGTCTTAGGGTCTGAATTCCCCTGAAGGCTCCTTCAGCAGTTTTTGAATTTATGATCACAGAATCTTTGGAGATGTATAATTGATAGGATTCTTTGGTCTTTAAATCCAAACTATCCGATTGGTTGATGTAAATAATGCGTTCTACGGATGCAGAGGCCGATTCATTAACGGGCAGGGTAAGACTGATTTTTTCATTTATTTTTTGGGAAAGAAAATGACCTATTTCGGGGAATCCATACGTATTTTGTGAGGTATGGATAGCGGTATGTTCATCAAGTCCGAATGCACTGTTGGTGGCAATAATTTTGTAGGGCTTGGGAATTAGATTTTCAGTGGCCAGGTCTGTATATGGAAATTGAATCTGTTTTTTTACTTTCGTTTCTTGGCAAGCTACCATGCTGATGATAGTTACAAATAGTGCGAAGGATCTGATCAGGTGCGATTTGGTCATGGAAAGGACTACTGTGGATTTAGGATTATTTGACATGTTTTTTAATAACGGAAAGCCAAAGCTCATATCCCTTGGAGTTCATATGAAGTCCGTCCCTCAAAAAGATATCGCGCCTTACCCTATTGTTTTGCAACATAGGGTCCCAAACATTGGCATAACTTATAGTGTCATCCCTTTTGGACAAACGTTCAAAGCCGCGATTCAGTTTTTTAAATTGGGTTCTTTGACTCCATCTGGCAATACTTGGTTTGGCAGAGATCAGCACAATTTCTGTTTTTGAATCTCTTGCCTTGATTCGGTTTATGATCGCCAAGGTGTTGTTCAGGATGTCTTCCGTTTGTACTTTGGCCGCAATATCATTGTCACCTTCGTAAATAAATACCTTTTGGGGTCTGTACTGCAAGATCAATTCATTGGAATAACGCAATAGATCGGAAGAGGTGGATCCTCCAAAGCCCGAGTTGATGACTTGGTATTCAGGAAAAGCTTCCTGAATATTGTTCCACATTCGGATACTGGAACTGCCCGTAAAAACAATGGTGGGTTTTGATGAATCCCAAAATCTGTCATACTTTTTTTGAATGGAAATGACCTCATCCTGAAATGGTCCGCTTTGTTGCGCCTGTCCAAAAAATAGAAAGAAGAACGAAAAAATCAATATAAATTTCAAAGCAAAAATGGTATTGGTTGGATACTTAATGCAACGTTTTTAAAATAAAAATATTTTGCAAATCAGTTACATTTTCGGGGTAAAAGTATCAAATATTTCGACTATTTGTCAAAATGTTTTTTAAAATCATACATCTAGTAATCAGTGGTTTAAGAGGGGTTTGGTCAGTTTCTGCGCAATGGACCAATCCAAGAAACGTTCAATCCAAGAATCAGAGGGCAACCCTTGGGTTTTCATCCCAAATCCGTGTCCCCCTTTGGAGTACATGTGCAATTCTGCATCAATACTTTTTTTTGTCCAGGAAGTATAGAGGTCAACACTGGCAGGAGCAAGGCCCAAAGGATCATCCGTGGAGCAGATAACCAGCATAGGGGGACTGTTAACAGGAACGTCGTTGGAGGGGACAATGTCCATCCAAGCATAAACAGGGACAATGAAATTTGGTCTGTTTTCATCCGATGCAATATAGGTGACGGACATCGTTACCGCACCCCCTGCGGAAAATCCCATAAATCCAATTTTATCAGGATCTACCCCCAACTTTGTGGCATTTTCCCTGACGTATCTCACGGCATGGAGCCCGTCCTCGGTGGCTATTTTCAGAACTCTGGAGGCCTTGTCATTGACTTGTTCACCATCCTTGTCCAAATCGGCCACCCCATCCTCCCCAGTCGGCACCAGTCTATATTTCAGGACAAACGCCGTAATGCCTTTTTGGTTTAGCCAACGGGCAACGTCATTTCCTTCACTATTGATGCTAAGGGCATACATTCCTCCACCCGGGGCAATAATAACAGCAGTGCCGTTCGCAATAGTTGGATCTGGCCTAAATATTTCCATGGTGGGTTTGGAGACATTGGTTACCACTTGGGTCTGCCATATTTCCGAGAAATAGCTTTTTTCTGCTTTTTTCCAATGTATATCCAGGCTATTATCGGAAGGAAGATTAACAATTTCCTGAGATAGTGTCATTGTAGGAATTAGGATGCCTAGGAATAGATAAAAGTATTTCATAAGAATTGAATGTTTTAATTCGGAAAAAGAAAGGATTGTCCGACCTTAGGTTGCAATGGGAACATTTTCCAGTTGGCCCCATTCTGTCCAAGAGCCGTCATAAACTGCCGTTGGATTTTTTTGGACCAGCTCACTTGCCAAAAGAACAATACAGGCCGTTAGTCCCGAACCACAGGTGAACACCAAGGGATGTTCCCCAATATTGAATGGTTCAAATAAGGGTCTTAATGCTTCTTTGGGAAGAAATTGTCCATCTTTGAGAACAGCTGTAAAGGGTAAGTTCAATGACCCTGGGACATGCCCTCCTTTTAGATCTGCTCTGGGTTCTGGTTCCGTCCCACGAAAACGTCCGGAGGAACGTGCATCGATGATCAAGGCCTCTTTTTTATCAATATTCCTTAAAATATCGGTTGCATTTTTCACTCTTTGTGGTCTGAATTTGGCCATAAAAGAACCTTTAGTATAATTCGAATCCTGGTCTGGTTCTAAGGGCAGATCTTCTTTGATCCATTTGGGAAGACCCCCATCAAGAACGGCGACGTTATCATGTCCCATGGTTTTGAACATCCACCAAACCCTTGGGCTGGAATAGATCCCCAAATTGTCATAAACAACGATTTGGCTATCCGCATCAATTCCCAAATTTTGGCACGCAACAGTAAAGGAGGCTTCATCGGGCAACATATTGGGCAAACTGTTGTTCTTGTCCGAAAATGAATTTTTTAGATCAAAAAACCTGGCCTTGGGAATACGAACGTTGCCTATATCAGAATTTGGGCCCGACTTGTTTTCTGACATGCTGGCATCCAAAATAATTAGTTTTGGATCGTTTAGATGGTTTTTTAACCAAGCTGTGGAGACCAAAGATGGTAGCATAGTGTTTTTTTTGTACTAAAATAAGAATTTTCCCAACCTAAATGGCTTTGGGAGGTTTATTAACAATGTCTTTTGATCCACGGGTGCATCTTTTGGAATTAATGTTAAAAATGTGTGTGAATGGGTTAATAGGGAGTTAAACAGGATTGTAAATTTGGGTTCTAACGCCTTATCCTTTAACTTTAAGATATGGAAAACGTATTAATAGCAGGTGCCAATGGTACCACAGGAAAGATAATAGTAAACCTTTTGAAAGAATCACAATATTTCAGACCAATTGCCATGGTACGTAAGAAAGACCAGATGGAACAATTTGAGTCCATGGGGGTAAAAACCATATTGGGAGATTTGGAAAAGGATTTGGTCCATACCATGGACGATATAGATAAGGTGATATTCGCCGCGGGTTCCGGAGGAAAAAAAGTAGTGGAAGTTGACCAAGAAGGAGCAAAAAGACTCATTGACGTGGCAAAAATGGCACATATCAAAAAATTTGTAATGTTGAGTTCCATTGGGGCAGACCAACCCGAGAAGGCTGATAAGTTGCAGGACTATCTGAAAGCCAAACAGAACGCAGATGAGCATCTCAGGCACAGCGGTCTCAATTATACCATTGTTCGCCCAGGGGCACTAAAAAATGATAAAGCGGTCGGAAAGATAGACCTGGCCAAAAGTTTGGAGCATAAAGATGGAGACATCAGTAGGCAGGATGTTGCCCAGACTTTGGTAAGGGTACTTCACGATACCACCGCCAATGCGGCAACTTTCGAAATATTGGAAGGAGACACCCTGATAGGGGAGGCCGTAAAAAAAGTATCGGTCGCAGAGGCCAAATAGGTATTTAAATTTGAGTTAGTTGGAAAATCCCTCTTAAGGTAGTTCTTGGGGGGATTTTTTTTGCCATCCTACGAAAGGAATTCGCGAACCAATACCAATATCAGACCAATTATAAAAAGTGTGGTGAAAATAAGTTTGTTGTATTTGGCCAGCCAGTTTGGAAGAAAAATATCAAAATTATCCTTTTCAGAATCCGAGTAATTTCTCGCCAAAACGGTCAACGGACAGTACATCTTGAAAAGGAGCAATACAATTCCCTCCGCGAACACCAGACCAATGGATACCCAGGTAAGCGTATTGACCTTACCGGTCACCCCCGAATAAAGAACATAAAATATAATGACGACAAAAAAGAGCCAGATCAGGGTGTGTACTATTTTTATGGCCAAAAGTTTATGTGCCTCTTTCATCGGTTTTGACTTTTGTTTCAAAGAAAGTTAATGGAATTGATATGATTTATTCTCTAAAATAACAATTAAATCGTACGTGGGCTTCTGGGGTAGATTCGTATTTTTACGAAAACTTTTTTGCATGAATTCTAGAGCAACCCAATTAAAGGCCTTCGATAGATTATTGACCATCATGGATGAACTAAGGGCAAAATGTCCATGGGACCAAAAGCAGACCATGCAGACCTTGAGGCACCTGACCATTGAGGAAACTTATGAACTAGGCGATGCCATATTGGACAATGACCTGGAGGAAGTAAAAAAGGAATTGGGGGACGTCCTATTGCATATTGTTTTTTACGCAAAAATAGGAAGTGAGTCCAATGCCTTTGATATGGCCGATGTGGCAAATGATATTTGTGAAAAGCTCATTACCAGGCACCCCCATATTTATGGGGATGTTGAAGTTGCCAATGAGGAAGAAGTGAAGCAGAATTGGGAGAACATCAAGCTAAAGGAAGGTAAAAAAAGTGTTTTGGAGGGCGTGCCCAACAGTCTTCCGGCATTGGTGAAATCCAACCGCATTCAGGACAAAGTTGCTGGGG
The DNA here is from genome assembly GCF_037203765.1 of Sediminicola sp. 1XM1-17. Lineage (NCBI taxonomy): Bacteria > Pseudomonadati > Bacteroidota > Flavobacteriia > Flavobacteriales > Flavobacteriaceae > Sediminicola > Sediminicola sp. 1XM1-17. Next base: position 124,436 of record NZ_JBBCAS010000007.1, on the reverse strand, counting down.
TTGGCTTCGATTGGGAAAAACCGGAACAAGTTTGGGAAAAGGTCCAAGAAGAATTGGAAGAATTTCAAGAAGAGGTAAGGACTGGAAATACAGACGCCATGGAGGCCGAATTTGGCGATGTGCTCTTTTCCATGGTAAATTACGCCAGATTCCTGAACATCAATCCAGAAAATGCCCTGGAACGGACCAATAAAAAATTCATCAAAAGGTTTCAATACTTGGAAGGGAAGGCCAAAGAGCAGGGCAAGGCCTTAAAAGATATGACCCTGACAGAAATGGATGTATTTTGGGAGGAAGCAAAACAATTGTAATCCCTATTACATAATTCAACTTGAAAACAGGGAGTCAACCCAATGGTTCACCTTCAACAAAGCATTAACGAAACTACCGGCCCCTTTTGATGCCCTTGACAAGCTCATACCAGATCACTGAGGCAAATCCCAATCCAATACTGGTCCACAATTGCATATGGGAGAGGCTTTCAAATTGAAAAAATGTCGTAAAGGGTTCCATATAGAGCAATAAGGCGGTTAGGACAATTGTTATTCCAATGATGATACCCACTAAATTGTTCTTGTATTTCAGGGTGGTCAGAGCGGAATAATAAAAGGATCTATTGACCAAGGTTAGGAAAATGTTGGCAGCAATCAAGGTCGTGAAGACCATGGCTCTGGTTGTATCTTCATTGAATCCGTTGGAGACGGCCAATTGGTATGCCGTTAACGTTCCTGCCGTTATGGCCAAACCTTGTATGATACTTGTGGTCAGTTCTCTCCAACTGAAAAAAGTATTTGAAAAAGGACGAGGTTTTTGAATCATGGTGTTTTTTTCCATGGGTTCATTCTCATAGATAATGGAACAGGTAGGGCCCATGATCAACTCCAGCAGGATCACATGTACAGGGGTAAAAATATTGGGATACATCCACCCAAGGGCCAAGGGGATAAAAACGGTCAAGATGATGGGGATGTGAATGGAAATCACATATTGAATGGCCTTTTTTAGGTTTGTATAAATTTTTCTTCCCATGGCTATGGCATCTACCATCTTGGCCAGGTCATCATCTACCAAAATTAGGGAGGCCGCCTGTTTCGCTATTTCGGTCCCTTTTTTGCCCATGGCCACCCCAATGTGTGCGGCCTTGAGTGCAGGACCATCGTTGACACCGTCCCCGGTCATGACCACCACTTCATTATTTGCTTTCAATGCATTGATGATACGCATTTTGGCATCGGGAAACATGCGGGTAAATATCTGTGTTTTTCTTACACACTCCTGTAACTCATTATCCTTTAAACTCATTAATTCATCCCCGGAGATGCTTTTTTCATATCCCCTAAAGTGGACCTGTTTGGCAATGGCCTCGGTGGTCTCCGCATTATCACCCGTTACAATCTTTACCGTAATCCCGGCCTCGTGAAAATGTTCGAACACAGAAGCTATATTTTCTTTTGGAGGATCATAAAAGGCCACCAGACCTTTAAAGGAGAAGGTAAATTGCTGTTGTTTTTTGGGGAAATCATCCCCTTTAAATGCTGATGCCCCAACTCCCAGTATGCGGTACCCATTTTTGGCCAATGCTTCAATGGCATTGCCAATGTCTTTTTTCTGTGCCTCGGTCAGATCGGATATTTCCATGAATGATTCTGGAGCTCCTTTGGCGGCAATGATGCGACTTCCCTGATCATTTTCAAAAAGATGGGTCATCATCGGGGGCTTTCCGCCCAATGGATATTCGTGGATCATCTTGTAATCCGGTCTTTCATCCGTTGAATAGTGTTGGCTATAGGAATCATGTAGTGCCAGCTCCATGGCATCAAAAGGGATGGGTTCACTGGCCCACATTGCCATTCTTATCAATTCCTTTTCCTGTGCGGACAATCCTTGTCCAGGATCTGAAAATTTTCCGGAATCAAGAACAAAGACCCGTGCGATACTCATTTTGTTTTGCGTAATGGTGCCAGTCTTATCGGTGCAGATAACTGTGGCGCTCCCTAGGGTTTCTACCGTCTTCATTTGTTTTACCACAACCCCCAATTTCATCAAACGCCAAGCCCCAAGGGCCATAAACGTCGTAAAGGCCACGGGGATCTCCTCGGGCAAAATACTCATGGCCAGGGTCAGTGCCTTTAGTAGACTATCCAGTAGATCAAAGGATTTGGAGTAGTTTATGCCCCAGACAATCAAAAAGACCAAGGCTCCCCAAAACACCATTTTTTTGACAAAATTGACTATTTGATGCTCTAGGGGCGTCTTTTCTACTTGAATATCTTCAAGGCTTTTGCCTATTTTTCCAAGAGCTGTATTGTTCCCAATGGCAGTGATAGTGGCAATGGCCAAACCGCTGGCAACAGTCGTACCCAAGAAAATTGAATTATCCTCCTTGTCCACGTCCTTGTAAACGGATAGGGATTCTCCTGTGAGGATGGATTCATTGACAGAAAAGTCGTTGGAATGTATGATGGTTCCGTCCGCTGGGATAGTGCTCCCTTCCTCAACAATTAAACAGTCGCCTATAACAAGTTCTTCGCTCCTGATCTCCAACACCTCCCCGTTTCTATAAACTTTGGAATGGGGTTGGGTAAAATCTTTGAGTTTGTTGAGCGCTTGGCGGCTTCTGGAATCTTGATAGAGGGAAATGGAAGCTACCATCACAATGGCTATGCCCAAGAAAATTCCATCACCATAATCCCCACTCACAAAATAAATAACAGAAGCGACGAGCAACAGGATTACCATGGGCTCCTGGCCAAGACTTTTTATAGCCTGGAGGATTTTATTTTCTTTTTTGAAGATCAATTTGTTTTGTCCATACGAAGCTCTTGATTGAAGTACTTGTTCATCGGTCAAACCTTTGATCTCAAAATTTTCAATGGACATTTAGGTATGGTTAGCGCTTTTGCCGTTAGTTATCCCTAAAATAATCAAAATAGAGCAAATGGTAATATTTATAGAAACGGGACCTGGACGTTTTTGGGAAGAAATCCAATTGTATCGCTGGAGAGGTGGCCTTGGACGCTGTGAAACCGAATTATATACTTGAAATCTTACATATAAAACCATGGTAACTTCTATATTTGCACTTCAAAAATTGAGACCTTGTTCAAGCAGTACACCAAAGAATTCCGCTATAATTTGCAATTGTCCTTTCCTGTTATATTAGGAATGCTCGGCCATACGTTTGTGGCCTTTGCGGATAATATTATGGTGGGCCAGTTGGGTACCGCTGAACTGGCGGCCGTTTCTTTGGGAAATAGCTTTGTGTTCATTGCCATGTCACTTGGTATAGGATTTTCCACGGCTATTACTCCGCTTGTTGCCGAGGCCGATGGTGCAGGAAACAAAGAGGATGGCAAAAGTGCCTTAAAACACGGACTTTTGCTTTGTACTGTTCTGGGGCTGTCCCTATTTGGGTTGATCATGTTGTCCAAACCGTTGATGTATTTAATGAAACAACCGCCAGAGGTTGTTGAATTGGCGATGCCTTATTTGGATTTAGTGGCATTTTCTTTGGTGCCATTGATTATTTTTCAAGCGTTCAAGCAATTTTCAGAGGGTCTTTCCCAGACCAAATATCCCATGTATGCCACGGTGATCGCCAATATTGTCAACATCATACTGAACTATTTGTTGATCTTCGGTTCTTTGGGTTTTCCGAAAATGGGTATAGTAGGTGCCGCTTTGGGGACCTTGATTTCTAGGATCGTCATGGTCATTTTTATTTGGGCCCTGCTAAAGAGTAAGAAGAAATTCCATGATTATGTTACTGGGTTCGATTTCCGCAACCTGGAAAAAACGGTCATGAAAAAAATTATGGACCTTGGATTTCCTTCGGCCCTACAGATGTTTTTTGAAGTGGCCATTTTTACGGCTGCTATCTGGCTGAGCGGGGTCTTGGGTAAAAATTCACAGGCTGCCAATCAGATAGCGTTGAATTTATCGAGTATGACATTTATGGTGGGCATGGGATTGGGAGTCGCGGCCATGATTCGTGTCGGGAACCAAAAGGGGCTAAAGAATTTTCAAGATCTAAGACGTATAGCCGTCTCCATTTTCTTTTTGACATTTTTGTTGGAAATAGTATTTGCCGCACTCTTCCTTTTGTTCAAAGATTGGTTGCCAACCATTTATTTGGATGTCAACGACCTTGCCAATAGTGCGGATAATACCGAGGTGATCATTATGGCCGCAGAGCTTTTATTGGTCGCTGCATTTTTTCAGATTTCAGACGGACTACAAGTTGTGGTTCTGGGAGCGCTTAGGGGGTTGCAAGATGTAAAGATCCCCACTTTTATTACGTTTATAGCCTATTGGTTAATTGGTTTCCCAGTAAGCTTTTACCTCGGGCTTTATACCCCCTTGAGAAGTACAGGGATTTGGATCGGACTACTGGCAGGCTTAACTGCCTCTGCAATTATGTTGTATATTCGATTTAATTATCAGACCAAAAAGTTAATGGTCAATACATAAAAAATATAAAAAAGTAAACTAAAGAAGATTATGGAATTTCCTAAATTTTTACTGGGTGACAATACAGACTACCCAACAGCCATATTTGTAATCCATACGGAGTATCCCAGATTCATTATCAATTTGGAAGATGATGAGGTAGAGTGGTTGGAAGATTTCACCAAAGAGGATGAAGAGGATCTGGAATCCGAAGCGGAAACATTGATTGAAGCGGCTACCGCGTTTTATGATAGGGAAATATCCAGATACGTGGATTAATTATGATGGACCAACTGGTACAGCTCGATAAGGATCTTTTTCTGTTTCTCAATAACCTGGGAAGCACTACTTGGGACGGATTTTGGTTGTTCATGACCGATAAATTCAGTTCCATACCCCTATATCTTTTTTTACTTGTTGCGTCCTATAGAAACTTTGGGGCAAAAAAAACCCTGGTGATCTTGGTAACTGTGGCCTTGCTGATTACGGTAACAGACCAATTGGCGAACTTTTTTAAGTATGGAGTTCAGCGCTTAAGGCCATGCCACGATACTGATCTGGAAGGGATGTTGCGTTTGGTCAAAAGCAATTGTGGCGGTAAATTTGGTTATTTCTCCGCGCACGCGGCAAATTCATTCGCCCTGGCCTTTTTCTTTACCAAGTTATTGGCTTTTAAATTTCGATATATTGGATGGTTCCTGCTTTTATGGGCTTCTTTGGTGGCTTATAGCAGGATTTATGTTGGGGTCCATTTTCCTTTGGATATCCTGACAGGAATGGGAATAGGCTTGTTTTTAAGCTGGTTATTTACAAAGTTATATATATTTGCTCTCCAGAAATTCTTCTATGATTTCTAATTCACGATATTGGTTTTTATTGATTCTTGTTGTTTTGGTCTATGTGGCCGGAATGTTCGTCACGCTTTTGGAAAACGATTCCGCACAGTTTGCCGTAATGGCCATGCGCATGGTCCAAGAGAACGATTTTCTGAGTCTTTTTAAAGGACCTGAAGAATATTTGGATAAGCCCCATATGCATTATTGGCTAGCGGCTTTATCCTTTAAAATATTTGGCATCAATGAATGGGCCTACCGTATTCCAGGTATCCTTTCCACCCTTTTTGGTGCCTATAGTTGCTATGGTCTAGGGAGGTTGTTGTATAACAGGGCTACGGGAAAATTAGCTGCCTTGATGTTTATGACGGCACAGACCATTATGCTTTCCGCCATTGATGTCCGCACAGATGCCGTTCTAACAGGATTTACCATTTTTGCCATTTGGCACCTTGTTGCCTACATTGAACATCGAAAGATACAATCCATTATATTGGGTGCTTTTGGAGCGGGTATTGCTTTTTCCACCAAAGGGCAGATTGCCATCCTGGTCATTGGTTTTCCTATATTGTGCCATCTGGCCTACACAAGAAAATGGCTTTCATTGATCAATTGGCGCGTGTTGGTGGCCTTAGGGATTTTTGCAATTACCATTACCCCCATGTTGTATGCGTACTATCACCAATTCGATCTACATCCGGAGAAGGTAATTCGAGGGAAGGACCATCGCAGTGGAATTTTCTTTATTTTCTGGGAACAAAGTTTTGAGCGTTTGAGTGGGGAAGGAGTTGGTAAAAACAGTAGTGATTACTTCTTTTTCTTCCATACATTTCTATGGGTGTTCTTACCCTGGACCATACTTGGAATAGCCGCTTATTGGACCCGTCTGAAAAACTTGTTCCAACAAAAATTCAGGTATGATGCCGATACCGAATTTTTAACTGTTGGAGGGATTACCCTTATCTTCATCATCATCAGTTTTGCCCAATTTAAACTTCCGCATTATTTGAATATTACCATGCCGCTGTTTTCTATTTTGACAGCCTCCTATCTTTTCAAGATGTTCGAAAAGGGCAATATGAGTACCAAGAAGATATTTTTAGGGGTGCAGTATTTCATTCTGGCCATGGTATATATAGCCGTTCTGTTGTTGTGCTTCTTCGTTTTTAAATTGCAGACTACCTTATCCTTGGTACTGTTGGGGGCATTGTTGATGGTTATAATCTTCATATGCTTGAAAAAAGAGAACTATACCCTAAGGATCTTTACAATTGGTGTTTGTACATCGCTTTTATTGAATGCCACACTCAATCTTCATTTTTATCCGTCTTTATTGAAATATCAGGGAGGATCCAATATGGCCAAGATCGTGGCAGAAGAAAACATCCCTGTTGATGATATCTACAAGGTATCAACAATGTATACTTGGGCGCTCGATTTTTACAACAAAAAACCAGTTGCTGTCGTCAGTGTCCAGGAGCTAAAGGAGAAATCGGATATATGGGTCTATGTTACCAATGATGAACTTCTAAAACTACAAGAGGAAGGTTTAACATGGGATAAAAGACATGTAGTGGACCAATTTAGGATCACCAGGTTGCAGGCTAAATTTATGGATCCTGCGAAACGAAAAAATATAGTGGACAAAATGTACCTTGTACATATCAACTAGGCCTTATAGGTCTCCAATTCCGGTTTTTTAAAATGATATAATATGCCCATCAGGGATATAAATGCAGTTATCAAAAAGAAAACCATACTGATACCAATCGATGCATTTTGATCCAATGCCAACCATGCGGCACCATAGAAAAAGGTTACCTCTCTACTGCCAATTCCACCAATGGTTAATGGTAGGACAGAAACGATGGAGGAAATAAGAAAAATGAACAGGTAGGATATGGTATCATTTTCCAAATGGAGGGCTTTCAATATTAAGAAGGCGCTGATCAATTGAAACAGTTGTACCAATGAAGAGTAACCGAAGGACCGCCAAAATACAGGCAGCACAAACGGGAAGAACCTTTTGTTCAGCAACCAGAATACAACCACGCTCAATATTGATCCAATGACGGCCACAATACCAAGATATGGGATGTCCTCTTGGTTTAAAAATAGGGCCAAGGCACAGGCATATATAAATAATAACAGCATTCCGCTCAATCTATCCAATACCAGAACGGAAACCACTTTTTTTGTTTCAACCTCAAATTTTTTCTTGATCAGATATCCCTTATAGGCATCCCCTCCAATACCACCGGGAAGGAATAGGTTGTAGAACATGCCCAAAAGGTATAGCTTCAAATTGCTTTTTTGGGTAAGAAATATTTGTAGTTCATGAAAATATAAATTTAGCCTATAGGAAGAAATTACTTTCGATAGGATAAACGCCAATACCGCCATTAATAGGTATAGGGGCTGGGTACGCTTCATGGTCTGTACCACTTCCCCAAAACTTATTTTGGAAAATATAAAGTAAATCAGTACCGCACTAATACAAATTTTTAATGCGGTTATAAGGTGTTTACGCTGCTTGATCACCTACGAATACTTTTTTAATTCGGTAAGGCCTCTTGCTTTGTGATTCGTAATAGGTACGTATCAGAAGTTCCATGACAATCCCAATGGTAAATAATTGTATGCCGGCCAGGATGAACATCATTCCAAAAATCAATAAAGGTCGTGTCCCGATATCTTCCCCCATCAATTTTACTATAAGTAGGTAGATGTTGATGAAAAAACCTAAAATGATCAAGAGTACCCCGAAAATACCAAAAAGGTGTATAGGTCTCTGGAAGTATTTGCGTATGAACAATAGGAGCATCATATCGGCCACCACCTTAAATACACGCTCTAGACCATATTTGGAAACTCCGGCATGTCTTGCGTGGTGTTTTACGGGCACCTGCTTGATCTGGGCACCTTCCAAATGAGCCAACAAGGTGATAAACCTGTGCATTTCACCATAGAGGTTCAGATCTTTGGCAATGTCCCGGGTAAAAACCTTTAAGGCGCAACCGTTGTCCTTGATATCCAGCTTGGTGACCCTCCTAACCATGAAATTGGCAATCTTAGAGGGTATTTTTTTTACCAAGGAGTCCTTCCTCTTTTGGCGTATCCCGGTTACCACGTCATATTCACCGCTAACGGCGTAAGCCAACATTTGGGGAATATCGCTGGGGTCGTTCTGGAGATCACCATCCATGGTAATGATATATTCCCCTTGGGCATAATCTATCCCCGCAGCCAAAGCCAAGCTTTGCCCATAATTTTTTTTAAGTTCTATGAGGTGTACTTTTTCATCCTTAAGATCTTTGACAACCTTCCTTGTACGATCTGTAGAAAAATCATCGATATATATGATCTGATAATGGTATCCTTCCAGACTTTCGTGAATTTTCTTGGTTAGCAATGCGGCATTGTCTTCCTCATTATATAAGGGAACTACAATGGACAATAGGGAATCTGTAATAATATTCATGGACAGGTATTATTTCTGGGGCAAATTTAGGCTTTTTATTTAAGTTCTTTTTGGTGAAGCGCCAATAGCTTTTCTGCGGCTTTAAAAGGGGAAATTTTACTATCCATTACTTCAAGTAGCAAACGGTCCAAAAGGATTTTTACGGCTTTATTCTGGTAGAACCTTTGTTTGAGCTGGTCCTCCACAGTTTGCATCAGCCAATATTTATTTTGCTCCCTTCTTTTTTGTAGAAAACCACCTTGTTGTTTATTATCATTCAAATAGCCATCTACCAGCTCCCATATTTTTTGAATCCCTGTGTTTTTCAATGCGGAGCAGGTGAGTACTTTGGGAACCCATCCATTTTCCTTGGGTGGATATAAGTGCAGTGCCCTTGTAAATTCCGTTTTGGCAATTTTTGTTTTTTTCAGATTATCGCCATCAGCTTTATTGATGACAATGGCATCTGCCATTTCCATGATGCCCCTTTTTATTCCTTGAAGCTCGTCACCTGCCCCGGCCAATTTAAGGAGCAAAAAGAAATCGACCATGCCGTGAACCGCAGTTTCACTTTGTCCTACTCCTACAGTCTCTATCAAAATAACGTCATAGCCTGCAGCCTCACAGAGAATAATGGATTCTCGTGTCTTACGGGCAACACCTCCTAGAGAACTTCCGGATGGAGAAGGTCTAATGAACGCATTGGGGTCTTTGACCAACTCTTCCATACGGGTCTTGTCGCCCAAAATACTTCCTTTACTGATAGTGCTGGTCGGGTCAACGGCAAGGACGGCCACTTTTTTTCCAAGCCCTGTCAAATACAGGCCAAATGTTTCAATAAAGGTGCTTTTGCCAACTCCTGGAACTCCAGTGATTCCTATTCTTATGCTGTTTTCCGTATGGCCTAGGGTATTTTCAATAATTTCATTGGCACGTTCCAAATGGTCAATATTGGTGCTCTCCACTAAGGTTATGGCTCGCCCGAGAGCGGTCTTGTTTCCCTGTAATATGCCTTCCGTCAACGCTGCGGAAGACGGGATTTTTTTTCTAAAAGATTTTATTTTAGAAATTCGTTCCGGACTTGTATTTTTTTCTGTACTCAATGTTAATTGTTGATAGGAATACTCACTTTGGTTTGGTCCCATGCCAAAGTTAGGAAAGCGGGATCTTTTCCTTCAAAAGCTATGGTAAAACTTTCTAGGGGCTCCGATAAAGAGGTTGTGGGGACCATGACATTTATGACGTCTTTATCAGGATTTCTGGAGGTTTCTTTTCCACCACTCCATATGGTAACTCCCCATCCCGGAACTTCCTTGTTAAAAATTATTTCCCATTGGTCTTCCCCTGGCGTGGTCCATAAGGAATAGGTGCCCGCGGGCAATTTATTATTCATGATCTGTATTTCCGATGCCGTGGTAAACGTGGTAGGTTCATTGGCTCCTGTTCGCCATACCGTACCATAGGGTACCAATTTTCCGAAAATTTCACGCTCCTTTTTGAAGGGACTACTATATTTCACGGTCAAATCCAAGCCGCCTTCTTTATAGGTGGCCGTTTTTTCGGGACTGTTCTTTTTTGTCTGCTCTTTTAAATAAGGTTGTCCAACAAAGTAAAAAAGTACTCCCAGGACAACAAGGACAATCAAAATCCATTTTAACATTTTCATTTCGGTTCGGTTTTGGTGGTTGCTGGAACTAATTTACTAAATACCATTCAAAGCACATGTAAAAGAACCTTCATTCTATGGATGATCCGGATCGCTTGGATGCAAAGAAGGCTGATTATAATTTTTGAATAATCGATTTTTACATAATTTTAGGAGATTGAGTTATGTGTTGTCGATTTCAATTGGTACTTTAAGGGGACTAAAAATTTACATGTATGAAAACTATTTTTGAGAGCAGTGCTACCAACGAAGGAGGTAGAAATGGTCATGTGACCAGTGAAGACGGATTGATAGATTTGGATGTTAGGATGCCTGGCGGCAAAACAAAAACGGAGGGTAAATATTCCAATCCCGAACAGTTATTCGCAGCGGCGTATTCCACCTGTTTCGCAAGCGCGATACAAGCAGTTGCCAAGGACCATAATGTAAAAGATTTGGGAGATTTTAATGTCACTGCGACCATCGCCCTACAGGAGGATGAGGATGGCTTTTTGCTGGAAGCTACCCTCGATTGCTATTTGCCCACTGTAGACCAAGAGAAAGGGGAGGAGCTGGTAAATGCTGCCCATGAAATTTGTCCTTACAGCAAGGCAACAAGAGACAATATCACCGTACATTTAAATCTTTTAATGGACGAATAGTCAATTTGAAAAATATACCATTAGGCCTTCAATTAGCATTGGAGGCCTATTTTTTTTATAGGGTTTCGAAGCTAAAGGAAGATTCATTCCTATATAGTTCTCCTGGCCTCAATACCGAAGTTGGAAAGTGGGAATGGTTGGGTGCATCCGGATAATTTTGTGTTTCAAAACAAATGGCGGGAAAAGAGGTTGGCGTATAGATGACTATGGCAGGTTGATCCGTGGTAACCTTCATAATTATTCCTGAAACCTTGGAAGAAACCTGGGCCGCATTTTTGCAATTTGGGGTAAAGGTAAAGGGGGTGTCCAAATGGACCTTTCCTATTTGTTTCTTTTTTGAAAAGTCATATTGGGTATTCAAAACCTCATTGAAACGCCCAGTAGGCACCAACTGTCCATCTACATCCAGAATACTGTTGCACTTTAATTCCAACTGATAATGTTCGATGGAGTCTTCGTTGTCCAACCTGTAGTAAGCGTGGTTGGTGAGGTTTACAACTGTAGTTTTATCAGTGGTTGCCTCAAATAATATTTTAAGGGTAGAACCTACCAAGGTATAGGTAACGGTAGCTGATAGGTTGCCCGGGTACCCTTCCTCCAAATGGGCGCTTTCATATGCCAGTTGTAAAAATGGTTGCTTACCGGAACGGTGTTCTTTTAGGGTCCAATATTTTTGTCCAAAACCTTCTTCACCCCCATGGAGGTGAATTCCATTTTCATTGTAAAGGGGAAAAAAAGTTCCTTCCAAATTAAAACCACCTTTCGAAATTCTTCCCGCATACCTGCCTACACATGCCCCTAAGGAAATATGGTCTTCTAAATACGCTTCTGGTTGATCATGGCCGGCGACTACATTGACCTGCTTGCCGTTTTTATCTTTCACCAACAGTTTTTGGATGGTTGCCCCATACTCCAAAATAGTTAGGGAAATAAAATCGTTTTTAATGGTGTAATGTTTCAAGGAAAGAATAGTATCATAGCGGTTTGGTCCATATTTAAGGCAATTGACTTGGACTAATATATGTTCATTGCAATAAAAGGAAAATATATTGATTTTTATGGGGACGCAGGAAAAATAATTCTGAGGGTATGAAAATGGGATTTACAAGAACCGGTTATTCCAGGAGCACCAAAGTTCCGAATATGTTGGCATCTACATAACCTTTGTTTTTATCCTCCCCGGGAACAAAAACGGAACCTATGAAGTTTTCGCGTTCCTTACTGCCATCATTATCGCAATAAGCAATTGCAAAACCAAGTTTTTTGTTCAGTTCCAAGTTTTTCGGACTGTTGTTTTGTCCATCAACAAAAGTATCGTCGAATATTTTAACAGCAATTTCCCAAGTACTTACATGGCCTGTTGTGGTTCTTACAGAGGTTATGTGATCATTATAGAGACGCGGCGATTCATCGGGAGCCAGGTCAACCACATTCCCGTCCAAGGCAATGTGATAGGCAAAGGCATTGTGACTGAATTGGTGCGGACCTCCTGAATTGTCCTCATCTATAAAAACTTCAACACAATCATCGTCCCACCATAATTTTAATGGATCCTCATGCTGGTCAAATAGGACATCGTCCGTAATTTCCGCAAGGATATATAAAGCGCTTTCATCCCAACTCAATTTATACCTGCCACTAAAATCTTTGTAGGTAAAAGCATTGCCCAACCAATTTTGGTCCATAGCCAGCCATTCGGCTTTGTTCCAGCAATCATCCATATCCTTGCCATCCAAATTAGGGCTTTTGCTGGCCTTTTTAACTTCAATTATCTGATGGTCCTCTTTCTTTTTTGTAGAACAGCTCAAGATCATAAAAGAGGAAAAAAATAATACTAACAGCTTTTTCATATATCGAAGATACTATTTTCGCTGTAAAGTAGTAAAATTCTTATTTCAATGTGCACCTGTTTTTAAAAGTTCGGGAAATTTTTTCTGGAACCTTTTTAATCTTGGAATGGAAACGCCCTGTATATATGGATTGTTGGGATGTTTTCTTTCATAATCCTGATGGTAATCTTCCGCAACATAGAACTTGGAAAAAGGTGTTACCTCGGTAACAATGGGATTGTTGTATACCTTGTCCTTTGTTAATTTGGCAATATGGTCAGTTATTATTTTTTTCTCCCCGTCATTCTTGTAGAAGGCTATAGATCTGTATTGAGCGCCCCTGTCAGGACCTTGTCTGTTTAGGGTTGTAGGATCCTGTGATCCAAAGAATACCTTGACCAAGGTGGCAAAGGAAACCACTTTTGGGTCGTAATATACTTCAACGGCTTCTGCATGGGAAGTGTTCCCCATGGCAACCTGTTCATAGGTGGGGTTCATTTCTGTTCCCCCGGCATAACCTGAAACAACCTCCTTTACACCCGCTACACTTTCAAATACGGCTTCAACGCACCAAAAGCAGCCACTGGCAAAATAGGCGGTTTCAAACCCTTTAAGGTCTTGGCCACTGAAGGCCACTTTATCATCAAGTGGTTTTTGATCTTTGTTTTTGGATTGGCAACTAGTACTAAAAAGTGCAATGGCACTGATCAATACAATCTTGAACATCTTCATGGTTTCTTTTTTTATTATATAGTTGTCTTAATTTACGAATACTTACGGAGTATGATGTTAAAAGGTTTTAAAGTTTTGAAGGCGCATATATTTCGGGAGGCACTTTAAGAGGATTTCATGATTTCCCTTTATATTTGAATGGAAAGGGTCAAAAATATCCGACGCAATAATAGTAGGACCCATTTATAATAAAAACAAAACCAAATATGAGAAAATTACTAGTACACATTGTCCTATTGTCCTGTGGTTATATAGCCACTGCACAATCTACAAATGGCTTTTTATCCGAATCACTTTCCAAGGAACAACAATTGGAGCAGGATTTTTTGGAGGCAGTGGAAGTTGATCAATACAAAGTCCATTTAAAGACTCTCACAAAAGAACCACATGTAGCGGGTAGTAAGGCCAATGAAGCGGTAAGGGATTATATGGCGAATGTAATGAAGAATGCGGGAATGAAGGTAGATCTATATCCATACGATGTATACATGTCCAAAAACCCTGGGAATTCCCTGATAGAAGTAGTGACCCCAATTAGAGAACCCCTTAATCAACATGAATTTATATTGGAAGGGGATACCTTTTCCTCTAATCCTGATCTATGGAAGGGATGGAATGCCTACTCCGGTAGTGGTGATGTTACTGCCGAAGTGGTATATGCCAATTACGGAACGAAGGAGGACTTTGAAAAATTGAAGGAGTTGGGGGTCGAGGTAAAAGGTAAAATAGTAATGGCCAGATATGGTCAAAACTTTAGGGGGTACAAGGCAAAATTTGCTGAGGAACATGGTGCTGCCGGACTTATCATATATACGGATCCTGCGGATAGCGGATTTACAAAAGGTCTGGTTTATCCTGAAGGTGTCTATGCCAATGAAAGTGCCATACAGCGCGGATCTATCCTTACCGAAGATTTTACGGGAGACCCGTTGACCCCCTATGAGCCTGCGCTTCCTATGGATGGAAAGAAAAAGATTACGCGCAAGGATCCCAAGGAAACCGATATGCCCACTATTCCAGTGACCCCAATCGGGTATGGCTCAGCGCAAAAGATCTTGGGCTTAATGCAGGGGACGGTAGTGCCCGATGGTTGGCAAGGCGGACTCCCATTTACCTATCGATTGGACGGGGGGAGTGCTCTAAAAGTACGACTGATGGTAGATCAAAAGAGAGATTTTGTTAGGGTAAATAATGTTGTGGGTACCTTTAAAGGTACCACGTTTCCCGATGAATGGATTATCCTTGGATGCCATTATGACGCATGGGGATTTGGTGCTACAGATCCAAACAGTGGTACCGCTATGTTGTTGGGTCTTAGTGAGGCCTTGGGAAAATTGGTCAAAGAAGGAAAAGGACCAAAACGTTCCATTTTAATTGCACACTGGGATGCCGAGGAACATGGGGTTATAGGGTCTGCCGAATGGGTAGAGCAGATGAAGGATGAACTCCATGCCAAAGCAGTCGCCTATCTCAATTTTGATGGGGGAGTATCCGGAAAGAATTTTGGTGCCTCGGCATCCCCAACATTAAAGAAGGTGCTTGTAGACGCTTCCAAGGAAGTGAATTATCCAGAGACCGACAAAACGGTCTATGAGGTTTGGAAAGGGGATAAGGCATCACCTTCAATCGGTAATCTTGGCGGTGGCTCTGATCATATCGGGTTTTACATGCATGTAGGGGTTCCGTCTTTAAGTGGAGGTACATCGGGGCCTACACAATACCATACCAACTACGATAGCTTTGGTTTTTATGAGAAATTTGTGGATTCTTCATTTAAAATGGGACCAATGGTAGAACAGCTTGTCGGAATAATGACATTGAGATTGGCCAATGCAGAGATTATACCTTATGATGTAAAAAGATACGCCACGGACCTTAAACTTCATTTTGACAAGGCAACAAAGAATATCAGTTCCTTTGATAAGGGGTTCCAAGGGTTTGGCCAGGTGGATTCTTCCCTGGTAGAACTGGAAGCAGTAGCCTCAAGATTTGAAGAACGATTGGCCACTGCATTGAACAACAACAGTCTATCCAAGAATGAGATCAAATCCATCAATACAAAAATGTTGGCTTTGGAAAAAAGCTTTATCGATTCCAAGGGGATGTATTACGGAGATTGGTACAAGTCGCTCTACGCCTCTACGGATCCCTTCAGTGGTTATGCATCTTGGATGCTGCCAGGGATAGAATACGAAATAGCCCTAAAATCATCAGATCGACTAAAGGAATGGGATTTGCGATACAGCAAGGCCATTGATGACCTGAGCAGTAAGATCAACACAATTATATCAGATTTAAATAATTAATCCAGTAATCTCTTTATGACGATACCTACACCTTTGGAAAGGGTTCTTCAAAAATATAGCAACGATTTTATTCCTATTTTGGATGGATTTGCAAAGGAACACTATACCCTTCTGGATCTCTCCACCAAGAACCCCGCTTTGGGGGAAATAGATATTACCCAAGTGGAAGGATGCCAAAAGTATGTTGACGGCATTGTGGAGCGCCAGAACGCCAAGGTTGCCTATGGCGGTTATTTGGAGCAGAGAAACCTGTACTCCGGTAACGGTCATTTTGCGGGAGCAGGGGATAAGCGCAATATTCACTTGGGAATGGATTTTTGGGCCCAGGCAGATACCAGGGTGCGGGTCCCGTTATCCGGTAAGGTACACAGTTTTAAGAACAACAGTACTTCTGGGGATTATGGTCCGACCATTATTTTGGAGCATGAATTGGAAGGCATGGTATTCCATACACTCTACGGCCATTTGTCCGTAGCGTCGCTGAATGATCTATTTGTAGGTAAGGAGTTTCAGGCCGGTAGTATAATGGCGAGCTTGGGGACACCTGATATCAATGTAAACTATGCACCACACCTGCACTTCCAGATCATAGATGATATGGGTTCGTATTACGGCGATTATCCGGGAGTTTCTACTGCAAACGATCTGAAATACTACGCTAACAATTGTCCTAATCCCAATTTCTTGTTGAAGGTGGATTAGTTTTGAACCGATTAACAGCCTATTATTCCGATAAGTGTTTTTTATGCGAAATTCACTTATCGGATTTTTTTTGCACTTCAACCAAACTTTTGTCAGATACCGAAAAATAAGGGTTTTTGGGCGAGTTTAGTCGGAAACAGCTTACATGCGGGGGTACCTTTACTACAACAAAACCCAAGTCATGAAAGCTATTTTAACATTCGTCTTTATCCTTTTTATCGGAGTTGTTGCCCAAGCGCAAGAAACCACTACTGATGTAAAAACTGAGAATGTTGAAACTACTACTGTTACTTCTGATAAGTTTAAAGAAGTATCTACAGCGAACGGTAACGAGGTTGCCCGTTTGTACAAGAACAAAAATGCAAGAGTATTGAAGGCATTGACCTTTACTACCAAAAGAAACACTGCTAAATTGGCCTAATCATGGTTGAAATTATTCTGAGTACTGGTTTATTGTATTGTATATTCTCCATTATCGCACCTAAACTTCAAAAAAGGCGCTTAAGACCTATTAAGGTTAGGAATACGTAAGAGATATCTATTCCCTCATTGCTGGGAAGAACATTTAAGGTAATGAATGTTGATCAAGGCCGCTATCGCTTTAGGTTATACTTCGGTGATTTAGGAAGGATGATAAGATGCTTTAGGTCCTTTCATCGAAGCTGTTCCTCGTAAAACAACCCATAAAGCCTTAGGAAGTAACATATACGGAACATGCCGTATCGATGAACTGCACAAAATATCGGTATCCGATATTTTGTGCCATTGCCGTTTATCGACCTTTTTTTGCACTTTGTCCCATCCTTTGCCAGATACCGAAAAATAAGGGTTCTTGGACGAATTACAAGGAGTTGAAATACACTATGGGCGTTCTATTTATATAACAAAACGTTACCATTATGAAAGCCATCTTAACTTTAATCTTTGTTCTTTTTATCGGAGTTGCTGCCCAGGCACAAGACGCTAATGACAATATTAAAGTTGAAACGGTTACAATGGAAAACGTATCCACAACCAACAATGACATGTTCAACGAGGTTAATACAGATATCCAAAATGATGTTGCCCGTTTGTACAAGAACAAAAATGCTAGGGTATTAAAGGCTTTGACCTTTGCTACCAAAAATGATAAGGCTAAATTGGCTTAATCCTTCGTAACGCCAGGTTGTTGAATGCTATAATTCTCTTTCTCTTTTGCCAATCTTACCATTTCTTTTACATCCCTTAATAATTGTTTGGCATCATAAACAATTCCGTCTTTAATGGTATAGGTGACCCCGCCAACCCGTTCTACTTTATTGTCATCGGTCAGTTTAATGGCCCCCGTTCCGTACAAAACCTTGAGGTTCTTCAATGGATTTTCATCCACCACTACAAAATCGGCCAATTTTCCAACTTCTACGGAACCAATTTTATTGGACATGCCCAAGGCTTCCGCACCATTCAGGGTGGCAGATCGGATAATTTCCAAGGGATGGAATCCGGCTTCCCTCAATAATTCCATTTCACGGATATAGGCAAAGCCGTATAATTGGAAGATAAAACCAGAATCCGATCCGGTAGTGACTCTTCCACCTCTATTTTTGTATTCGTTGACAAAGGTCATCCATAGCCTGTAGTTCTCTTTCCACGCCACCTCTTGTTCCGTGCCCCAATCATGCCAATAGGAGCCATGTGACACCTTACTGGGCTGGTAGAACTCCCATAGGGAAGGCAAGGTGTAATCTTCGTGCCATTCTGCTCGTCGGGCTTTATGCAGGTCCCTACTGGCCTCATAGATATTGAACGTTGGGTCCAAGGTAAAATCTAAGCTTATGAGCTCATTCATCACCTTGTTCCAGTGATCGGAATAGGGTTTGGCGGCTTGCTGCCATAATTTTCCAGCCTCTTCAAACCTATCTTGCTCATTTTGGTAATTGTAGTCCAAAGGATAATGCTGTACCGTTCTGTCCTCAAACAATGCCTCAGGCAAGCCGTACCAGTGTTCCATACTGGTAAGTCCCGCCCTTGCGGAATTCAGGACATTCCATCTGGCCACATCCAATTGTGCATGGTGGCAGGCGGATCTAAGCCCCAATTTTTTGTTCTCATCCAATGCTGCGGCCATAATTTCTGGGGAGGCACCAAAAAATTTAATACCATCCGCACCTTTCTTGGCATTGTTGCGTACCCATTCCCTGGCCATTTCCGGGGTGCTGATGGGTGCTTCACTGCCCTGGCCAAAGCCGGTATAGGCGAATAGTCTCGGGGCAATGATCTCGTTCTTGGCACTTTTTCGCTTTAAATCCATCGTCCAATCCACCCCTCTGCCACTGGGTTCCCTGACGGTAGTGATCCCATGGGCCATCCATAGTTTAAAGACATAATCGTAATCTGCACCCTGGGCAGTTCCACCTATATGCCCGTGCATATCTATAAAACCTGGTAGCAGGTACATGCCCTCACAGTTGAGCTCCTTGCCTCCTGCCTTCAATTGGGGTCTTTTGGAATTATCCAAGGGTACTCCTGGATAGCCCACCACCTGAACTTTCGTAATCATATTGTTTTCCACCACGATGTCAATGGGCCCCTGTGGTGGTGCTCCATTACCATTGATGAGGGTAACCCCACGGATGATCAATTGGGAATAAGGCCCTTGTCCCTTCGAATCTTGACCGAAAACAAGGTAGGAGCATACTAATAGCAGACAGGTGATATAGTTGGTAGTATTTTTCATGGGTGTTTGTAAATTATTCAGGTACATTTATTTTATCTCCAAGGAACAAGGCATTTAAGAACAATCTGTTGGTGCCATACGAAGATCCCCTAAAATTGGGGTTGTCTGCAAATAGGACCACTCTACCTTTACCAATTTTGCTGACAATAAGAGAGGCGGCAGGCTTTAAGAATTCGTTCAGATTTTTATCGGTGATAAAGCCATCTATATGCGGATCCTGGGTGTACTTGGCTACGGTAGCGTATTCATTCTTGCTCGGTGCAAGCCATACAGTATTGTTCTTGTAGACAGGAATGGTAGCATCGTGGTATCCGTATCCCAATGGATGCGTTACATCCAGATCTACTTTGAAGATGGCACCTCCCAAACTCTCCTTGCCGTTGTTTTCATCGGCATCCACATAAGGTTTTCTTACCACCGTCTTGGTAGAATCCTTTTTAACTTCGATCAGTTTTTCTTCCACCAACTTTTTGTCTACGGCCCACTTGGAGGCCGTGCCAATAGTGATCAGGGTATTGCCACTGTTGACCCAATCCTTTATTTTATTGCGTTCCTTTTCATCAAGGTCGTATCTCCCCGACACCATGACCAAGGTATTATAGCCCGATAGATCGGAGCGTGAAAAATTCCGCATGGGTATTTTTGTAATAGGCATTCCAACCCTCGTGTCCAATAGGTGCCATACTTCCCCAGCTTCGTAGGAAGTAACGCCGTTTCCGATCAGCATGGCCAATTTTGGCTTGGTAACAGCACTGATATTTCTGCTGCCGATATCAACTCCTTTAAGGTTCAATCCGGTATTGATGGAATAAATGGGTATCTGAAATTGGTCCTGTACCTTTTTTAAGGCCTGGTAAATTTCGTCAGAGGATTTTTTTTGAAGGCTAA
The DNA here is from genome assembly GCF_037203765.1 of Sediminicola sp. 1XM1-17. Taxonomy (NCBI): domain Bacteria; kingdom Pseudomonadati; phylum Bacteroidota; class Flavobacteriia; order Flavobacteriales; family Flavobacteriaceae; genus Sediminicola; species Sediminicola sp. 1XM1-17. The sequence continues at coordinate 104,214 of NZ_JBBCAS010000007.1, read as the reverse complement.
CCGGCAAGACCAGGGCGCCATAATTAAATCTCTTTTCCCCCTTGTTGGTCTGACTGCTGAATTGTTTTGAAGAAGAGGACAGGACCAAGCCATCTTTTTGTAATTGATATAGGGCAGCTGGGGTATTGTAGTCGTCCCAATCCAATATATAGGCATAATCCGATTTTTCGAAATTGGGAACGGATACGATATCGGCGGTACTCTTTACCTGGTCGCCAGTGGTTACATTGGATACTGCCTTGTACTTCATATTGTAAAAATTGGCCACGGACCAGGCAGATGCATCATAATATACGCTGTCCCTGTATTTGTCATAGGTCTCAAACATGGTTTGGACCATTCTGTATTGTGGCTGTTTTGTTGGAACCACATAGGACCCGTTGTCCGATTTGTAGACTTCGATGCGATGTAAAAGTAGTTTATCAATAAAAGCTTTTACCCTGTTTTGATCGTAGTCGTCGCCAAAAGTATAGCCTTTTATTTTGCTTTTCGAGGCTCGGGTTAATGCACTTTTAAAAAAATCCTGTTGATATTTTCGCATTTTGGCCTTGTTTTCCACGGCCGCCTTTACGGTTGTAATACTGGATGTAAATTGGTTCCTAATGGTAAAAGGAAATGTGATCTCCCCATAGTCCGTAGTCTGCTTGTGTCCCCTGGAACTGGCCTGCTCGAACAATAGGCCCAATCCCCCTTGCAAATCGGGATAGGAGGAGCCGTATCCTGGGTAAGTTCCGTCAAATACTTCTTTGGTAAAATATAAAGAACCAATGTTGTCCAATGCCTTGGCAAAGTAATCTCCAAATAAATTGTTGAGGTCCTCATAGTTTTCTTTGGGCATGATAGGGTCCAATGCGCCATTGGCCTTCATAGGTTCAAAAAAATAGGTGCTTTGGGATCCCATTTCATGAAAATCGGTGACTACATTGGGGTACCATTCGTGATACCAGTTTAATTTCCCCCTACTTTCTGGATTTATGGCCAACAGCCAATCCCTGTTGAGGTCAAACCAATAGTGGTTTGTCCTTCCCATGGGCCAATATTCATTATGTTCGGCATCCTGTGGATCTGCCACCAATGGGTTTCCTTGATAAGTATTGGCCCATTGGGTATGTCGGTCGCGCCCATCTGGATTAATGGTCGGGTCTATAAAAATGACAGCGTTTTCAATGTAATTCAAGATCTCCGGATTTTCAGAGGCTACAAAAGTATAAGCCGATAGAAGGGCCGCCTCGGAACTGGAAGGCTCGTTACCGTGCACATTATATGCCAAATTGATGAAAATTGGTACCTCATTGTAATTGGTCACGTTTTTTTCTGGATTTGTGAAGGCCAAATGTTGTTGTTTAAAACCTTCCAAATTGGATAAATTTTCTGGGGTACTGATGGTGAGAATCACCAACTTTCTTCCCTCATGGGTTTTACCGTACTGATGAATGGTGGCCCTATCGGATACGGCTGCCAATTTTTCCAAATAAGCAACGATCAGGTCGTGCCTGGTATGGTGTTCCCCTATGCCGTATTCCAAAAATTCCTCTGGTGAGGGAATATCTTTATTAAAGGGCTCGTAATTTTTAAGGAAATAGTCTTGGGCAAAAATGGTGGTGCTACAAAGCAGTGCCAAAACGAGTAGTTTTTTTGACATTGGTAAGATGGTTTTAGAATTAGTCGTTTTAAATATAGGAATAATATTCCTAAACCCTCTTTCTTTGGCGCTCTTAGGTGACGGGTATTAAGCTATTAAAAATATAGGCGGTAAAAATTGAGGCAATCGAAAATTTGCCCTAGTATTATTTACAATAAGAAAACCATTATTTTAGGCCACTGAATTAAATTCCTGGGTCACCTCTTGGAACCTGATAATGTAATTGGTCCCTTTTAGAGACAGGTCTTTGGTGATGGAGCCCTTCAACTGCCTCGCCAAATTGTGGATCAATTTAAGACCGAGGGATTTTGAGGTCTGAGGTGTAACGGTTTCTGGAAAGCCATCTCCATTGTCCCCAATATTCAAAATAAACCCTTTCTCGTCCTCCTGTTTCAGTTCTATATGTATAGTTCCTTCGGTATCGTCCTTGATACCGTATTTTAAGGCGTTGGTAATGGCCTCATTGATCAGTAGGCCCAATGGGATGGCAGTGTCTATGCCTAATTTGATATCTGGAATATCAATATTGAGCTTTACGTTGTTTTTGTTCCCCTTTACAGATCGGACCAAATACTGGCTCAATTCATGTACGTAGGTCTTATATTCAATCTTGGATAAATAATCGTCCCTCATATAGAGCATTTCATGGACCATGGCCATGGAGATGACCCTGTTTTGACTGCTCTTGATAAGACTTTTTATTTCTTCGTCCTCAATACTTCTAGATTGAAGGCTCAACAGACTGGATACCGTTTGAAGGTTGTTCTTCACACGGTGGTGTACCTCCCTTAAAAGTGTTTCTTTTTCTGAGATACGGTCTTCAATTTCACGCTTGGATTTATATAACCGGTGGTGTGCCTTCAAAAGGAACTTGCCAAATACTCCTCCGATCATGTATACAGAAAATAAGACACAGAATAAAGCAAACAGATCCCTATTGACCAAGGGAACTACATTTTCTGTAATGGCATACTGTGATGAACCCAATACATAGATCAATATGACAAGGCTCAAATTAAAATAGAGGTAAACTTTACCATATTGTCTGGTAGTGGCATAGGCAGCAAACACTATGATACCCAGTACAAAAATAAAAGGGCTATTGATGCCGCCACTATAAATGGTGACAACAACAGTTCCAATGGTAGCCAGTACGGAGGTTATATTATAGGTAAGAATAAGGTTGTCATGGAATTTGAATACCAACGTATTTATAAGGTTCAAAAGCCCAAAGGAAAGGAATACATAAGGAATAGGTTGGCCAATGTCCAATAAGAATAGGGATATTGGATAAAATATGAGCATCAAGGCAGAGGAAAGGTAGTTAACCCTATGTGTCAGTTTTATTTTATCCCTTAATCGATTATAGTCTTTGGTTGGCTTTATCATAGCTTGGTTTTTTAATCCTTAAACATCTGGAAATAAAAAAAACGTTTAGAATTAGTAAAGGCTTCAAAGAGTGCATCTCTGATAATTGGTAAAGCTAAATATGTTTTTGGATAAAATCAAAAACGGCAACCTTTTTTTGGTTGCCGTTTCTTTTAATTTCGCCTTATGGCATCTTTTTTTTTCTATAAAAAAGAAATGATAGAAAATAGTTTATAGAACTACTTCTCGGTAAGTACCCATTCACCTTTTTCTATAAGGGGCTCCGCTTGCTTATATTTTAAGCTTTTGCTTTCACCCGACATAATATTTTTAATGGTGACACGATCGTTACGCCCAATTTTGGCTTGCTCCCTTACAATGGTTTCTGTAACCTGGGGCCTTCCTCCTTGATTTTGGCCAACAGCTCTGTTTTGGGCTGCCAACTCGTCACTGTTGGGAATTTCTTCCTTAGTGGTCTGTAAGTTTTCCTTCGGCTTTTTGACCGTTCTTGCCTCTTGGATCTGATTGGTGTTCTCGGAAGGCAACTCTCCCTTAAAGAGAAAGGAAACAACTTCTTTGTTCACCTTTTCGATCATTCCCTTGAATAATTCAAAAGCCTCAAATTTATAGATCAATAAAGGATCTTTCTGCTCATGGACCGCCAATTGAACGGATTGTTTCAATTCGTCCATTTTGCGCAAATGGGTCTTCCAGGCATCATCTATAATGGCAAGGGTAATATTCTTTTCAAAATCTGTTACCAATTGTTTTCCATTACTTTCATAGGCCTCTTTTAGGTTGGTAACCACATTGAGTGATTTGATACCATCCGTAAAGGGAACTACGATCCGCTCAAATTTATTGGTATTGTCCTCATAGACCTTCTTGATTACCTGAAAGGCAGTGGTTGCACTGCGTTCCATTTTGGCCTTATAATGGTCGTATGCTGTCTTATAAATTTTACCTGCCGCTTCCTGTACGGGCATTTTTGAAAATTCTGCTTCCGTAATAGGGGAGGTGATCGAGAAATATTTGATCAATTCGAATTCAAAGTTCTTGTAATCACTGGCCATTTTATTCGATTCCACGATAACCTCACAGGTATCATAGATCATATTGGCAATATCTACCTGTAGTCTTTCTCCCTGCAGGGCGTGTTTTCTTCTTTTGTAGACCACCTCACGTTGGGCGTTCATCACATCATCATATTCCAAAAGACGTTTACGGACCCCAAAGTTGTTTTCCTCAACTTTCTTTTGTGCCCTTTCAATGGATTTTGTCATCATGGAATGTTGGATGACCTCTCCTTCTTCCAAGCCCATTCTATCCATCATTTTGGCTACCCTATCAGAACCAAAAAGTCGCATAAGGTTATCTTCCAACGAAACATAGAATTGGGAGCTTCCCGGATCTCCCTGACGACCAGACCTACCTCTCAACTGGCGGTCAACACGTCTGGAGTCATGTCTTTCTGTTCCTACGATGGCCAAACCACCGGCTTTTTTTACCTCACTGCTCAATTTAATATCCGTACCACGACCCGCCATGTTGGTCGCAATGGTCACAACCCCGGCATTACCTGCTTCGGCAACAATATCGGCCTCCTTTTTGTGAAGTTTGGCGTTCAGTACGTTGTGCGGTACTTTTCTGATGGTCAACATTCTGGATAGCAATTCTGAAATTTCTACCGAAGTTGTACCTATCAGTACCGGCCTTCCTGATTGGGAAAGTTTGGTGACTTCCTCAATAATGGCATTGTATTTTTCCCTTTTGGTCTTATAGATCAAGTCGTGTCTGTCGTCCCTGGCAATTGGTCTATTGGTAGGGATCTCCATTACGTCCAACTTGTATATTTCCCAAAACTCCCCAGCCTCTGTAATTGCGGTACCGGTCATCCCTGCCAATTTCTGGTACATCCTAAAGTAATTCTGCAAAGTAACCGTGGCGAAGGTCTGTGTCATCGCTTCGATTTTTACATTTTCCTTGGCTTCAATGGCTTGGTGCAGACCATCCGAGTACCTACGACCGTCCATGATACGACCGGTCTGCTCATCAACGATCATCACTTTGTTGTCCATGACCACATACTCCACATCTTTTTCGAAAAGGGTATAGGCTTTCAACAATTGGTTCAGGGTATGGATACGCTCACTTTTAATGGCAAAATCCTTGAAAAGTTCCTCTTTAAGATCGGCCTCCTCTTCTATATCCAGATTTTGGTTTTCGATCTTTGCAATTTCGTTCCCTATATCGGGCATCACGAAGAAATCTTTGTTTTGGTCACCGGAGATATAAGTTACCCCTTTGTCGGTAAGTTCGATCTGGTTGTTCTTTTCATCAATAACAAACAGGAGCTCCTCATCTATTTTGGGCATTTCCCTGTTATTGTCCTGCATATAATAGTTTTCTGTCTTTTGGAGCAGTTGTTTAACACCGTCCTCACTTAAAAACTTAATGAGTGCTTTGTTCTTTGGTAATCCCCTTTGTACGCGGAGCAAAAGGAATCCGCCTTCTTTGGTATCACCTTCCGATATCAATTTTTTGGCTTCTGCCAGAACACCGGTCAGGTATTGTCTTTGCGTGTGTACGATATCTGCAACCTTCGGCTTCAGCTCGTTGAATTCGTGACGGTCCCCTTCAGGAACCGGTCCCGATATGATGAGCGGGGTACGGGCATCATCTACCAATACGGAATCCACCTCATCCACAATCGCGTAATTGTGAGGTCTCTGTACCAGATCACCAGGGGTATGCGCCATATTGTCCCTTAGGTAGTCAAATCCGAACTCGTTATTGGTCCCGTAGGTAATATCTGCGTTATAGGCCGCCCTTCTGCCGTCTGAGTTCGGTTGGTGCTTATCGATACAATCAATGGTAAGTCCGTGGAACTGGAAGATTGGTGCCATCCATGCGCTATCCCTTTTGGCTAGGTAGTCGTTTACCGTAACCAAATGTACCCCTTTACCGGTTAGGGCATTCAGATACACGGGCAATGTGGCCACCAACGTTTTACCTTCTCCGGTCTGCATTTCAGCAATTTTTCCTTGGTGTAAGGCAATACCACCAATTAATTGTACATCGTAATGTACCATGTCCCAGGTAACCTGTTTTCCAGCAGCATCCCATGAGTTTTTCCAGATGGCTTGTTCGCCTTCCAAGGTCACGTAGTCTTTGGTGCCGGATAGTTCCCTATCAAATTCTGTGGCCGTAACCTGTAGTGTGGTATTGTTCGCAAAGCGTTTTGCAGTTTCTTTGACCACGGCAAAAGCTTCGGGAAGAATCTCGTTCAAGGTGTTTTCAGAGATTTTATAGACCTCTTCCTTCAACTTGTCTATTTCTGCATAGATATCCTCATTCTTATCGATATCAGCAGATGCCTTTACTTCTTTTAGCAGAACGTCGATCTGATCGTTCAAGCCTTTGCAGTCTTGTTGGATCTTGTTTTTGAAGGTGATTGTCTTTTGTCTTAGCTCATCATTGCTCAATCCTTCCAGTGCCTTTTCATAGGATTTGATCTTGTCTATGATAGGCTGTAGTTCCTTTACATCTTTTTTGGCCTTATCGCCAACAAATGCCTTTAGAACAGCGTTTAAAAAACTCATAACTCAATATATTTTAAATGAAACAAGGACCGCTGTACGCATACAGTAGCCAGTTTCTGTTCTCTATCTTTTCTTAGGGGTTGATTTGTTCAATTTTATGATTGGTCAGAAACCATATTGGTACCGTCAAAATTACATAAAAAAAAAGCCTCATGAGAGACTTTTTTAATGTAATTCCGTTAATTTTTATCTAATATTCGTCCTCATTCCAGAGGTAATCTTCTTCAGTGGGATAGTCTGGCCAAATTTCCTCGATAGATTCATAGATTTCTCCGCCTTCTTCTTCCATAGATTGAAGATTTTCAACCACTTCCAAAGGAGCACCTGTTCTAATTGCATAATCAATCAACTCGTCTTTGGTGGCTGGCCAAGGAGCATCACTTAAATATGAAGCCAATTCTAATGTCCAATACATCGCAATAGTATTATTTAATTTTTTGCAAAAATAATTTTTAAATTGACATAGTCAAGTTTTTTTCGATTTATTTCGGCAATTTTATTAACAATCATTTATATTCAATACTTTACTAACGCAAAAAAATGGAATTTATTAGTTTTTTTTCTCCGATACCCATTTTATTTCTTCGGCACCCAAATCCTGTGACAACTTTCTGGCCAGAACAAAGAGGTAATCAGATAGTCTGTTGATGTATGACAGTACGTGGTTGTCAAAGGGCTCGTTTTCCATTAAAAGGGTTGCCAATCGTTCTGCCCTTCTGCAAACGGTCCTAGCAATATGGCAATAGGATACAGTGGTGTGTCCGCCGGGGAGAATGAAATGCGTCATAGCCGGTAGGGCTGCGTCCATACAGTCCATTTCTTTTTCCAAATAGGAAATATCATCATCGGTGATCTTAACAATGTTCAATAGTTCCTTGCCGTTTTTTTGAACGGCTTTTTCAGGATCCGTGGCCAAAATTGCACCTATCGTGAAAAGCTTGTTCTGAATCAGTATCAGTGTATTTTTTGAATGCTCGTCTATATTTTGGTCTCTTATCAACCCCAACCAAGAGTTTAGCTCATCTATAGTGCCGTAGCTATCTATTCGGATATGGTGTTTGGATACCCTTTTTCCTCCGAACAGTGCCGTGGTGCCCTTATCTCCTGTTTTGGTATATATTTTCATGTATGGTATTTAATGCTGTTATTGAAAAAGCTTATTTTTTTTGATCCTCATCGGAACGATCCATAAATTTTCTGGACTTTCTTTTATTGATCCTTTTGCGGGTAATTATTAGATTAATGACAAATATTAACCCGAAAACGGCCAACAATATATAAATGGTATAATTCATGACGCTAGTTTAGGCACCCTAAAATTACAGGATTAAATCCGTATCTTAAAATGTTCCTCCACTTGTTCCCTTCTAAAGAAAATTACCGCACAATAATACAAGTCTACCGTAACCCTGACCCTGTCCGAGGTCTTTATTTGGTCCCAGAGTTGGGTATTCTCCTTGTTTTTGTAGATGCCCTTAAGTATGCCGATCGTGTTGTTGCCTATATTTTTGTTTTTTAATAGGTACGTTTCAACCATGCTATCATCACAGTCTGAAATAAAAATCAATTCTGATGAATTATCCGCCATATGGATATGGGGTCTAACTTTTTTTAAGTTGAGGGCCAATGGGTGTTCTGCAGGAACAACGGTTATGCTCCCACATTGGAAATAGTCTAAACTCTTGAGTACAATATTCTCTACCTTGTCATCCGCAAATTTATTTTTACGGTAAAGACATTGGGTAACATATTTAAATATGAAAGGGGAGTGCACCCCGTGCTCATTTTTGGAATGCCATAAAAACTTTAAATAAGATAGCAGTCTATGGAACATGGGCGTTGGCTTTGAGGATTATCCTTCCATAAGGGCGGAAAGTTCAAACCAACGTTCTGTTTTGGCTTCTATTTCTTCTTCTACTTCCTTTAATTCCAAGGATAATTTATCAATTTCCGTACCTTCAAGGGAAGGGTCTGCAAATTGATTTTGCAGTGTTACTTTCTTTTCCTCGAGACGTTGTATGGTCTTTTCTAAATTATTGTACTCCTTTTGGTCGTTATAGGAAAGCTTGACCGTTTTGCCTTCGTTTTTCCAAGTGTTTTTAACGGGTTTTGCTTCGGTGCTTTTTTCCTTTTCAGCCCTGTAATCAGCAACGGCGCTATCTTCATAGGCTCTGAAATCAGAGTAATTGCCGGGGAAATCTTCAATTTCGGCATTGCCCCTGAAAACAAAAAGATGGTCCACGATCTTGTCCATGAAATAACGGTCGTGGGATACTACGATCAGACAGCCGGGAAAATCCAAAAGAAAACTCTCCAGTACATTCAAGGTTACAATGTCCAGATCATTGGTAGGTTCATCAAGGATCAAAAAGTTGGGATTTTGTATCAGTACGGTACACAGGTATAACCTTTTTCTCTCGCCACCGCTTAACTTGTCCACGAAATCATATTGTTTCTTTCTGTCGAAAAGAAAGCGTTCCAATAATTGTTGTGCAGATATCTGTCGTCCTTTTTTTAAGGGGATATAATCTCCAAATTCACGAATGACATCAATTACTTTCTGCCCCTCCTTAATCGCAATTCCCTTTTGGGTATAGTAACCAAATTTAATGGTTTCACCTACGACAACTTTTCCGCTATCGGGCTTGTCTTCCCCAGTCAATATATTGAGAAAGGTAGATTTTCCCGTACCATTTTTTCCAATGATACCAATGCGTTCCCCTTTCAGAAAGTTGTATTCAAATTTGTCAAGGATAGGTTTTCCAGGATAGGCCTTGGAAATTTTATGTAGTTCCATGATCTTGCTGCCAAGACGTTCCATATTAAGTTCCAATTCTACATGGTGTTCCTTTCTTCTTTGGCTGGCCTTTTCTTTGATGGCTTGGAAATCGTCTATTCTCGATTTCGATTTGGTGGTCCTAGCCTTGGGTTGTCTGCGCATCCAGGTCAATTCCTGATTGTACAGTATTTTGGATTTGTGGTGTTCCACGGCCTCCTGCTCCAGTCTGGCTTCCTTTTTCTCCAAATAGTAGGAATAGTTGCCTTTGTAGGAATATAGTTGTCCATTGTCCAATTCAATAATTTCATTACAGACACGCTCCAAAAAGAACCGGTCGTGGGTCACCATGAACAGGGTGATATTTTCCTTGGCGAAATACGCTTCCAGCCATTCGATCATCTCTAGGTCCAAATGGTTGGTAGGTTCATCCAGTATGAGCAGATCGGGTTTGTTGATCAGGGCATTGGCCAGGGCCAATCGCTTTTTTTGTCCACCGGAAAGAACACCTACCTTAAGATTAAGGTCCTCAAACCTGAGCTTGGAAAGGATTTGTTTGTATTGGGTCTCAAAATCCCAAGCACTGTTACGTTCCATGGCCTCAAATGCCTTTTGGTAAAATTCGGCATCTTCCGGATTTTCCAGGGCTTTTTCGTATTGGGCAATAACGGTAAGAATTTCATTGTCCGAAGCAAAAATGGTTTCTTCAATGGTCAGCTCCGGATTTAAATCGGGCTCTTGGGAAAGATAGGAGACACGAATTCCTTTTCTGTAATTCACCTGTCCTGTATCGGGAGTGTCCAATCCTGCAAGAATATTTAGTATGGATGTCTTTCCGCTACCGTTCTTGGCAATTAAAGCGATCTTCTGGTCTTTGTTGATGCCAAAAGATAGGTCCTTGAATAGGACAAGTTCGCCATAGGACTTGGAAATGTTTTCTACAGTAAGTAGGTTCATGAATTTATTTTTTATTTCTTAATGTTTCTTTTTGACCAGTGCAGCAAAAAGAAGTAACGTACCGCCAGTGCCGCCAATATTGGGGCAATCAGTGGAGAAAATACCTGTATGCCAGTCAACCACACCAATGGGGTCAGCAAAAGCAATACGGTAATAAGCACAAAATATTTCTGCATCCATAGTGCCAATGGCTTGGTTCTGACCAAATAAAAGCAGGCAACAATATTCAATGGAAAGGCCCAAAGGATGTTTAAATTACCGGCTGTTGCCGAATGGTCTGTAAAAAACCAAAGGAAGACGATCAATAGTCCTGCGATACCCGTACTAAAAGATAAGAAAAAATCTAGCCATCTGCTACGACTGTTGTTCTTAAAATCGATGTAGGTGATCACTACCACAAGGACCAATAATGCCAAAACCCAGAAGAAAGGGGTCAGTAAAAAGTAGGTGTACGGGTCCAGGGATTCAAATTCCATAATGGATCTTTCCCTTTTTACCAAGGGCTCTTGGTTCAAATCCGTGTTGGCCATTTGATCCATGACATAAATGGGTAGGAACATATGTTCATTGGGACTTGCCTTTTTGTCAATGACAGATCCCAGTGCCAGATCAATACCAAAGGCAGACCATGAATTGGTCGTTAGACTTTGGTGGATGAGTTGCCTAAACGTGTAGCGCTGTATCAGGTGGCCGTCATAGTAGGAAATACGGTCTCCATAAACGGCATTCAGAACGTCCCTGATCTTGGAGGAGCAATTGTCGTAAAAGAAATCGTACTTGTAATCTCTGTTTTCAGGTTTATAGTTGTTTTCCAGAAATTCAAAAAGTGCCTTGGTTTCTGTAGGGTCAAGGTTCAGCAGCTGTTCCTGTACCCAGCGGTTTTCCATCTCGTAGGTCCATAGAAAATCTTCAAATTTCTGCCTGCTCAAGGAGTACAATAGTTTTCCCTGGGCGAATTTCATATAGAAATTGGGTGTGTTGAAATTAAATGTACCGTAGTTGTACACTACGTCAATGCCCAATACGGGATCTTGTAAGCGGAAAGCACTATGGCCAAAAGTGCTATATAATTCTTGGCCTGGTCCGCAGGTAATGATACTTATTTGGGCTTTGGGAGAAAGCTCCACTTCTTGGGAATTGGCCATCAGGGAAAAACCCAGGAGGACCAATAAAAAACGTAATTTCAATTGCATTCCAAAAACGGTTGAAGGGTACAAATTATTCTAATTGCCGACAAATATCGAATAAATAAAGGGATTACACATATGCATTTTTGTAGATTGTAAAAAAAAGGCAAACTATATTTAACGGATCTTTTAATTAAAAGCTAATTTTACCCTGTGGTTCATTTCTAAAGGAGTCAACCATCACTTTCAAACCCGTGACCATGAAAAGACAAATTCCAAATATCATAACTTTATTGAATGTTTTATGTGGCTGTATTGCCATTGTTTTTGCGGTTAGGAACGATCTGGAGTTGGCGGCATTATTTGTGTTTGCAGGAATATTTTTTGATTTTTTTGATGGTCTGGCGGCTCGGGTGCTCAAGGTACAGAGTGAGCTTGGTCTTCAGCTGGATTCCTTGGCGGATATGATTACCAGTGGTGTGGTCCCTGGGATAGTCATGTTTCAATTGTTGAAGATGTCCTCGGCGGGAGGTTGGAATCTGGAATTGGGTACCGGTTCGGCAAGCACGCTGTCACATGCTACCTCAGATCTTTCCGTTTTGCCATTCTTTGGTTTTCTGATAACCTTGGCCTCGGCTTACAGGTTGGCAAAATTCAATATCGATGAGAATCAGGTGTCTTCTTTTGTGGGGCTTCCAACGCCTGCCAATGCCTTGTTGATATTTTCATTGCCTTTGATTCTCTTGTACCATAACAACGATTTTTTGAACGGTATCATCTTGAACCAGTGGTTTTTGATCCCAATGACTTTGCTGAGTGCTTATTTATTGAATTCTAAAATAGAGCTCTTCGCCTTGAAATTCAAAAATTGGAGCTTCAGGGATAATGCCATACGCTATGTGTTTATCGGCGTATGTTTGGTATCCATAGGAACCATGAAGTTTTTGGCGATCCCATTTATTATTGTCTTTTATGTGGCCAGTTCCCTGGTCAATGGATTGAGGACAAAGAAATAATCTTGGACGGTTATTTAAGAGTTCTCAAATTACTACCATACGGGAAGTGTGCCACCAAGTTTTGAGATGCTCCTCTTGGATCTCTAGAAATCGAGCTTTTTCTTACGGAGCTCAAAATTCTGTCCCAGATAAACCTTGCGCACCATTTCATCTGCAGCCAAATCCTCTGGAATCCCTGACTTTAAGATCCCTCCCTCGAACATCAAGTACGACCTTTCTGTAATGGCCAACGTCTCCTGAACGTTGTGGTCCGTGATCAGGATGCCGATATTCTTGTTTTTCAGTTGTGCTACAATACGTTGGATGTCCTCTACTGCCACGGGATCCACCCCGGCAAAGGGTTCGTCCAATAGGATGAATTTAGGGTCGGTCGCCAAGGCCCTCGCAATCTCGGTCCGCCTTCGTTCTCCTCCGGATAAAAGGTCGCCACGGTTTTTGCGGATATGTCCCAAACTGAATTCCTCTATGAGGGATTCCATTTTCATGAGCTGTTCTTTTTTGCTCAATTTGGTAAGTTGCAGTACGCTTAGGATATTCTTTTCAATGCTCAGCTTTCTAAATACCGATGCTTCCTGTGCTAGATAGCCTATTCCGTTCTGGGCCCTTTTGTACATTGGAAATTTGGTGATTTCCATATTGTCCAGATAGATATTCCCGCTATTGGGTTTGATAAGGCCTACGATCATATAAAAGGAAGTGGTTTTACCTGCTCCGTTTGGACCCAAAAGGCCAACTATTTCACCTTGGTTTACTTCCAGGGAAATTCCTTTTACAACTTGTCGTCCTCTGTAGGACTTCATGATATTTTCTGCCCTTAACTTCATCTATCCTTATTATTTTCCAAATCTAACCCATTATATTTTTAAGGGGGCAGATTTGTCATTATTTTAACCTTCTTGTGTTTCCAGTGCCTCCCAATATTCGTAGGCCCTTCTCAAATGGGGGACAACTATGGTACCACCAACCAAAGTGGCTATTCCCAAAGTCTCCATTACTTCTGCTTTTGTTGCGCCTTCCTTATAGGAGCTTTCCAGATGGTATTTTACGCAATCGTCGCACCTAAGGACCGCGGAGGCAACCAGTCCGAGTAGTTCCTTGGTCTTGACATCCAACGCACCCGGAGCGTAGGCATTGGTATCCAGGTTAAAAATCCTTTTGATGATCTTATTGTTATCGGCCATCAGCTTTTCGTTCATCTTGGAACGGTAAGCATTAAATTCTTCAACTTGATTAGGCATTCTTTCTTAGTTTTTTAGCTTCTTGTCTTACAACGTAAGCGGATATATAAATACTTACTTGATATAATATTAAAATGGGGATGGCAACAATGATCTGGCTGGCCACATCCGGAGGGGTAATTACCGCGGATACGATCAAAACCACAACTAGTGAGATTTTTCTATATTTTTTTAGAATTTCCGGGGTCACCAGTCCTATTTTGGTCAAAAAGAAGATGATGATCGGAAGTTCAAATACGAGTCCGCACGCAATAACGGCGGCACGTACCGTAGAAATATAAGATCCCAAATCTATGTCGTTAAAAACTTCTTTACTTACCTGGTACCCACCTAAAAAGTTGATGGAAAGCGGGGCTACTACATAGTAACCGAACAATACGCCCGTAAAGAAAAGGGTGGAGGCGATAAAAATGAAACCTCTGGCATTATTTTTTTCTTTGGTATACAGTCCAGGGGAGATAAACTTCCACATTTCATAAAGGATATAAGGGAATCCCAAAATAAAACCAGCCCAAATGGAGGTCCATATATGTGCTGAAAATTGACCTGCCATTTCCCGGCTCTGTATTCTGAACAAAGGTTCCGTTCCGCAAAAGGCCTCGCTAAAGCCTAGCGCCTTGGAAAGGTGACAAAAGAGTTTATAGGTTGGGAAATCTGGTTTTTTTGGCCCGAAGATGACGGTGTCAAAAATGAAATCCTTCATGATAAAGGCAACTAATCCTATGATCAATACCGCTATGGTCGATCGGATTAAATGCCAGCGCAATTCCTCGAGATGGTCAAGAAAAGACATCTCATTGTGATTTTTGCTTTTAGCCATTACAATATACCTTCGTTGATTAAGTTGTGCAAATGTACTACTCCCATGTAATTTTCACCGTCCATAGCGAGTAATTGTGAAATCCCTTTTTCTTGCATCAGTTCAAGGGCATTTATAGCCAAGACATCGGCTTGGATTGTTTTTGGGGTGGCTGTCATGATATCCTTGGCCGTAAGCCCCGAAATATTGTCGAATTTATTGAGCATTCTTCGTATATCCCCGTCAGTGACGATTCCTACGACCTTCCCATTTTCCAGGACAGCGGTTACACCCAACATTTTCTCAGAAATCTCCACGATGACCTTTCTTACATCAGAATCCAAATCGACTTCTGGCCTCATATTGTTGGTTGCTATGTCCGAGACCCTTAGGTACAATCTTTTGCCCAAGGCACCCCCCGGGTGGTATTTGGCAAAATCCTTACTGCTGAAACCTCTTAATTCCAATAGGCAAATGGCCAATGCATCCCCCATCACCAATTGCGCGGTGGTGCTCGTGGTAGGAGCCAAATTGTTTGGGCAGGCCTCTTTTTCCACGAATGTATTCAATTTAAAATCGGCATGGGTAGCCAAAAATGAATCCATATTACCGGTCATCCCTATCAATTTGTTATTGCCGCTTTTTATCAAAGGGACCAACATTTTTATCTCAGGCGTGTTGCCACTTTTGGAAATACAGATCACGACATCATCGTCCTGTATGGTACCAAGATCACCGTGGATGGCGTCCGCGGCATGCATGAAAATGGAAGGCGTTCCAGT
This sequence comes from Sediminicola sp. 1XM1-17, assembly GCF_037203765.1. Taxonomy (NCBI): domain Bacteria; kingdom Pseudomonadati; phylum Bacteroidota; class Flavobacteriia; order Flavobacteriales; family Flavobacteriaceae; genus Sediminicola; species Sediminicola sp. 1XM1-17. The sequence continues at coordinate 88,907 of NZ_JBBCAS010000007.1, read as the reverse complement.
GGAATTTAGCGTGGCCACAATTTTGGAGGCAATAAGGGCGCTCTTTCCAATTCCTGAAATAACTACCCTGCCTTTCGATCGGTAGATAAGTTCAACGGTCTGGGCAAACTCCTCCGTTACAAGGGAACCCAAATTTTGAATTGCTTCCGCTTCCGTGGCAATGGTTTTTTTTGCTATGTTGAGTATAGCTGTGGTGTCGCTCAATGTAATAATAGAATTATGTGATTGAATTACTAAAAGAATGTATTATATTTAATATTGCAAAATTACATAAACTATATTTTATAGTATATTTAAAATTTCAATAATTAAATTTGTGGGAGGCGTTTTGCCAAAGGTAAAAAGCCGTATATTAAGAGATGAAGTTTTGCTCCTTGAAATCAAAGGGTGATGATAATAAAATTGAAAGGAATGGTATGGGTTTGAATGAAATGGATATACATGCCTCATTAAAAAAATACTTTGGATTTTCTAAGTTCAAAGGTCTTCAAGAACAAGTCATAAATAATATAGTACAAGGCAACAATACCTTTGTGATCATGCCAACAGGTGGGGGTAAATCCCTATGCTATCAGTTGCCTGCCCTAATGCAGGAAGGGACCGCCATTGTGGTGTCTCCATTGATTGCATTGATGAAGAACCAGGTGGATGCCATTCGCGGGATCTCTTCGGAAAATGGTATTGCACATGTCTTGAATTCCTCTTTGACGAAAACCGAAATTAGACAGGTAAAGGATGATATTACCAATGGGATTACCAAATTGCTTTATGTAGCTCCTGAATCCCTTACGAAGGAAGAATACGTAGATTTCTTACAGTCGGTGAAAATTTCTTTCGTCGCTGTTGATGAAGCGCATTGTATCTCTGAATGGGGACATGATTTTAGGCCGGAATATCGCAATTTACGAACCATTATTGCCAGATTGGGCGACAATATTCCCATTATTGGCCTAACAGCTACGGCTACACCAAAGGTACAGGAGGATATCATTAAAAATTTGGGCATAACCGAAGCCAAGGTCTTTAAGGCATCCTTTAACAGGCCAAACCTGTTCTACGAGGTACGGCCAAAAACAGCAAATGTAGATGCGGATATTATCCGTTTTGTAAAACAAAATTCGGGCAAATCGGGCATCATCTACTGTTTGAGCCGCAAGAAGGTGGAAGAATTGGCCCAAGTGTTACAGGTCAATGGTATCAGTGCTGTTCCTTACCATGCCGGATTTGATGCAAAAACACGTTCAAAATACCAAGATCTGTTTTTGATGGAAGGTGTGGATGTGGTGGTAGCGACCATTGCTTTTGGGATGGGGATCGACAAGCCGGATGTGAGGTATGTCATTCATCATGACATGCCCAAAAGTATCGAAAGCTATTATCAGGAAACAGGTCGCGCTGGTAGGGATGGTGGCGAGGGACACTGCCTTGCTTTTTATTCCTATAAGGATATTGAGAAATTGGAGAAGTTCATGTCAGGGAAACCCGTTGCGGAACAAGAAATTGGAAATGCCCTATTACAGGAGGTCGTGGGTTATGCCGAGACTTCCATGTCCAGAAGAAAGTTCATCCTTCATTATTTTGGGGAAGAATTTGATGAAGTGAAAGGGGAAGGGGCTGAGATGGATGACAATACCAGAAACCCCAAGGAAAAGCAGGAAGCTAAAGATGATGTGGTGAAACTTATCAAAGTGGTACAGGGTACCAATGAAAAGTTTAAATCCAAAGAAATAGTAAAGACCTTGACCGGAAAGGTCAATGCTTTGATTGCCTCCCATAAAACGGATGAAAAACCGTTTTTTGGTATAGGAAGTGAAAAAGATAAGGGGTATTGGATGGCCCTGATAAGACAGACGTTGGTGGCTGGCTTGTTGAAAAAGGAAATTGAGCAATACGGAATTCTCCATGTGACGGAAAAAGGGGCCGGTTTTCTGAAAAACCCTTCCTCCTTTATGATGACCATGGATCATGTCTACAGCCAGGAGGCCGATGATGCCATTGTAAGTGCAGCCAAGACAGCCGGAGGCGTGGCCGATGAAAATCTGTTGCAATTGTTGAAGGACCTCAGAAAAAAGGAAGCCAAAAAATTGGAGGTACCTCCTTTTGTTGTTTTCCAAGATCCCTCCTTACAGGATATGGCCCTTAAATATCCCATTACTGTAGAGGAATTGGTGAATATCCACGGGGTGGGCGAAGGCAAAGCCAAAAAATATGGGAAACCGTTTGTAAATTTTATCGCCAATTATGTGGAGGAAAACGATATCCTGAGACCAGACGATCTTGTAGTGAAGAGCACGGGAGCAAATTCTGGTCTTAAACTATATATCATACAGAATATTGACAAAAAATTGCCACTCGATGATATTGCCGCCGCAAAAGGCCTGGAGCTTTCCGAGTTGATCAAGGAAATGGAGCAGATCGTATTTAGCGGTACCAAACTCAATTTGAGCTATTGGGTAGATGAAATATTGGATGACGACCAGCAGGAAGAAATACACGAGTACTTTTTGGAGGCCGAGACGGACAATATCGAAGAAGCTGTCAAAGAATTTGATGGGGATTACGAAGATGAGGAACTCCGATTGTACCGTTTAAAGTTTATCAGTGAGGTAGCCAATTGATGTTGGACCCTGGAATAAAAAAAATCCCCTTGAAGATTCAAGGGGATTTTTTTGTTTTAAGATTAGTACTGGTTGTCGAAACTACCCGTCGAAACCAAAGCTACAATGGTTCCAAAGAATATTATAATGGCCAAAATAAATACTATGGAAATGCCCATCCCAATATAGGATAGTATTTTGGCAGTTTTGACATTTTCAAATCCAGAATATAATTCCGGGTTTTCATAGTATAGCTTTTCGGCTTTGCCAGCACTTACCAATCCGATGATGCTGAAAATAATTCCGAAAGGACCGCAGCAGACAAATGGGACTATTATGGAAATTATTCCCATGGCCACAGCATTGCTCGCTCCTGGTAACGGTTCCCTGTACATGTCCTTGTGTTATTGATTGTTTAGATAGTCTTCCATCCGTTCCCTTATCAACTCCTCATCTTGGGACATGATTGCGTCCCAGCCTATAATGGATATTACCCATATGAACATCAATATAACCATAATGTTCAATACCAAGCCAATGATGGCCAGGACCTTCCCGGTCTTTACCGAGTTATAATCGGTGTACATTTCAGGATTGGCTTTAAAGAGGTTGGCCGATTTGTTGGCCAAAATCAAGGCGATGACCGACAGTATTAAACCAAGAATCCCATAGCACCAGCAAAGCACAATGGACGCAATACTCAGTACAATGATCAAAGTGGCATTCGGTAATTTGTGTTGTTCCATAAATTAAGGTTTAGTTTAAAATTTAGCTATAAAGTTGGTGATTATTAGTGATACGGTAATAACGGTCAAGGTAATAATTACCTTCCCTGCGTGCTTAACGGGATAAAAATTATTGTACAGAACAAATCCCAAAAGTGGTATTAGTGGATATATGGCGGGGTACATCAAAAAGGCTTCCTTGAATTCTCCATGTAGCAATAAGGCCATGGCCCTTTGTAGGCCACATCCGGGACAATCAATGCCCAAGAATTTTTTATTGAGGCAAGGAAGCATAAAATCATCCAAAGAAAATAGCAACGAAATAAGGTGTATTTTCATGAAAATAGATTCTTTTGCTGAAAATTACTATTAATTTTGGGGAATGAAAACAAAACGAATTATTTATTTTTTGCTCATTATTTCTGGTGCTGTGATCATGGGCGCAGGTGAAAATTACATGGAAAAGGAATATGCCTTGTGCATCGGTATTGTTTTGTTGATGTTCGGAATATACAAATCCACGCAGATCTGGAGTGATGGTGGTGAAGGAAAGACAACGGGAGAAAATGACCAATCATGAGTAAATTTAAGATAGGGGATAGGGTAGAGACCGTAGATGATGTCCTTGTTGGGGTGGTAAGGGCCATTCAGGGAAATTTTATTTCCATAGAAACCGATGAAGGATTTATGCTTCGTTTCCAGCCTGAGGAACTGATGTTGGTCAATAATTCTATCGATATAACGGTCAATAATTTTGAGGTGGCACAGATCAAAAAGGAAAAGGAAATCCCCAAAAGAAGAAATACCCAGGCCGTGAAGCCCAAAGAGAGGAGTGCCCCAAAAATGGAGGTGGACCTACATATCCATCAACTGGTGCCTTCGAACAGGGGAATGAGCAATTATGAAATTTTAAATATCCAGTTGGATGCGGCAAAAAGGCAGTTGGAGTTCGCTATGAGCAAGCGTATCCAAAAGGTCGTATTTATACATGGAGTGGGTGAAGGGGTGCTGAAGGAGGAATTGTATTATCTCTTCAAAAGATACGAGAATGTCAAATATTACGATGCAGATTACCAGAAGTATGGATTAGGCGCCACCGAGGTCTATATCTATCAAAATGCGTAATTCTCAATTGGTAGTGGTGACCACTCCAAAATCATTGATGCTTAAATCCGTGATCCTGGATCCATCGTCATTGACCAATGAAATGTCACTTAGTTGGATGGTGTGTTCATAGGTGATCCCATCTTCCAATAGAATGGTGTTAACAAGTACTTTTCCATCTACCGCTTCAATTTCATCAATTACGGTTGGCGTTTGAGGAGGTAGGGCATCGCAGAAATAATTCTTACTGACATTGGCAGAAAAGATCCTATAGGTAATCTTGGAATTGGCGGGAATGGCACTCTCTATGGTACCATTGGAAACTTCATTCTTTAAAACGCCTGAGGCAAGGGTCAGTATTAAGGCTTCATCCCCACTGATCTTAAAAAATACCTGGGTCTCCGTGGTAGCCGTTCCACAAAAATCTATGGAACTATCGTCAAAGTTCAACGTTTCTATTTGAAGGTCACCATCATCACAGGACAGAAATAAACCCAAAAAGACAAAAAGAATAACTTGTTTCATGCGTCAAATTTAATTCAAATAAAGGGGATTTTCCTATAGCTTTTGACTCAATTTCGGAGAAATTAACTTTATTTAATTTATTTTTGAACTTTATACAATCTGAAATCTGATTCATGCAAAGAGTATATCTGGATAGTGCTGCTACAACGCAGGTAAGGGAAGAAGTTATAGTGAAAATGCAAGATGCCCTAGTTAATTTTTATGGAAACCCATCTTCTACCCATAGTTTTGGGCGCTCCGCCAAAACCGCCGTTGAAAAGGCCAGAAAAACTATTGCCAAGGAACTCAATGCACAACCCTCTGAGATCATCTTTACTTCCGGGGGAACAGAGGCAGATAACATGATCTTAAGGGGTGCGGTCAGGGACTTAGGGGTGAAAACCCTGATCACCTCCAAAATTGAGCACCATGCCGTGCTACATACCGCAGAGGAATTGGCCAGAGAATATGGGATAGCCCTGCATTTTGTGAATTTGGATTCCTTTGGAAATCCTGATATATCCCATTTGACCCAATTGCTGCAACAGGATGATTCCAAGAAATTGGTGAGTCTGATGCATGTCAACAATGAAATAGGCAATAAAATAGATATCGATGCCATCGGTAAGCTTTGCGCGGACAACCAAGCGCTCTTCCATTCCGATACAGTGCAATCCATTGGTCATTACGAATGGGATGTAAAAAAGACACCAATTGATTTTCTAACAGCTGCCGCTCATAAATTCCATGGACCAAAGGGTATTGGTTTTGCTTATATTCGAAAAAATACAGGGCTTAAGCCCCTCATATTTGGGGGTTCCCAAGAACGTGGGTTTAGGGCCGGAACAGAATCTTTTCACAACATCGTTGGTTTGGAGGAAGCCTTTGTGGCGGCATATGAAAACCTTGACCAGGAGCGTCAATATATTACCGAGCTGAAAAAATACTTTATAGAAAAGCTGGGCAAGGAACTTCCGGAAGCAAAATTCAATGGGCTTTCGGCAGATATGGTGCGAAGTACCTACACCTTGGTCAACGTTTGTCTGCCCTTTAGTGAGGAAAAGGCCATGATGTTGCTATTTCATTTGGATCTTAAGGGTATTGCGTGTTCCAAGGGTAGTGCCTGTCAGTCCGGAAGTGATCTAGGATCCCATGTACTGGTGGAGGTCCTTTCCAAGGAGGATCTCAAAAGGCCATCACTGCGATTCTCCTTTTCAAAGTACAATACCAAGGAAGAGTTGGATTATGTGATCAACATATTGAAAGAGTACGCCAACGATTAACCTTTCTTTCTGTTTTTTGCTTTTTCCCGCTCGTACGGAAATTTACGGGTGGCAGATTTCATCATGCCATCAATCAGGTCATTGGTGTTTTTGCCTGATTTTTTGTTGATCTCCTTTTCGTACTTCCACAATAATTTTCCGGTTTCCCCATCACTGATCTTCATCCCGATACGACCGTAATTGGAATCCCCCAATAGATAATCGATCAAACTGAAATCGGAAGGGATGCCTTTGGAAAGCAATATGTTGATGTCCAGGTTGCCACTGATGATACCATCTACTTCCAGTATTTTGCAGAGCTCCTTTATGGTGTACACATCTATATTGTCATAGTCAATATCATTCTTGGCCAAAATCGCATTGGTGTTTTTGATATTTTGAAATTCCACCGAAAATTTCTTTTTCTTCTTTATTCTGGAAAAATAGATCTCCAGGGCATCCTGTACCGCATATCCCTCCTTCTTTTCCAAAGCCTTAAGCTCCCCTTTGGATATGTTGTCCTTGAGTTCCAAATTCGTCAAAAAGGGTATGATGGCCAATACTTCATGTTCACTGCTCAGTGCCTCAAATTTGTCACTTTCGTAGATGTTCTTTTGGGCATTCAATACCACCGTGGTACAGAGAAATAAGTAAAATAAATTCTTTTTCATCGCTATCATTCTAAAATCGAGTCCCAATCTTTAGGTTCAATACCCGGGATGTCATAAAATTGGGAACTGCATATTCCTGTTTGCCGTCCACATCCCTCACCCAAGTATTGGTTATGGAGTTTTGATTATTAAAGAGGTTGAAAATTTCAAATCCAATATTCAATTCCTTAAACCCATGGAGCCAATGATTATCTGGATATGTTGTCTTGGCGTCCACAAAAATATGGGAAATTCCCAAATCTGCCCTCCTATAATCCCTTAATCTGTTCTGAAAGTTGTACGGATCGGCATAACTTGGTGATCCCCCAGGAACACCTGTATTGTATACAAGGTTTAAATACATCTTTAGATTTGGGATATTGGGCACATAGTCCTGGAAGAGGACCCCAAATTTTAACCGCTGGTCCGTTGGTCTGGATATATATCCCCTATCATTGATGTTTTCCTCGGTTTTAAGATAGCCCACACTGACCCATGACTCCGTGCCGGGAACAAAGGCCCCGTTCATCCTTACCTCGCCTCCATAAGCATAGCCCTTTGCATTATTGGTTGCAGCATACCTGATTCTAACGTCTTCCAACGTGTAAGGGTTAATGTTGTTTAATTTTTTGTAGTAGACCTCACTGTGCAAAGTAAAGGGGCTGTTCCATAGTATAAAGCTGTATTCATTGCCGAGAACGGTGTGTACGGACTTTTGAGCTTTGACATCGGTGTGAACGGTCCCTTCGCGATCCCGTAATTCTCTGTACATGGGAGGCTGTTGGTATAGGCCACCGGAAAGCGTAAACAGCATATCCAGATCCCAATTGGGTTTTATGGACAATTGGGCACGGGGGCTGACAATGATATGGGAAGACCTCTCCATATTTTTTCCGATGATAGTCCATTGCTGGGCCCTTAGGCCAACATTGTAATATAGGTACTGGCCAAGCCACTCCAATCTATTGCTAAGCTGACCAAATACAGAAAACCTATTGGTCTGCACGAAATTTTGGGACCTCACCCCGTCATAGGGAACAATGTCACCATCAAATGGGCTTATGGGCTGGTTGTTCTGGAATTCCCTATTTGGTGGTCTTACGGAAAATCCCAAGGAGTCCAAAAATTCGGATTCCCTGAGTTGGTCCCTGATATCTTCATGGGAATAAGACACTCCCCATTCCAAAAGGCTGGAGTTTTTGGCATATGATCCACGATGTGATATATTCAGGATCAAGGCATCCAATTCATTTCTGGCCCTATTGAACTGTGCGCCTATTCCCCTGGAGGCGATAATTGCGCCGGTATTGTCACTGCCCAAATCGGTATCAACCTCACCCAACTCATAGCTTGCAAATACATCGGAATATTCTTCTTCAGTGGTATGGAACAATGATGTGGTCAGATCTAATTTTAAATGATCATTGGCCTGATAACTGGAAATAACACCCCCTTGGGCAGTTTGAAACCTATTATTTTCCCTTCCTTGATAATAGACCAATAGGGCCCTGGGGTTGTCCAAAGTCCCAAAATTTGTTTGTCTCGTCAAAGGTTCGTTTTGGTAATCGTTCAGGGAATAGGCTCCCAAAACTCCAATATGTACTTTATTGGAAACCCTATAATTGAGAAAAGACTGTACGTCGGCAAATGTAGGATTGAAATTAGATTTGGTTTGCTGACTGTTGACCAATAGGCTATTGTTTCTATAGCGGATCCCTGTGATGGAAGAGAGGTTCCTGTTTTTTGATATGGTCTCAAGTGCAGTGCTCATCCCCAGTAGGCTTGCGTTGGCTTGGAGGGCAAACTCCTTGGGTTTTTTGTAGGTGATATCAAGGACGGATGATAATTTGTCTCCATATTTTGCCTGAAAGCCCCCTGGAGAAAATTCCAGTTTTTGCACCATATCGGAATTGATAAAACTCAGGCCTTCCTGTTGACCGGATCTGATGAGAAATGGCCTGTACACCTCAATTCCATTGACATAGACCAAATTTTCATCGTAATTGCCCCCTCTGACCGAGTATTGGGTGCTCAGTTCATTGTTGGAAGTTACCCCTGGCAATAATTTCAATACATTTTCAACGCCCGCATTTGCTCCTGGAATACGTCTTATTATTTCTGGTGGAACGGTAGTAATTCCAGTGATGCGTTTTTCACCAGATGCTGTTACAGTGACTCCGTCCACTTGGGTAACTCCTTCTTTTAAGATGGGATGGAACTCAAATGTCTCGTTCGATGAAAGAATCAAATTCTCCAGGATGATATCCTTGTGTCCTATATGGGAGAAGGTTATGGTTGTTTTTTGTTCAGAAACGATCTCAAGGGCGTAGAAACCATTTTTATCTGTGAAAGTGCCTTGATACGTGGAACTTACATTGACGTTGCCCAAGGGCTCGTTATTATTGTCCATAACGACACCGGTGATGGTGGCTGTCTGCCCATTGGAAAAATTCCAAAGGCAAAATGTCAGTAAGAGGAGTACTGTTCTAAGACACTTCAATTTTTTTAATTTCTGTAGAATGTACTTGTAAAGGTACTGGTATTTCCAACATTATCCGTTACCACAACCTTGAGTTCACATTGTTTTTGATCCAAAATCTTGTCATCGAAGTTATAGGTAATGGTATTTGTCTTGGTTTCATACTCCATCAATATCCATTCACCGTTCAATGTGGCCGTGTAGGTATCTATACCACTGAGGTCATCAGAAATGGTCAGGCTCAGATATCTATAGTTTGTCAACCATTGCTTATCCTTGAAGTTTTTACTTCTAATTTGAGGGGCAACCGTGTCCTTTGCCAAGGTGTATGTGCCCAGGTTCCTAGTTCTGGTGGTAAAGGTATTGTCCCTTCTGTAGGTTGAGGTATAACTGGGGCGCATACGGCTTCCAAGTCGGGCAATGAACATTTTACTGCGCTCTTCCTCCGAATATTTTGAGGCGTCAAAGGTGATGGTGAAATCCCTATGTGCCGGAACCCTACTGTTGTGGATGGTTACGGTGTCATTGCCCTTTTTTAGGTCCATATAAAAATCCTCGTAAAAAGTATTGGCCGGAAAATATACCTGCGCGGCACCAAGGTCATAATTGTTGGGTTTGGCCGCTATGATGTAGGTATCTGTTTTTTTATTTTCTTTAAGGACCTTGAGCGGTTGTCTTTTCCCCTCAACCGGAATGACCACTTTGGTGATGTTGTTTCCAAGATCTTTTAAAAGGATCTCAACTTGATAGCTCATTCCTTCATCAACCACTATTTTTCCGTCATTTTTAAGGGTTTTGTAGATGGAAAGGTTATTGCCCGGAGATCTAAAACATTTGGTGATCCATTTCCTGTACTTTCCAAAATAGTCATAATCTATTAAGGTGTTGATGTACCTCGTTTCGGAAAAAGAGAATTTTTCAAAATTGAAATCGGTATAAACCTCTCCGTTCACCAATTGTTGGACTTGGAATACACCATTTTTATTGGCAGCCAAATCCTGTCTATCATAGGCATTGAAACCAAAACCAATGGTTCCACTTGCATAGACTTTATCTGCCAGGAAGGAGCCATCAGGCTGTCTTGTAAAATTTATTTGCAACAGATCATTGCTTTGGTTGATCTGTGCATCGTCGGACAAGGCATATCCAAAAAGGTTGAGCAGGGTGGGATTGGTTGCATCACTGACATCTAACCCGTAGAGCAATGGATTGGTGGGTTCCTCGGAGACGCTGTTCCTAATTTCAAAATGCAAATGGGGTCCTGCAGATCCTCCGGTGTTCCCGCTGTAAGCGATCAATTCCCCTTTGGCTACCTTGAGTTCTCCGAAATCCGGGAACACTTCAACCTCAAAGGATTGTTTTTCATATTGGATTTTTTTGATGTAGGCTTCAATGGCAGGTGAGAATTTTTGAAGGTGTCCATAAACGGAAGTATAACCATTGGGATGCGTCAAATAAATTACCTTGCCATAGCCCCAGAGTGATACCTTTATTCTGCTGATGGTCCCTTCCGAGATGGCATATATAGGAAGGCCTTCGCGTTGTTGTGTCTTAATGTCGATTCCGGAATGAAAATGATTGCTCCTGAGCTCCCCAAAATTGCCCGAGAGTATCAATGGAATATCCAAGGGCGACCTAAAAACATCTTTAGGATAACTGTCTTGTGCAGATATGGTTAGGGAAAAGAATAGCAGTAGGGCTAAAAAATTAATTTTCATAATGTTCGATAAGTAGGTGCGAATGTAATTAAACGGTTGAAATGGTAAAAATCTATCGCTGTTAAAAAAGTTAAACCAATAAATTTGAACCATTTGTATAGGCGACAAAGTTTTCCTCCAAGAATAATTGTAAAAAGTATTGCGAAGTCGTTTGAGGTATGTTAACTTTGTGTAAAATGCATTGATATTTGCATATGAGTGAACTAGTGGAAATTGTTGATTCTTTAGAAAATAAAATTAGTAAGATGCTCCATAAGGTAGAGCTTCTGAACCAAGCTAATTTAAAATTGGAAGAAGAGTTGACTTCAGTTAAAAAAAGCCACGAGCTAACCAAAAATTCTGCTTTGGAATGGGAGGAGAAGTACAATTCACTTAAGCTTGCGAGTTCTATGCTAGGCAGTAATACGAATAAAACGGAAGCTAAGCTTAAAATAAACACATTAATCAGGGAGTTGGACCATTGTATTTCCCAACTTGCTGAATAGTGTATCAACGATACAATGTCAGAAAAGCTAAAAATAAAACTTTCTATTGCGGACAGGGTATATCCTTTGACCATAGACCCAAGCCAAGAAGAAGGTTTACGAAAGGCTGCGAAAAATATTGAGCAACTGGCTAAGAAATTTGAGCAAAGTTATGCAGTAAGGGACAAACAAGATGTGTTGGCCATGTGCGCTTTGCAGTTTGCTTCTAAAATAGAGCAGAAGGGAATAGACCAATCAGAAAATACCAAGGAAGTTGAAGAACGACTGAAAGCCCTGGATAGTCTGATTGCCACGAAGCTCGAATGGAAATAAGTTCTTTTAAATAAATAATGTTACTGCCCACATTGGTAATTATTTTTGACAAACTCAACACTAATTTGTTTGAAAAGGGTGAGTTTAGATTGTAAAAGCAGGCCTTACTAGTATAAGGATCCTTGATCAGTCTGTTAGCCCTAAACCTGTTTATCGGAGTTTGTACAAAACTTCCTCCAATGTGGGCTTTTTTTTTAATAATTTTTAAATTATGGATAGTACTACAATAATAATAGTAGGTATAGTTGGGCTTGCAATAGGTTTTGCGATTGCCAAGATTATGGAAAAGGGAAAAGCTTCCAAAACCATAATCAATGCAAAAAAAGAAGCTGCCTCCATTATCAAGGAAGCCGAATTGCAGGGTGAAAACACCAAAAAGGATAAGATTTATCAGGCTAAGGAGAAGTTTTTGGAACTGAAGGCAGAGCACGAAAAAGTCATAATCAGTAAGGATAAAAAGATCAGCGAGGCAGAAAAACGTACTCGCGATAAGGAATCCCAGATAAGTAACGAACTTGCCAAGAGTAAAAAACTCAACGAGCAGCTCGAAGTAAAATTACAGGAGGTAGACCACAAAAGTGAGTATCTGGAAAAAAGGCAGTCCGAATTGGAAAAGCTGCACAAAAGCCAGGTACAACAACTGGAGGTTATCTCAGGACTGTCTGCCGAAGATGCCAAAAGCCAATTGATGGAATCCTTAAGGGAAAATGCCAAATCCGATGCCATGGCTTTTATCCAGTCTACCGTGGAAGAGGCTAAATTGACCGCTCAGCAAGAGGCAAAGAAAATAGTAATCAATACCATCCAGCGCATTGGTACGGAAGAGGCCGTGGAAAATTGCGTTTCCGTATTTAACTTGGAATCCGATGATGTAAAAGGTCGTATCATAGGACGTGAAGGACGAAATATCCGTGCCCTTGAAGCGGCTACAGGAGTCGAGATCATTGTGGACGATACCCCAGAGGCAATCATTCTTTCTTGTTTTGATTCTGTTCGTAGGGAAGTGGCCCGTTTGTCCTTGCACAAGTTAGTGACCGATGGCCGAATACACCCGGCTCGTATTGAGGAGATCGTTAAGAAAACGGAAAAGCAGATAGAGGAAGAAATAGTTGAGATAGGGAAACGCACCGTAATAGATTTGGGTATTCATGGACTTCATCCAGAATTGATCAAGGCCGTTGGTAGAATGAAATACCGCTCTTCCTATGGTCAAAACCTTTTACAACACTCCAGAGAGGTTGCCAAACTATGTGGCGTGATGGCCGCTGAGTTGGGACTCAACCCTAAATTGGCCAAACGCGCCGGACTATTGCACGATATAGGTAAAGTGCCCAATACGGAAGCAGAAGTAGAAACACCACACGCTATCTTGGGAATGCAGTGGGCAGAGAAATACGGTGAGAAGCCAGATGTATGCAATGCCATTGGAGCCCACCACGATGAGATAGAAATGAAAACCTTGATTTCTCCAATTGTTCAGGTTTGTGATGCCATTAGTGGCGCCAGACCAGGAGCTCGTAGGCAAGTGTTGGATTCCTATATCCAGCGTCTTAAAGACTTGGAAGATATCGCCTTTGGTTTTGGAGGGGTTCAAAAGGCTTATGCCATACAAGCGGGTAGGGAATTACGAGTGATCGTGGAAAGTGAAAAAGTGAGCGATGAGAAGGCAGCGGAATTGTCATTCGAAATCTCACAAAAAATACAGACAGATATGACTTATCCCGGGCAGGTCAAAGTGACCGTTATCAGGGAGACTCGCTCCGTAAATGTGGCGAAATAAAAGTTATCCAAGTTAAAAAAAAGCGAGCCACTATGGCTCGCTTTTTTTTTGTTCCCCCTTGTTATTGGGATCTATTGTTTTCGTACCTGGAGAGCAATTTATTGGTTTGATTTTGCAACTTCCTTGCAAAGAAAGATGTCCACCCCAACAACAGTCCTTTTATCCCCAAAGCCTGTCTGGACCATCTGTAAAGATCAAATGTATCCTTATGGGATATGATCTTCCCATCCTTAAACTCAAATTGGGCCTGGATGGTATTATGGATTTCCCGTCCTGTTTTACTAAAAATATAATGGGCTTTCCATACGGCAGATGCCGTATGATTATCATGTACTATTTGAGATACCTGAATCTTAAAAGTCCTCCCTTGTTGTGAGGCACAGAGCATTCTCCACATGTTCTTGGCCCGATCGCCTTGCAACACGCCAAAAGCAGGGTCTTCAAAAATGATATCCTCGTGATATTGGGCCACCATTTTTTCCGCATCCAAGTCATTGAAAGCCCGGTAAAATAGTTCAATTTGTTCCTTTATGGTATTGGTACGGTCCATGTTAATTAGATAGGAATCTTATTTTTATTCAATATACAAATAGAATGGATAGGGATAAAAATACCCTTAGATTATTGTATCTTTAGATCCATATGATAAAAGACACAAAATTGGCCGTTTTGATAGACGGTGACAACATACCCTCCAAATACATCAAGGAGATGATGGAGGAAATTACCAAATACGGAACACCTACCATTAAGAGGATATACGGCGACTGGACAAAACCCCATTTATCCAAATGGAAGAATATTTTGTTGGAAAATGCCATTAATCCCATTCAACAATATGGATATACAGTAGGAAAGAATGCCACGGATTCCGCTATGATCATCGATGCCATGGATATTCTCTATTCCAATAAGGTAGACGGATTTTGTTTGGTTTCATCAGATAGTGATTTTACCAAACTGGCAACTAGATTAAGGGAAGCCGGACTTCAGGTTTATGGGATCGGGGAGAAAAAGACCCCGGATCCGTTCATTGTGGCCTGCGATAAGTTTATCTATTTGGAAATCCTTAAATCGGATAATGAAAAGCAGGATGGACAGTCCGATTCCAAAAAACAGGATGTCGATAAGATTACCCCCAAGATTATACGACTGCTGAGAAATTCGGTGTCCGATGCGGCAGATGAGGACGGTTGGGCCTTTATGGGAGATGTAGGATCCTTGATCATCAAGAAGCAGCCAAACTTCGATTCCAGGAATTTCGGATTTGAGAAGCTCACTCCTTTGTTCAAATCGCTGTCCCAATTTGAAGTGGATCATCGGGATCAGCCCAATGCGCGTTTCAAACTTGTGTATGTGAGGAACAAATAGGGTATATTTTTGGAATTCTGTTCTCCTTAACCGTAGTAGATCAAGGATATTGCGATAATAAAATTGTATCGGATAAATTAGATGTACCTTTGTGGCTTCATATAGGGGCGACCATGAATTGAGTGTCGTCTCTTAAACAATGTATATGTCATTTAAATCTTTGGGCCTATCCGACGCCCTGTTGAAAGCTGTCAACAAAAAAGGATACACCACACCGTCGCCTATTCAGGAAAAAGCAATACCACAAATACTAGAAAGAAAAGATGTTCTTGCCTCCGCGCAAACGGGGACAGGCAAGACAGCCGGATTTACTTTGCCAATATTGCAGGTCCTTTCACAGGCTCCCATTTTAAGAAGAAGACCTGTAAGGGCTCTAGTGCTGACCCCTACAAGGGAATTGGCAGCCCAAGTGTATGCCAATGTGAAGGAATACAGTGAGTTTCTGGATATAAGGTCCACTGTTATTTTTGGAGGCGTGAATGCGAATCCACAAATTGCAACCCTGCGCAATGGAGTTGATATTTTGGTGGCCACTCCAGGTCGCCTTTTGGATCTCCATAACCAGAAAGCCCTATCATTGGATAGCGTAGAAATTTTGGTATTGGATGAGGCCGACCGTATGTTGGACATGGGTTTTCTAAGGGATATCAAGAAAATATTGAACCTAATGCCCGCCAAAAGGCAAAATCTACTGTTTTCGGCAACCTTTTCCAAAGAAATAAAACAATTGGCCGGTGGTTTTCTACATCATCCGGTATTGGTTGAAGCAACCCCGGAAAATACAACTGCGGAAAAGGTGGATCAACAAGTCTACCGTGTGGATAAAAGTAGAAAGCCGGAATTGGTCATCAAGTTGATCGGTGAGGGCGAATGGAAGCAAGTACTCATTTTTACCAGGACCAAACACGGGGCCAATAGGTTGAGTGAGAAGTTGAACAAGAATGATATTACCGCTGCTGCCATACATGGCAATAAAAGTCAAGGTGCTAGAACCAAAGCATTGGACGGTTTTAAAAAAGGAACCGTAAGGGTTTTGGTAGCCACGGATATCGCAGCCCGTGGATTGGATATTCCATTATTGCCTCATGTGATCAACTTTGAACTACCCAACGTACCAGAAGACTACGTGCATAGAATAGGTAGGACAGGTAGGGCAGGGGCCAGTGGAGAAGCTCTTTCTTTGGTGTCCCAGGACGAAATGGAATATGTAAGAGGTATAGAAAAGTTATTGGGGATGAAATTGCCCAGTGACGTATTGGAAGGTTTTGAACCCAGTGGAAGGCCCGAAAAAGAAGAAGAGGATGACAGAGGGCCAAGGCAGAGAAACCCAAGATCAAAAGCAAAACAAGGAACAGGAAATAAAAAACCCAATAGGTTCAAGAGTAGATCTGGAGGGAATAGAAATTCTTAAGACAAAAAAAACGGGACCAATTGGTCCCGTTTTTAATTAAAACTTTTCATCATTATTCTTTTTCTGAAACGTCATCATCATCCATTTCGGCCTCTTCGGCTTCCCTATTGAGATTGTTTTCCAAGATGTTGAGCTTTTTTAGTTTTGCTTTCCAGGTCGTCAGGGCCTCCTTGTGGTTGTTGATGTTCTTGATCACCTCTTTGACAACGGGACTATCCTCTGAAGCATTGGAGAAAAACTGTAAATTATTCTCCAATTGATTGATCTCACTTTTGCTCTCCTCTATTTTTCTTCTGATAAACGTACGCTCATTATAAATGGCTCTTTCGTTATCCGCATTGGCCAATTGTTGAATTTTATTGCCATATTTCATCAATTCAGCTTCCTGCTTGTTAACGTCCAATTTATTAAAAAGGGCATCTAGGATCTTATTGAACTTTACATTGATGTTTTTCTTATTGAAAGGAACCCTTCCATAGGTTTTCCATTCTGTGATGAATTCTTTGATACTAGTCAGATCTTTCTGCTTGTCCCCACTAAGCTCAAAGGCTTTCAATCGATCCATGCAGGCGTTTTTCTTTTCAAAATTTTCCTCTTCCTCCTTATGCGCCTCGTTTTTCAAGGAATGTAAACGGTCAAAATAGTGGTTGCATGCATTTTTGAATTCGTTCCAAATTTTGTCCGAATACTTTCTGGGTACGTGACCAATTTTTTTCCATTCGTTTTGGATACGTTTCATTTCAGGGGTTACAGTGTCGTAGTCCTCACTGTCCTTTAATGAAACGGCCAATTCCAATAATGCCCGTTTTTTATCAAGATTTTCCTGCTGATCTTTTTTGAGGTTCTTATAATACGCGTTCTTGTTTCTATTAAAATTGCGTACCGTTTCCTTAAATGAGGCCCAGGTCTGTTCATTTACCTTTTGTGGTACCTTACCGGCCTTGAAAAAAGATTCCCTTAAATCCTCCACTTTTTTCATTTGCTGTTGCAGGGCCTTGTGGTTGTTGGCCATGTTGTCAGCAATGTCCTTGATAGCGGCTATGATCTCATTTTTTTTCACCAAGTTCTGTTCATAGACCTTGTCCATTTCTTTATAATGGTCCTGTCTTCGTTGGTGTAGTGCTTTGGTGGCATTGCTAAAGGCTTCCCAGATCAGTTCACGGTGTTCCTTATCGACCGGACCGATATCCTCTTTCCAAATCTTGTGTAAGGTTTGCAGCTCTTGAAATGCCTTGCTTAAATCAGGTTCATTGGCCAGGGCCTCGGCGCGTTCAATCAATCGGAGCTTCTCCTCCAGGTTGTGCTTAAAGTCCAGATCACGTAACTCCCTATTTAGGTGAAGGAAATCGTAAAATATTTCTATATGGTGGTGGTAGGTACGCCATACATCGTTGTAATTGGTCCTGGGAACAGGGCCTGCGGTGCGCCACCTCTCCTGTAGATCCTTAAAATTCTTGTACGTGGTATTAATATCCTCTTCCACGTTGACAAGCCCTTTAAGTTCTTCAATTATGGCCAACCTGTTCTCTAGATTGTCCTTGAGGTTGTGCTCCAGCTTTTTGTAATATTGATCCCTTTTTTCACGGTATTCCGTGTATACTTCATTGAATTGCCTTTTGGTAACCGAATTATATCTAAAGTCTATTTCATTACCGCCATTACTGACAAATTCTTCCTTTTTATGTTCTATGAAATCCTGGAATTTTAGATCGAACTCATATTTGATTCCATCAACATGTTTTTTGATGGCCTGTACTTTTTCATTTTTGACCAAACGTTGCAATTCTCCAACTAGATTTTCCATCGACATGGCGTGGTAGTCCAAAATTGGGATTTGGTGCCGTACACGGTTGTCCTCATCCTCGGCATCCTCGGCATTGGATTCATCTATCTCTTCCTGTAGGTCTTCTTCTTTCTCGGCAGTAGGCTCCCCAGAATCATTGCCAGTGGCAGGAATATCCTCTTTCTTGCCTTTGGATGGGTCCTCGGTGGCTTCCTCTTCTTTTACTTTTGGTATATCAGCGCTTTTCTCTGAATTCGATGTGACTTCAGTAGTTTCTGATTTTTTTTCACCACCTACATTATCCTGTAGTTGCTCGTCTTTCTCTTCTAACATTTTTAGAATGTTTATCGGTTATACGATATTGTACCATGGTAAGATAGTAACAACCGCGTTAATAGCAAAGTTAAGCAATCTTCTTTTAAGCAGATGTTAATGCCAGATATAAGAGTGGAGAGGCATGTAATGGGTTTTTGGGGCCTGTAAATCGTACCTCCTTGTAGGTGGTTACAGACATTTCCTTGATCTAAATGGAGTGGTATGTTCTTACAGATTCCATATTTCCCAAGCCTTTTCGGCCTGTATGGCCAACATTTTATGTCCATTTTGGATATCGGCACCACGGGCCTCACCTTCTTTCAAAAAGGCAGTTTTTTCTGGATTGTAAATAAGATCGAACAGTAAATGCCATTCGGTTAAAAATTTATAGGGAATAGATGGCTTTGCTGTGATGTTGGGAGAAGTTCCCAAGGGGGTGCAGTTTACAATAACTGTATATTCCGCCATTATCGATTCATTAAGATCGTCATAGCTCCATTGGTTGGCTTCGGGGTTTCTGGAAACAAAGGTACGGGCTATGCCAAGTTCATCAAATACAAAAGCCACGGCTTTTGAAGCCCCCCCTGTACCTAAAATAAGAGCTTTCTTATGGTGTTTTTTAAGGTGGGGCGCTATGGAATCTTGAAACCCAAAAACATCTGTATTGTAACCAACGAGTCCTTCTTTTGTAAATTTTATCGTGTTCACCGCCCCAATTTTGGCGGCTTTATGGTCAATTTGGTCCAGAAAGGGAAGTATGGCCTCCTTGTAGGGGATGGTGACATTGAGCCCCTTGATATCCTTATTATGATCTATGAGGTCTTTAAATTCTGTAATTTCCTGGATATCAAAATTTTCATAGGAGTAGTTCTTTAGGTTGAGCCCTGAAAATTTTTGGGTAAAATACCCTTTGGAGAAAGAATAGGCAATGTTTTTGCCTACCAGTCCAAATCTATTTTTTGTGTTTTCTGTATTTTCCATACCATTCCAATCCTAATAATAATGCGGCACCCAGCACCATATAAAAAATGGCCCACCAAGATTCTGGATTTTCCAAATCCGGAATATAGCGATGATAATTGACAATTACCTCATTTCCGTTGGAGTCTATAAGCACATTGCCCAAGGCATCCGTTTTATAAATGGTTTTCTTCCAAGGCCATACCACACCCAAAGAACCGGTAATAAAGCCTATGATCACGGCAGTGGTTATATTTTTGTAATTCTTAAGTACAAAGCTCAGGATATGGGACAAGGTTACCAATCCTGTGGCCGAACCAAGGGTAAAGACTGCCAATATTTTTAGAGTATTCAGTCTTCTGGAATTGTTGATAAAACCAAAATCGCCTTCCATAATATCTGCAAATGTATCGTAAAGAGAATTTACGGAATCTACCAGTAATAGCACATAATTGCCCAAAAGTATCAGGATAAAAGAGCCGGACAAACCGGGAAGGGTCATCCCGGAGACACTGATGATCCCGCAAAAGAAAATAAAAAAGAGGTTGTCGTTTTCTGTAGCAGGATTCAGGAAGCTGATAGAGATTCCAAGAAGAAGTCCAAGCAAGCCTGCCAGGATCGTTTTTTTGTTCCAGTGGCCAAAGTCTTTGGAAATATAGTAGATGGAGCCTATGATCATTCCAAAAAAGGCAGCCCATACATACAGCTCTTTCTTTTCCAAAAAGTAATCCAGTATTTTGGAAATACTGAAATAGCTCACCAACATGCCAAATATCAGCAATGACAAAAATTGCCCATTGACGTATCTGTAAAAACTTTTGAACCTACCGTTGAGAATTAGTTTAAAGGCCTTGAGGTTTATTTTTTGCAAAGAATATATAAACTCTTCATAAAAACCCGCCACAAAGGCCACAATTCCTCCTGATACACCTGGAACTTTATTTGCCGCACCCATAAAAAGACCCTTTATGATCAGAAATATCTTATCGATAAATGTCCTTTCCGCGCGCATTTATATTCTAGTTTTCTTTTTTAGAGGCCAATTTTTCAAGTATAAAAATAACAGAGAATCCAAAGATTCCCAAGAGGACAGCGTACATTAACTGTGGATCTCCATTAAAAGAAAAAGGGGAAATATTTGCTTCTTTTACGGTAATGACCTTGTCCCCGTACGTTTTGGTGGCCAACACCTCTTTCCAAGGCCAAATTTTATTCAGGGAGCCCAAAATAAAGCCGGTCAATAGGGCAAGTGTAATATTCTTATAGTTGCTGAACATCCATTTGAGGACTTTGGCAAAGCTTAAAAGACCTATAATGGCACCCAAGGCTACCGTCGCAACAATGGTTAGATCGCGTTCGTGGACAGCATCCAAAATGGTTTTGTAAGACCCCAAAAGAACCAGAATAAAGGCACCGGAAATACCGGGCAATATCATGGCGCAAACGGCCAAGGCTCCTGAAAAGAACAAAAATGTAATACTACCTGTATGTTCCGATGGGGGAAGGGTGGTTATAAAATAAGCGGCCAAGGCGCCAACGATAAAGACCGTTATGGTGCCCAAATTCCATTTCTCAATGGCCTTGCCCACAAAAAAGACACTGGCAATCACCAGCCCAAAAAAGAAGGACCACAATAGAACAGGTTCATTGATCAATAACCAACTGATGATTTTTGCCAAGGAAAATACACTTATGGCGATCCCCAAAAAGAGGGCAACCAAAAAATTACCGTTCAATTGAGACCAAAATGCGCCCAGACCATCATTCTTTAAGGTTTTGAAAAGCGATAGATTGATATTGTTGATCGAGGTGATCAGTTCCTCATAGATTCCGGAAATGAAAGCAATGGTGCCCCCAGAAACCCCAGGTACAACATCAGCTGCGCCCATGGCCATTCCTTTAAGAGTAATAAAAAAATACTGTAGAAAATTTCGACTTTGCATAGCGAATAAAAAAGCAAATGTAACTTTTTTATTAAGAAGCCCTTTTGATTTCCATTATAATATCTTGAACCCATTCCAATTGGTAGAATTGCGGATATTTTGCTTCAAAAATGGGAAGTTTTTCCACGTCCAATCTGATGGCTTTTGAAAAGGCGCTTTTTGCTTTCTGGGTCTTTTTCAAAAGGAGATGCACCCCTGTAACCGCAAACCATAATTTGGCCTCTTCTGGATAAAACTCAAGCCCCTGTTCCAAAATCTGAAGAGCAGATTCGGCATCGTTGCAATGCAGGACCACTTCGGTCCAAGAAAGCCATGTTTCCAATTCAAAATTACCAAGGTCAACAGCCTGCTTATAGGCGAAATCTGCTTCGTCGTACTTTTTGAGGGCCTTGTTGATTTTGGCACATTTCTTCCAATAGAGGGCATTCTCCTCATCAATATTAATGGCTTTATTGATATAATACAATGCCTTTTTGTAATCCTTTTTGCGGTAATAGAAATCTGTTATAGCCAACCAACCTTTGTCCAATAAAGGGTCCTCATGAACGGTATGATAGAAAAAGTGTTTCGCCAAATCGTCATTGTGAAGTTTCTCGTGACATTTACCTATCCTTAAATAGGCATGTGAAGTAGGATCTTCTATGGATATGGTTGTTTCATAATTCTCAATGGCCTCATTGTACCTGCCCAATTTTTCCAAAACCTTGCCCTTTTCAAAATAGGCCCCTATAAAGGTATCGTCAGAGATAATGGCAAAATCAAAGGAAGCCAAGGCTTCGTTCAACATCTTTTTGGCCATGTATTGTTTTCCCAATTGATGCCAAGCCACCTCACAATAGGGGTTTCTTTCCAGGTAATCGTTCAGGTATAGAATGGCGCCATCAAAATCCTCCATAAACTCAAAACAATAGATGACATTATAGAGGGAAGAGTAATCTTCCTGGTCAAAGGAAACACACATCATGAAATTTTCCTTGGCCAATTGAAAATTGTCCATGAACAGATATTCCATACCTAACAGGGAATGGATGTCAAAGCCGTCATCGGATAGTTCCAGGGCCTTGTGCAGTAAGATTACCGCAGCCTCGTGATTGTCCTTTTTTGAATAGATATTGGCCCTTTGAATATAGATCTCCTCATTGGTGCTATCCAGTAACTGAAGCTCATCCAACATTCTTTCAGCAACTTCCAGATTGTTTTCGAAAACCATTACCTCTACATCCAAGAGCTTCAATTCAATAGAGTCTGGATGTTGTTGCAAACCAATTTTTATAGCCTTCTTCCCCAAGGACACTTTACCATTGTTAAGGTAGTGGTGAATGATATCTTCGAAATCCTCCGCATCAAAAAAATAGACATCGTCCGTTTTCAACATGGATTCAAACTTAGCTATCGGCTGGCCTGGATTTTCGTTAGATTCTAACGCCATAAGAACTTTTTGGTTAAACTATATTTTTAAAATTACAGCTTTGATACCCTGTTTTTTGTAAATAGGGCCTTTATTATTAACAAATTAGTTAACAATTTATTATATATAATCGTTTAAAGCATTGAGGATTAGGTTGCATCCCTTCTCTATTTCCTCTTTGGAAATTGTCAGAGGAGGAGAGATTCGAACTGCTTTGGGTTCAAAAAGCAACCAGAACAAAATCAATCCTTTTTTGGCACAGGTAAGTACCACATGGTTGGTAATTTTTTCATTTTCAAGCATAACGGCGAGCATTAATCCTTTGCCGTTAATGGCTTTTATATGTTTGTGTTGCAAGAGCTCCCTAAAGATCGCCTCCTTCTCCAAGGTTTCTTGGATAAGCTTGGTTTCCGTAATTTCCTTCAATGTGGCAAGGCTTGCAGCGGCAATCACCGGATTGCCTCCAAACGTCGTAATATGCCCCAGTTTTGGCTGATCCTGCAATGTGGCCATCATCTCCTTTGATGCTACAAATGCCCCTACTGGAAGTCCGCCTGCCATACCTTTTCCAATAACAAGGATGTCGGGAACACAATTGTAATTCTCAAAGGCAAAGAGCTTGCCGGTACGACCAAATCCCGGTTGAATCTCATCCAAGATGAGTAGGGTCCCTGTTTCGTTGCACCTTTTTCTGACCTTGGTTAGATATCCATTCGTTGGCTGTAGGAAACCAGCAGCACCTTGAATGGTCTCCAAGATGACAGCAGCCGTTTTATGGGTTATTTTAGATATATCCTCCTCCTTATTATAGGCAATAAAGGAAATATCGGGGATGAGTGGCCGAAATACACTTTTTCTCGGTTCGTATCCCATCACGCTTAAACTGCCCATGGTATTGCCATGATAGGCTTGGTTGGCCGATATAATCTGTGATCTGCCCGTTACCCTTCTGGCCAATTTCAAAGCTCCTTCTATAGCCTCTGTCCCTGAATTCACCAGATAGGTGGTTTCTAAGGGGTAGGGCAGGTGGGATGCCAATAATTTCGCATACGCTACCGCTGGCTCTTGAATGTATTCCCCATACACCATTACATGCATGTACTTTTCTACTTGGTCCTGTACTGCTTGGACAACTTTGGGATGGCAGTGTCCGAGACTACATGCGGAAACCCCTGCCACAAAATCCAAATGGGCATTGCCTGCTGTGTCATAGATGTAACTGCCCTTGGCATGGGATATTTCCAATGCCAAAGGATGTGGCGTTGTTTGTGTCTGATATGTAAAAAAATCCTCTCTCATAGCCTACTTTATTGGGCAACAACCCTCAAGATCCACGTCTCGTCTGTGTATTGTCCAAAAAATTGGGTTTCACGTGCCTTATCGGCCTCCTCTTTGGTGTCATAGCGAGCCAAATACACATAGTTGTATTGGTTCATTTTGCGGAAAAACCATTTTGGTTCCAGTCCTTGTTCGCTGAGCATTCGCATGAATGCCTTGTAATTTTCCGTGTACTCAAAAACATTTGCCACCAAATAATAACCCGGAAAAAGTCCATCTTCATTGGCCACATCATCATAAAGGCCTTTCGTCTTTTGGTCCACGGCCACTGGAATCGTATCCTTCCTGTCGATCTTCTTAGTCGTAACTTTTGCTTTATCCTTAGTTTGGACTGTTATATTTTCCTTGACTTCTTGTTCTTTCTTTATTGGTTTTTTGGCTATTTCAGGGGTTGTTTTACCCTTCGGAGTTTCCTCAGTTTTCGGTGGAGCAATGGTGTCCATGGGATTGTCAATTCCATTGATTTTTACCAGTTTGATAGCATTGTCATCTGCATCAAAAATATCATCTTTGGTCCTTATGCGTTCATCCCCACGCCATATAAAGCCCTTAAGTTTTCTGCTATTGTTGGGTAGATCCTTTTCGGGATACACATCCCCATCCGGGTCGGTTATAAATGTGATATCCTCAATTTCATTGTTTTCCAACACAATATTAATGGCGCTGCAAATGGTCTTATTGATGCCGATAAGCTCCTCGTCGTCATTGTACATATAATAAATGACCTCTGTATTTTTAACTAGATCAATGTATTTCAATTTGTTATCCAAGAATTTTCCAAAAAGATCCTTTCCCTTGGCCTGGTTATAACCATCGTTGCTGATGGTATCCAACGATATGACAAAGGCATTGTTGAGCACTTTTAGGGAATCCAGTTTTTCGGTTTTTAAATCTGAAATTAAATGGATACTATCCCCCGTCATCTGATTTTCTCCATTCCAAATGACTGGCCTGGTGATCAACTGGGTGATTCCTGTTTTCTGGTCAAAATGGATAGAATCTGATTTACCACTGAGATCGGTCTTGTAAAACTTGGCATTCCTAAAGGCCCTTAATATTCTTTCATCTGGTTTTCCCGTGATCATTAGGGTATCCCCGTGCATATAAAGGGAATCGTTTTCAACTTTATTTATTGATACTGCACGTCTAGTTGCAAAAACAGAATCTTTGGCCTTATATACCTCTGCATAATGAGCCCTGATTATTCCTTTATTGATGGTATCGGTAATCTTGATATTATTGGTGGCCGAAGCAAATTCTGTTCTCTTATCGAAAAAGACACTATCGCCTTCAATAATTCTATTGTTATAATCTATTCGCGTATTTTTTATGCCATAGCCACTTTCAATCTTAGTATCGTAATATCCACGCTCACAATATATTTTATAGGCCTTGCCGGTAATGGTAGAAGGGCCGTACATATAGGCATTTTTAGAGGAGGTGTAATAATCCAGCTGCTTGGAATCAATCGTGTACTCGGAATTTTGAATATTGACACTTTTTAAAAACTGGTACTTTTTGGTCTCCATGTAATATTTGCCCACTTCACTGGTCAGGGTGTTGGCGGAATCTACAACGGTACCAAAATCCTGGTAATAGGCCTCCTGTTTTTCCCTATCGAACCGGAGCGTATCTGTTTTTAGGGTCATGTCAATATTGGTCAGGACCACATTTTCGTAGGCCTTGGCCAATTTCAGATTCCCGTTATAATCTATTTTGCCACTGGTCATGGTAACGGAATCCCCTTGCTGGAGCCGTACATTGTTTATGGCCTTAAGCCTGTTTTCTTTTTGATAGAAAATGGCCACGTCGCAGAATAGTACTGCTCCTTGGTGTTCAAATTGCACCTGCCTATCATCCTTACTAAAGATGGAGGCTCCTGGATATTTGGCCTCGTCCTTGGTAAAGTTAGCCCCGTAAACAATATTGATCTGTTTCTTTTGGGGTGTTTGGGATTGTGCCCTACCTACCGATACTAAAAGGAGTAGACCTATGGCTATTAAAAGTTTGTGCAATGCTTTAAATTTTGGTCAAAAATAGAATATTTTACCCGAGAATATTAAAGATTAGGATAGAATTAGTAATCCAGTAAAGTAAAAAAAGCCACTTTAAAGTGGCTTTTTTCTTATCTAACTATGGTTTGTGTTCTATCAGGTCCAACAGACACTATGGAAATTGGAACCTCCAATTCTTTTTCCAAGAAATTGATATAATCGTTCAAGGTTGCTGGCAATTCCCCAGCCTTGCTCATTTTGGTCAAATCCTTGGCCCAACCCTTCATTTCTGTATAAATAGGGGTCACATTTTCAGGCTCTATGTTATAGGGGAGATGGGTTATGGTCTTACCCTTGTAGTTATAGGCAGTACAAACTTTCAAGGTTTCAAATCCGCTCAGTACATCGGCCTTCATCATGATCAGTTCGGTAACCCCGTTGATCTCAACGGCATATTTAAGGGCAACCAGGTCCAACCAGCCACATCTTCTTGGCCTTCCGGTGGTAGCACCAAATTCGTTTCCAACGCGTCCCATGGTGGCACCGTCCTCATCGAAGAGTTCGGTAGGGAACGGACCACTTCCTACTCTAGTGGTATAGGCCTTAAAAATACCGAAGACCTTTCCTATCTTGTTTGGGGCAATCCCCAAACCGGTACAAGCTCCCGCTGCGGTAGTATTTGAAGAGGTTACAAAAGGATAGGTTCCAAAATCGATATCCAATAAAGATCCCTGAGCTCCTTCTGCCAATATTTTTTTGTTGTCCCTTTGTGCTTGGAAAATGGTTTCCTCACTATCAATAAAGGTCAGTTCCTTCAATGATTCTACAGCCGTCCAGAAATCATTTTCCAATTCTTTTAGGTCGTACTGAATGTCCACATTGTAAAAACCGATCATGTCCTCATGCTTATTGGCAAGGGCCCTGTATTTTTCTTTCCAATCGCTGAATTCCAGGTCACCTACACGCATACCGTTACGTCCGGTCTTGTCCATATAGGTAGGACCTATGCCTTTTAGGGTAGATCCTATCTTTGCCTTTCCTTTGGCAGTTTCAGAAGCGGCATCCAATAAACGATGGGTAGGTAATATCAAATGAGCCTTTCTAGAAATGAAGAGCTTGGATTTGATATCAATATTGAATTTCTTAAGATTTTCAAGTTCTTTTTTAAAGATAACGGGATCTATGACTACTCCATTCCCTACAATATTGATCGCATTTTTATGGAAAATACCTGATGGGATAGTGTGCAACACGTGCTTTATGCCATCAAATTCCAAGGTATGTCCAGCATTGGGCCCTCCTTGAAAACGTGCAATAATATCATAGTCTTTTGTGAGTACATCAACGATTTTTCCTTTTCCCTCGTCTCCCCACTGTAGTCCTAGTAGTAAATCTACTGCCATTAGTTGTAAATTGGTTAATTGTTTGAAATTTCTTCCTTGTTTTTAACACCGTAGAAGTACAAGGAATGATTGCTGATCTTAATATTGAAAACTTCTTCTATGGTCTTTTTGATAGATTGTATCCTTGGATCGCAGAACTCTATGACCTCCCCTGTATCGGTAAGGATCACATGGTCATGCTGTCTATCAAAATATGATTTTTCGTATTGTGCCTGGTTTTTTCCAAATTGGTGCTTGCGTACCAATTTGCAATCCAATAAAAGCTCAATGGTATTGTACAGCGTAGCCCGGCTCACCCTATAATTCTTGTTTTTCATATTGATATAGAGCGATTCTATATCAAAATGATCCTCACTTTCATAGATTTCCTGAAGTATAGCATAACGTTCTGGAGTTTTTCTATGTCCGTTCTCTTCAAGAAAGGCGGTGAAAACGTTTTTTACAATTTCTTGGTTCTTGTTAGTACCCATAAAGATTTTGCTGCATTCAGCTGCAAATGTACAGCTAAAATTTAAATTCTGCTTACTTTGTCTATTCCCTTAAGCTGCTTTAAATTTTCAATCAATTTTTTGAGAATGCCATTGTTTTTTACGACCACCGTAATTCTTCCGGTAAATGTGCCCCCATCCGTACTAAAATTTAGATTTCTCATGTTCACGTGCATATGATCAGAAATTACTTCTGTAACATCGCTTACCAATCCCAGGTCATCTATCCCCGTAAGTTGGATTTCTGCCGTAAACTCTTCTTGGCTGCTATCGATCCATTTGGCGCTGATAATGCGATAGGCATAGTTGGATTGAAGGGCTATGGCGTTGGGACAGTTTTTTTTGTGCACCTTGATACCTTCGTTGACACTTACAAAACCAAAAACATCATCCCCTGGAATAGGGTTGCAGCATTGGGACAGCTTGTATGCCAACTTTTCCTCCTCCTTGCCGAATACTAGAATATCATACTTGGAGGTTATTTCATCTTTGTTGATATCCTCCGGAACGTGATGTCTTCTTATTTTGTTCTTAAAGAAACTGATAAAGGCATTGCTATAGGAGGAAGCAAAATCCTTCAGCATTTGGTTGTCAATAGCACCGATACCCACCCTATAAAAAAGATCCAGGCTGGTTTTCAACTTGAAAAAGATGACCATTTTATTGATGGTATCCTCGTTCAGGGTTATTTTCTGAGATTTAAGTTTTCTTCTCAGTACCTCTTTGCCATCTAGGGCAATGGTTTTCTTCTCCTCTTTTAGTGAGGATTTGATCTTGGACCTTGCCCTTGCCGTTGTGGCGTAATCCAGCCAGCTTTGGCTTGGCTTGGCCTGTTCAGAAGTGATAACTTCCACTTGGTCCCCACTGTGAAGGGTAGTGTTCAAAGGCACCAACTTACCGTTTACTTTGGCACCTCGAGTTTTCATGCCTACCTCGGTATGGATATTAAAAGCAAAATCCAAAGGGGTAGCGCCTTTTGGGAGCGATTTTAATTCTCCTTTGGGGGTAAAAACGAATATTTCCTTGGAATAGAGGTTCAATTTAAATTCCTCAACAAAATCCACGGCATTGGTATTGGCATTTTCAAGGGCTTCCTGTAACCTGTTCAGCCACATTTCAAGACCTTGTTCCTTTTGTTCCCCATGCTTGTACTTAAAATGGGCGGCATACCCTTTTTCCGCAATCTCGTGCATTCTTTCGCTACGTATCTGAACTTCCACCCATTTGCCCTTTGGGCCCATGACGGTGATGTGAAGCGCTTCGTAACCCGTAGATTTTGGGGATGAGATCCAGTCCCTCAATCGCACTGGGTTGGGAGTGAAGTGATCCGTTACGATGGAATATATTTTCCATGCCAAAAATTTCTCGTTGCGCCGATCCGATTTATAGATGATCCTTATGGCGAATTTGTCATAGATTTCGTCAAAGGGGACATTTTGCATCTTCATTTTCCTGCGAATGGAAAAAATGGATTTCATTCGGCCTTTGATGATATAGTTGAGGCCTTCCTTGTCCAAAGAATTGCTGATTACACCGGAAAATGCATCTATATAGGCTACCTGTTCCTCTTTGGTCTCCTCAATTTTTCCTAGGATGTCATTGTAAACCTCGGGTTCGGTATATTTCAGACTTAGATCCTCTAACTCTGTTTTTATATTGTACAACCCAATTCTATGGGCCAGTGGTGCATAAATGTATAAGGTCTCGGATGCAATTTTCACCTGCTTGTCCTCCGGCATGGAATCCATGGTGAGCATATTGTGGTAGCGGTCGGCGATTTTTATGATGATCACCCTTACGTCATCGTTCAGGGTCAGCAACATTTTCCTGAAGTTTTCCGCCTGCTGGGAAATGTTCATGTCCTTTTTAAGGTGGGCTATCTTCGTCAGTCCGTCTACAATTCGGGCAACGGTTTCCCCGAACATACGCTCAATGTCCGCTAAGGTATAGGCCGTGTCCTCTACCACATCGTGTAATAGGGCAGAAGCAATGGAAACAGCATCAAGACCAATTTCCGAAGCTACAATTTTGGCCACCGCGATGGGATGAAAAATATAGGCTTCCCCTGATTTCCTTCTTTGTTCCTTATGAGCATCTACGGCCACGTCAAATGCAGAGCGTATCAATTTTTTATCCTCAACGGATAAAGTTTGATAGCTAATACGCAATAACTCCTTGTATTGCTTAGCAATTTGCTTGTTTTCTTTTTCTATAGCAGCTTCCGTCATCATATTTTAAAAATAAGATAAACTTTTATAGCAACCAACAAAAATTATGCCTTTAAATTACGGATTCTGGCGATCAGCGGGGGGTGTGAGTAGTGCATGAATACATAGGCAGGATGCGGCGTGAGGTTACTCAAACTATTTTTTGACAGCTTTTTTAAGGAGCTCACCAATGGCATGGCCGCGAAGGTGTCTTTTGCAAAATCGTCGGCCTCATATTCAAATTTTCTGGAAAGAAAATTCATGACCAACCCTGTGATTTCAGAAATTGGACTGTATAAGATTCCGAACCCGATCAATGCGGCATGGAAACTCGGTTGGGAGACTCCGATGGCCAAAGAAACTTGGGGGTTGTTGATGAAAATTGAAAGAATGAATAAGGTGATCCCCGTAAGCACCAAGGATGCAAGCAGGTTGAAAATAATATGTTTTCTTTTATAATGGCCCACCTCATGGGCCAAAACGGCAACAATCTCATCTTCCTCCAGATCGTTGATCAGGGTGTCGTAAAGTGTCACCCTTTTTTGTTTTCCAAATCCGGAGAAGTAGGCATTTGCTTTCGTAGATCTTTTTGATCCGTCTATTACAAAAATGTTTTTGAGTTCAAAGCCTACATTTTTGGCATAGGTTTCCAATTTTTGTTTTAACGAACCTTCCTCCAAAGGGGTCTGTTTGTTGAACATGGGCACTATCAATTTACTGTAGAACATGTTCATGAATACCGAAAATAGGGCAACGACGGCCCAGGTATATATCCAGAAATTGGATCCGGCCCACTGGAAGAACCAAATAACCAGCGCCAATATGCCGCCCCCCAGAATTATGGTCATTAGCCAACCTTTCAACTTATCCAGAAAAAATAATTTTTTGGTACTCTTGTTAAATCCGAATTTTTCCTCAATTACAAAGGTTTGATAGTAGGAAAATGGTGTGGACAAGAGATCGCTCCCAATCATAATGATGCCAAAAAACAACAAGGCCACCACAATAGGATTGTCCGAAATATTTCGTGCCATGGAATCGATCCACTCGAAACCACCGAAAGTCAAAAATCCTAGGGTCAGGATAAAAGTGAAGGTGGAGGTCACCAATCCAAATTGGTAATTGGTCTTTTTATAGCGCTGGGACTTTTCATATTCCTTGGAATCAAAAACATCATTCAATTCTTGGGGCACAGGGTCTTGGTATCTTTTGGAATTCAGATAGTCCAGAATAGTTTCCAGTATGAACTGGGCACTTAGAATGCCTATGATGATATAAAATAAAATACTGCTGTTCATGAATTTGAATTTTTGGGGAAACAAGAAAGCGTATGTGCCTATTTTTGGAAGTAATCTCCTTTTTTTTGGGTCTTATTGGGTATCCCTTTGCCTTTTTGCCTCAAATATAACTATTGCTGCCGATACGGATACATTCATGGAGTCTATTTCACCTTCCATCGGTATTATGATGTTTTTGGTGGAATTTTCGAGCCATTCAGATGATAAACCGGTAGCTTCCGTACCTACAATGATTGCCGAAGCTTCATCATATTTCACCTTTGTATATTTTTCCGAAGCGGTAAGGGCGGCACAGTAAAGCGCAATATTGTTCTTCTTAAGAAATGCAATTACCTCTTCTGTGGTACCAACGCCAACTTGATTGGTGAAAATACAACCTACACTAGATCGTATGATATTGGGATTGTAGAGATCGCCTTTGGGATTGGCGATGATCACAGCATCCAAATTGGCGGCATCTGCCGTACGCAATAGCGCACCTATATTACCCGGTTTTTCTGGAGCTTCCGCAACCAATATCAAGGGGTGCTTGCTCTTGAATTCCAAGCTGTCAAGAAAGTGGGGTTTGGATTTGGCAATGGCCAAAATGCCTTCTGTAGTTTCCCTGTAGGCCAATTTCTGATAAATTTCCTTGGAAATTTCTACTAAGACCTCCTGACCCACAGTTTGACCCAAAAGTTTAAGGACTTCATTCCGGGCAATAATATCCGAATAAAAGAAAACAGTCTCCAGTTCATAATCGCCCTTAACGGCCAATTGAAGTTCCCGAACTCCTTCCAATACAAAACACCCCGTTTTTTTACGTTCGCGGGATTTTTCCTTAAGGGTCATTGCCTTTTTGACCAGTGGGTTTTGCAGGCTACTGAGGTACTTGTCTTCTGTCATTGGCACAAAAATAATCTAATCCCGTAAACAAATGCCGCCGCTTACGACAAATTGTGAAAATCAAAATCAAGACTACATGAAATACGCATTACTAGTAATGCTCTTTGTTGGATTAATTTCCTGTAAGGAGGAGAAAAAAACCGAGCAACCAACGATGGAAGTTGAGGAAACCACCCAAGTAGAACAGATAGATCTCCGCAAGTACCCGCAGGGTTTGGTAAAAATTTTTGATGCCCATGGTGGACTCCAAAATTGGAGAAACAAAAAAAGTTTGGTCTACCAAATCCCAAAGCCTGAAGGTGCAGAAATCCATACCACTAACCTATATTCCAGAAAGGATAAGGTAGAAGGGGCCGATTTTTCCATGGGCTTCGATGGGAAACAAGTTTGGTTGTTGGATTCTGACAATACCTATAAGGGAGATCCTGTATTCTACCATAACCTTATGTTTTATTTTTATGCCATGCCCTTTGTATTGGCCGATGACGGAATTGTTTATGGTGATTCGAAAGATGTGGTGTTCGAGGGGAAGACCTTTCCGGGTATCAGTATCTCTTACAATCCAGGTGTTGGTACTTCTTATAAAGATGAATATTTTATCCACTACGATCCCGAGACCTTCCAAATGGCCTGGCTGGGGTATACCGTGAGTTATAGGAGTGGGGAAAAGTCCGATCATGTTAAATGGATCCGTTATAATGATTGGATGAAAGTATCGGATGTAGTACTGCCAAAATCCATTTCTTGGTATTCCTACGAAGGTAAAACTATGAAAGAAAGCCAGAATACGGTTCCTTTTGAAAATGTGATATTGAGCGAAACGGCAAAGCCGGACTCTTTCTTTGAAAAACCTGGACAAGCAAAATTTGTGGAAGGCAAGGTTCAAGAATAATACTGCTTTAAAAATGAAAAATCCCTGTAAACAAGGTCAATTGTCTACAGGGATTTTTGTTTTAGGAAATATCGGGCTTATTTACCGCTGTATTTTCCCATATATCGCTTCCATAGTTCTGTTTGGTGCGTTTCCAAAGAAAGCATACGCCCATCAATAAAGGCATGGCTCAATTTAT
Organism: Sediminicola sp. 1XM1-17; assembly: GCF_037203765.1. Lineage (NCBI taxonomy): Bacteria > Pseudomonadati > Bacteroidota > Flavobacteriia > Flavobacteriales > Flavobacteriaceae > Sediminicola > Sediminicola sp. 1XM1-17. Next base: position 55,417 of record NZ_JBBCAS010000007.1, on the reverse strand, counting down.
TGGTACGCATGTCCAGGGCATCTCCCTCAGATATAAAAAGGGTTGCACTTTTACCGATGGCTAGTGAACCGTACTGATCATCTATGCCCAATATTTTTGCTGTATTGGAAGATATCAGTGCCAAGGCCTTTTCTTTATCCAATCCCTGTCCGGCTACCTGACCAGCATAGAAGGGCAGATTTCTCGCCTGGAAATTGGCGGCGCTAATGTTTTGAATTCCTACCAATAACCCGGCATCGGTCAACAACTTGGGTAGTTTGTAGGGAAGGTCATAATCATCATCATCCAAATTTGGAAGATCATGTGGTAGGTTTACCAATACTGGAACATTTTGTTCCTTTAAGAAATCGGAAATCTTTAGCGCATGGTAGCCACCAACGATGACCACATTTTTAATGCCCATATTTTTTAGATTGGTAACGGCATCAATCATTTCCTTCTCCCCATTGGCGTAAACATACAATCTCTGTGAGCCTTCAAAAACGCCTTTCATGGCAGCAAAAATCGGATTTAGCTCAGAAGAAGTTCCTTTGTTGTACGCTGCGGCATTTTGAACAAAAACCTCAATTTCACTCACATCCTTCGTGTAATCTTTATTGGGCTGTAGTCCTCTGGCTTCACCTTCCCACCAACGGCCTCTTCTAAAGGTGTTCGGCCAGTTTAAATGGATGCCGTCATCTTTCTTTACCGCGGCATCCTCCCAGTTCCATGCGTCGAACTGTACCACCGAAGAGGTTCCTGATATCCTGCCACCTTTTGGAGATATCTGTCCCAACAACACGCCATTTGGGCGCATGCTTTCTACAACTTTGGATTCAGCATTATAGGCAATCAAACTGCGTACGTGAGGGATCATTTCACCAATTTCATCTTGGTCATCACTTGCTCTTACAGCATCCACTTCCACAAGACCCAAAGAGGAACAGGGAGTTATAAAACCCGGATAGATGTGTTTTCCCGCTGCGTTGATAACAGTTCCTTTGGTCTGGGTTTCGGGACCGCCAAGAGCAGTTATCTTTCCATTTTCGAAAACCAACGTAGTGTTTTCCATGACAGTGCCATCCCCAATATGGGCCGTGGCACCGGTGATGGTTATTGCTTCTGTTTGCGCAGAGGCCGGTGTCTGTTGTCCAAAGCCAAGCGTACTTGCCAAGACCAACATCACTAAAGGTATATATATTCTAATATTCATGTCTTTTATCTTTATCGTTTTAGACTTCATCAAGTTGCTTATAGGCTATCACAGTGAAGGAGCCTGTTCTCTTTTTTTACAGGAGTTTGCGTGGCATTGCCACCGTCCTTTTCTTTCAACATCATATTGATCAGGGTATTGCGCTGTTGGTCTATGGATTGTCTCAATTGCTTGTCCTTCTCCAGATCAAAATAAACAGCACCATCAATAACGGTCTTTTCGGCCTTGGCATAGATGGACAACGGATGGTCGTTCCATAATACTACATCAGCATCCTTGCCCTCCTTGATACTTCCTACGCGGTTATCTATATGTAATAATTTAGCTGGGTTTATGGTTACCATTTTCCAAGCTTCCAATTCGGTCATGCCACCATATTTCACTGTTTTTGCAGCTTCTTGGTTCAACCTTCTGGACATTTCGGCATCATCACTGTTAATGGCCACGGTTACACCCTGACTTTGCATGATGGCTGCGTTGTAGGGGATAGCATCGTTCACCTCGTACTTGTAGGCCCACCAATCACTGAAGGTAGATCCACCAACACCGTGCTCGGCCATTTTATCGGCGACCTTGTAACCTTCTAGGATATGGGTAAAGGTGTTCACCCTAAAACCAAATTTCTCGGCAACCTTCATCAACATATTTATTTCACTCTGTACATAAGAGTGACAGCTAATAAAGCGCTCCCCATTCAAGATTTCGGCAATGACCTCCATCTCCTCATCGTAACGGTAAGGTTGTCCACTTTTCTTTTTGGCATCATATTCCTTTCCTCTTTGGAAATAGTCCATGAAAACCTGCTCAACACCCATTCTGGTCTGTGGGAAACGGTTAAAACTTCCCCAATTGGATTGTTTGACATTCTCTCCCAAGGCAAACTTTATGAATTTTGGGGAATTGCTATAGATCATGTTGTCTGCAGTTTCTCCCCATTTAAGTTTGATGATGGCAGAACGACCTCCAATAGGATTGGCAGATCCGTGCAGTATTTGGATGGAGGTAACCCCACCGGCAAGATCTCTATAGATACCAACATCTTCAGGGTCAACAACATCTTCCATCTTTACCTCTGCTGATGAATTCTGTCCACCTTCATTGACGGCAAGAGCGGCAATATGACTGTGTTCGTCGATTACTCCGGCAGTAAGGTGTTTTCCAGTGGCGTCAATCACTTTTGCCCCACTGGCACTAAGATCCTTACCAATCTTGGAAATTTTGCCATTTTTAATAAGGACATCCGTATGCTCTAAAATACCGGTATCCTCACTGGTCCAAACAGTTGCATTTTTAAAGAGCATGGTTTCTTGGGCCGGTTTGGTGGCATAGCCATGACCTACGTTAGGGTAGGTAACTGGAACCACAACAGGAGCTTCCTTCTCTTTTTGCTCTTTTTCTTTTTCTGTATACCCTTTGGTCTTGATGGCATTGAAGGTAGCTTCTTTTCCATTGGGCATTATTAGGCGGCCACCGATATTGTCCGTAGTTGGAACCACTAGGGCGGTCATTCTGTATATTTTGGCGCCTTCATCCGTATTGAAGCTAAGATCCAACCAATTGTCCCCATAACTGATTTTGGATTTCAGTTTAACGGTGTCCTGGGTGATTTCGGATTTTAATTTATTTACCTCACCGGTAATGGAAAGCTTGTAAACAATGCCACTTATGGATAGATCGTAATCCCCACGGATATCTTTCTGATCTTTACTGTTCACAATATTTTTGGTTCCCTGTACCCAATTTTCATATAGGGTAGTTTCTTTTTCAAAAATATCTCCGGAAGTGATCAGGAAATTGGCATAGCTCCCAGGGGTAAGCGATCCAATTTTGTTTGATTTTCCCAAAATTCCCGCAGGTACGGTGGTCAAGGCTTCCAAGGCTTTTGTTTTGGATAGTCCATGTTCTATGGCCTGCATCAATTTGTCCTTGAATGCTGATGGAGATTTTAGATCATACAATGTCAATGAGAACGGTATCCCATTTGCTTCCAGGATCTTGGGATTGGCAGGAGCTTGGTTCCAATATCTCATATCTTCCAAAGTAACATAGGAAGCTTGGTACGGGTTGGAAACATCATAGGCATCCGGGAAATTTATTGGAAGAATGTATTTTGCGTTGGTACCTTTAATCTCATTGATGCTCTCGTATTCGTTCCCTCCTCCAAGAATTACATATTGTACATTATTGGCATCCCCAATTTTATCTGCCCTCAGGGCATTTCCTTTGTCCTTGGCTTCAAAAATGGAAACCAATCCTTTGTTTTTGTTCAAGGCTTCCAGAGAAAGGTCCTTGGTCTTGGAGTTACCTTTGGCGTACCAATCGGCATCGCTGTACATCTGTCTCAACAAGGCCATGGAACCCATTAGTGAAGAGGGATAGGCTTGTGTTTTGGCTATGCTCTTATCAAATGAAAAATACTGTGCCGAGGCGTCATCCAAGATTCTGTCCGCATCATTCCCTGCGCCGTTCAAGGCTACCAAAATTCCAGTGCCCCTTGCGATACCATCCTGTATATGGGAATTGACTACACCAAAACCAGCTTCGCGCATTTCTTTGGCTTTTTTGTCATCGTATTTGAAAACAGAAATGGCTTTGTTCTCGGGCATAACATGGTCATTCCAATAGTAACCTTCCCTAGAGGGCTCATACTCCCCACTTCTGCCGCCACCTGAGGCCTTTTTTGGTTTTTCTACCCCAAAATCGGAATAGATGTCAATAAAGGAAGGGTAGATCGATTTCCCATTGAGGTCTATGACTATGGTGCTTTTCGGTAGGTTCACCGTTTTGGCAGCTTGGACCACTTTTCCATTTTGAATCAGTAATGTGCCCCCATCAATGATCTGGGTTGGAGTTACATAAATTTTGGCATTGGTAAATGCCGTGTAGTTGTTGTTCGTTGTTTTTACGCCATCATTTTTAGGAAAATAATCTTGTGCAAACAAAGTTGTGCTCGACCATATGATGGCCAAGACTAGAAGTCGCATTTTCATTTTAATTTAGGTGTTATTAGATTAGTCCCTTTAAAGGTAAAATTCTTAGGACTTTTTTAACGGCTATTCACTTTTATTTAACACTATAAGGGGTGTTGTTGGTGATAATTTATCAAAAGTGATACCACGGCATTATAGCTTTCTATTCCTTTATCCTGGTTGTTGGCTTTTAAAAAAGTATCGAAAATGGATTTAAAAACTGGTTCTGCCGGATTTTCATAGGACAACCAGAAATCTGATATTTCTTGGTAGTTTTTTTTGACCCCTTCATTTAGTTTGGCCATGAACAAGTCAAATGTTGCTTCATCCCTTTTTTTTATATCGGACAGGCAGTAGGCCAGCGCATAGGAATAGGCAGAATATTTAAAATAGATATCACTATTGGAAGAAGTGACCAGGTAGCCAATAAAATTGGTCTCATTTTCTGCCGAATAGCCCAATTGGTGTCCCACCTCGTGGGCAGCGACCACGGGGTATCTAAAATTGGGGAGTAGCGCATTCACCTGTGCCTCGTTGGTAAACGGGTTTAAATATCCTCCGTAGCCCATATAGGAAAGCCCAGTGCTAAAGAGGGAATTCTTAAGACTGGGCCGTTGGTAATGAAAAATTGAAATTCGAGAATCCAGTTTTTGGTAGCCCGCTATTGTTTTTTTTAAAATCTCCTTTTTAGAATAGGGAACTATGACCTTTTGTGTACTGTCCGTTGTGATCAGCAACTGAGTTTCGTTGGTTTTGTCGATGAGCTTTTCAACAAATAATACCATCTGTTCACTGGAGTTGGATTCTTCCAAGGCCAGGGTCTCGCTTAACGGGATCCTATAATAATTAAATCCCCAAAGCAGATGGAAGGTAAAATAAGCAGTTGATATGACCACAAAAACATTTCGAAAGAATGCCCTGGGCTCTTGTTTTATTTTTTTTCTTCTTAGAATCAAATATCGAAATAGGGCAATAACCAATAGGGCATAAATAATATCCCCCAAGGAAAAAGGGATCCAGCCAAAAACGGTTCTGGATATTTTTGAAAGAAAGGGATACAAACCCAAACTATAATAGGTTTCTATGAATTGTGGATAGCGTCCCAGCCATTTGACCAATATGATCTGTGGGATAATGGACAGGGCAATACTATTTTTCAATCGGTTGTTCATCGAGTCAAAAATAACCAATCGGAATCAGTAATTATTGACCAATGCTCTAATTAAATGTTAAATGGACAGAACAGTGGCATAGTCATTTTTCAATCCGTATTTTTGGGTACATTTTTATAGCATATTATGAGCAAGGAAGTACGTCAATTGGAGCCTACAAACGTTTGGAACAAATTCGCTGATTTGAATGCTGTTCCACGGCCCTCAAAAAAGGAGGAAAGAGTTATACAGTTTATGTTGGATTTTGGTAAATCCTTGGGTTTGGAGACCTTTAAGGACGAGGTTGGTAATGTCATCATACGCAAACCTGCAACGTCCGGAATGGAACATAAAAAAATGGTGACACTGCAGTCGCACTTGGATATGGTGCACCAAAAAAATGCCGATACCATTTTCGATTTTGATGCTCAAGGCATTGAGATGAAGGTTGAAGGGGATTGGGTTAAGGCCAAAGGGACAACCTTGGGAGCCGATAATGGTATGGGTGTGGCGGCCATTATGGCCCTGTTGGAAAGTGATTCCGTGGAGCACCCTGCTTTGGAGGCCTTGTTCACGATTGATGAAGAAACTGGGATGACAGGGGCAATGGGACTGAAAGCTGGTGTGCTGAAAGGTGAGATTTTGCTTAATCTGGATACGGAGGAAGATGATGAGATAGACATAGGCTGTGCCGGTGGCATAGATGTTACGGCTAGGAGGCGGTATATGGAGTTGGATGTACCCAATAACCAAATTGCGTATGCCATAACTGTAAAAGGGTTGCAAGGAGGTCATAGTGGTATGGATATCCACAGGGGATTTGGCAATGCCAATAAAATAATGAACAGGCTGTTGTTCTCGGCAGGGGAGCGCTTTGAAATTGGAGTTTCCGAGATCAATGGGGGAAGTCTCCGCAATGCCATACCCAGAGAGAGTTTTGCAGTAATTGTTGTCCACGAAAAGTTTATGGACAATTTTGAGAAAACGATACTGGAACTGGCAGGTACCATTAAGGATGAGCTGAAGTATATGGAACCAAACTTGTATGTAGGTATAGAACAGGTTGCTGTCCCAGCTTCCATGATGGAGCCAGATGCACAGCAGAAGTTGATAAGGGCTATTTATGCCGCTAAAAATGGGGTTTATGCCATGAGTGCTGCCATGGACGACTTGGTGGAAACCTCCAATAATATAGCTAGGGTAGTAGCTAAAGATGGTCATTGTGAAGTAATGTGCTTAACAAGATCTTCGGTTAATTCGGCCAAATTGGACTTGGCAAATTCCTTAAGATGCGCCTTTGAACTCGCAGGCTGTGAGGTGACCCTCAGTGGAGATTATCCAGGGTGGAATCCCAATCCTGACTCGGCTATCTTAAAAGTCCTTGAAAATAAATACAAAACCGTATTCGGTGAAGGCGCCCATGTTGTTGCCTGCCATGCTGGCCTGGAGTGTGGAATTCTTGGGAAGAACTATCCAGATATGGATATGATCAGTTTTGGACCTACCATCAAGGGAGCCCACTCTCCTGATGAAAGGGTAAGCATCAGCTCGGTTCAAAAATTCTGGAAATTCCTATTGGAGATATTAAAGGATGTTCCAAACAAATAAAGGGCTCTTGGCTCCTATTATTTGTTGTAAATTTTTTGGATAACTCGCTTATATTTAGTAATTTAAAGATTGTCTTAAAATGAACTAATTATGGGAATCAAGAGTTTTCAAGGACCAATGAAACCTAGGGAAGCCAAGGATGAGGTCTCGTTAAAGGTCAGTGATTATATGACCAAAAAGCTAATAACCTTTAAACCGGAGCAGTCCGTGGAGGAGGTAATAGTCCAATTGATCAAAAATAGGATTTCAGGTGGGCCGGTCGTCAATGATAATTATGAGCTCATCGGAATGATATCCGAAGGGGACTGTATTAAACATATCAGTGAGAGCAAATATCACAATCTGCCCGGTGAGACACGTACTGTGGGCCAGCATATGATTTCCAATGTGGAGACTATAGATGGCAACATGGATATATTTGATGCGGCCAATAAATTTTTACAGGCCAAACGTAGAAGATTTCCAATTGTGGAAAACGGTGTGTTGGTAGGTCAGATCTCTCAAATGGACATCCTAAAGGCTACCATAGAATTAAAGTCGCAAAGCTGGAAGTAAATAGATGATCAATTTATTCGGCATTACAGAAATAAACAAAAAAAGCTCGCAATTTGCGAGCTTTTTTTATACGTTAAATAAATTTTTATTGTGCTATTCCAGTAATTTCCAGGTCAAAGACCAGATCGGCATTTGGTGGAATTACATTTCCAGCTCCCGATGGTCCGTAACCCAAATGTGAAGGGATGAACAAACGTATCTTGTCGCCCACCTTCATGGTCAAAAGACCTTCTCTGAAACCGGCGATCAATCTGGCATCTGGACTGTAATCCATAGGAATGGCCTCATAACCTCCTCCGACTTTTCTTCTCTCGTCAAACTTTCCGTATTTCGTGGCAACTGCCTCAACGTTACTGTCGAACAATTCTCCTGTTTCCAAATAACCTGCGTAGTAAACATTGACTTGTTGGCCCATTTTTGGAGTTTCTCCGGTCCCTTCCTGTATAGTGTAAATCTGTAATCCGGATGCCAAAGTTTCAGCAACTTCTTTTTGCTTTTCAACTTCAGCGGAGAAATCGGCCTTCATTTTTTCCATGGCCTTTAATTTTTCCTCTTCCTCGGCAAAATAATCGGTCATGATCTTCACGGCATCAAACTTTTTTGCTTCCTTGCCATTGCGGATGATCTCCACTTTTTCCATAACGACATCCTCAATAGGTCTGTCCTTGGTCATGGGTTCCATGGAAGTTTCCACGTTGGCAATACTGTCAACTACTTCCAATCCTTCCACAACTTCTCCAAAGACAGTATGTCTTCCGTCCAAGAACGGGGTTTCTTTATGGGTGATAAAGAACTGGCTGCCATTGGTGGTAGGTCCAGAATTCGCCATAGACAGGATTCCCGGTTTGGAATGGGTGAGTGAGTCATTGAACTCATCCTTGAATTTATATCCTGGATTTCCCCTTCCGGTTCCTGAAGGGTCACCGCCCTGTATCATAAAGTCTTTGATGACCCTGTGGAAAACAAGTCCGTCGTAGTATTTTTTTCCCTTTAAGCTATCGCTAACAAATGGACTGGTACCTTCTGCCAAGGTGACAAAATTGGCAACGGTAACAGGTGTCTTTTCACTTTCCAATTTGATGATGATGTCGCCTTTGTTGGTTTGGATGTTGGCAAACAACCCATCTCCCAGGTCGGCATGTTTACTGGATTTACAACTGGTAAGGGCCATGGCCACGGCCAAGAATAATACGTATGTTCTTTTCATTTTTTGATTTAATTTAATTTTGGATACTGTCTTGTTGAGTTTCTATTTTAAAAAGGGTAATGGTTGATTTTAAAGGAATGTTGGTCCCTATCTTTTTATTGTCCCCATGGTAGCCAAAGGCTAGGGATGAAGGGAATAAAAATGTGGCAGTTTCACCTTCCTTTAAAAGTTTTATGCTATTCCTCAAACCGGGGAAAAGGTTTTGTTTGTCCACCTTGTACTGTATGGTACCCAATTCCTCGCTCCTGTATATGGTATCATTGGAGAAACTCACCAGATTATAGGTGAAACTCACCAGATCATCTGGTTTTGGGGTATATGTCAAAGAATCATTTTTTTGGTCATAGTAAAACCATGATCCCTTGGAACTGCTCTGATAGGTGTGCGCGGTATCTTTGGCTATAATTTCTTTGATCATTTTTTCCTCAAGGGCCAAAAGTTCTTTGTTTCGCTTTATGGATTCCTTGAAAAAACTACCTGTACGAACCTTTATCGGTCTTCTTGGTTCGGCTTCCTGGCAAGATGCCAGAGACATCCCCAAGATTAAAACGGCTAAAAAATATCTCATGCTTTCAATTGTTCTTTATAATTTTTCAAGAGCGATACAAAATATGCCGTGGTCTCCTCTAAGGATACGTCACTTTTTCCCCCAGCAGCATTGGTGTGTCCGCCACCCTGAAAGTGTTTTTTTGCAAATTCGTTCACCGAGAAATCTCCTTCGGATCTAAAGGAAATCTTTATGATTCCATCTTCTTTATTTTCAATAAAAATGACAGCCAAACAGATACCGTCCAGCGTAAGTCCATAATTGACGAAACCTTCCGTATCCCCTTTTTTATAGTTGTTGGTGTCGAGCTCCTCCTGGCTCAATGTGATGTAGGCCGTATGGAAATCTTCCAAAATGACCATGTTTTTTAGGGCACAGCCCAATAAGTGCAATCGGCTAGGAGTATTGGTGTCAAAAACCTTATTGTGGATTTGCGTATTGTTGGCGCCTTTGTCAATCAGGTCTGCGGCAACCCTATGGGTTCTACTGGTGGTGGAGTTAAATTTAAATGAACCGGTATCCGTCATGATACCCGTATAAAGACAATTGGCAATATCCTCATTGATTTGATCCCTGTGGCCCAAAAATTCTATAAAATTATATACCATTTCACAGGTAGAGCTCATACTGACATCGGAATACATGATATCTGCATAGTCACCTGGTGCCTGGTGGTGGTCGATCATGATAAAGGTGGCCTGTGCTTCTTCCAGAAATGGCTGCATTTGGTCTATTCTTCCCAAGTGGTTGAAATCCAATGTAAAGATTATGGTTGCTTCTTGTATAAGCCGCTTGGCGTGTTGTGTGTCCTTTTCAAAATTGACGATATGCTCATTGCCGGGTACCCATTTTAAAAACTTTGGATAGTCATTGGGAGAAATTACAGTTGCTTCCTGTCCCCTATTTTTAAGGTAGTGGTATAGCCCCATGGTGGAGCCAATGGCATCCCCATCGGGGTTTTTATGTGGTACAATTACAATTTTTTGAGGCGTTGAGAGTAAAGCCTCGGTTGCTTTAATATTCTTCAAATTCATGGGGGCTAAGATACAATTTTATAACATAGACCTTATTCTTAAAAGCCTTATTTTTGAGCGTGCAATTAAAACAAAATTAGATGGAAAAACTATCAATTTACCTCATTTTGATGCTTCTGTTCGTTGGATGTAAATCTATTGCTGTAAATAGTGTGCCAAGGCCGAACGAGTCCGATTTTACGATAGCCTTCGGATCATGTAACAAGAGCAATGCCAAAAACCCATTATGGGACGATATATTGGCTGCACAACCTGATGTGTGGATTTGGGGCGGAGATATTGTTTATGCCGATACGGACAATAGGGAGAAGCTACGGGAAATGTATATGGAGCAAGATAGTGTAGAAGGGTATGCTCTATTAAAAACTAAAGTGCCTGTAATTGGTACATGGGACGATCATGACTATGGTCTGAACGATGGAGGTGTGGAGTTCAAGGGCAAAAAGTGGAGCCAGCAGGAATTTTTGGATTTTATGGATGTCCCTGCGGAGAGTCCTAGAAGAACAGGGGAAGGTATTTATACCGCCCATGATTATATATTGCCAAAAGGCAATATAAAGGTAATTGTGCTGGATACGCGATATTTTAGGACGGCCCTTACTCCAGATAGAGAAACCAGTAAGCGAAACAAGCCCAATGAATATGGGGAAGGAACACTATTGGGGCCTGAGCAGTGGGAATGGTTGGAGCGTACCTTGAAATCTTCCACAGCCGATTTTAATATCATTGTGAGCAGTATCCAATTTTTGTCGAACGAGCATGGATTTGAGTGTTGGGGGAATTTTCCCCATGAGGTGGATAAATTGAAAAGTTTGATTGTTTCCTCTGAAGCCAAGGGGGTAGTGCTTTTGAGTGGCGATAGGCATATTTCAGAATTTTCAAGGACTATGGTAGATGGACTTTCGTATCCCCTGATAGATTTTACCAGTAGCGGACTTACCCATGTCTACTCAAGTTACTCGGGAGAGCCCAACCCCTACCGGGTGGGGGAGGTAGTTGCAAAGAAAAGTTTTGGGATATTGAATTTCGACTTCAACCTAAAAAAGGTCCTTTTTAAGATGGTTGGTGATCAAGGAGAATTGTATGGAGAACTAGAACAAACCTATTAAGACTTGCGGGTTAATATATAAAGCGTATTTTTGCGCAAAATTTAAAAAGAGATGACTACAAACAGAACATTTACCATGATTAAGCCCGATGCGGTTGAGAATGGACATATCGGTGCGATTTTGGAAAAAATCACTTCTGCAGGTTTTAAAATTGCGGCTATGAAATATACGCAGTTGAGCTTAAGGGACGCACAAGAATTTTATGGAGTACACAGAGAGCGTCCGTTTTTCGGAGAATTGGTTGAATTTATGACCAGAGGTCCTATTGTGGCTGCTATCTTGGAAAAAGAAAATGCAGTTGAAGATTTTAGAGCCCTTATCGGTGCAACCAATCCTGCAGATGCTGCTGAAGGAACTATCCGTAAGTTATACGCTACTTCCATTGGGGAAAATGCGGTACACGGTTCTGATAGCGATGAGAACGCAGCTATAGAAGGTGCTTTTCATTTTGCAGGTAGAGAGATCTACTAAGACGAAACCATAATAATTTTAAGGCCTACAGGTAATTCTTGTAGGCTTTTTTTGTTAACGCAAGACCAATTTTTTCACCAGCTCCTTGCCCAGTTCCTCATTGATCATGGTGATTATCTTGGATTTTCCATGACTTAACTCTTCACGGAGCACAGAGGAGGAGAGCGATACAAATAAGGTCTCGCTTCTTAACTCGATGGCGGTAGTGTAATTGTTCACCCCATTGCCCATAAGATTGGTCCAAGCTTCGCGAACATTGACCTTATCCATGCCGTTCTGCAATTTGTTCACTTTGATGAATTCCTGCAAAGCCTCACTTAATGGGATATTGTCGTTTTTTCTTTTGGACATTATTCGTTGATATTTATAGGTTCGTATCGTTTGTAATGATAGGTGACCCCTTCCTTGTTGACTACAGAAAACTGATGCTGGGAAAGGGAGGTCAAAAGCTCGCTCCATTCACTGTAGTCGTTCTTGTAATATATCTCGTAGGATTCTCCTTTTTGCCGGATGGTAAAAGATTCTGCATCGTCATTGGCAAAATAGGTACCTTTCAACGTAGGTTGCACCTTTTTTCTAATCCCTTTAAGGTTGGCCGTTTCAATAAAATCTATGGTGGTATTGGCCTTGTATTCCTTGGTAGAGCCATCCGGAAACACTACCTCTTTGATTTCCCAATATCCGTTCAGTTTGGACAGATCACTTTCGGAAATGTTCTGTTGGCAGCTCATTAGGCATATCAAGGCAAATATGGAGAGTAGGGTTCTCATGTTATAATTTAAAAATTTTATAGGACTTGTGAATCGTTTTTACAACTTCTTCCGTTCGGTCGGCGTGGGTATCGCTGATAAATATCTGCCCAAAATTATCATCGTCTACGAGACTGACAATATGTGCGACCCTTTTTTCGTCCAGTTTGTCAAAGATATCATCCAAAAGTAGAATCGGAGTAGTTTTTGCCTGGTTTTTTATAAAGTTGAATTGGGCCAATTTCAGTGCGATCAGGAAAGATTTCTGTTGTCCTTGGGAACCAAATTTTTTAACGGGAAATCCATCAATTTCAAAATTGAGGTCATCCTTATGGACCCCAACGGAAGTGTACTGTAGCGCCCTGTCCTTCTCCAGACTCCCTTCCAATAGGGAAAGAAGGCCGTCTTGCTCTAATTTACTGTCATAATGGATGTGAACAACTTCCTTGCCTCCTGAAATAACTTCATATTGTTCCCTGAATATGGGTATGAAAGCCTCTAGGAAGGCCACTCTTTTGCTGTGGATTTCTGAGCCGTACAAGTCCAACTGTTCATTGTAAACCGCAAGGGTGGTGCGATCGAAAGTGTGGTTGGCGGCAAAATATTTTAAGAGGGAGTTTCGTTGGGCAAGCACCTTGTTATAGTTCATAAGGGCAGACAAATAAGGCTTGTCTGATTGGGAAATGACTCCATCGATAAATTTTCTCCGGGTATCGCTGCCTTCAATAATAAGGTCCCTGTCTGCGGGTGAAATAATGACCAAGGGTAAGAATCCGATATGGTCCGACAGTTTGTCGTAGGCCTTGCCATTGCGCTTTACGACTTTTTTCATGCCCTTTTTTAGGCTGCAAATGATTTTTTCTTCCCTGCCTTCTTTTTCATATTCCCCATCGATGACAAAAAAATCCTCCCCGTGTTTTATATTCTGGGTGGCTACCGGATTGAAATAGCTCTTGCTAAAGGAAAGGTGGTATATGGCATCCAGTATATTGGTCTTGCCTATTCCATTCGGACCAACAAAACAATTTATCTTATGATCAAATTCGAAGTTTTGGGTGCTGAAATTCTTGTAATTTATGAGTGCTAATTTTTTCAGAAACATTCCGTGGGGTAACAATTTTATTTTTCAGTAGCTAAGTATCGTGCAAATTATCGAAAAATAACGAATAAATAACCTTTCGGATTTCAATAAAAACTTTATTTTTGCGCGATCAATAAATTTAAAAATGGCAACATACAATAAGAGAGGTTACAAACCAAAGAACAAAGCTGAAGAGATTGAATTGGATGAACAGAACAGTACAACCGCTGAAGTTTTTAGTACTCTGGACGAAAGTGCTTCTAAAACCGAAGAGTGGGTTTCACAGAATCAAAACTACATCTTAGGTGTTATCGGTGTCATTGCCGTAGCTGTTTTAGGATATTTGGCCTATAATCAATTTGTGTTGAAACCAAAAGAGGCTAGTGCCGATAACGAAATGTACTATCCTCAGCAATACTTTGATCAGGCATTGAACAGCGAAACAGAACGAGATTCCTTGTTTACACTTTCTCTTAATGGAGCTGAAGGAAAATATGGATTTTTGGACATTATAGAGGAATACAGTGGTACAAAGGCAGCCAACGTTGCCAATTACTCAGCCGGAATGGCCTATTTGAACATGCAGAACTATCAGGAAGCGATCAACCATTTGGAAGATTTTTCCTCTGATGATGCCATACTGGGAGCTCTTGCCAAAGGAGGTCTTGGAGATGCTTTTATGCAACTGAACCAGCCGGAAGATGCGCTTTCATATTACGAGAAAGCAGTAGAGCACAGTGATAACAGTTTTACAGCGCCTAAATTTTTGTTCAAAGCGGGAATTACGGCATTGGAATTGAACGAGAATGACAAGGCATTGGAATATTTCCAAAAAATCAAGGATGAGTACGCTTCTTCTGATGAAGCTCAAACGGTAGATGCATTTATCGGTAAGTCCGAAAAACAGTAAAAAATGGCCACGGCTAACAAGAATTTATCAGAATATGATAAAGCTACAATCCCAAACGCGAAAAATTTTCGGTTTGGGATTGTTGTTTCAGAATGGAATTCGGAAATAACGGAAGGTCTGTTCAATGGTGCCGTGGAGGCGTTGTTGGACTGTGGGGCTTCAGAGGCAAATATTGTCCGCTGGAATGTTCCCGGGAGCTATGAGCTTGTTTTTGGAAGCAAAAAAATGATCGCTACCCAAAATGTGGATGCTGTCATTGCTATCGGCAGTGTAATTCAAGGGGAGACCAAACATTTCGATTTTGTGTGCAGTGCCACGGCACAAGGGATCAAGGATCTCAATGTAATTACGGATACTCCTGTGATATTTTGTGTGCTGACCGACAATAACCTGCAACAGGCCATTGATCGCAGTGGCGGAATTCATGGGAACAAGGGTTCAGAAGCCGCTATTGCTGCCATTAAGATGGCTGCTTTGGGCAATTGATTCCAATATATTTACCCAACGGGCCTATTTCATAGGCGATCAGTTTAACTTTTTTGATGTCATCCATACCCGCATGGGCAAAACACTAAGGCTCAAGCCCTATGGGTTGTTAACAATTTTTAGCATCTAGATTCGGCCATTTAGCCCTATTTTCAGTACTTTTGAAGATAGGAAAGATAGATATGAGACTCCCTTCGCTTTTTAAATTAAGTAAGAACAAATCTTACAATTATTCGCCTCGTTATTATGATGAGCGGAAGGAGCGATTGGAAAAATTAAGGAAATCCAAAGAAGCAAAACCGGACAGGGAATATTTTGCTGGATATAGAAAAAAGAGTTACCGTGACGACTGGAAAACGGTCAAAAGTGTTCAAAGCGATAGAAACCGCAGGCTCCGATTTATTGTCATTCTTATCTTCCTTCTGATATTTGCCTATGCGGCGGTAAAATATGGTAAAATAGACATATTTTTTTAATGGCGGATATCATTAAACTTTTGCCCGATCATGTTGCCAATCAAATTGCAGCTGGAGAGGTGGTTCAAAGACCGGCTTCAGTTGTAAAGGAGTTGATGGAGAATGCCATAGATGCTGGTGCCAACTCCATTAAACTGATAATAAAGGATGGGGGCAAGGTCCTGATCCAGGTAGTGGACGATGGAATTGGGATGAGTGATACCGATGCCCGACTCAGTTTTGAAAGGCACGCTACCTCCAAAATACAATGTGCTGAGGATCTTTTCAATCTAAATACCAAGGGATTCCGAGGAGAGGCTTTGGCTTCCATAGCAGCAATTGCCCATGTGGAACTTCAAACCAAACCTAGCAATACAGAAATAGGGACCCATATAAGAATAGAGGGTAGCAAAATTACCGCACAGGAGGTTATCGTGACCCCCAAGGGTACATCTATAGCCGTTAAAAATCTTTTTTTTAATATCCCTGCCAGGAGAAATTTCTTAAAATCCAATAGTGTGGAGCTCAGGCATATCACCGATGAGTTTCATAGGGTGGCCTTGGCACACCCTTCCATCCATTTCTACTTTTACAATAACGGGAGTGAATTGTTCAATCTTCCCCAATCCAATATCAGACAGCGAATTGTCAATATATTTGGCAGTAGGACCAATGAAAAATTGGTGCCAGTAGAAGAAGAGACCCAAGTGGTGAAAATATCGGGTTTCATAGGAAAGCCTGAGTTTGCCAAGAAAAGTAGGGGAGAACAGTTCTTTTTTGTAAACAATCGTTTTATTAAAAGTCCCTACCTCCACCATGCCGTGGTAGCAGCTTTTGAGGGGCTCATAAAATCTGAGAACCATCCGGGTTACTTTTTGTATTTGGACGTTGATCCGGCTTCTATAGATATCAATATTCACCCTACCAAAACCGAGATTAAATTTGATGATGAGCACACCTTGTACGCGTTGTTGCGTTCTGCTGTGAAACACAGTCTGGGTCAGTTCAATGTTGCTCCGGCACTGGATTTTGATCAGGATCTTAATCTGGATACACCATATACTTATAAAAATAGACCAGCTGAACCTCCCAAAGTGGTAGTCGATGCCGGTTTCAATCCTTTTAAGGATGAAGTACAGAAAGGATTCAAAGGTTCTTATCAGAAGGAGAACACCAAGGGGTGGGAGAGTATGTATGTTGGATTGGAATCCAAAGTGGGCAATGAAGATCGTTTTAGCAGTGTGAGTTTTGAATCCGATAGTATCACGGGTTCTATCTTCGACGGTCAACAGGAGGTCATGGAAACCAATACCACCACCTTTCAATTAAGGCGAAAGTATATTGTTACAACCATAATTTCTGGAATGGTTGTCATAGATCAAAGTAGGGCACACCAGCGTGTTTTATATGAGAAGTTTTTAAAGAATATTACCATTAAGGAAGCCGTGAGCCAGCAATTGCTTTTCCCCTTGATCCTATCATTTTCCAGTTCGGATATGGCTATTATAGACGAGATAAAAGATAGTCTTTCTACCATTGGTTTTGGTTTTGGAACAATGGATAAGGAGGTGCTGGAAATAACGGGGGTGCCACTTTTAGTGGCCGAAAGTGAAGTGGGAATGGTCTTGGACCAATTGATTGCTGACTATCAACAAGATGTTTCTGGGGATAGCTTTTCACAGACCGATATCCTATCCAAGACACTATGTAAAACCTTGGCGGTCAAAACTGGGGAGGTGCTCGATAAAAATTCACAAATGGCCTTGGTTAACGATCTTTTCGCATGCAAGGAATCTAGGGTGAGCCCCTTTAACAAAACAATTTATATTACGATCACAGAAAACGATATAGACAAAAAATTTATTTAAATGGTAAGACTTACTGATGCTATCAAGCATTTGCTGATAATCAACGTTCTGTTTTTTGTGGCCACCTCCCTGTATGGGGAGCAAATGTACCAATGGTTTTCCCTTTGGTTCCCACAAAACGCCAATTTTGAGCTGTGGCAGATCATAACGCATATGTTCATGCACGGAGGATTCATGCATATACTTTTTAATATGTATGCGCTTTGGGCCTTTGGAACCCCCTTGGAACGTATGTGGGGAAGAAATAAGTTCTTCTTTTTCTATTTCTCAGCAGGTTTGGGATCGGCTCTGTTGCACACCGCAGTGAACTACTATTATTTTAACGAAGGAATGGAAGCCTTGGTAAATTCGGGAATCACAAGGAGTCAGGTCATAGAAATTATCTCTAGTGGAAAATATAGCCCAGATTGGTATAACCTTGCGCCCCAAAGCACCATTGACAACTTTTTAAATGCATTCAATACGCCAGCGGTTGGAGCCTCAGGAGCCATATATGGTATTCTGGTAGCCTTTGGTATGTCCTACCCCAATAGTGAACTTTTCTTGATATTTTTACCGGTGCCCATTAAAGCCAAGTATTTTATTCCTGTCTTGATTGGGTTGGACCTGTTTTCCGGTATTACAGGTTATGCTATCTTTGGAAGTGGTATTGCCCATTTCGCACATATTGGCGGGGCTTTGATAGGATTTATAATGATGTGGTACTGGAAGAAGAACCAGTTTAACAAAAACCGTTGGGATTAGGTATGGATGCAGGTAATTTAAAATATCAGTTTGCCAGACTGAGTATCGCAGAAAAATTGATCGCCATCAATGTGGCAGTCTTTATTCTTAATGGATTACTGACTTTTTTACTTCAGTTGTCCCCTAATATTTTATTGCGATGGTTTGAATTGCCCAAGGACTTTTTCGACTTTTTGGTACAACCATGGTCTATCATTACATATTCCTTTTTTCACGCCGGACTAGGTCATATTTTTTGGAATATGGTAATGCTATATTTTGCCTCAAGAATATTTTTGAACCTCTTTGGTCCCAGAAGATTTATCAATGTGTATTTTTTGGGAGTAATATTGGGTGGACTTCTATTTTTACTGAGCTATAATATTTTCCCTGCGTTCATGGGGATAAATACTTCCTTGATAGGTGCCTCGGCAGGGGTTACCGCTGTTTTGATATTTGTATGTACCTATATTCCAAACCAGGAGGTGAGGCTCATTTTCTTTAATGTCAAGCTATGGTACATAGGCGTCTTCTTTATTTTGGTAGATCTGATACAGATTCCAACTGGCGGTAATGCAGGGGGGCATTTGTCACATTTGGGTGGCGCTCTTTTGGGGTATATCTATGCAAGACAATTGTTGAAAGGCAAGGATATAGGTGAGGGATTCTCAAAACTGTTGGATAATTTGGGGAGTATGTTCACAAAATCCAAAAAAGCACCAATGAAAACAGTTTACCGTAAAGATAAGTCCACGTTTAAAACTACGGTAGATCACGATAAGGAAAGCAGGCAGCGTAAAATAGATGCCATTCTTGATAAGATCAGCAAGTCGGGCTACGAGAGTCTGTCTAAGGCCGAGAAGGACTTTCTTTTTAAAGCAGGTAAAGAATAATTCTGACCGTGGGAAATCTATCTGTATTCAACAAATTCGTTTATTTTCTGAATTCAATAGCGGCACTGCTGTTGTTGTTTTCTTGTATTGTCCCTTATATTTCACTTCAATCCGTTTCATTTTTATTTATTTTTAGTCTGGCAGTCCCTTATCTGGTTGTGGTGAACGCCCTATTTTTGATGTATTGGGTCGTGAATGGCAAGCGTCAGTTTTTGTTGTCCTTTACTGTTCTGGCTATTGGATATTTTTCCTTGGGAACTTTTATTAAATTTTTCGAGGCTACACCTGAAACAGCTGAAGAAAGTCTTCGAGTGTTGACTTTTAATACGCAGTCTTTTCAAGGTAATCATGGAGACAGTAATCCTCAATCAAGCGATAGCATTGTTAAGTTTATTAAGGAAGAAAATGCAGATATTGTCTGCTTCCAAGAATTTGACAAAACAAAGGTTAGCGGTAAGGATTTCAAGCAATACCCCTATAAATATGTGGATTTTGAATTCGGAGTGAATAATGATAGGGTGATACAGGCCATTTATTCTAAGTTCCCTATTATAAACAAAGGTTCCCTAGAATTTCCAAACAGTAGCAATAATGCCATATTTGCGGATGTTGTTGTGAAAATGGATACGGTGCGGATCTATAATTTACATTTACAATCACTAAAAGTGCGTCCCGGTTCCATAAAGAGAGAAGAATCCCAGAAACTATTGAAAAGGCTGAATACTTCTTTTATTAAACAACAAGAACAGGCCAGTATTGTATTGGAACATAGTAGGGCGACTACGTTTAAAAAGATCATTGTTGGGGATTTCAACAACTCCCAATACTCCAATGTGTATTATGATATTAAAGGTGATATGAAAGACACTTTTATAGAAATGGGCTCTGGTTACGGTCGTACCTATAATTTTAAATTCTTGCCCTTGAGAATCGATTTTATCTTGGTAGATGAAAAGATGGAAGTTTTATCGCACAAAAACTACAATGTGAAATTATCGGACCATTTTCCGGTCATGGCCTCGGTGAAGCTCTAACTACATCAAAAGGCAGTCTGCCGTATCTGCCACAATATGGATACATAGGGCAAGTCCCACGATCCGGGTTTTCCTAAAAAATAAAAGCCCTATATAAAGTATTATGGCCCAATAGGTATGTAGGGGATGGAACCCTATACTACAACGGGCACTATCAAATATTGGGCTTGCCACGAGGTGGTCCAGATCAATCATTATTCCGGCCAAAAGAAGCAGTACGGCCCATAATCTATTCTCTTTATAAAAGTACAGCCCAATAGCTATTGGGACCAAAAAGTGGATGCCGTAATGGACGCAGAATCTAAGCATGACTAAGGTCTATATGGTGCTGCTTAAGATAAGATAGGGCATTGGTGCCTTCGTTGAAAAGGAGATCTAGAATACTGAGGTTCTCAATAAATGGATTTCGGTCATCAAAAACCTGTACGTAAGGTTGCTGAACCATGGGCGGATTCACCTTCGCATTGATGAGAATACGTCCATCTATAAAATCCTCAGGTTGCTTTTCATATTCCATCGTTCTCTCTTCGGGCATTGGGATCTGAAGACAGTCACAGATGGCTTCTATGCATTTTAAATTGAAATCCAACAGATAAGTGTGCTCGGTATGGTAAAGTCCCACCAGATCGTCCTCATAGAATTCAAAGAAAGGGGATGTACGGTATGCCGTTTCCAATGTACGCCAATGTTGTCTTTGCCAGGGGTAAAAATTATCCACTTTTACATCCTTGTATTTTTGTCTTCCCAGTTTACCACCAACATGCTGTATGGGAATATTGAGCAGATGTCGTCCAATATCCGTGGCGATATAACAGCGGTTCCTATAGGTCTGTTTCTGGTAATTACCAGAGATCTCCCAGCAGATATCATTTTTGGCTATAGCCACGAAATTGGCAATATTCAAAAAATATCCAGGATGTAGAAGCAGCTTCATGGGTTGTTCAATAAGACAGATTATTTCTTTTTCTTCTTCTTCCTAAAATAATCAAACACAAACCAACCGCCAAGGGCTATTAAAAAGTATTTAAAATAGGATTGTGGTTCCCCATCTCCTCCCACCGTAGTGAACACACGGTCCCAACGTATTTTCCAATTCCCAATGCCTTCATTGATACCGTCAATACTCATCCAAATAAATACAGGTTTACCTACGATATGGTTTTCCGGAACAAAGCCCCAGAATCTGCTATCTTCTGATCTATGGCGATTATCACCCATCATCCAATAATAACCTTGTTTGAAGGTATAGGAGTCTGTTACCTCTCCATTGATGCTAATTTGGTTACCCGATACGGAAATGGTATTGCCCTCATATTCCTGTATTATTTTCTTGTACAAGGGCAGGACTTTTACATTCAGCGCAATGGTCTTCCCAGCTTCGGGAAGGTACAAGGGGCCTAAATTATCCTGGGTCCCAGAATATTGACCGTTCTGCGGGAATATACCTGTTTCCGGCTTGGTAAAACTGAATTTTTCAATATTGATAATAGCTGCCTTCCCCTTGTAGGTTTTGGCCTCTTCCTCGGTCATGTTAAAGAGGGCCTTGGTATTTTCAGCTGAAGCTTTAAGAAAAGAAACTACCTTGCCATCGGCAATATATCCGGTGTAATACGTATACAATGAATCCTTGTCAAATTCTTCCAATGAGGTCTTTTGTTCTATTACTTCGGCTGCCTTTTCTTGAGCCAAAGCCTCATTTGGAATCTTGATCACATTCCCTCCAAAATTGTTACGCCCCAAAAGATTGATGGCTGCGTTTCCTATCTGTCCTTTGGTAGTTACCACATGGTAGAACATGGGCTTGGCCCTATCGGATAAAACCAGTTTCTCCCCGTTGATATGTACATCACCGTTTATTACGGACAGGCTATCCCCTGGGATGCCCACACATCTTTTTACATAGTTCGATTTTTTGTCGATCGGCTTTTTGACTCCTTTTTCTTTTTTAAAGAACTGTCGGACCGTATCCGCTGGCCAACTGAAGACCACAATATCATTCCGGTCTACCTTTTCGAAACCGGGAAGCCTAAAGTAGGGGAGCTGTGGTTTATTGAGATATGATTTGGTCTTAAGGATTGGCAAGGTATCGTGTACCATAGGTGCCGCAACCGTTGTCATTGGCGTTCTTGCACCATAGTTGAATTTGCTCACAAAGAGAAAATCCCCAATCAGCAAGGTTTTTTCCAAAGAACCCGTTGGGATCACATAGGGTTGTATAAAATAGGTATGTACCAAAGTGGCGGCTACAATGGCGAATACAATGGAGCTTACCCATTCTCCCAAAGCAGTTTTAGGGTGTCTGCTGCGGTTTTCCACATACTTGACATCTTGGGTATAACTGATGTAATAGATATAAAAACCTAGAGTTAAAATAACCAACCAAGTGTCCATCAAACTATTTTTGCCAAAACTCCGTATGGTCTCTACCCAAACGACCGGAAACATGAGCAGGTTGATAATAGGAATAAATAGTAAGAAGGTCCACCATTTTGGGCGGTTGATGATCTGCATCAATACAATCGCATTATAGATGGGCACTGCGGCTTCCCATGGTTTTCTACCTGCTTTTACATATAATTTCCATGTCCCTATAAAATGGATGACCTGTACGATCAATATAAAAAGAATCCATTGTGTGCCGTTCATACGATAATATTATTGGTGACTTTAATTTATGTATAGCAATACCCAAAGGATATTTTCTATAACTAAGTATTCAAAGTTGTTCTTTTGTTACGTTTATTAGCCAAGGTTTAACACATCCTTCATGGTAAAAACCCCTTTTTTGCCCACGATCCATTCCGCCGCAACTACAGCTCCCAAGGCAAAACCTTCCCTATTATGGGCAGTGTGTTTAATTTCCACACTGTCTACTGAGCTTTTATAGTGGATGGAATGTGTTCCGGGAACATCGGTAATTCTCTTGGCGACAATAGGAATATGTGCTTCTTTTGCCTTATCCAGTTCCCACCCTTTATAGTCGGTATTCTTGATGATCCCTTCGGCCAAGGTGATAGCCGTGCCACTTGGGGCGTCCAGTTTCTGGGTATGGTGTATTTCCTCCATGGATACCTTATACTCCTCCAAAGTCCCCATCATTTTTGCCAAATATTCGTTCAGCTCAAAAAAGATATTGACCCCAAGGCTAAAGTTGGAGGCGTAAATAAACGCTCCCTTATGTTCGTTGCAAAAGGTTACGGCTTTATCGTAATCTTTTAGCCAGCCAGTGGTGCCAGAAATAACAGGAACGTTATGGGCGATACATTTTTTAATGTTCTCAAAGGCCGCTTCGGGCTGACTGAAATCTATGGCTACGTCGATATTGGAGAAATCAATGTCTTCGGTATCCACATCTATTTTGGCTACTATGGTATGGTTTCTTTTGATAGCTGTCTGTTCTATCATTTTTCCCATTCTACCATACCCAAAAAGTGCAATTTTCATGCGTTAGAATTTTATGGTTAATGCCATTCCGTAATTGGGATTGGCGTTAATTGGATTGTATTCCAAGTAAGGCTTGAAATCCATACTCAGGTTGTCGTCTACGTTGAACTGCCGTAAATGGGCATCTACATTGGCATCTATTATATTTAGGGCGTACAGGCCAATGGTGACAACCAATGCCAAGTCCCTATCGCGCTGGTAGCGTTCTTGGGCGTCCTGCAATGCAGCGTCCGAAAGGTCGGGACTTCCCGGTACTACACCGCTGTTGTTGATATCGTAAAATTCATCATCAAAAAAACCCGCCTTTCTTCGTTTGAAAGCGGTCCTAAATCGGTCGTAAAAATCATCATTGACCTGATAAACGTAAACGCCAGTTCCAATGGCCGCATAGACCAAGGGTACTTTCCAATAGCGTTTGTTGTAAATTTGGCCCAAACCGGGTAGAATGGCTGAATAAAAGGCCGCCTTGCTGGGGGCCAAAGGGTTTATCTCCTCACGTTTTTTTATTTTTCCTTCTTTCACTACAACACCCTTTTTCTTGAGATCTGTTTGTACAGAGTCTACAGTGGTGCTATCCTTTTGTTCCTCCTGTGCAGAGGTAGAAAGAATCAATAGAAAAAAAAATAGCAAGGAGCAAAGTGATTTATTCACCAGTGATCAGTTTTTTAATACGCTGAAACTCTTCTTCGGAACTAAAGGGAATGGTGATTTTTCCATTTCCTTTTTCAGATGCTTTTACATCTACTTTTACGGAGAGGTAATCGCTGAACCTAGGAGCATCCCTTTTGATGAAATCTGGGGTTTTTACCACCTTCTTTTGATCCTTTCCAGGATTTTCCAAGGCATCTTGATAGGCTTTTACGGCCTTTTCCGTATCCCTTACAGATAGGTTCTGCCCAACGATTTTCTCATAAAGAGCAATCTGGTCCTCTCTTTTTTCAACATTAACGAGCGTTCTTCCATGACCCATGCTCACAAATCCATCCCGAATGCCGGTCTGGATGATGGGATCCAATCTTAAAAGACGTAAATAGTTGGTGATGGTAGAGCGTTTTTTGCCCACCCTATCACTCAATTTCTCTTGTGTCAATTGTATCTCATCTATCAAACGTTGGTAGGACAAGGCAATTTCTATAGGATCAAGGTCTTGACGCTGTATATTTTCAACCAGGGCCATTTCCAAGGATTCTTGGTCATTGGCAATACGGATATAGGCAGGAACAGTTTCCAGGCCTATAAGTTTGGAAGCCCTGAATCTTCTTTCTCCCGATACCAATTGATATTTGTTGAAATCGAGCTTTCTAACGGTAATGGGTTGTATGACCCCTAATTCCCGAATGGAGGTGGCCAATTCCTGTAGGGCATCATCATTAAAGTTGGAACGCGGCTGAAATGGGTTCATTTCTATGGCCGACAACTCCAATTCTACGATATTACCTACTACTTTATCGGCATTTTTATCGGATACTGATTTGATGTCATTTTCTGGATCTTTAAGTAGGGCTGACAATCCTCTACCCAAAGCTTGTTTTTTTACTGCTTTCGCCATATTAAACTATCTCCTTGTTTTTCTTCAATACTTCATTGGCCAAATTCAAATAATTGGCCGCACCCTTACTCGCTGCATCATATTTAATGATACTTTCCCCATAACTTGGAGCTTCACTTAATCGCACATTTCTCTGGATAATAGTATCGAAGACCATATCGGCGAAATGCTTGTTCACCTCTTCCACCACCTGATTCGACAATCGCAATCTGGAGTCGAACATGGTCAATAGCAGTCCTTCTATATCCAAATCCGGATTGTGGATTTTTTGTACACTCTTGATAGTGTTCAATAATTTACCCAAACCTTCCAAAGCAAAATATTCACATTGGATAGGGATAATCACCGAATCCGAAGCTGTCAAAGCGTTGAGTGTCAATAGTCCCAAAGAAGGGGCGCAATCGATAAGTATATAATCATATTGCTCCTTTAACCCTTCCAAGGCCTGTTTCATCATATATTCCCTATTGTCCTTGTCTACCAATTCAATTTCAATGGCCACTAGGTCAATGTGTGCGGGGATAAGATCCACATTGGGGGAGGATGTGGTAATAATTGTTTCAGATGCTGGATGGGAGTGTTCCAAAAGCTGGTAAGTTCCCATTTCAATACTGTCCACGTCAATTCCTAGTCCGGAAGTGGCATTGGCCTGGGGATCGGCATCAATCAATAATACTTTTTTTTCCAGTACTCCTAGTGAGGCAGCTAGGTTTACCGTAGTGGTGGTTTTCCCAACCCCACCTTTCTGATTTGCTATAGCAATAATCTTGCCCATTATCATCGTAAGTTAGGGGCTAAAAATACAATTATTTATAACGCTAAAAAATGTATTTTGTTAACAGACGGTGAATAACAGCCCTTTATAACCAATTTTGGCGCTAATCTTAAGGAAATTAATGTTTTAGTGTTAGCGAATTAAACAAATCAATCCATTAAGATTTCCAAAATCTGGATGGCTGTTTCACTTATTTTGGTGCCAGGGCCAAATATGGCCACAGCTCCTGCATTGAATAAATAGTCATAGTCCTGTTTTGGGACAACACCACCCACGATGACCATGATATCTTCACGACCGTAATTCCTGAGTTCGTCAATGATCTGTGGTACCAAGGTTTTGTGACCTGCAGCCAGGGAGGATACCCCCACTACGTGCACATCGTTTTCTACAGCTTGTTTGGCAGCTTCTTGAGGTGTTTGGAACAATGGACCTATGTCCACATCAAAGCCAAGATCGGCATAGCCGGTCGCGACCACTTTGGCACCCCTGTCATGTCCGTCCTGACCCATTTTTGCAATCATGATCCGAGGTCTGCGCCCTTCCGTCTCCGCAAATTGGTCGGCCATTTCCCTGGCCTTCTTAAAACTATCGTCGTTTTTGATCTCTTTGGAATACACTCCTGTAAATGATTGAATTTTTGCTTTGTATCTACCAAAAGCAACCTCCATGGCATCACTAATTTCCCCAAGGGTAGCCCTTTCTCTGGCAGCTTCTACCGCTAAAGCTAACAAATTCCCGTCAGTTCCAGATCCATTGGCTTCTTGTTTCTTTTTGGCGGCCTCTGTCAATTTAGCCAGGGCTGTTTCAACGGCAGGGGTATTTCTAGTTTTCTTGGTTTGCTCCAATCGTTCCAACTGCTGTTTGCGCACCTGCTCATTGTCTACCTCCAGGATCACCAAGGGATCTTCTTCTTCCAATTGGTACTTGTTGATCCCCACAATAATATCTTGGTTGCTATCTATACGGGCCTGCTTTTTGGCCGCAGCTTCTTCGATTCGCATTTTTGGGATCCCGGCCTCAATGGCCTTGGTCATCCCGCCCAATTCGTCTACTTCTTCTATCAATTTCCAGGCCTTATGGGCAATCTCATTGGTCAGGTGCTCCACATAGTAGCTTCCTGCCCAAGGGTCAACTGTTTTGGTGATTTTCGTCTCGTCCTGTAAAAATAGTTGGGTATTTCTGGCAATACGGGCCGAAAAATCGGTAGGTAGGGCAATGGCCTCATCCAGCGCATTGGTATGTAAACTCTGTGTGCCTCCAAAAGCAGCTGCAGCTGCCTCAATGGTAGTTCTGGCCACATTGTTAAAGGGATCTTGGGCAGTAAGACTCCATCCGCTCGTTTGTGAATGTGTCCGCAGGGCCAAAGATTTCTGGCTTTTAGGGTTGAATTTTTGGACCAGTTTGGCCCAAAGCATGCGTCCTGCCCTCATTTTGGCAATTTCCATAAAATGGTCCATCCCTATGCCCCAAAAGAAAGATAAACGAGGGGCGAACTTATCGATCTCCAAACCAGATTTTAGTCCGGTCCTGATATATTCCAGTCCGTCTGCCAAGGTATACGCAAGTTCTATTTCCGGGGTTGCCCCAGCTTCCTGCATATGGTATCCGGAGATACTGATGCTATTGAACTTTGGCATGTTCTTGCTGGTATATTCAAAGATATCGGAGATGATCAGCATGGATGGTGCCGGGGGGTAGATATAGGTGTTCCGGACCATAAACTCTTTTAGGATATCGTTCTGAATGGTCCCTGCCAGTTGTTTTGGATCAACGCCTTGTTCTTCTGCGGCAACAATATAAAAGGCCATGATGGGCAGTACAGCTCCGTTCATGGTCATGGAAACCGACATCTCATCCAAGGGGATGGAATCGAAAAGGATTTTCATGTCCTCCACAGAATCTATGGCTACTCCGGCCTTTCCAACATCACCCACCACACGCTCATGATCACTATCGTACCCACGGTGTGTTGGGAGGTCAAAGGCCACAGATAGCCCTTTTTGTCCGGCAGCCAGGTTGCGCCTATAAAAAGCATTGCTTTCTTCAGCTGTGGAAAATCCGGCATATTGTCTTATGGTCCAAGGTCTGCGAACATACATTGTGGAGTAGGGGCCACGAAGGTTTGGGGCTATTCCTGCCACAAAATTCAGGTGTTCCAAATTGGAAACGTCCTCTTTGGTGTACACGGAGGGTTCGGAATTATTTTTCTTCTTTGGAGCGGTAATTGGAGTTTCGTCACCTGAAACTTCAGCCACTTTTAATTTAAGGTGTTGCAGGTCTTTTCTACTCATCTTTCAATCTTTTTTGTTCTATGGCTTCAGACAGTCGTTTTTCAATAATAGGCTCCAAGAGTGTTTTACGGGCATCGGTCTTGACAAAAGGAAAGATTTCCATATTGTCCTTCATTCGATCCTCTTTATTGAGGTACTTGTTGGTTCCTACCAGTACCTCTTTCTGGGTGTTGAAATGTTCCTGTTCCTTTTGGGCACTTTCCTTAAGTTTTTTCTGAATGGAATGTTCTTTCAGTTGCTTGAGAAATCCACCTCCAGCTTCCAAGGTTTTGAAGAGCTCCAAGGCTTTTTCTGCCAATTGCGTTGTAAGGCTTTCTATATAGTAGGCTCCATCTGCCGGATTGGCCACTTGATCAAAGTAACTTTCGTGTTTTAGGATCAATAGTTGGTTCCGCGCTATCCGTTCCCCAAACTCATTGCTTTTATGGTAGAGGGCGTCGTAGGGCAAATTGCAAATGGAATCTGCCCCGCCAAGGATGGCCGACATACATTCCGTAGTGGTCCTTAACATGTTTACGTTGTAATCGTACAGCGTTTTGTTACGCTTGGTAGGTAGGGCCAAAATATGGCAGGGTACTTCCAAATCGTATTCATTGGCCAATGTTTTCCATAACAAACGCATCGCTCTGAGCTTCGCGATCTCAAAGAAATAATTGGTGCCCACAGCCATTTTAAAAGTGATGCCCTCTATATTGTTTTCAGGGTCTCTTGTAAAATGATTTAAGTATTCATTGGCATGCGATAGGGCATAGGCCAATTGTTGTACCATATTGGCACCTGCATTTTGGTACAGGGAGGCATCGATGGCAAGAATGTTGTTGAAGTTATTGGCGTGGTCCAAGGTAAATACCTTTTCTAGGATTTCGTGGTCTTTTTTAAGGTCGTGATACCAATTGCCACTTTTGGCCAAATGGCCAATAAGGTCCAAATTCAGATAGATTCGGTGGGTCTTATTGCCCACGAAACTGAAGAGTTCCTGTGTATACGAAGCCGATAAGAATTGAAAATCGAAATGGATAACCGTGGCTTCCAAAGGGATATCCTTTAAGAGACGTTCTATTTTGATATCCTCCGAGGCTACGGTAAAAAGTAAGCTTTCTGCTCCTTTTTTTAGGGCTTCCAAGGCTTTTGCATTGGCCATTGTAGCATTTTTGGCGTAGATATGCTGTGTTATTTTCCACATGGATCCCATGGGCTGAGGTGCCTCAATGTGTTCCCCAATTTCATCGGCATGGTAAAAAGGTTTTACCTTGATTCCTTCGGGCGACTCCCATACCAAGGTCTCATTGTAATCCGCCCCTTTTAAGTCGAACTGTATTTGTTGCTTCCAGGCCTTGGAGGAAACTTCTTGGAATTCGTTAAAAAGTTTGGGTCTACTCATCGTCTTTGTTTTTTAGGCTGTCCTCGTATTCTATCAAATAAATTTCCTCGTTCTTTTTTTTGAGGTAGTATTTCTCCCGGGCAAATTTTTCCAGTTCCTTTTTATCGGAGAGCTTTTCTATGGTCTTTTTGTCATTTTCAATCTCTTCCTGTAAGAACTCCTTTTGCTTTTCCAACTTTTTGATTTCTTTTTTCAGTTCCCAATGGATCAAGAGGGAATTGGTATCAAAAAAGAGCATCCATATCAAAAAAACGGTCAGTACCAGAACGTACATATTGGTTGCAATACCAAACCATTTTTTCTTTCTCAGTTCTTTAAGGCTCATAGCTGTCTATGCTAATTTTTCATTAATAATGGTCCGTACAATATCCACGGCCACGGTGTTGTATTTGTTGTTGGGAATAATAATATCCGCAAACTCTTTGGTAGGTTCTATAAATTGGTTGTGCATGGGCTTTAGGGTGTTCTGGTAACGGGTCAGTACCTCGTCCAGATCCCTGCCGCGTTCCGTAATGTCCCTTTTTAAACGGCGTATCAGCCGCTCGTCAGAATCGGCATGCACAAAGATTTTAATATCGAACATCTCCCGGATCTTGGGGTTGGTCATGATTAAAATCCCCTCAACGATCATCACCTTCCTCGGGTGGGTGTGGATGGTGTCTTTGGTACGGTTGTGTTTTATAAAAGAATATACAGGCTGGTCAATTGGTTGCCCCTGTTTTAAAATTTGCAAATGCTCAATGAGCAGGTCAAAATCAATGGCCCTGGGATGGTCAAAATTGATATTGGTACGTTCTTCGTAGGTCAGGTGGGAGATATCGTTGTAATACGAATCTTGGGATATTACCCCTACTTCCTCATCTGGCAATTCGTTAATGATCTGATTTACAACGGTTGTTTTGCCACAACCTGTTCCCCCCGCTATTCCAATAATCAGCATGCTTTGATTTTTTGTCCAAAAATAAGGATTTGGGATGAAACTATGGACTTTTTGATAGATGGACCTCTACCGTTTTCGTAAGAGTAAGATTGGGGGTGTGGTATAACAGGAAATAACTATTATTTCTGAGGGTGTATCCTTAGACTATGTATGTCTAAGACAAAAAGATGATATCCGTGCTAACGTTGGTAATTGTATTATATGCCCATTTAGAATTTTTAATCATTTTATTTCTTACTGTTGATGGCACGAGCGTGACGCTCGCGCCAGCTTCGGTATTTGTATTTTCTGCTCATCTTGTTTGTTACAGGACACGCGCGTGACGCTCGCGCTAGCGGTATGTCTTTAATTGTCCAAGTTCATTTAAAATGAATTCAATGTTTTTAACATTAGCGTCATGATAACTTACCAATCTATTGAAGGACATCATGTAGCCCAGGCCTTCAAGTTTTTTGTTTTCTTTCTTTTGTAAGGTAATCTTATGAAGATTATCGGTAATTTCATTGACAACCGAATCAATGGTATTACCAGGGTTTATATGTGCCTTCCGTAAAACTTCAGCAACCGCTTCCTCATTTTTACAACTTAATTTCACATAATTCATTACGATTTGCTGCCTCCTTTCGCTTAAAAAGCTGATATCACTCCCATCAAAAAAATGATTTACCTGTTTGTAAATGGCGTACAGGTTACTAAGTTCCTTTCCTAATAAAGCTTCCTTGTCCATTTTTTTATCTATTTAAACCTCAAGATAAAAAGATGACAGTGTTATATTGACCCTTTTAAAAATATTTGTATCTCAAAACTTTTGGATTTCTCCCGCTAGCGGGGGAATTAATTAAATATATAGGGTGCTTAATTAGGCAAGAATACAACCCCACTTGAGGAGTCGCGCTTCGCTCCGGTAACTGAACTCAAGCAATTGATTTCTTGTTCCAATCTTAGTACTCCCATAAGTGCGAATACCAAAGCTTCTTTGTATTCAATAAGGGTTTTGGAAGGGGTTGCTACCTTGACGGTAGATCCTAATTTTTCTTGAAGGGTGTCAATAAGAAAGCCGTTCAAGCCACCCCCACCGGTGACCAAAAGGGTGCTTTCTTTTCTTGTGGGCTGCTGTTTTACCTGTAGCGCAACTTGCTCGCAGATATGGTGTACGGCAGTGTGCAAAAGGTTTTCCATACTGTCCTCAGTACCATCAACTATAGGAACCACTTTTTCCACAAACCATTCAAACCCTATGGATTTGGGGAAGGGAAGGCTATAGAATTCCAAGTCGTTCAATTGTTGCAACATTATCTTATTCAGGGTTCCTTTGCTGGCCATTTGTCCGTCTTTGTCATAGGCCAACCCTACTTTTTGGGTGATGTGGTTCAGGATCATATTGGCCAATCCTATATCATAGGCCAAACGTACTCCTTCATGTTCAAAGGAGATATTGCTGATGCCTCCCAAGTTCAAACAGAAATCATAGGATCCAAAGAAGAGTCGGTCTCCAATAGGTACCAATGGAGCCCCTTGTCCCCCCAAAGCCACATCATTGGTCCTAAAATCACAGATCACCTTTTGCCCACAGGCATTGGCCAAATGTTGTCCCGAGCCTATTTGAAACGTAAGTCCTTTTGCCGGTTGGTGGTGGGTAGTATGCCCGTGGCTGGATATGAAATCGACCTCCAAGACATGTTCATCAATAAATTTTTTGGTTTGTTCCCCCAACCATATGCCATAGGTATTATTTAAAATAAGAAGCTCATCAGCAGGCAGGTAAATGGATTTTTTTAGTTTGTCAAAGGTCTCTTGATTGTAGGAGATACTTTTGGATTCCAGAATCTTAAACTCCCAACGGTCCAGCTTTTTCCAGATATGGCAATAGGCCAGATCAAGTCCGTCCAAAGAGGTGCCGGACATCAGTCCGATTACTTTGTAGATGTGCATACGTCGAAGTTTAGGGTTATGGGGAGTTTGCCTTTTGCGTCTACCTTGCCTAAATAATGGTTGGCGGCGTTTTGTTGGAATGTTTCAAAATCCTGATAGGCCACCACTACTGCCTTGGCCTTCTGAACGGGCAATAGGTCTAAAAAGTAGGGGTTCCCAAAATGATAAAGCACCACATTTTTTGTTGCTATCAAATTAGCAATGAACTCTATGTCTTGCCTTGATACTCCAAAATTATCTTTGGGTTTTGCGAATGGTGGAAATACGGCCAAAAGGATGTTTTTGCCCTCAATTTGCTCTAAAATGCTTTTTTTTGGGGAGGATTCAGTTGAAAATGAAGCAATTGTGACCGATTTTGAAATGGTACCAAAGAACGGATTATTGGCTTCTTTTCCGATAGTGATTCCCACAAAGCCTTCTTTTCTAAATGAATGGATTTCTTTATGCTCCCCTTGTAGGATTGTTAAACTTTCATAGGCAAGTTTATGGTTTAGGTTTTCCGGGTTTCTAACTTCTTTCGGAGCTTCGTCCGAAGCGTTGATTGCTTTTGTTTTCAATTTCCACAAACGCTCAAAACTTTCTTCTATCTGTTGTTCCGAGGCATTTTTCAAGATCAGATCAATACCTTCTTTTATATTTTCTGCAAAGCAGAGCACATCGTTACCTGCATCAAAAGCCGTCCACTCCAATGCTCCTTTGGTGGGGTACATTTTGGAAACACTATGCATGTTGAGGGCATCGGAAATAACTACTCCGGTAAACTGCATTTCTTCGCGCAATACCCCTTTGATAATTTCTTTGGAGAGGGTGGCGGGAGTGTTTTTTTGGCTGGACAAACTTGGGACGGCCAAATGACCGATCATCACAGCGTCCACCCCATTGGCTATCAATTCCCGAAAGGGGTAAAGTTCATGGTCCCACAGGGCTTCTTTTGTTTTTTCTATGATAGGGAGTCCCAAATGGGAGTCGATCGCCGTATCCCCATGTCCTGGAAAATGCTTGGCACAGGTAAGTATGTTTTCGCTTTTGGTGCCCAAGGTATAGGCAATGGCGTTTTCGGAAACCAATTCTTTGTTCCCCCCATAGGATCTGTAGCCAATTACGGGATTATTGGGATTGTTGTTGATGTCTACCACAGGAGCTAGGTTCCAATGGATACCACAATATTTGCAATCATGGGCGATATTCTTCCCGATCTTAAAAATAAGGTCGGTATGTCCCACTATGGCTCCTTGTGTTATGGCATAAGGGTATTGGGGTGAATTTTCCACCCGCATCGCCAAGCCCCATTCCGCATCAATGCTGATGAGTAGGGGTGTTTTTGCTGCTTTTTGGTATCGGGCAATCAAATTTTTAAGGGTTTCCAGGCTATCTTCATTATAGACCACCTCTTTTTTGCCCTCAAAATTGGTAGCGGCACTGGCCCTGCTGTGAAAAAAACAAAGGGATCCAATATGGCACTCTTTGATCAACTTCTCCAGGGCCTGTATTTCTTCCTCGTTATCATTGATAAAGGCAGCGGGCATAAACAATTGGCCCACTTTCTCCTTAGGGGAAAGTAATGCCGTGGCTTTGGGGTAGGGGGCTAGCTTATTCATTTGTAGGCACTGTTTTTTTTCCGTAATCGGCAGGGTATTTTATGTATTTCAACAGCAATAGGGAAGGGAGGGCAGCAATGACCACCCAAACAAAAAATCCACCATACCCCAACCATTCCTGTATATAGCCACTGATCATTCCCGGCACCATCATCCCTAGGGCCATAAATCCAGTGGCAATAGCGTAGTGTGAAGTTTTGGAAGTGCCTTCGGCCGTATAGATCAGAAATATCAAAAAGGCTGCAAAGCCAAAGCCGTAGCCAAACTGTTCCAAAACTACCGTACCCACCACAGCAACAACATTGGTAGTGTTGGTAAGGGCGAGGATGGCATAAAGGGCATTGGGAACGTTCAGGGAAAGGACCATGGGCAGCATCCATTTTTTCAGTCCGTCGCGTGAGATCAAAATACCTCCCAGAATACCTCCTATAGAGAGCATAATTACGCCTACAGTACCGTAAATGGTTCCTACGGCCTCTGTGGAATAACCCAATCCGCCAGCTGATGCATCATCCAATAAAAAAGGGGATGCCATCTTTACCAATTGGGATTCTCCCAAGCGGTAGGTCAATATAAAAGCAAGGGCCATTCCCAAATGTGGCTTGTTAAAAAAGGAGGCAAACACCTCCAAAAAACTGGCAGGCTTGTCCTGCGGTATGGCCAAGGATGTTTCATATTTTGGGGTCACAAAAAAGTTGGACAGGGTAAGCAATAACATCAAGAAAGCGGTGCAGGTCATGGTGATGGACCAAGCCTTGGTATTGTCTCCATAGTAATTTTCGAGAAATCCAGCTAGGATCACGATAAGACCCTGACCGGTAACCATGGCCAATCGATAAAAGGTACTCCGCATTCCCACAAAGAAGGATTGTTTCTTCTCCGTGAGTCCTATCATGTAATAGCCATCTGAAGCAATATCATTCGTGGCAGAGGCAAAAGCCGCCATCCAAAAACAGGCCAGAGAGGTCACAAAGAAAATATTGGTGGGCAGGGTGAGTGCCACACCCAAAAGGGCTATGGAAATAAGCAGTTGCATGCTCAGGAACCAATTGCGTTTGGTGCTCTTGAGATCTACAAACGGACTCCATAATGGTTTCAGTACCCAAGGCAGGTACAGCCAACTGGTGTAAAACCCGATATCAGCATTGCTAATACCCAGTTTTTTGTACATGATTACCGAAACACTGACAACTAAAATATAAGGGAGACCCTGGGTAAAATATAGGACAGGGACCCAAGCCCATGCCCCTTTGTCTTTTTGAACCATAGTTAGCTAATTGCCCTAAAAATAGTATAAATGATGAACTTTTGTGTACTAATTGCTATTTAAAAATAGCTACACATACTCCTTATTGGTAGGTTGCTGATCGATTATTAATTGGCTCTGGTTTTAAGGTTATGATTACTTGTAAAAGTAAAAAGCCCACATATCTTGCAGGCTTTCAAATAAACCAAGTTGTATCTTAAAAATGATATCTTACAAAGCCTTCCATAGCTTCATACTCTGCCAATCCCAGGGCATCGTATTTTTTAGCTGTCTCTTTGTTTCGTTGTTCCGCTCGTTGCCAAAATTCCCTTTCATCACTACCAGGGAACATAGCACTATCCTTTTGTGATTGGTGTTTAAAGATGGCATTTTTCTTTCGTCTCATATCCTTAGGCCCTATGGGAACCGTCATTTCCATATCGGCAATATCCCATTCCTGCCAAGCACCTCTATACAGCCAAACATAGCAGTCCTGAAGCCACCTGGTCCCTTCTTGATTCAACTGCTCCAAGGCCTTGTATATCACTTGGAGGCAGACCCTATGCGTACCATGGGGGTCTGAAAGATCTCCCGCGGCAAATATTTGGTGTGGCCTTACCTTGTTCAGTAGGTCTTTGGTGAGGTCTATGTCTACTTGTGAATACGGTTTTTTCTTTACCGTCCCGGTTTCATAAAACGGTAAATTCTGGAAATGTGCATTTTCTTCCTTGACCCCGCAATAACGACAGGCAGATAGGGCTTCCCCTTTTCTGATGAGCCCTTTGAAATGTTGTATCTCTAGACTGTCCGTTTGCCCTGCTCCCTTATGGTTCAAAAAATTCCTAACCTCTTTATATTTTCTTTTCAGAGGTTCATTCTCGTGCTGTATATCACTGGCAAAATCCATAAAACGAATTACTTCATCATCAAAAACGGCAATATTCCCTGATGTCTGGTAGGCAACATGCACTTCATGGCCTTGGTCAACCAATCGCAATAGGGTGCCCCCCATGGAGATGACATCATCATCGGGATGCGGACTGAAAATCAATGATGTTTTTGGAAATGGTGTATTCCTTTCCGGCCTATTGTGGTCATCGGCATGTGGTTTGCCACCCGGCCATCCGGTGATGGTACGCTGTAATTGATTGAAAACTTTCAGGTTGATATCTTCCGCAGAACCTTTTTCTGCCACCATACTTCCCATGCCATGTTCGTTATAGTCCTCATTGGTCAATTTTAAAATGGCTTTGCCCAAGGTGTGTGATAGCCAAATGGTGGCCTTTTTTATTCTTAGGTCGTTCCATTCACATTCACCCACCAACCAAGGGGTGTAGATTCTTGTCAGGGAAGAGGCCGAGGCCTCGTCCAAGATAAAGTCGCAATTGCCATGATGCTGTAAAAAAGTGGCAGGTACCGATTCTTTGATCTCACCTTCCACGGCTTGCTTTATAATCTCTGCTTTCCCCTCTCCCCAGGCCATCAATATGATACGTTTGGCCTCCATGATGGTTCCCACCCCCAT
Source organism: Sediminicola sp. 1XM1-17 (assembly GCF_037203765.1). Lineage (NCBI taxonomy): Bacteria > Pseudomonadati > Bacteroidota > Flavobacteriia > Flavobacteriales > Flavobacteriaceae > Sediminicola > Sediminicola sp. 1XM1-17. The sequence goes on along the minus strand of NZ_JBBCAS010000007.1, from coordinate 18,691 downwards.
GGTAATGGCTTTGGTAGGTACATTTTCATGTCCAAAGAAATCACTGGCAGCATCCAGTCTGGTGACCCGGTCCAGACGGACCATCCTTGTTTTACTGGAGAGGGCGGACCCTGGTTCGTTGAATCCAATATGTCCTGTCCTTCCAATTCCCAATATCTGTATGTCCAACCCTCCAAAATCTTTTATTTTTTGTTCATACCCCTCGCAAAATGCTCTTACCTCTTCTTTGGAAAGGGAGCCATCGGGGATATGGATATTTTCTTTTTTGATATCCAGATGATCAAACAAATGCTCGTTCATAAAACGCACATAGCTATGAATACTGTCCGGTTGCATGGGGTAGTACTCATCCAGATTAAAGGTAACCACATTGTTGAAACTGAGACCTTCTTCCTGATGTAAGCGCACCAAATATTCGTACATTTTTGTTGGGGTAGAACCCGTGGCCAGTCCAAGAACTACCATTTTTCCCTCTTTTTGTCGCTCTAAGATGAGCTGTGCAATTTCCTTGGCCACGAATATGGATGCCTCCTCCGAGTTTTTATGGATGATGGTATTTATTCGTTCAAATTTCTTTGCTTCTAGATCTTCATGTTTGTGGATCATGGTATTTTTGGATTAGATGAGGTATAAACACGGCAAATATAGGCAAATATTTAATTATTTGCTTTTTTGTGCAGTAATTAATGCATTTATGTGCAGTTATTGTGGTATATTCGTTTATTGAAGAATAAAAACAGCATAAATTGCTGTTGTTATGTTTTACCGAACCATTAAATAAAGGAGTTTTGTTAAAGGAAGAACGCCAAAGAACCATATTGAACGAAGTTGTCTTGCACAATAGGGTGCTACTGACCGATATTGCCGAAAACCTGAATGTGTCCATAGATACCGTACGACGGGATGTAAAAGAATTGGATGCACTTGGAAAACTCAAAAAAGTCCATGGGGGCGCCATTGCATTGGGATTTACCAATTATACTCCCAAAAATACCCATACCTACGCTTTGGAGGAAAAGGCGGTGATTGCGGAAAAGGCAGTGCGACTCTTAAAGGAGGGGAGTGTGGTCTTTATAGATGGGGGTACCACCTGTTTGGAACTGGCAAGGGCCATTCCCCAAAAAATGCAGCTTACCTGTTTTACCCATAGTTTGCCCGTGGCCCTGGAATTGTTGAACAAAACCCATGTTGAAGTGATCTTTGTTGGTGGGCAAATTTCCAAAGATGCGCAAATGGCCATTGGAGCCAGCACCGTTTATAACCTTTCCCAGATCAAAGTGGATTTTGGGTTTATAGGAACCGGATACGTAGATTCGTCTTTTGGACTGACCGAATTTGATTGGGATATAGTCCAAGTAAAAAAAGCGGTCATGGACGCTTCGAAAAAATCGGTACTTTTGTGCATCTCGGAGAAACTGAACTCCCAACATCGCTACAAAACATGCGAAATAAATTCAATACATATTATGATTACGGAGTTGCATCCGGAGAACAAACAGTTAGATTCTTTTAGAAACCACGATATCCACTTGCTATAACCATGTCCAAATACAATAAAATTACCGAGGAACCTTCGCACTACGACAGTCTGGAACATATGGAAACCCATGCCATCTTGGAAAACATGAATGCCGAAGACAAAAAAGTGGCAGCTGCTGTTGAACTGACCATTCCCCAGATCTCAAAATTGGTTGATGCCTTGGCGGAGCGCTTTGATAGGGGAGGTAGGTTATTTTATATCGGTGCCGGTACCAGTGGAAGATTGGGAATCTTGGATGCTTCGGAAATTCCACCAACCTTTGGGATGCCCCATGATAGGGTCATTGGAATTATTGCCGGGGGAGATTCGGCCATTAGAAAAGCTGTGGAAGGGGCTGAGGACGATACCCAGCAGGCTTGGAAAGATTTGGCAGTACACCAACCCACTGAAAATGATACCGTAATCGGGATAGCCGCTTCGGGCACCACCCCCTATGTTCTGGGAGGGGTATCGGCAGCGAAAAACAGTGGATTGCTCACAGGATGCATTACCAATAACCCCGGATCCCCATTGACGATGGCTGTTGAAATACCCATAGCTATTAATGTGGGCCCTGAATTTGTTACGGGCAGTACCAGAATGAAAAGCGGCACTTCTCAGAAATTGGTGCTCAATATGATCTCTACCGCCCTAATGATCAGAATAGGTAGGGTAAAGGGCAATAAAATGGTGAATATGCAGCTCAGTAACAAGAAATTGGTCGACAGGGGAACCCGCTATCTTGTGGAAGCCTTGGGAATCCCCTATGACGAAGCGGAACGCCTGTTGCAGCTGCACGGATCTGTTAAAAGGGCCATAGACGCTTATGAAAAGTAAATCTACCTTTTGCCAATAGCAGCCACCTCTTCTTCGGTGACCATTTTATCGTTTTTGTTGCCCCAGGAATTGGTGATATAATTCATCACATCGGCCACTTCGTCATCGGTGAGGCCCATGGGCATCATGGTATTGTTGTAGGTCTTTCCATTGACCACAATTTCTCCCCTTTGTCCATATTTGATACCTCTAATGCTTTCTTTTCGGTTGTTCATCAAATAATCCGATTTGGCCAATGGAGGAAAGGTATGGGGTACTCCTTCGCCTTTTGCCAAGTGACAGGTCACACAGAAATCGGCATAGATCTCGCTACCGCGTTCCATACTTTCCTTTAGTTTGTTATCCTGAAAAAGATTGTTTGCCAATAAAAAAATGGCGGTAACATATATAGCTAGAAAAATTTTCATTTTTAAGATTGTTTTATTGATGGATCATAAGTTGATTGGATTCCATTTTCTGTATAGAATGTTTTATCGGTTGGGAGACTATTCTGTGGGCACCAGTTTTAAAATTCCCTTGCCTTCAACACCTATATAAATGAATCCATCCGGAGCCTGATATACGCTTCTTACCCTACCGATATCTTCCAATAGTTTTTCGCGATAGACCACTTTTTCCCCTTCCATGGCCAGTCTCTCCAAATATTGGAATACGAGGGATCCTACCAGAAGGTTACCCTGCCAATTGGGGTATTTATCGGAAGTGACCATGATCATACCACTGGGGGCAATGGACGGTACCCAGTAATGGATTGGTTGTTCCATACCTTCCATTTCGGTCTTATCGGTAATTGGGGTTCCACTATAGTTGATCCCATAAGTGATTACGGGCCAGCCATAGTTCTTTCCCTTTTGGATGATATTGATCTCGTCCCCACCTCTTGGTCCATGTTCGTGATCCCACATGACCCCTGTTTCTGGGTGTTTTATAAGTCCCTGTGGATTTCGATGCCCGTAACTGTATATTGCTGTTTTGGCTCCTGCCACATTTACAAAAGGGTTATCGGAAGGGATACTGCCATCGTCATTGATTCTGTAGATTTTTCCACCATCTCTTTTGATGTCTTGGGGGTTAACGTCCCTATCGCCACGTTCTCCAATGGAAAAGAACAAATATCCGTTATTATCAAACTCCAAACGGGAGCCAAAATGCTGTCCGGCTGTGGTATTGGGAGTGGCTTTGTACAATAATTCGTTGTCCACCAGTTGGAAATCTTTCAAGCGTGCTCTCATTACAGCAGTATTTCCTCCTTTTTCATCTCCCTCAGAAGAGGCATAAGAGATATAGATCCATCCGTTCTCTGCATATTTAGGATGCAATTCTATATCCAAAAGGCCACCTTGTCCACGAACATAAACCTCAGGAACATTTTCTATATTAGTTTTTTTTCCATCCTTAAAATGGATCAATTCGCCTGATTTATCCGTTATCAAAAATGCACCATCGGGAAGCATGACCATACCCCATGGGATAGAAATTCCTTCAACAACCGTTTCGGTGGTGAAGGCTATGTTTTCTGCAGTTTTTGCCTTGTTTTCAGGTTCTTGTCCACAAGAGACAGTTGTCATTACAACGAATAAATAGAGGAATACAATACTAATTTTCATATCTTAACGTTAAGATTAATAATACAAGGAATACAATTTTTGTTTAAAGATAATTAGAATTTTATAAGATAAAATATTTACATCAAAGAATATCATTGATCCCAAGTCGAATATATTCTTAAAAAGACTTAACCTATGCTCCCAAGAAAACCACGGCATCTTTTGTATGCCATACTGCTGATCGCGTTATCGGTTGTGTGTACTTCTGCATTGGCAAATTTTAAAGTCCATCATCTCCTTACAGATATTCTACCAGTCTATAATATTGATCATGAACCTTCTACTGCTTTAGCAGAAAATGAATCCTTTGCCAAAACTGATTTAACCAATACATCTACCAATCTATCAACTGAGGCCAGTGCTGACTATGGAGCATTTGCTAGCACTGCAATGTTCTCTACCATCATTACCAACGGTGACGAAACTGTTACTTGTAGCAATGACGGTAGTACCATGGTACGTTATAACCTATGTGGTGATTATGATAATAGGGTAGTCAGTCTTCAGGCAGCATATAGCAGTTACCAATGGGAACGTTTTAACCCAGGTGGTAGTTGTGTTTTTGATGTAAACAGTGAATGTGCCAATACAACGGCCAGTTGTTGGAGTGTAGTAAGTACCAGTTCCAATTTTAATATCAATGCCAGTACCATTAGTTCATCAACCGGTGCCGGATTCAGGGTACGCGTCAACGGATCTGGTCCATATTACTATTTCAAAGTCAAGAAGAGTACCATCACGCAGACCTATGTAAAGCGTAACTTTATCTGTGGGGCACCAGGAAGGATCCAGATTACCAACCTATCCAGTGCTTATGAGTACAGTATCAATAGCGGAAGTGGTTTCGGACCTTATCAAGGCCCAATATTTGATAACCTATTACCTGGTACCTATGTAGTAAAGGCCAGACTTCAGAATACATCCAATACATGTGAGTATCCTTATGAACCCATTGTAATAGAACAAAGGGATATGGATATTGATGTCACTTTTGTAGATGCACAATGTAGTGGCGATACGGGAAGCATATCCGTAACGGCCAATAATGTTCCAGGTCCATTTAAATATACCTTATTGGATTCCAATGGGGTGCCACAGGAATTTACCTCTTTTATCGCTGCGAACAACTATGTATTCAGTGCCGTCGGTTTCGGTACCTATAGTGTAAGGGTAGAGACCCAGCAGTGTAAGGGAGATATCTCAAACGGTATTCCACCACCAACAGAAAGTAATGATATCAATGGTAATCCTATAGTTATAGGAAGTGGTATTGTAGCATTGAGCGCTTCTACGGAAGTAAACAACAGTTTTGGATGTAGTGTGGCAAGCGTGGATATTACGGTACGAACTTCCGGAGGAACAGCACCTTATACCTTTACCGTAAACGGAGGAGCAACGGTTAGTCCGGCTTATACCGGTTCTACTATCTATACGGTCACCTCTCCCGGTTCTTATGATTTCGATATTACGGATAGCAATGGATGTACCATTTCCGCTTCTGCAACTGTTGAAGTGCTAACACCACCGGATATTACGGCTAGTGGCGTCAATGGAACCTGTAGTAATGGAGGGGCCAAAATAAATTTCAATGTCGTTGATGGTAAAGGGTATAACCTTTCTTTTAGGGCAACCCCTGCCGATCCATGGAGTACCAACACCCAATTATCCGTGCCCGCAGGTACCTATAACAATTTACAAGTACGCTATCAGCAAGGTGGCTTTGACTGTATTTTGACCTTGCCGAACTCGGTTACGGTAACAACTACCGGCGCCATCAATGGTACAGCGGTTAAATGGGCAGATAGGACCTGTGATGGAACCGGAGGTACTGTTGGAGGTTCCATAGAGTTCCAAGGTCCCTTTTCTGGTGGATCGGGGAGTGGATATGTGTTCAGTATTTCTGGTGATGCCCCGGCAAATTTTACTGCCCAGACCTTGTATAACAATCTTGCACCGGGTACCTATATTCCTATAATCAAGGATTCCGGCGGATGTCGTAGTCAGCTGCCTCCAATTACAATTGCGGATGTTGCCCCACCCACGGGAATAGCTTTTGCCCAGAGCAATGTGAATTGTGCTGCGGGAACGGCCGACGTCCAATTAACGGTTACCAGCAGTTTTGCGATTGCCAAATATGAAATTATTGGTCCGGCTCCAGTGGTGGACAATGGAGGTAGCAATACCTTCGTAGCATTGAATACGGCCACGGCCTACCAATTCAGGGTTACCGATATCAATGGTTGTACCTATACCAGTAGCTATACCCCTGCGAATATCAGTTCCATTAGAGCAAGGGTCAAGGCAGGAGGGGATTCACGAGTTTGTTCCGGAGGAACCGATGGAACAGGAACTTTCCTTATAGATGGTTTTGCCAATAACTATACTTATAATATCAATGGAGGGGTAGAAAGTGCTCCCCAAATTGCCGGGGAGGTCGTATTGCCACCTTCTGGAGCAGGGGTCTATGTTATCAATGTTATGGATGTGGATACGGGTTGTACCGATTCAACGTCATTTACCATTACGGAACCTGCTGCCCCTATCACTTTGGGCGGTACAGTAACGGCAATGAATTGCCAGAATGGAAATATAGGTAGGGTAGTAGCCAATGCATCCGGTGGATGGGGCAATTACCAATATACTTTGGTCTACCCTGGGGGAGCACCTACTGTGGGTCCAAGGACCAATAGAACATTTGGAAACCTATCCACGCCCGGTACTTATAATTTAAGTGTTAGGGATTCCGAAGGTTGTACCGCTACGTTTAGTTTTACCTTGACACCACTTTCATCCCCTACCATCAGCTTGGATGCGGCCACGGATTACTGTTATGTGCCCAGTACCGGAGCTACTGTAGTTGTAAATGCCGCCGGGGGTACCCCGGGATACCAATATAGAATCAATGGGGGTGCCCTGCAGGCAGGATCTACCTTTTCTGGGCTTACCCCTGGAAACTATACCGTTGAAGTAATTGATGCCAATAATTGTTCCAGTCAGTTAAGTGTGAGTATTAATCCACAATTAAGGGTTGCTACGACTATCGCTTCAGATATACCTTGCGGGGGCGCAGATGGAAGTATTCGTGTAGAAGCCACCAACGGATATCTGGTGGGTGCCGGGCCAAAACAATATGAAGTTATTTATGATGATGGTTTTGTCGTTACCACTAGTCCACCATCTCCCTTGGTTTCCAATGTGTTCTTTTACAATACAAATGCCAGTGGGACCTATGTTTTTAGAATAACGGATAATGAAGGGTGTGTCGCCGAGTCCAATCCTCTGGTATTGGATCCACCCTTGGCCATTGAAGCCACCGCTTCGGCAACTCCGGCCAGTTGCGGGCAGGCCAATAACGGTATTGCCACCATAACCCCAGATGCAACCATAGGGGTGCCTCCTTATGTGATAAGTTTTAACGGAAGTCCTTTTACCTCCCAAACAACCTACTCAAATCTCACTGCTGGGTCCACCTACAATTATATTGTTAGGGATTCAAGAGGTTGTGAGACCGTAGGGAAAACTGTAACTATTCCGTTGGATGGAACGCCACCTCCAAATGCAACCGTGGTTCCAGTTGATGCAACCTGTGGTGCCGGAGTGGTAGCGGGCAGTATTGATATTACCGGAGTAACAGATGGGGTAGCCGATTTTACCTATATCCTTCAGGACCAGTTCGGCGCCGAGTTGGATAGAATAGGGCCCACAGCAAGTACCGTAACGTCTTTTTCGAATGTTATCCCTGGGAACTACACGGTTATTACCGTAGATAGGTATGGTTGTAGGGATGTGGACAATGTGACTGTGATACAGACGACAGTAGATGTAGTCCCAGAGCCAGTTGGACCATTGGTTTGTAATGCCACCGGTTTTTCCCATACGGTAAATATTGTTGGAGGCACAGGTCCCTTTGAAATTAGATTGGTCGAAGTTCCGGCCAACGTATTTGTATCACCTAATCTTGGCCCTCGAAGACATACCTTTAATGGATTGCAATATGGGGTATCCTATATGGTTGAAGTATTGGATTTGGGAACAGGATGTACTTATTTGGATATCATAGACCCCATAGATGGACCTACACTTTTAGATGTCACCGCAACTTCAACGGCAGGGTATTGTGATGTCAATAGAAACGGACAGATTTCCTATACGGTAACTGGCCTTTCTGGGTCGGGCATCAGGGTGGAGTTGGTAAATTCAGATACAGGGGCGAGACAGGTAATCGCTTCCGATCCCGGGTTTGCTGGCGCAGTTTATTCCAATACCTATGAGACGCTGCCTGGAAATTATCAGATTGTGGCAACTGATCTGGGTGATGCATGTACGGACGGAGCCGCAATTACCATCAACCAGAACTTACCATCTATATTTATTCTACAGGAAGATCCTGCCAATTGTAATGCCGAGGGACAGTTTACAGTTCAAGGCTACGGTGGTGCTGGAGGTCCATATGAATTTGCCTATGTGCCCCAGGGCAATACCCCAGATTATGATGGTACGGCAACCCCTGCTGATCCTTTGGACGATTTTACGACCCAAACTACTGCCTCAAGGCCAGCGGGTAATTATGAAATATACATAAGGGATATCAGTGGGTGTATTTCTTTTGGAATAGGTCAGATTGTTCAATTGGATCCGCCATTGCCCGCGCCGGGGATTACGGTGATCAATCAATGTGATAATACGGCTACTTCCTTCCAGATCGATGTTACTATGCCACCAGGCGTGGATACGCCTAGATTTACCCTTGGCGGTGTCACTCAAATTGGAAGTCCGGCTACTTTTTTTGTGACTACCCCAGGTTTTTATACCATTGATGTGGTAGATGCCAATGGATGTACAAGCACAGGAATTGCTGAGGTATTTGAATTTATCTCTGCTTCGGGCGGTTTTACTGTAATGCCCACATGTAACAATGCCGACGGAACCATCAGCGTGGTAACCGATGGTGGAAGTGATGATTTTACCTATCAATTACAGGATGGGACCGGAGCCAATATTGGCGCACCAATTGTTGGCGATAGAAATGCAGGAGTTTTTCCGGGCGTAGGTCCAGGGAATTATAAGGTCTTGGTAACCGATAATATTGTGAGCGATGGATCGGGGAATTGTTTCTTTTTGGTAGATAATATTTTCTTGGCCAATCCTACACTTCCTGTTATTAGTGCCGTATTGGACTTGAATGTAAGTTGTGAGGGAGCGAACAACGGTGGTATAGACGTTATTTTGACCAGTGGTTCGGACGTGGATACCCCCATCACCTATAATTTGGTGGATTTTGATACCAGGGCGCTTTTGGCTACCAATAATTCAGGATCATTCCCTAATCTTCCTCCGAGACGTTATGAAGTTGAGGTGGTTACTGATAGGAACTGTATGGTGCAGACCGGTATGGTGGATATAACAGAACCAGCTCCATTTTCTATCACGGCTTCAGCCCCGGATTTTTCTTGTGAGGTAGGGGCCAATAGGTTCAGTTCCACTATTATTACAGTTAATATTATAGATCCGGGAACGGCTGCAGGTGGATATCAGTACAGTTTAACAGGTTTCGGCAATTACCAGAGCAGTAATCAATTTGAAATCATTGACAATGGTGCACCTCAGAACTTTACGATCTATGCCATTGATGGTAATGGTTGTCAGACTACATTTGTTTTGCCAACCATCAACCCTCCTACAGATGTTGTGCCTAGTTTAAGCGTGTTGCGTGATTTGGACTGTAGAGATCCAGAACAAGTCCGTATCGATGTTGTGGGCACCACAAGCTTTACCGTGACAACCAATTCCTTGGTACCGGTAGCGCCAGTAGTTGTAGTGGGCAATAGTTTTGCCCTGATCGATTTGCCGGCGGCCGGAGATTATCTTTTTGAGATTACCGATAATATTGGTGGTTGTACCTATCCATTGCCAAAACATACCGTAGATGAACCGGTGGCGCCAACTGTCGTGATCAGTGAGGCCAAGCCTATCCAATGTTTTGGAGTTAATGATGGTGAAATGGCAATCACGGTAACTGATTATACTGGAAATTACACCTATAACGTTTATAGCAGTGATGACCTAACGGCCACAACTTCTTTGGCTACTGGTAGCTTCCATACATCCAACAATCCAGAGACTATTACCGGACTTCCAGGAGGTAACTTTTATGTCATAGTGACTTCCGATGATTTGCCCTATTGTTCTGGAAACAGTAATGTGGCGACCATAAGGACTCCAAGTGGCCCGCTTACCCTTTCGGCCTTAGAATTGGGCAATGTTAGTTGCGATGACAATCTTGGTAAAATCCAGGCTAGCGCTCAGGGAGGTTGGGACACCTCTGCTTACGACTATAGTTTGGCCATTGAAAGTCCAATAGGTAGTGGAACATTTGTTGGTGTGGTCGCTTTTGGGCCAAACAATGAATTTGAAAACTTGTCCAGTGGAAGTTATAGGGTTACCGTAAGGGATATTGAAGGTTGCGAGACAAGTACGGATATACAACTAAATCCTATTCCCCCAATAGTGGCCGGCATCAGGGAACCACAGGCTTTGGTCTGTCCAGGTGGAAACAATGCCGTATTGGAAGCTTTTGATCCAACAACGGGCAATGCCCTAACTGCTCTTCCGGGAGCCTCGGGAGGAGTTCCAGGAGCAGGATATAAATACAGATTGTTGTATTTGGGTAGTAATGACAATACAGATGTGGTTTCAACAGGTGGTCTACAAGATACGCCTACCTTTGTTGGGATAACTGGTGGGTATATCAGTGCAGGCTGGTATGCCATTGAGATATCTTCAGGATTCGCGTGTGTTGGTGTCACCGTACCTTATTTTGTGAATCCACCGCCACCGATAGATCCGAAATTGGTGCAGGTACAAGCTCCCGGTTGTGGGGGACAGGGCCAAATACGATTAAGTGTGGAAAATCCTGAAGTGGGCTATGTATACGAATATAGATCGTTCAGTGCACTGCCTACCGATCCCTATATCGATATGGCAGGTACCTCTGTATTGATTACGGTTGGACCAGGATTCTATCAGTACGATATCCGTAAAAAGGATGTAACGGGACTGAATGTTTGTAATAGTGTGCGTTCTCAAGGGATCACCTTGGTCAATGCAGAAAACGTTGATCTTATATTAAATCTGCCAGATGATATTTCTTGTGCTTCCGAATTGGATGGAAGGATAGAATCTTTTGCTGCGGGTGGTGTAGGGAACTATCAATTTCAATTATGGTTGGGAGATCCGGGAGATCCGTTTGCGCCAAATGCATCGGCGACCCTATTTAGACCTACCCAAGATGATGGGACCTTTGAAGGATTGCCAGAGGGCACGAATTATTATGTGAGCGTTATCAGTGGTGTAACGTGTTCTGAGGTTGAGGGTCCATTGGTGATCCTAAGGCCAGATCCTATACAGTTTACGGCCGTGCCCAATGCAGTATCCTGTAACGGGCTATCTGATGGTTCTATTGAAATAGACGTGACATCTGGAGGAGTTGGACTTTTACAATTCGCGATCTCACCCAATTTCAATGAATTCTTTAGTTATCCTACCACCCCGGGACAGTTCGTATTTGATGATTTGGATGCCGGTACTTATGAAATATTGATCTTGGATGAAAAGGGATGTTCGGAGAAAATGACCTTGACCGTCTTGGAACCGGACGTTCTGACGGTATCATCCATAGAAACTCCGGAAACATGTATCAATGCCATGGATGGATCGGCACAACTGACCATAACAGGAGGAACTCCTTTTATAGATCCAGTGACTTTACAGCCATATTATGAGACCAGTTTAAACTCATCCGATCCTGCAGATTTTGTTAGGAATGATGCGTTGTTCTTTGATAATTTGGAAGGAGGGGAGACTTATGTTGCTTTTGTTAGGGATGCCAGAGGTTGCGAAACCAATGTGGTAATACCCATTATAATTGGGGTAGATCTTACTGCTACCGCGCTCCCAGAATACGGTTGTGAAGGGATATTTCCCAATAGCACTGTTACCGTAGAAATGCAAGACTCCAGTGTGCTGTCCAGGTTATTGTTTTCTTTGGATGTGGATGATATTAGTTTGGCCACTACCAACCATACCTTTGGAGATTTGCCTCCCGGGGACCATATTGTGTATTTGTACCATGAGAACGGTTGTTCAACTTCTGTTCCATTTACCATAGATGCTTACGACCCATTGGTTCTTGATGCGGTCAAGACAGGGCCAAATGAAATTACGGCTACGGCTACAGGTGGTTTTGGTAATTACCAATATTACTTCCAGGGACAGAACATGGGAGATAACAATGTCTTCACTCTAAATATGGATGCAACGGTTACCATACGAGTAGTTGATGAACAGGGCTGCAGCGTTACCATAACGATACCGTTTAAATTTACAGGAATGTTGGAAATGCCTAATTTCTTTACTCCGGACGGTAACAACATGAACGATCTTTGGGCACCAGGGAATCGTGAAATGTTCCCTAACATGGAAGTGAAAATCTATGATCGATATGGTAGGGTAGTGGCTATTTTGGATGATGTTATCGGTTGGGATGGTAAATATGAGGGCAATGAGGTGCCAACAGGGGATTATTGGTATGTGGTAAATGCCAATGATCCTGATAAGCAGCAGTATGTGGGACACTTTACTTTGTTCCGATAAGATAAAGTTAAAAAGCTAACAGCTTGACCGAATAGGTGTTAATAGATATTAGCACCTATTTTGTTTTTTATAAGACTTATTTTGGTTTGTTTTTCTAAGTATTATGGTATATTTGCAGTCTGAAATTAAGATAGTTGACCATTAAATCAATCTATAATTTTTTCGGGGTGTAGCGTAGCCCGGTTATCGCGCCTGCTTTGGGAGCAGGAGGCCGCAGGTTCCCCCGAAGTTTCGGGGCTGCCACCGGAAGAGATTAGATAGAAAAGTTGAGATATTGAGTTTATAGATAACCTATTCGGGGTGTAGCGTAGCCCGGTTATCGCGCCTGCTTTGGGAGCAGGAGGCCGCAGGTTCGAATCCTGCCACCCCGACCAACGAAAGCCAGACAAATATTGTCTGGCTTTTTTTTATTTGAACTTGGATGAAGCTTGCTCCCCATCCAACGTGAAAATAAAAAAAAGTGAAAGGCGTAGCTTTTTGGTCGAGGTCGGAGGCAGGGAATTTTTGAAATTTTAGAATTAGGATGAGATGGGAATATAGATGTCAAAGGTTGTTCCTTTGTCCAGTTTACTTTTTGCCGAAATGAATCCATTATGGTTCTCCACAATTTTTTTGACGATAGCAAGTCCGATACCAGTTCCTGCATATTTATCTTTGGTATGAAGTCGTTGAAACACTTCAAAAATCTTTTCAGCATATTCTTCTTTAAACCCTATTCCATGATCTTGGAACGTGATATGTAAGTAGGTGTTGCCGGGTAAAAGTGCTTGATGCTTCAATTTGTCGCCATTGATAATTTCACTTGATATCTTGATTCGTGGTGGTTGGCCGTATTTGGAAAATTTAAGGGAGTTGCTTATCAGATTAAAAAATAACTGTTCGAATTGAAAGGGGATGATATGGAACTTTCCCAGCTCTTCAACTTCGATAATTGCATCTTCCATTTTTTGGGTATCTGCTAGTTCAACTTTAACAGATTCTATAATTTCATTCAGGTCCGTTAATTCAAATTTTCCTTTAAGGGTATTGGCATGAGATAGGGAAAGTAAATCATGGATAAGCGTTTGCATCCGGTCAGCTGCATTATGCATCCTTGAAAAATAGTTTTTTCCCCTCTCGGATAGATTCGCAAATTCAGTATCTATAATGAGTTCGGCAAAGGTTTGGATCTTTCGTAATGGTTCCTGAAGGTCATGGCTAGAAATGTAGGTAAAGGATTGTAGTTCCTTGTTCATTTTTTCTAGTTGCTCATTCTGGGTCTTAAGTAACTTTTCAGCCCTTTTCCTTTCAGAAATATCTTGGTAGGAAGTAATCATAAAGCGCTCAGAATGGAGCCTGATTATTTCATAGGAAACTATTGCAGGAAAGGTTTCGCCAGATTTACTGGTATATTGCACTTCAAAATCTTTCATTGCATCCGTTTGCTTTAAATTCAACAGGAGTTGTTCCGTTTCATCAATGGATAGATTTTGAACTTCCTCAAGGGTCCTACTTTCCTGAAGGTGTTCAAATATATAAGATATCACCCTATCGTATTCCCGTGGTTCGATCAATTGTAATTCTTCGGAGGTTTTGCCAATAATTTCCTCTCTGGTGTAACCGAATAAACTGCAAAAAAGAGAATTCACATATCTTATTTTGTTGGTCTTGATTTCGGACAATGACATTGGTACAGGGTTGCTGTCAAAGATTTTAAAGAAACGTTCCTCGCTGGCTTTTAGCTCGGACTCACGCTTTTGCCAGTCAGTAATGTCTTGTGCGGTCCCTGCCAGGCGTATAGTTTCGTTTTGCTCATTGGTAAAAACTTGACCTCTCGCTTTAATGTATTTGATTGTACCATCAGGGCATGTAATCCTATGTATAAATTTGTAGGACTGATGGTCATTGAATGCCTGCTGTATCGTGGCATTTAAATTATCTCTATCATCTTTATGAATGTAGTTGAGATAATTTTCATAGCTGGGAATAGAATCTTGGGGTTCCAATCCAAAAATCCTAAACAGTTCATCAGACCAAGTTATTTTATCAGACTTTACATCCCATTCCCAACTTCCGATAAGGGCTAGTTGTTGCGCTTCAATGAGCTGGGAAGTTTTATTGATGATTGTTTCTTGGGCCTGTTTTCTAACTGAAATGTCACGTAGGAAGCCAATAAAAATATGGCGATCATTAATTTTTGTCCCTGATATTTTCAGTTCAACCGGAATTTCAACCCCGTCTTTTTTGACCGCAAACATTTCCAGAGCTTTGTTCATGGCTGGTCCTTCACCAGTCTTTAAAAAAAGCTCCATTCCTCTTGTATGCATTTGTGCAAAACGTTCGGGGATTATCGTTTCTGTCAAGGACCTTCCCAATGTTTCCTCCTTTTTCCATCCAAAAATGGATTCTGCCTCGGGGTTCCAACTTATGATAGTCCCTTTCTCATCAATGGTGATCACTGCATCTGGTGCAAAATGTAAAATGGCCTGCATTTCTTGATAGACCTCCTTAAGGTTGGCCTCTAAAAAATCGGAATGTTCAAGGTGATCATGGATATCGGTGTGTGTGCCAACCCAACGACTTATATTTCCATCAGCATCAAATAAAGGAAATGCCCGGGAAATAAAAGAACGGAATTTTCCATCAGCACCCTTCACAGGAAAGGTCATCTCAAAGGGTTTTTTTGATTCTATGGCATTCCTCCATTGCTTTACCACTAAGGGTAAATATTGAGGGTCATGCACAGCTCGCCAGCCCCAGCCTTCCATTTCTTCTTTCGTGGTGCCTGTATACTCGTACCAGCGTTGGTTATACCAGAACACCCATCCATCGGCATTGGCCATCCAGGCTAGGTTTTGAATGTTGTTGGCCAGGGTACTGAACTGGGTTTCACTTTCTTGGATTTTATTGTGTGCCTCTACCTGAGGGGTAATATCTATTAAAGTATTTATGGCACCTGTTAAATTGCCATAGGTATCAAAGGTAGGTTGCGGATTTGGTAGGATGTTGCGTCTGGTACCGTCAGGTCGCTCAATAAGGATTTCAAAACTAACGGGTTTCTGTTGCTTTAAGGCCAATGCCATGGGGCACTCTTCAAACGGTAAAGGTGTACCGTTTTGCCTAAAGATTTTCCAGGATCCGCACCATAGGTCTTTTCCAATTACTGGCCTGGTCCCCCAAAGCTTGGCGGCGGCTTCATTGTACAATTCAATATATCCATCTACATTGCATGTGTATACCGCAACGGGCAACCCGAACAATAAATCTCGATACCGCGCTTCACTATTTTTTAATTCTTCATTCAGTATGTTCACAGAATTGGTAGTGACTTTTGTCCCTGATTCCTGCTGATGTTCTAACCCGTTATCAGGTCCTTGCCCTTTCTTATTTGGCTTTGTAGTATGTAAATTGTTTAGTCTGACCAATTGCGATGCTATATCCTTTGCGTTAAGGACATGGTCTACCACCCCTTTTGAAACAGCTAAATGGGGCAAATGGGGAAATTTGGCGGAATCATTTTGGGAAAAAATCAACCCTCCAACAGTTTTGATATCTTGACATCCAATAACACCATCATCCAGTGTTCCATCTAAGATGATACCAATGACTCTGTTACCAAAGGTCTTTGCTGCTAAAGAGAATAGGCTATCGATGGACTGGAATTCACCATTTTTTTTATGATCGGTTGTATTCCCATCAATTGAAATGTCATTACCATGGTCAATAGCGGTAATATAGACCTGATTTGGTCCTATTTTATGCAATTCAACCAATTCCCTCACATCCATTGTGGTGTTACGGGATAGCCGCTCCTTTAATTTTCCAGTGGTACCCCGCACATGATGTTGTGCATAAATGAAAGCCATTCCTGGTGCTGGAGGTAGAGCAGATAATAATTCAGATATTGCCTCAGGTCCACCCTCAGACGCACCCACAACAACAATTTTGAACAATTCCG
This sequence comes from Sediminicola sp. 1XM1-17, assembly GCF_037203765.1. Classification (NCBI taxonomy): domain Bacteria; kingdom Pseudomonadati; phylum Bacteroidota; class Flavobacteriia; order Flavobacteriales; family Flavobacteriaceae; genus Sediminicola; species Sediminicola sp. 1XM1-17. The sequence continues at coordinate 2,139 of NZ_JBBCAS010000007.1, read as the reverse complement.
TGGCCCTAACACCTCTATTAGGGGCCTTTAAAGTTTTGTCATGGGATTTTTCCGTGGTGGATTTCATATTAATACAACTTTAAATAAGCCCTGAGGGCAAATTTTTTCATTAGGTTGTGAATTTTTTTGACTTTATGCCTGTTTGGTTGTAGCCATATTTTGTCCATAACCAGCATCACTAAAATGATTTCCGGCAACCCATAGGTCTTGGTGCAAAAAAAATCACTTTATGGGATTAAGGAATGTTTTGGCAAATTTAGAAACACCATATTCAGAATTAAAGATAGATAAAATTTCTATAGGTGGTAATGTTGCCTCAGAAATGATTATCCCAAATGATACCCTGATATTCCAACACTTTCGCTATGGAGATGTATCATCTAAATTATAATCTATTCCTTTGTTGTTGTCTTTTTCCATTCCTCAAACTCAGATTTAATTTCTTCAGCTGTAAGTGGGTAAAGACCTATAACTGGATTTCCCTGTTGAACCTTTTCCATTACGAATGCTTCATACAACGTCATTTGTAAACATTCATCGTTACTTCCATGATCGTTGCCGGAAGTACGTACGGTATGCAATTGCTATGGGTACTTTTGTTAAGCTGTATTTTTTCAGGTCTTTTGATGTACTCGTTTGGGAATTACGCCTTAATTTCAGGAGAAACAGCCTTATATAGTTTTAAAAAACATATCAAAGGTGGAAAATTCATAGCTATTTTGATCATCATCGGTATCTCATTTGGACAATGGAATTCTTTGATGGGCATTTTGGGGATTTCAGCAAATATTATCTACGAAATATTTTTGATCTATTTTCCACAATTGGAAGGGTTTAGATATGAAACGGTTCTGATCGTTGCTATAGTAGTGATCGGAATTATGTATGCGCTACTTCTAGTTGGAAAATATACCTTCTTTGAAAAGATCCTGGTCATCTTTGTGACCATTATGGGGCTTTCCTTTATAGTGTCCCTTTTCATGGTCTATCCCCTTCCTATGGAAGTAGTCCAAGGGTTGGTACCATCCGTTCCAAAGGTGGAAGGGGGCAATATGATGGTTGCTGCCTTTGTGGGAACCACAATGGCTGCGGCAACATTCTTATCTAGACCCCTTTTTGTAAAAGGGAAGGGATGGACCATACACAATTTGAAACAACAGAAAAAAGATGCTATTATAGCGGCTTGCCTTGTATTTATAATCAGTGGATCGGTAATGGCTGTAGCAAGTGGTGCCTTGTTCCATCAGGGACAGCCTGTTACCAAAGTTTTGGATATGGTAAATACCCTAGAACCCGTTGCAGGTAAATTTGCCTTGACACTTTTCTTTTTTGGAACCTTGAGCGCAGGATTATCCTCCATATTTCCCTGTTTGCTGATTGCACCAATATTATTGGCCGATTATCAATCTGGGGAACTGGATACCAGCTCAAAACAATTCAAAATAATTACCGCTTTTGCTTCTGTTTTTGCTTTGATCGTTCCAGTTTTGGGAGCCAATCCTGTTGAAATGCAAATTTTGTCCCAGGTGTTCAATGTATTTGTACTCCCCATAGTAATTGTGGGAATACTATTGCTCATCAATAACAAAAAAATCATGAAAGGACATAAGACCAGCCTATGGATAAACCTAGGATTGGTAACTTCATTGCTTTTCGCCTGCCTTATTTCATTTAATGGCATCATGGGTTTACTGGAATATTTTTAGTTTTAAGTATACCTGTTTGAACTATATCAAATTAAAACGGACATAACAGACATATCTTTAATATTTTTTCAAAAAGAGCATTGTAAATAGGCTGTAACTTATTATTTTTGCAGTCCGGATTTCGGGATGTAGCGCAGCCCGGTAGCGTACACGCCTGGGGGGCGTGGGGTCGCAGGTTCAAATCCTGTCATCCCGACCAAGCAGAAAAGTGATTTGCATTTGCAAATCACTTTTTTTGTTTACCCGAGTTTCAAAACGAAGTTTTGGAGAGCGAGGGGAAACAAAAAAAGTGGGTGCCGATAGGCATCACTTTTGTATTTTCAGTGAGGGTTCATTGGGATTCTCCAAATCCTGTCCCCGAGTTTCAAAACGAAGTTTTGGAGAGCGAGGGGAAACAAAAAAAGTGGGTGCCGATAGGCATCACTTTTGTATT